>NZ_RAWM01000078.1 GCF_003668875.1 Corallococcus interemptor | reverse complement strand
CCGCCAAACCGCGTCCCCGCCCCACCTGCCACCACCAGGGCGGCCACCGCGCCGTCGCGGAACGCCTGCTCTCCCAACGCACGGCAGGCTTCGTGGGCCGGGGTGCCCTCGGCGGGCAGCGGTTGGACATCCCCCGGCCGTGGCGGTTCGAGCGGGCCCGCCAGCGACAGGGCCTCCGTCAGCTCTCCGCGCTGGTAGCGGGCGAGCAGCGCCCGGAAGCTGGCCGCGTCGAAGCCGTCACGCGCGAGCCGGGGATCATCCAGTTCTGCATCCACATCCGGGGTCTGGGTCTTCACGCGCGGGAGGATAGAGCGCCCTCCACCGAAACGCATCGGCCCCACGTCCCAAGTCAGTACGCGGGCTTCAGCAGCCCTTCGATGGTGTGATGCTGCACCACGGTCTGGAGCGTATCGACCACGCGGTAGGTGAGGTGCTCGCGGACGCGGGGTGGCAGGGACTCCAGATAGCGCCGTGTCACCTGCAGGTCATGGTGGTTCGCGTTCGTCGCGTCCGGCGCATCCACGCCCACCACCAGCACCGGACGCGACTGGTCCGAGCGGTTGGCGGTGCCCCGATGGATCGTCAGCGCGGAGCGGGCGGAGAGGTCGCCCATGCGCGGCAGCTTCGGGACCGCTCGGGCGATGTAGCGCGGCCAGAGCTCGCGAGGGGGGAACATGCCCTTGGGGCAGCCCTCGAATTGATCCCACTGTGTCCCGGGCGCGACCTCGAACGGGCCCATCTCCGGGATGGTGTCCACGGCGGTCAGGTTGAAGGCCAGCGAGTTGAGGCGGCGGCCCTTCGTCGTGGCCTCCGGCGCGGCGAAGTCGCGGTGCCAGGGCTGGTCCGCCGCGCCCGGGAAGGGAACGTCGAAGCCCACCTCGACGATGCGATAGCCGGGGCCGAGCACCGCCTCGCAGACGGCGACGAACCACGGGTGCGTGGCGATGTCGACGAAGCCCCGGATGCGCTCCGGGTGCACCTCCACGTACCAGCGCTGCGGCCCGCGAGGCAGCGCACCGCCGGGGACCTGCCGGGCCTCGGCGAAGAGCGTCTCGATGTCCTCGCGCATCCGCACGGCCCAGTCGCGTGGGAAGGCGCCCTTCAGCCCGATGATGCCGTCGCCGTAGAGGCCGCGCAGGAGGTCGGCCGGCTCGTGGGTTTCTTGCGGTGCGTGCACGGTGCTCATGTTCCCTCTCCTCACTTGCCGGTCAGCGCGGCGCGGCCACGGGGCCCGCGGAAGGCATCCCGCCCTCGACGCGCGGCCATCCGTCCTTCCACGTGAGCCGGTCCATCAACATGGGGCGGCGCACCGCGCGGTCCTGGCCGATGACCTCCTCGACGTAGGGACGCCGCACGTCGATGGCGTGGTAGGCAATCCAGTCCTGCCCCTTGCGGTCGGTGAAGACGGAGTTGTGGCCCGGCGCGACCCACGCCTCGCTCCGGCGCAGCACGGCGCTGTCGGGCGCGCCCGTCGCATGCGCCAGCGTCTCGAAGGGGCCGGTGGGGGTGCGGGAGCGCGCCACCAGGGCCGCGTACTTCACGTCCTGCAGCGGGCCGTGGCAGCAGTTCTCGCCCGAATAGAAGAGGTAGTAGTAGCCGTCGCGCTGGACGACCCACGCGCCCTCGACCAGGGACTGGAACGGGACGCCCTTGTCCGCGCGCACCAGCTCCGTGGGAGCGCTCCCCTTCTTGAAGGAGAGCCCGTCCGCCGCCAGCTCCTGCACGCGGATGGGCTGGAAGCCCGAACCCCAGTAGAGGTACTTGCGCCCCGTGCGCGCGTCATCGAAGGCCATCGGGTCGATGTTGACGAAGGACAGCCCGCACACGAGCGGACGCCCGCTGTCGCGGAACGGGCCCTCGGGCTTGGACGCAGTGGCGACACCCAGGCAGAAGACGCCCTCCGGGCTGTCCACCGCGCCCCGCTCCTTCTTGAAGCTCTCCGCACGCTCGGGGTCCAGGGTGGCGGAGAAGTACAGGAAGAACTTACGCCCGCGACGGTGGACGTCCGGCGCCCAGAACATCTGCGTCGTCGACGCCCACGTGGGCTTCACGGGCAGCGCGTCGCCCACGCGCTCCCACTTCACGAGGTCGCGCGTGCGGGCCGCCTGGACGTTCTGCACCTTGCCGGCGACGGTGCCCTGCGTCGCGTAGGCGTAGTACCACCCACCGCCCGCGTCGAGGACGGTGGGGTCCGGGAAGTCCTCGTCGAAGACAGGGTTGGTATAGGTCGCGGCCGTCAGTGCGGCGCCGAGGACCAGCAGTGGCAGGAGTGGCATCCGAGGCTTTCGTCAGGCCGGGGTGGAGAAACGCGCTTCCACGACGAACGGCTCACACGGGCGGCCCTCCAGGTCCCGGAAGGCGACATGGAACTGGAGGGCCCTGCGCTGGTCCCCGTCCTTGGAGTACTCAGTGCCGTTGCGCCATGCGTGCAGGTACATCGCGTGGAGGCCCTCGCCCACCTGCACGAACGAGGGATGACCCGGGCCATTCCATTGCCCGCCGAGCGCCGGGCTCTGGCTGTCGATGAGGAGCCTTTCGTCCCGCACCTCGTGCGCCAGCAGGTCCACCTTCGCGACGTACGTGCGGTACTCGGCGTTGCCGAAGAAGCCCGCGCTGTAGAAGAGGTAGGACTGACCGTTCTCATGCACCACGAACTGGCCCTCGACCAGTCCGTCGTGATGCGGGCCATTGGTGAGCAGGACCTTCGCCGGGCCCAGGAGCGTGATGCGGCCATCGGACTCCTGCCGGAACGCATGCGACAGGATGGGCGTGGACGCCTTGTGGCGCTGCCCCGTCGCCGGGTCCGTCCACTGCAGCCCGTTGCCGTCCACCTTGGTGAGCAGGAACGTGCGCTCCTTCCCGTCCGCGCCGACCGCCGCGGCCACGTGGCCATCAATCATCCCCACCACGGGGTTCCCGCCGGCGGGCCCGCCCGGATAGCCAGGCGCCAGGTCCTTCACGCGGACGTTGATGTCCAGGAAGCCATGGTCCGTCCACTCGCCGTCGATGGCGGTGGCCGTGGCGTAGGCGGAGCGCAGGATGCCTGCGCGGTCCCTCGCGGTGTAGTGCAGCGTGAGCAGCCCGTGGCGCACGTCGATCTCAGGGGCCCAGCGAGCCACGACGAGGTCCCGGGGCAGGCCCGGAGAGAGCGGATCCAGCTCACCGGCGTTCCACCACGCGGGGATCCTTCCTTCGGGGAAGATGGCGCAAGGCCTGCCATCCTTCAGGTGCGGCACCCAGCGGCCGCCGTCGAAGCGATACAGCCGGAAGGCGAACGGCTGATCATTGGTGGTGGCCACCAGCCAGAGTCCCGCGGTGCGCGCGCCACCGGGGCTCGCCGCCGTCAGTCGCAGCACGAAGGGGTCTGGCAGCGTCTCATCGACGAGCGGTTCGGGGACCCTCGGCAGGTTCGCGACAATGTCGCCGAGCGTACGCGTCGCGTCCGGAGGAAGAACGGAAGATGTCATGGGGGCGCGTGATGCGAGTGGAGGCAAAGGAAACGTGGAAGGGGCTATCTGCGACGGGAGCGGCGCAGGATGCTCGCGGCCGCCCGCTGGGAATCCGCCAGGGCCTTGTCCGGATCCTTCTGGACCAGCCAGGTGGAGTTCAGCTCGTTGACCAGCAGGTCGCCCAGCGCACGCTGGTACTGGATGGGCGGCAGCGCCGTGGCGATGGTGGCGGTGCGCGTGTACTCCGCCCGGTGCGGCAGGGCCTTCATCGGTGCGCTCTGCAGCACCGAGACGCGCACCGGCAGGTGCCCGGTCCGGGCCCACTGGAGGCTGTTGTCGTTGAGGAACTTCAGGAAGGTGAGCGCCGCCTTCTGCTTCGCGGCATCCGGCTTCGGCTGCTTCGGCATGACCCATGTGTGGCTGTCGGACCAGACGGCCTCCCTGCCGTAGAGGGAGGGCATGTCCCGCACGACGTAGTTCTTGAGGCCTGACTTCGCCGTGGCGGCCTGGGCCGCGTACGTGTCCACACCCCAGGTGCCGTTCACCAGCACCGCCGCGTCGCCGGCGAGGAAGGCCTGCTGCGCGGCGGCGTAGTCGTGCTGGGGATTGGCGGCGCCCGCCGCGTAGAGCGCGTCCAGCAGGCGCAGCGCCTCCCGGCTCTCCTTCGACTCCAGCAGCGCCTCCTTCTTCTGCGCGTCCACGATGTTGCCGCCCTGCTGCCAGACCCAGCTGAGGTACTGCCAGGAGGGCATCGGGTCCGCGCCGGAGGGGATGGCGAAGTAGGCCTTGCCCGTCTTCGCCTTCATCGTCGCGGCGTGCTGCATCAGCTCGGCGGGGCTTCGGGGCAGCTTCGGCTGGCCCTGCTCATCCACGAGCCCCGCCTGGATGAACAGGTCGGCGTTGACGTGCCACAGCAGGGCGTGGAGGTCGAACGGCAGCGCCCAGAGCTCGCCGTTGGCGGTGACGCCCTCGCGCGCCGCCGGCACGAAGTCCGCGACGTCGATGCCCACCGCCGCGAAGTCCTTGCCCAGCGGCAGCAGGAGGTTTCGCACCTGGTAGTTCGGCAGGACGCTGCGGTGCATGACGGCGATGTCCGGCGGGGTGCGGCCCGCGACGTTGGCGCTCAGCCGGTCGTAGTAGACGCCCCACTCCACCGACTGCGTCTTGACGGTGATGCCGTCCGTGTTCTCCGCGTTGAACTTGTTGGTCAGCACCTGGACGATGCCGCACTCGCCCACCGCCTTCGTCACGTCCGTGACGTTGGCGTACGCGTCGCTGCAACCGCCAAAGAAGCGGAACAGGGTGATCTCCGTCCCGGCCTGTGCGGAGCTGGTGCCAAGCATCGCGGCCAGCAGGAGCGTCTTCATCTTCATGGGAGCGGCTCCATTTCCGGCTACTTGCCGCCAGTGATGGCGATGCCTTGCACGATGTAGCGTTGGAACACGACGTAGAGCAGGAGCATCGGGGCGCTGGCGAACACGGCCGACGCCATCAGGAAGCCGAGCCCCTCCGACATCGCGAAGTTGCCCTGCAACGAACCCAGTCCGACGCTGAGCGTGTACATCTCCGGCTGCGTCGCGGTGACGACGGGCCAGAGGAAGTCGTTCCACGCGAACAGGAAGGTGAAGATGCCCAGCGTCGTCAGCGCGGGACGCGACAGCGGCAGCATCACCGACCAGAAGATCTTGAAGCGGCCCGCGTTGTCGAGTTCCGCGGCCTCCTCCAGTTCGCGGGGAACCGCCTTGAAGAACTGCGTCATCAGGAACACGCCCATCGGCCCGGCCAGGCGCGGGGCAATGAGAGAGAAGTACGTGTTGTGCAGCTCCCAGTCCGCGAACATGGCGTGCAAGGGCACGAGGATGGCCTGCTCGGGCACCATGAGCCCGGCCATCACCAGCAGGAAGACGGCGCGGCGCCCGGGAAAGTCGATGCGGGCGAACGCGTAGCCCGCGAGCGACGACAGCAGCAGCGTGGCCGCCGTCATGCCCACGGCGACCACCACGCTGTTGAGCAGCCAGCGCGGCGTCAGGGACACCCGCAGCAACGTGGCGAAGTGCTCCAGGGTGCGCGGCCAGGGGATGATGCCGTTCGTGGAGCGCACCAGCTCCTCGTTGGGCTTGAGCGACAGGGTCAGCACCCACAGCATCGGCATCATCCACACGAAGGCGGCGGCCACCACCAAGGCGAGGATGAGGCGGTCCGTCAGGGTCCGGTTCATCGCCTCACTCCCCTTCCTGCCGCGACAGGCGGAACTGCAGCAGCGCCACGCCGAACATCAGGACGAACAACACCGTCGAGACGGCGGACGCGTAGCCGGAGCGCCAGTCGCGGAAACTCGTCTCGTAGATGAGCTGCACCAGCGGCCGGGTGGAGTTGGCGGGCCCGCCGCGCGTCATCAGCAGCGGCTGGCCGAACACCTGGAGGTGCATCACCGTCTGGAGCACCACCACGAGCAGCGTGGTGCGCGCGAGCGCCGGAAGCGTGATGTGCCGCAGCACCGCCCACCGCGACGCCTTGTCCAGCCGGGCCGCCTCGTAGACCTCCGGAGGGATCTGCTGGAGGCCGGCGAGGAAGAGCGCCATCGGGAGGCCGGCGGTCCACCACAGGGAGGTCACCATCAGCGCCGGCATCGCCCAGTCCTTGTCGGCCAGGAAGGCGATGGGCTGAAGGCCCACCGCGCGCAGGCCGTTGGCGATGAGGCCGCGGTCGGGGTTGAGCACCATGGCCCACACCAGGGTGACGACGGTGACGGAGAAGATGTTGGAGGCGAAGAACACGGCCCGCAGCGCGGCGTAGATGCGCAACGGCTTCTGGAGCGCCAGCGCCAGGACCAGGCCCAGCAACGTCGCGGCAGGGGCCGTCATGGCGGCGAACTGCAGGGTGCGCTTGAGGGCGTCCCAGAAGTACGGGTCGTCCCACAGCTCCACGTAGTTCAAGAAGCCGATGTACTCGCGATAGTCCCCGACGATCTCCCAGTCGTGCAGGCTCATCCACAGGCCGAGCGCGAAGGGGTAGAGCAGGAAGACGCCGTAGAACAGGAGGAAGGGCGCCAGGAAGGCATATCCGGCGACGGCGTTGCGCTGGCGCGCAAGGCTTCCGTTGCGCGAGCCGGCCTCAGGAGCCTGGACCGGGACGACACTCGTGGCCTGGACACTCATGCGGCGCTCGCGGCGGCGGGAGGCAGGGCCATTCCATCCGCGCCAAAGAGCCGGCCCTGGCCGGGTTCAATCGCGAGCGACACCGTGTCGCCAAGGCGGACGGTGCTGTCCCCCGTGTCGGTGGCGATGAGCGTGGCCCCGTCCGCCCCCACCACGTGCAGCAGCGTTTCGCGCCCCAGCCGTTCAATGGCCCGCGCGTGTCCCCGGAAGACGCCCTCCCCCGATGTCGGCCGGACGTGCTCCGGACGGACGCCGAAGGTGACAGGCGCGTCCGCCGCCAGCGTGCGGCCCTCGGCGGGGAGCACGGCCCGGCCGCCCGGCAGGGCGACCTCCACCACGCCGGGGCTGACGGCCACCACCCGCGCCTGGAGCAGGTTCATCTTGGGGGCGCCCATGAAGCCGGCGACGAAGGTGTTCGCGGGCGACCGGTAGACCTCCAGCGGCGTGCCCACCTGTTCGATGCGCCCGTCGCGGAAGACGACGATGCGATCCGCCATGGTCATCGCCTCGACCTGGTCGTGGGTGACGTAGATGGACGTCGCCTCCAGCCGCTGGTGGAGCTGCACCAGCTCCACGCGCATCTGCACCCGCAGCGCCGCGTCCAGGTTGGAGAGCGGCTCGTCGAAGAGGAAGACGTCGGGCCGGCGGACGATGGCGCGCCCAATGGCGATTCGCTGGCGCTGGCCGCCGGACATCTGCGAGGGGCGGCGGTTGAGCAGGTGTTCGATCTGCAGCGTCTTCGCGGCGCTCGCCACGCGCTCTTCGATTTCAGCGCGCGGCGTGCCGATGTTGCGCAGGCCGAAGGCCATGTTGCCGGCCGCCGTCATGTGCGGATAGAGGGCGTAGTTCTGGAAGACCATGGCGATGCCGCGGTCACCCGCTGGCGTGTCGTTGACCCGGCGCCCGCCAATGGAGATTTCACCGCCGCTCACCTCCTCCAGGCCGGCGATCATCCGCAGCAGCGTGGACTTGCCGCACCCCGAGGGGCCGACGAAGACGATGAACTCGCGGTGTCGCAGCTCGAGCGAGACACCGTGAATCACCGCCTGCGAGCCATATTGCTTCCGCACATCCCGAAGCAGCACATCCGCCATCGTTCACGTTCCTGGGGGGCGGCAAGCGCCCCGGACTGACAAGAGAGGTTCAGGGCTCCACACCCGGGGGCACGTCAGACGACGTTCGCCCCGTCCGCGGCCTGGCACACGTAGCACTGCGGCGTGTTCCCCGTGGCCTGCGCGTACTTCGCGTGGACGCTCTGGACGAACGCGTCGGCGTGCTCGGTTTCGACGAGCGCCACCGCGCAGCCGCCGAAGCCCGCGCCCGTCATCCGGGCGCCCAGGCAGCCAGGCTCCTCTCGCGCCAGCATGACGATGGTGTCGAGCGCCTCGTTGGTGACCTCGAAGTCGTCGCGCAGGCTGTCATGGCTTGCGTCCATCAGCTGGCCCAGCCGCGACAGGTTTCCGTCGCGCATCGCCTCGGCGGCCTGCACGGTGCGGTCGTTCTCCGTGATGACGTGCTGCGCGCGCTGGCGCACCAGCGGGTCCAGTGCGTCCTCCCGCTCCATGAAGGTGTCCCGGTCCACATCCCGCAGCGCCTTGACGCCGAAGAAGCGCGCGGCGGCCTCGCACTGGCTCCGGCGCTCGTTGTAGGCGGAGTCCACCAGCCCCCGGCGCGTCCCCGTGTCGAGCACGACGACCACGGCGCCCTGGGGAAGGCGCACGGGCTGGAGCGACAGGTCGCGGCAGTCGATGAGCAGCGCGTGGCCCTTGCGTCCGCCCGCGACGATCATCTGGTCCATGATGCCGGTGTTGAGGCCCATCCACTGGTTCTCCACGCGCTGGCCGAGCAGCGCCATGGTGGAGGGCTGCCACGGCAGGCCGCTCACCGTGGCGAAGGCGCGCAGCGTGGCCAGCTCCACGGCGGCGGACGAGGAGAGCCCCGCGCCCCGCGGCACGTCCCCGCCCATCACGCCCTCCCAGCCCTTCAGCGTGTGGCCGGCCTCCTGCAGCGCCCAGGCGACACCCTTGAGGTACTCACCCCACTCCTTGCCGGCGCGAGACAGCGGCCCGATCTCGAAGGACAGGGACTCGCCGTAGTCGAGCGAGTGGACGACGACGCGGCGGTCCTCGCGCGGACGCAAGGCGATCCACACCTCGCGGTCGATGGCGATGGGGAGCACGAAGCCGTCGTTGTAGTCGGTGTGCTCACCGATGAGGTTGACGCGGCCCGGGGCCCGCACGACGGCGGTGGGGGCCGCGCCGAAGCGCCGGTGGAAGTCCTGCTCGACCTGTTCGCGAAGCGTCATGGATGTATTCACCAGGGTGGGGACGCGAGTGGAGCTTCACGCTCCAGAGACGGAGAAGCGGTACACGGTGCGCGAGCGGTACTCTTCGCCCGGGCGCAGGATGGTGGAGGGGAAGGCCGGCTGGTTCGGTGAGTCTGGCAGGTGCTGGGTCTCCAGCGCGAAGCCGAAGCGGTGGTGGTAGACGGCGCCCCGCTTCCCCTTCAGCGTGCCGTCCAGGAAGTTGCCGGAATAGAACTGCATGCCCGGCTCCGTGGTGTGGACCTCCATCACCCGGCCGGTGGTGGGCTCCAGCACGTGCGCGGCCCGCGTCAGCGCGCCGGGCTGGCCCCCCTTGTCGAGCACGAGGCAGTGGTCATAGCCAATCCCGTTGCGCAGCTGCTCGTCGTCCTGCCGGATGCGCGCGCCAATGGCGGTGGGCCGCCGGAAGTCGAACGGCGTGCCCGTCACGTCGCGCAGCGGCCCCAGCGGGATGGACGTCGCGTCAATCGGGACGAAGCGGTCCGCGTTGAACGTGACGACATGGTCCAGGATGTCGCGCTGCCCGTCGCCCGCGAGGTTGAAGTAGCTGTGCTGCGTGAGGTTGACCGGCGTGGGCCTGTCCGTGGTGGCGTGGTAGTCGAAGACGAGCGCGTTGCCGGCGGTCAGCGTGTACGTCACCCGCGCCGTCAGCGTCCCCGGATAGCCCTCCTCGCCGTCGGGGCTGACGTAGGTGAGGACCAGGCCCATGCCCTGAGCATCCTCGAAGGGCGCCGCCGTCCACACCACCTTGTCGAAGCCCTTGAGCCCGCCGTGCAGGTGGTTCACCCCGTTGTTCGTCGCCAGCGTGTACTGCCGGCCGTCGAGCGTGAAGCGGCCCCGCGCGA
This sequence comes from Corallococcus interemptor, assembly GCF_003668875.1. Classification (GTDB taxonomy): domain Bacteria; phylum Myxococcota; class Myxococcia; order Myxococcales; family Myxococcaceae; genus Corallococcus; species Corallococcus interemptor. Next base: position 30,840 of record NZ_RAWM01000078.1, on the reverse strand, counting down.
TGCGGTTGCCATAGCGGCCGACCAGCGCGCCAAAGTACGGGGACTCCGCCACGTAGTCCGCCAGCGCGTCGTAGCCCAGCACCACGTCGTCGAAGCGGCCGTCCCGGTCCGGCACGCGCAGGCTCAGGAGGATGCCGCCGTAGTTCGTGACGCGCGCCTCCATCCCCTGCCGGTTGGTGAGCGTGTAGACATCCACCGGCTGACCGCCCGGGGCCGTACCAAAGGGACTCCGCTCCACGCGGCCTCCTGCGATGAAGATGGGCGCGCGAGACTACGTCAGGCGATCTCGCGCCGGAAGCAAGAGCTGGAAACCCCGCTCCGGGTGAACCCGCGCACGTCCCCGGGTCCACGAATCACAGACAAGTGGACATAGGTCCAATCCATGACGCAGAGAGTCTTATCTTTCCTCTTGGCCCGGGACGCCACGAAACACTGATAACTCGTCTTGACACCCTCCAGACCCTAAGGCAGATGCCACCCGAACAAACCAGGATTGCATGAAATTTTAGGAGAGCACTGGATGCGTTTGAAGAAGTTTCTTCCTTGTCCGACCTCCCTCGCGCTGCTGATGCTCTCCACCGCCCCGTCCGGAGCCCTTGCGGCCCAGGCGGATGCGCCCCTGCGGACCGCGGAGAACACGCCGTCCGCCCCTGACGCCGGGACGGACGCCGGGACCGTGGTGCAGGCCCCCCCGCAGCAGGTGGACGCAGGCACGTACGCCGAAGCCACCGAGCCCTACGACGTCGGCGCTGACGAGTTCTACGAGGAGGTCGTCGTCGTCGGCCTCCAGCGCAGCATGCAGCAGGCGCAGACCATCAAGCGCGACTCCGACCAGATCGTCGACACGGTGGTGGCGCAGGACATTGGCAAGCTGCCGGACGTGACCGTCTCCGAGACGGCGGCGCGCATCCCGGGCGTCCAGGTGGACCGCGCCCGCGGCGAGGCGAACGGCCAGGTGCTGGTGCGCGGCCTGCCCGACCTCACGACGACCTACAACGGCCGGGAGATCTTCACGGCGGAGACGCGCAGCGTCGCCCTCGCGGACTTCCCGGCGGGCGGCATCGCGGCGCTGGAGGTCTTCAAGTCCACGACGGCCGATCAGGTCGAGGGCGGCCTCGCGGGCCTCATCGACGTGCGCTCCCGCCGGCCGTTCGACTTCGACGGCTTCGAGGTCTCCGGCGCCGTGCGGGGTTCCTACGCCAACCAGTCCGGCCGGGCGGATCCGAACGCCAACCTGCTCATCACCGACCGCTGGAAGACCGGCGCGGGCGAGCTGGGCGCGCTGGTCAACCTCTCCTACACCCGCCTCAACTACCTGGACTCCGCGCGCTGGAACACCGGCTTCATCAATCCCGGCACGGACGCCGTCACGGGCCAGCAGTTCGTCTCCCCGGACGTGGTGGGCATCTTCTACGGCGGAGGCCAGCGCGAGCGGCCGTCCGTCAACGCCTCCGTGCAGTGGAAGCCGAATGACGCGCTCGAGTTCTATGTCGACGGACTCTGGCAGGGCTACCGCGACCAGGTCTCCGACCGTCAGCTGGAGATGCGGCTGTGGGGCGACGGCCACCGCTACACCAACGTGACGCTGCGTCCGGGCACGACGGACCAGGCGCAGAGCATGACGGTGGAGAACGCCGCCCGGCCGTTCATGTTCCAGGGCGCCACCGAACGCAAGACGGACACCGTCCAGGTCGCCATCGGCGGCGTGTACGACGCGGGGCCGCTGCGCGTCACGGCCGACGTCGCGCGGACGAACAGCCGGTTCGACCTGTCGCTCTACAGCTTCGACCAGGAGCTGGCCACCTCCCCCACGTTCGACGTCAACTTCGACGTGCCCCGCGGGCCCGGCGGCATGGAGTTCATGCTGCAGGACTACGACCTGACGGACGCCGCCAACTACCGCTACGTCGGCTTCTTCGACCGCTCGTATGTCGCGGCGGGTGACGACTGGCAGGCCCGCGCGGACGCCGACTTGCGGACGGGCGTGTCCTTCCTCCCGACCATCGAGTTCGGCCTCCGGGCCACGACGCGCGACGCCTACCAGGAGAACGGCCAGCGCTACTGCGCCGACGATGACGGCGGCAACCCCGGCGCGCCCTGCGGCCTGGCGGCCGGGACGCCGCTCACCGACATGCCGGTGGACCTCCATGTGTTCCGCGGCGGCTTCCGCGGCGGCGGGGACATCCAGCGGACGCGCACGTGGGTGGTGCCGACGTATGACAGCCTCCGCAACAACGTGGAGCAGCTGCGCGCCATCCAGGGCTTCAACCCGGGCGACCCGGAGCGGCTGCGCATCTTCGACGCGAGCGAGCAGACCTATGCCGGCTACGGCCAGGGCCGCTATGCGTTCAAGATCGGCAGCGTGCCGGTGGACGGCGTCGTCGGCGTCCGCGTGGTGGGCACGCACACGGAGGTCTCCACCACGTCGGTGGACGGCGTCGTCCAGAAGGGCAGCGGCAGCTACACCAACCTGCTCCCCAACGCCACCACGCGCATCCGCCTCGTCCCTGGCGTGCAGCTGCGGCTCACCGCCAACCAGACGCGCACGCGTCCGGGCTTCGACCAGATGCGCCCCGTCACCCTCGGCTCGCCCCCGCCCTGTCTGAATGATCCGAACCCGCCGCCGGGCTGTCAGATCACCGGCAGCGGCGGCAACCCGGACCTGGAGCCCGTGCGCTCCAACAACTACGACGCCTCGCTGGAGTACTACTTCCTGCAGACCGGCATGGCGTCACTCGCCCTGTTCCACCGGGACATCAAGGGCTTCATCACGAACCTGGATGTGACGCGGGACGACCCCACCTACGGGGCGGACCGGGTGCGCGTGAACATCCCTGTGAACGGCGGCGAGGGCAGCATCCAGGGCTTCGAGGCGTCCGTCGGCACGTTCTTCGACTTCCTCCCGGAGGGCTTCGCGAGGGGCTTCGGCGTCTACGCGAACGTCACGTACCTGGACGACGAGCAGGCCTTCCCCACGGGCTTCAACCTGGCGCTGGGCGAGACGGGCCGCATCCCCGGCGTGTCCAAGTGGTCCTACAACCTCGTCGCCATGTACGAGCGCGACGGGCTCTCCGCGCGGCTGGCGTACAACCGCCGCTCGCGGTGGATCACCAGCTACGTCCAGAACCCCGACGGCGACGGCTTCACGGGCGAGTACGTGGACGGCGTCGCGCGGCTCGACTTCTCCGCGAGCTTCGCGCCCTGGAAGTCGAAGCCGCTGGACGGCCTCTCCTTCACGTTCGACGCGTCCAACATCCTCGGCAATCCCTACCGCAGCTTCCGGCAGTTCACGCCCGAGGGTGACACGTACCCCCGCGACGTGCGCTACGAGGAGAGCATCTTCGCGCTGGGCCTGCGCTTCCGCATCTAGCGCCCACCGGTCCGCGTTGGAGCTCCCTGAGCCGGGAGCTTCAGCGCGGGGCCAGGCGGGGCACGCCGTTCTGCCATGACAGTTCGGCGAGGTGCATGAAGCGGCCCTGGTTCGCGGGCCCGCAGGACGGGGTCGCGGACCAGGAGTGGAAGGCCATCAGGTCCTTGCCGCCGGCCTGGAACACGGCCTGATGACCGGGGCCGCTGAGGCAGGGCTGGGACGTGCTGGCGAGGAACGGATTGGTGGGCGCATCCACGCAGGGGCCCAGCGGCCCCTCGCAGGTGGCGTAGCCGACGGCGTAGCTCGACACGCGCTCCGAGTCCTGCCAGCCATAGTCCCCGGCGGAGAAGAACAGGAAGTACGCCCCACCCCGCTCCACCATGGTGGGCGCCTCCACCACGTGCCGCTCCCAGGGTTTGTCATTGCGCACGAGCGAGACAGGCTCGCCCACGAGCTGGAGTCCGTCCTGGGAGAGCCGCTGGGCGAAGAGCTCCGTCGGCTTGTTGAAGGCGGAGTGGTTCCCGTCGTTCTTGAAGTAGAGGTAGAGCTGCCCGTCCGGGGCCCGGAAGGGGCTCGCGTCGATGGTGCCGCCGAGCGCCTCCTGGCAGACGAGGGGCGCGGAGGCCTCCGACGTGAACGGCCCGAGCGGATCCTGGCTGGTCGCGGCGCCAATGCACTGCAGGCCATTGGCCGTGTGACGTGCGGTGAAATAGAGCACGTAGCCGGCGTCGGTCTTCAGCACCTCGGGGGCCCAGGTGAAGCCTTCCTTCGCCCACGTGGGCAGGACAGGCATTGCGTCGTGCTTGCGGCCGGACGCCCCCTCCTCCATGAGCAGCCGCCAGTTCATCAGGTCGGTGGAGGCCGCCATCTGCACGTTGGCGCCGTCATTCGTCGCATAGGCGAGGTAGCGCCCCTCGTGCTCGAGGATGAACGGGTCCGGGAAGTTGGCCCGGAACACGGGCGGGAAGGACACGCCGGCCCGAGGGGGCGTCTCGCTCTTCGTGGCACAGCCATTCAGGACCAGGGCGGCGGCGAGAACGCCGCGGAACGATGTGCTGCCGATGCCGGACAAGGGAGTTCTCCTGAAGGCTGTTTGTCTGGAGGGTATCAGGCGTCACCACGGTCGTGGAGCCACGCGTGATATCCAACCGCGCCATGCCGATCCGCTATCGCAACCCCGTCCACGATGGATACTTCGCCGACCCGTTCGTGCTGCGCACGCAAAGCGGTTACGTCGCCTATGGCACCGGGAAGGTCGTTGATGGACGCCCGTTCGAGGTCCTCACCTCCCCCGACCTCGTGCACTGGACGTCGGTGGGCGGCGCGCTGGAGCCGCTGCCGCCCGCCCAGGGTACGGACTACTGGGCGCCGGAGGTCGCGGAGCACGAGGGGCGCTGGTGGATGTATTACTCGGTGGGGTTCGAGGACCGGGGCCACCACCTGCGCGTCGCGGTGGCGGACGCGCCCACGGGCCCGTTCCGGGACCAGGGCATCAACCTGACCCCGAACGAGCGGTTCGCCATCGACGCCTCGCCGTTCCGGGATGACGACGGGACCTGGTACCTCTTCCACGCCCGGGACGTGCTGGAGGGAGCGCGGGTCGGAACGATGCTCGCGGTGGACGTGCTCGACGGGATGACGGCCCTGCGCGGCGGAGCGCGCACGATGCTCACGCCCTCGGATGACTGGCAGATCTACCAGCGCCAGCGCCCGATGTACGGCCAGGTCCATGACTGGCACACGCTGGAGGGACCGTCCGTCGTGAAGCGGCACGGGCGCTACTGGTGCTTCTACTCCGGAGGCTCATGGCTCACGCCGTCGTACGGCGTCGCGTATGCCGTCGCGGACCACCCGCTCGGGCCGTGGACGGAGCCAAAGGGTGCGCCCCGGCTGCTGCGCACGGTCCCCGGCCGCGTCCTCGGCCCCGGGCACAACAGCGTCGTCGTGGGGCCTGACGGTCAGGACGTGATGGTCTACCACGCGTGGGACGTGGGCCAGACGGCACGGCGGCTGTGCATCGACCCCATCGTGTGGACGCCGGAGGGCCCTCGGGTGCTCGGACCGACGGATGTGGAGGTCGAGCTGCCTCGGCGGTAGGTGCCAGGGTTGGGTGCTAACCTTCGCGCCCATGACACGGTGTCCACGGTGCGGCGGGTGGAGCAAGCACATGCTCCGGTGCACGGCCTGCGGGGCCATCTACCCCAAGTTCATCCAGACGCCCCCGCGCCGGATTGGACGCAGCGAAGCGAAGCTCCAGCGCAAGCTCCATCAGAAGTACGCCTGTGACTTCCACGTCCCCTTCCCGCTGAAGCGGCCGAAGGGGATGACGTTCCTCTCGTCGCGCCACAAGTACCGGCTCGCCAAGGTGATCCGCTTCCGCGAGCTGAAGCCAGAGGGGACGCACGCCCACACCTATACGCGCTCCGACAAGTCCAAGAACCACGGAGACGAGTTCACCCCCTACAAGCCTCCCGACCCACCGCTCGCCTGGAACAAGACCCGGAACGAGTACGAGCGGCAGCGGCCCACGCCCGCGAACGTCTCCGGCTTCAAGAACTTCCTGGAGACGCTCGACGTACCGGAGGACCTGTCCGAGCAGGAACGCGAGAGCTGGTCCTCGGACAGCGTCCTCTACGACGCCATCCTCCGCCATGAGACACGCAACAGCCGCTTCCTGGCGGAGAAGCTGAAGCACCCATCGGTCTACGTGGCCAATGACTACCCATGCCTGCAAATCGACGTGGGCCGGCTCATCCAGCAGCACATCACGGATGAAACCTATATCAAGCGCTTCGTCGAATACGCCGCCTCCATCCTGAACGGCTACATCGACTTCATCGCCTTCCGGGCGGGCTTCTTCATGCCCTGCGTGATCCGCTCCAGCTTCGGCTTCCTGACGCCCACCACGGCGGAGACCGGGCCGTCCATCCGGCTGGCCCTGGGCATCGCCCCCAAGGGCTACCTGATGTGTGTCTGGGAGGCCATCGAGTGGTTCCTGGAGGACCTGCGGGAGTTCCTGTCCACGGGGCTCAACCAGACGGTGGACGTGCCGTTCTTCCGCAGCAAGCGTTACGTCCAGTACCGCGGGACGGACGAGGCCCCCTTCAAGTCCACGAGCACCGTCCTGGACTACCTCACCCAGAAGGTCGACAAGCGGAAGGGGTTGCTGGAGGACGCGCAGCGCACGTTCAGCGGCGCGTCCCTCGCGACCCAGAAGAGCTATGACGCCCTGGCGCGGGAGGGCAACGGCATCAGCGGAGCCATCCAGGCGGTCCTGGACGGCAGCCTCTGGAGCATCACGGGCACGGCGAAGCAGCCCACCCTGAGCTTCAACGCATCCGGGGACCTGGAGCGCTACACGCTCGACCTGGAGAAGCTGGAGGTGCCGTGCCGGTTCGACTCCCAGGATGACTCGGACTTCCTGGAGCTGACCAACCTCCTGCTGCACCGCACCCGGGCGGCGTACGACCCCGTGCGGGATGATCAGTTCTCACGCTGGAAGGCCGCGGTCTTCGCGACGGAGAAGACCGTGCTCGAAAGCGTCAGCACGGTGCGGCTGCGGATGCTGGAGGACGACGAGGAGGACGACGGCGGCGCCTCGGACTCCGACGAGGAGTTCGACGCACCCACCGCCACGCCGCAGCAGAGCCGGCGGATGGTGCACCAGAAGCTCATCGTCCAGAACGGGATGAACGCCATCTCCATCGCGATGCACTGCGCGCGGTTCTGGCTCCGCGACGTGTGGGAGCAGGAGATCCACGTCATCGACAAGCTGCCCCTGGACAAGATCCAATCCGTCAACATCGACGGCAAGGACTACGTCGCCAAGGACCTGGGCTCGAAAAGCCACCTGTTCGTCCCCAGCTCCGGAAACGTCGAATACACCAACCAGAAGAAGCGCAAGGTGACGATGGACACGGGGGAGGTGCTGCTGCTGACCAAGACGACCGCAGTGAAGCACACGGCGCTCCTGGAGACGCGCAAGGACCTGGTGTCCATCTACCTGGAGCAGATGTACTTCGAAGCCCCCTACCTGCTGGACATCCACCGCTGGACGAAGCGCACGGAAACGCTCCAGGGCGCGCAGGTCGTCCTGATGGACGTGAACCACTGTGAGAACCAGCGGCCCTCGGGCATCCCGCTCAACCGCTTCAACCTGAACACCGTGCCGCTGCAGCGGCTGGACCTGAAGGCGCACCGGGTGGTGGTCCTGGACGTGACCAGCGCCACCACGGAGCGCATGAACCAGCTCATCCGGCAGTTCGTGCGGGGCGCGCCCGCCCGGTCGCTGCTCATGCTGGTGGACAGCGGGCTCAAGAACCAGCAGCTCGGCTCGGACCGCAACGCCTACGGCACCATCCGCTTCATCTTCTCCAAGGCGCGGCGCAACGAGATGGCGGAGGTCCAGACGGAGGCGAAGAAGCTGCCCGCCTACCAACCCCAGGGCCAGCTCAGCAACAGCCTGCGGCGCGCCTTCAAGGCCCTGGGCGCGACGCCGTCCTTCCAGGCCATCTGGAAGTCACGCACGAACCACGACGCCCTGCTGAAGGTCCCCTCCCCTTTCGCGCCCACCCTCGAGCGGCCCACGCCCCGGGACGTCAAGGCGCTGGCGGACATCCTCTCCCTGGCCGCCAGCATGAAGACCCCGACGGACGTCGCGAAGCCCCAGGCCACCCGGCCCAACGTGACGGAGGGCAGCTTCTCCCAGTTCGGCATCCCCGGCGCGGGGAGTGCCTGTTCGCCCATCTCCATCCTGGCGCTGGCGAGGCTGCTGCGCGCCCCCGAAGCCCTGGACGTCGACGGCGTGAATGACGTGGTCATCCAGGGGGCCACGCTCTACCAGGGCATCGTCGCGGGCATCGAGGGTGCCACGCACTTCGCCAACCAGGTGAAGGGCCTCCAGGGGGAGAAGATGCTGGAGGGCATCCACCTCAATCCCTACGAGACCCCGGACGGCATGCTGGCCGACCTGGGGCTTGCGTGGGGAGGACAGCAGACCTGCGGACGCATGTCCCTGTCCTCCACGCTCCACAACCTCTTCGCCAGGAATGACGCGCCGCTGGGGCTCGCCATCGTCATCGGGGGCTACACGGTGGCCGTGGCCCGGGTGAACGGCGTCTTCTACCTCTTCGACTCCCATGGCTTCGGGCAGATCCAGGGGGCGTTCGTGGAGAAGCACACGAACCTGATGACCCTGGTGCGGCGGCTGGGCGCCATGGTCGAAGCGCGCCTGCCCCGGGGGGAGTCGCTGTCCCTGTCGTGCTTCACGCCCACCTGATGAAAACGGGCTGGAGACCTCGCGGTCCCCAGCCCGTGGTCAGCTCAGGCGTTGCTCAATGCCCTGGGGCTCAGCAGCCTTAGTTGCACCGCTCCCAGCAGAGCACCTCGTCCTGCTGGCACTTCGCCTCGCACGCCGGGTCGCCATTACAGCTGTAGAACAGCCCAGTCATCACACAGCGTGCAGCAGGGAGCGGCGACCGTCTCCTCGGCGCCCTACGTCGCGCAGGCGCCCGCCTACGAATGGGGGCCCGCGCGCGTGCCCGAGGACAGGCTCTTCGTCCTCGGGGACAACCGCAACGGCAGCAGCGACTCACATGTCTGGGGTTTCCTGCCCGTGCACTCCGTCACCGGCCGCGCCTGGCTGCGCTTCTGGCCACCGGCGCGGATGGGCGCGCTGTGAGTATCCTGGAGTGCCCTGACTGTAGAAGGAGGAGTGGATGTCGAGTCGAACGGTCTCCCGGAGGACGTTGCTCCAAGGTGCGTTGGTGGCAGTGGCCTTCAACCCCATGAGCCGGAGCTGGGCCTCCACGCAGGAGGCTGGCGCGGTCCCCCTGCCGCGGCTCGATGGCGAGTTGCTGATGGACCCAGCGTCGCGGACCGCGGCCTCGGAGGACTTCGGTCACATCCTCCACCGTACGCCGTGGGCGGTGCTCGTTCCCGGCTCGGTGAAGGACATCGTGGGCATGGTCCGCTTCGCGCGGCGCCAGGGCCTGAAGATCGCCGCCGCTCGGGGCCTCGGTGAGAGCCACAGCACCTTCGGCCAGTCCCAGGTGCCGGCGGGCATCGTCATCGACATGTCCGCGCTGTCGGCCATCCACGAGGTCGGCGAGGACAGCGCCTGGGTGGATGCGGGCGTCCGGTGGCACGAGCTGCTCCAGGCCTCGCTTCCCCACGGCAAGAGCCCGCCGGTGCTCACCGACTACATCGAGCTGAGCATCGGCGGAACGCTGTCCGCGGGAGGCATCGGCGGACAGGCGTTTCGCTGGGGCCTCCAGGTGGACAACGTCCTGGAGATGGCCGTCGTCACGGGCCGGGGTGAGCTCGTGCGGTGCTCGCGCTGGCGTGAGCGGCCCCTGTTCGACGCCGTGCGCTCGGGCCTGGGCCAGTTCGGCATCATCGTGAAAGCCAGGGTGCGGCTCGTCGAAGTGCAGCCCCGCGCCCGGACGTATCTCGCGCGGTACAACGACCTGCACCGCTTCATGGAGGACCAGCGGCGGCTCATCGAGGACGGACGCTTCGACTACGTGGAGGGCTCCGTCGTCGCCTCCAACGGAGGCCGGGCGTACCAGCTCGAGGTGGTGAAGTACTTCACCCCGGGCTCGGAGCCGCACGACGGGAGACTGCTCGCGGGCCTGGGCTTCCAGCCGGAAACGCTCCAGGTGAGCGACGGCAGCTACTTCGACTTCGCCAACCGGCTCGCGCCGCTGGTCGAGCTGCTCAAGCAACTCGGCGTCTGGGGCTTCCCCCATCCGTGGCTGGACATGTTCGTCCCCGCCCGGTCCGCCGAGTCCTTCGTCCAGGAGGTCCTCTCGCAGACCACCGAGGCCGACATGGGACAGGGGCCCATCCTCCTCTACCCCTTCCGCGCCTCGGAGCTGACCGCCCCCTTCCTGCGCACTCCCAACGACAGACACGTCTTCCTCTTCTCGCTGCTGCGCACCGCCATTCCACCGACTCCGGAGAACGTCGCAGCCCTCGTGCAGAAGAACCGCGCCATCTTCGACCGCCTCACGGCCATTGGCGGGAAGATCTATCCCGTGGACGCCGTGCCATTGAGCCCCGCCGATTGGCGCCGCCACTTCCACCCCGCCTGGGCGCGGTTCGAGCACGCGAAGCAGTGCTACGACCCGGACCGCGTCCTCACGCCGGGACAGGGCATCTTCTGAGCAAAGAGTGGAGGATAAACCCATGCCGCTCCGGACGGGCTCCGAGTTCTTCTCGGGCGCCATTGGCATCCGCGTGCCCGGGGACGGGTTCATCTACGTGGTGGACGCGAACCGGGGCCTGCTCATCCTCCAGGAGGAGTGACCGCCTCCCGGATGCGTGGGCCCAACCGGGAATGCGGCTGCACGCCTGGCGGGCCTCCACCCCCACGCGTTGCGACCGGGGCCCTCACATCCCCATGTTCGACACCATGAGGCCATTGGGCGGAGGCCCCAACCCGGAGCGCGAGCCATGAAGAAGGAATGTCCCCACCTGGAAGCGACCGAACAGCACCGGACGGCTCCCGTCCATCCCAGCGGCCATGGATGCGCGGAGTGTCTGAAGGACGGAGGGGACTGGGTTCATCTCCGGATGTGCCTGACCTGCGGGCACGTGGGCTGCTGCGATGACTCGCCGTCACGCCACGCGACCCAGCACTTCCACGAAAGCGCTCACCCGGTCATCAAATCGTTCGAGCCTGGGGAGGACTGGGCCTGGTGCTACGTGGACGAGCAGTTCCTCGAGCGCATTCCCACCTTCCCAGGTGAGTCGCCGCCGGTGCACTACTCGGCCCCCATGAGCGCGCCGTAGCCCCCCGGCCCCGGACGCCTGCGCCTTCGAGCGCGGAAGCCGCGCCCCTGACAATACCTGACAGACCCTTGTCACTCCGGGGGGATAGGTCCTCTTCCTCATCCCTGCCGTCCCGGAGGTCCGTCTTGAAGCTCTACTTCCATCCCCTGTCCGGAAACTCGCGCCGCGTGCTGCTCGTGGCCGCCCACCTCGACATCCCCCTGGAGCGCATCGTGGTGGACCTCACCACGGGCAAGCAGCGCGAGGCGTCGTACCTGGGCATCAACCCCAACGGGCGCGTGCCCGTCCTGGACGACGGCGGCTTCGTGCTCTGGGAGTCGCGCGCCATCATGGTGTACCTCGCGGAGAAGACCCCGGGGCAGACCCTGCTCCCGGCGGACGCGCAGGGCCGCGCGGACGTGAACCGCTGGCTGTTCTGGTGCTCGGCCCACATGGCCCCGGCGAACACCGTGCTCGTCCAGGAGAACTTCGTGAAGCAGCGCACCGGCCGCGGGCCGCCGGACCCCGTCGAGGTCGCGCGCGGCGAGGCCCTCGTCGCGCAGGCCGCGCCCGTGCTGGACTCGCACCTGGCGGGCAGGACGTGGGTCGCGCAGGAGCGCCTGACGCTCGCGGACCTCTCGCTCGCCGCGTCGTTCGCCCTCGCGGGCCCGGCGCGCCTGCCCATTGAAGGCTACGCGAACCTCCGGGCCTGGCTGGGGCGCGTGCAGGAGCTGGAGGCATGGCAGCGCACCGCGCCCCCCATGCCGCCTCCGGCCGCCCGGAGCTGACGCGAACTCCGGCCCGGGCTGCTAGCGTCCCTGGACGTGGGCACTCCCCGGACGGAACGGTTTGGCAGGTTCGAGTTGCTGGAGCAGATGGGCATGGGCAGCCTGTTCATGCGTCACCAGGCGCTCGCCACGGAGGCACCCGCCGGCAGCAGGCCCGTGGTCCTCACGCGGTTGTCACCGGGGTTGACGGAGGACCCCGCGGTCGTCGAGGAATTCCTCGACCTCGCCTCCCTCTCGGCACGCCTCCAGCACGAAAACGTCGTGCGCGTCCTGGACTTCGGTATGGCCGACGGCGAGCCCTTCCTGGTCCGGGAGTGGGCGGAGGGGCAGGACCTGGGCTGGGTGCAGGTCATGCTCCGGCGGCGGGGCATGTGGACGTTGCCCGAGCCCATCGTTGTGAGCATCGGCATGGATATCTGCCAGGGATTGCAGCCCGCGCACCCACACGTGGGCCTGGTCCATGGAGAGCTCAGCCCTTCGAACGTGCTGATGGGCAACGGCGGGGAGGTGAAGCTCCTCGAGTTCGGCTTCAATCGGTGGACGCTGCGGAAGGCGTGGGCGAAGTGGAGCGTGGGCGTGATGGGCATCAAGCTGAAGTACTTCGCTCCCGAGCAGTTGCTGGACGCGCCGGTGGATGGCCGTGCCGACGTGTATGTCCTGGGCGTGCTGCTCTACACCCTGCTGTGCGGAGACCTTCACGTGAGGAGCGACTTTGACGGGAACACCGTCAGGGATGTCATGGAGGGCAGACTGATTCCCGCCCGGCAGCGCAACCCCTCCCTGGATGCGGAGCTCGTGCGAATCCTCGAGCGCGCGCTGGCGAGGTCCGTGGACGACCGCTACCCGTCCGCCGAGGCAATGGGACAGGCGCTGGCGGCCTGGCTGAAAGCCCATGCGCCCACGTTCAGCAGGGAGACGCGGAAGCAATGGCTGGCCTCGGTCCTCCCGCCGGCGACACCTCAGCGCAGTTCCTGAGGCGAGGTTGCACGGGGACAGGCGCGGAGCGAGGGCCTGGAAGCGCACCGGTGAGTCCGTGGAGGGGCGCATCCCGGCCTACGACGATGAAGGGGGCCCAGTAGTAGGGATGGGGCCGGTGCTGACGGAGTGCTCGCATGGCCTCCCTCAGCGCTTCGCCCCGTCCCAGTCCCGCCAGCAGGTGGTGGTAGTAGCGCTTCATCAGCGCGCTCGTCGTCTCGTCCTCCACCTTCCAGAGACTCGTCACCACGGTCTCCGCGCCCGCCACCAGGAAGGCCCGTTGCAGTCCGTACACGCCCTGCCCCAGCTGGATGTCTCCCCGGCCCGTGTCGCATGCGGACAGCACGACCAGCTGCGTGCCCCACAGGTCCAACCCCGCCAGCTCCAGCGCCGTCACCAGCTCGCCTCCGGAGCGCGCTCCAGCGAAGACGAGGCCGGAGCGCAGCAAGGGGTCCATGGCCGGGGGGAGCGGGGGCTCGTCAGCCAGCGCCCCGAAGTGGATGACCGCGCGGGAGGCGGCGTCGCCGGGCACGTCCCCCAGGAAGAAGCCGTGCGTGGCCAGGTGGAGGATACCGGGCGTGGGCAGCCGCAGCAGCCGCTCCCGGGTGGCTTCCGGGCCCAGGAAGAGCTGGGCCTGCGGCAGGAGGCGCCGGATGGCCTCCGCCTCCAGGCCTGTCCCGGGCAGCGGCGTGGACGCCCACGCCCTCCGCGCCGGGTCCGTGAAGCGCGAGCGCGCGCTCCCTGCGGAGGCATCTGGCTGGGACGCCGCGAGGGCCGGGCTGAAGTCCGGGTTGGCGAGGACGACCACGGAAGCCGGAGCCGTGCGCTCCTGGGGACGCGGCAGCAGGTCCTTGCCGGAGGACAGCGAGGTGAAGTCGAACGCGTCCACGAGGAAGCCCTGGCCATCGTGGAGGGCCGCGAAGGGCACCAGCGCCAGCGGCCCCTCCGGTGACAGGAAGAGATGGTGCTGCTCGCCGAGCAGCGGCAGCAGGGGCTGGAAGACGCGCTGGTAGAGCGCCTGGGCCGGGGCTTCGATGCCGGCGTCGCGGCGGGCCAGGGCGTCGCGGAAGCGCGCCGCCGCCGCGTCGATGGGCCCCGCGGGCCCCAGGTCCACGGCCCGGGTCGTCGCGTCGGGATGGAGCACGAGCGCCAGATAGCGCAGGCGCTGGACACCCGGGGACACGAGCCCCGCCACCCGGATCCGGTGCCGCTCATCGTAGGCGATGAACTCAACCAGTGCGCCGTCCCGAGGCAGGGCGTTGGCGACACGGTCGACCACCTCGTCGGGCGACGGAAGCGCGGTCAGCGCGCGCAGGGGCGCGGAGCGTCTGGCCAGGTCGGCTTCCAGGACATCGCCCTCTTCGGCGAGCGCCGCGAGCCGCCGCGGGTAGTCCTGGGGCGACAGCGTGCCGGGCCCCTGGAGGGACAGGTGGGCCAGCTGGGCGCGCAGGGCTCCCAGCCGCGCGAAGGTGTCCCGGTCCTTCGCCTCCAGGCCCTGGTAGACGGTCCGGGAGATGCTGGCGGTCTCCTCGATGGAGCGGCCCTTGCGCAGCAGGGCGGCGCCCAGGGCCAGGCGCCTGACGCGGGCGTCCCCGGGATGGGCGCGCAGCAGCGCATAGAGCCGCTCCTCGTCCGTGCGCAGCCACTGGAGGAAGTGGAGCCGGTGCGACTCGGAGAAGCCCAGGGACTCCTGGCGCAGGCGCTGCTCGGACAGGGCGAAGGCGCGCGTGAACAGCGACAAGGCCTCGTCGAGCCGGTGCTGGGCCTGCCGCACCTCGGCGAGTCCATTGAGGATGCTGACCACGTGCGCGGAGTCCTTGCCGAACGTCGCCTCCGTGAGCTTCAGCGCGCGCTCGTAGCGCGTCCGCGCTCGCGCGTACCGCCCCTGGACTGCGTCCACGCGGGCAAGCTCCTCCAGCGGGAAGGCCACGGCCGCGGCCTCCCGGCCCAGGGCGGCCTCCTGGATGGACAGGGCCCGCTCCAGGTGCCGCGTGGCACGGCGGTACTGCCCCCGGGCGGCATGGAGCCCGGCCAGGTTGGTGAGTGCCGCGGCGACGAGGGGATGGTGTGCGCCGCAGACCCTCTCCAGGATGGCGAGCCCCCGCCGCAGGAGCGGCTCCGCGCCGGGGTAGTCCCCCTGCGCCACATGGAGGTTGGCGAGGGCGATGAGCGCATGGGCGACATAGGCGTGCTCTCCGCCCAGGGCCGTGTCCCAGATGGCCAGGGCGCGCTCGAAGAGGGGCTGGGCCCGCGCATACGAGCCCTGTTCCATGTAGAGGGCGCCCAGGTGGGCGAGCGAGTCCGCGACGCGGTCATGGGTCCCGCCGAGGGTGGCTTCCCGGATGGCCAGGGCGCGCTGGTGGAGCGGCTCGGCCTGCCCGAGCAGTCCCCAGAGCTGGAGGTTGCGGCCGAGCAGGTTGAGCGACTCGGCGACCAGGGGATGGCGCTCGCCGAGGGTGGCTTCCCGGAGGGCCAGGGCGCGCTCGAGGAGGGAGTGGGCCTGCGCGTACAGCCCCTGGCTCTCATGCAGTGCCGCGAGCCTGTTGAGCACGTCGGCGGCATCCGCCGGGTCCTGTCCGAGCGCCGTCTCCCAGAGGGCCCGGGCGCGCGCGAACAGGGGCGCGGCGCGCGCGGACCGTCCCTGCTGACGGTGGAGGACGGCCAGCCAGTAGAGCGGTTCGGCGAGGAGGGGATGTTCCGTGCCCAGGGTGGCTTCGCGGAGGGCCAGCGCGCGCAGATAGAGCGGCTCGGCCCGCGCGTAGAGCATCTGCTGGTGGTAGAGCCCGGCGAGGTCGACCAGCGTCTCCGCCACCTCCAGCGGGGACCTGCCCGGGTCGGCTTCCTGGAGGGTCAGGGCGCGCAGGTAGAGCGGCTCCGCGCGGCTGTAGCGGTCCTGGGCCAGATAGAGGTTGGCGAGGCGGTGGAGCGGCTCGGCGGCGTCCGGGGCGTCCCTGCCCCGGGCGGTCTCCCGGAGGGCCAGGGCGCGAAGCAGGAGCGGTTCGGCCCGGCTGAACAGCTCCTGGGCCGCGTAGAGCCTGGCGAGCAGGAGCAGCGTCCGTGAGACGTCCGGGTGGTCCCTGCCCTGGGTGGCTTCGCGGAGGGCCAGCGCGCGAAGCAGGAGCGGTTCGGCCTGGACCAGGTCACCCCGAAGCAGGAGCTGGAGCCCGAGGCGGTCCAGGTCCGAGGCTGCCTCGGGCGGGGGGCTGTCGTGCGCGGCCTCCCGAGGCGTCAGTGCCGGAATGGTGTCCGCGGCCGCGGCGCCTTGCGCGCAGCACACCAGCACCACCAGCATTCCCACGAGACCACGCCGCATGCCGGCTCCCGAGGCCTGCCCATGTCCGAAGAGGGGCTCCACGTAGGACAGAGCCGGTGGGCCGGTGAATCATGCACGGCAACTCAGCGCAGCTCCTCGGCGAACTGCTCACGGTAGCGCCCCTGGAGCGTCTTCAGCGCCTCCGCCATGCCCACGGCGCGGTACTGCTCGGCCAGCATTTGCCACGCCTGCTTGTGCACGGGCTCCAGCGCCACGACACGCTCCAGGTGGGTCCGCGCCTCCTCGTGGGGCCCCGACTTGACGGCCAGCCATCCCAGGATGAAGTGCGCCTGCACCGCCTCCTCGTGCGCGGCCACGGCCTGCAGGCACGCTGCTTTCGCGGGCCCCTTCCTGTTGGCGCGCAGGTGGCCTTCGCAATCCAACACGTGCAGCACCGGCGCGCGCGGGAACTCCCGCTTGAGCCAGGCGATGCGTGCCTGCGCCTTCGCCGCCAGCCCCTTGTCGAGCGAATCCTCGACGTCCTTCGCCGCGCGGATGAACTCTCCCTCCCGCTCCACCGCGACACCGCTCACGGAGACATCCACGGGCAGCGCCTTCCAGCGTCGAGCCTGCCGGGCCCAGGTCCGCAGAGGCTCGGTCCGGGCGTCATTGCCCGCCTTCTGGAGGGCCTGCTCCGCCCACGTGACCGAGGAGGTCTCCTTGAAGAAGGCCGCGAGGTCTCCCCAGGCTTCCGGCGGAGTTCCAGGGTTCACCTCCATCCGTTGCCGCGCCCGCACGAGGTGGCCTTGCGCCTCCAGGTGCTGCCCCTGTTGGAGGGACAGGGTCGCGAGCAGGAACAAGGGGGCGGGCTCGGAGGGGAACTTCCCGGCGACGGCCTCGCACTTCTCCCGGGTCGCAGGCAGCTTGGGGGCGACACGCGTGCCCAGGTAGCAGGCCAGCCTCTGGACGAGGAAGTCCTCCGGGTGGCGTCGCGCGAGGGGCTCCATCTTCTGGGCGGCGACCTCCACGCGCCCCGCCTTCTCGAGCGCGAGGATTTCGTCGAACCGGCGCCGGTCCTCCGGAGGCAGGGGGGCTTGAGGCTGATGCGCAACCAGCGGCGCCCTGCCCTCGCGGACCTGCGCGAGCCATTCGACGACAGACTCCTTCTCCGGTCCCTCCCAGTCCGGCGACGACGTCGAGGCCAGCAGCGCCCCCAGCTCGGTCGCCCAGGCCCGGGCGGCAGCGTCATCGCGACGACCCGCCGAGGCATGGCGAAGGCTGGTCTTGAGCAACTCCAGGGTCTGCGGTGTGAAGGCCGCCTGATTCGGTGCGTAGTTCGGGAACATCATCCAGTGCGAGTTGCGCACGTGGAATGCCCCCAGCGTGTGCGCCCACTCGTGGAGGAAGACGGACGTCTCCTTGTGCACCTTCCGCTCCTCGTAGAGCGACTGCCGCTCGTCCTGGGGCAGGTGGATCAGTCCCTCCATGATGGCGCGGACCTCCTCCGGGTTTCCCATCTCGCGCAGCACGCAGTGGCGCCCGAACAGCCGGGCCATGCCCAACTCATGCTGCGCCGAGGAGAAGAGCTTGAGCGCGGAGACGAAGCCGACCACCAGGTCCACGTCCTCGCCTGGATCCGTCAGCTCCAGCGCGGTCAGTGAACCCTCCAGCTCGCCCTCGACACCGCGATGCGCCCACTCGCGCGTCGACTCAAGCTCGAAGACAACGCCCAGCGGTCCCTGCATCACCGCGCTCGCGCGCTGCAACTGGGACACGACGCTGCTTCGCCAGCGCACCACCTGCTCCCGATAGTCCGAGTCCGCGTAGACCCGCACCCGGATCTTCCGGACCGGCCCCGTCGAGGGCTGCGACGAGGACTCCAACTTCGCTGGCGCGAGGGTTCGCGCCTGTTCCCGCGCGTAGTCCACGGGTCGTTTCACACACGCCACGCCGAGGACACAGACCCACACCGCCAGCAGGGCGCCACGCGCCGCCAATCCCATGACACGACCTGTGCTCATGGGACCCTCCCATACGCGAAATGCGGCAGGAGCGCACGTCACGCCCCGCACGAGCGCACGTCGCGTGGGAGGGCTGGCCTGACGGTCCCGCTGACCAACCAGGATCATCTCAAATCAACGCCTGGATTGGCCTTGCCATCTCCCCCTTCTCTACGTGGGGGCCGTCACTCCACCTGCAGCCCCGCACGCATCTCGGCAGCGCGGATGGGAGAGGCGGTCTGGCGACGAATGACCCGCTCGGCCACGGCGAGGTTGATGACCCAGCCGGCGCCCAATAGTAGCGCCCTGGCGAGCTCGCCCGGCGTTCCGGCGATGAGGAACCAGGGCACGGAAACCAGCACCTGCGTGCCCGCGCCCAGACCGACAGCGTAACCTCGAATCATCCAGGCCCGGTGGCCCACAAGGTCCCGCCGAGGGAGCGCGGCCAGCCCCAGGATGAGGGACAGGACCATCGCCGAGCCGAACAGGAGCCGCAGGCCGTCGAGGAGCGAACTGTCGCCTTCGGCGCGGGGATAGAACAGCGTCATCCACAAGCCCGAGAGCCCGGCCACGAGACCGCACGCGACCAGGAGCCGCCCGGCGACGCGGTGCCAGCCGGGCCGCCGACGGCGAAAGTCCGGGGCGAACTGGAAGGCACCCAGGACGCAGTACACGCTGGCGCAGAGGACGTGCAGCACCACCGGCAGGGGCGATGCGAAGAACCGCGCGTTGTGCGGCGTGAGCTCGGCGCCGCCCGCCAGCTCGGTCAGACGGCCGGCGCCGGCCAGGATGGGCACGAGCGAGAGCGCGACCAGCGCAGCGGACACGAGCCGTTCGGCCTTGGGTGTGGAGGTCATGGTCGAACAGATAGCCCTCCGCGACCACCGACGGAATTGACTGAGTTCCTTCTCCTGATATGCGCGAATGCATGGATTGGCGGGCAGCCAGGTTCGACTGGAATCGAGCGCGGGCCTTTCTGGTCACCGCGGAAGAGGGCTCGCTCACGGCGGCGGCGCGTGCGCTCGGCATGGCGCAGCCGACGCTCGGGCGTCAGGTGAGCGCGCTCGAGGACGAGCTGGGCGTGGTGCTGTTCGAGCGCGTGGGACGGGGCCTCGCGCTGACGCCGAGCGGGCGCGAGCTGCTCGACCACGTTCGAGCCATGGGCGACGCCGCGGGGCGCGTCTCGCTCGCGGCCGGCGGACAGTCGCAGAGCATCACCGGGCTGGTCCGCATCACGGCCAACGAGATCTACTCGGCATTCCTGCTGCCGCCCATCGTGGAGAAGCTTCGGCGCGAGGCGCCGGGTATTGAAATCGAGCTCGTCGCAACCAACACCGCGGCCGATCTGCGCCGACGGGAGGCGGATATCGCGATCCGGAACTTCCGCCCCACCCAGCCCGACCTCATCGCCACCAAGGTCCGGGACGACCCGATGCGGCTCTATGCCGCGCCCCGCTACCTCGCGAGCATCGGCAACCCACGTACGCCGAAGGCACTGAGCCGCGCCGACTTCATCGGGCTTGGCGGGACGGACGCCATGCTCAACGGGCTGAACGGGCTGGGCTTGAGCCTGACGCAACGGAATTTCCCGGTGCAGACGGGGAACCACCTCGTGCACTGGGAGATGGTCAAGCGGGGCATCGGCGTGGGCGTCGCTCCCGAGCGCGTGGGCGACGCCGAGCCGCTGGTCCGGCGGGCCCTCCCCAGCCTCACCCCGTGGTCCCTTCCCATCTGGCTGACGACCCACCGCGAGCTGAACACCAGCAAGCGCATCCGGCGGGTGTTCGATCTGCTCGCGGCCGAGCTCGCGAGGTGAGTGACGGCGGCGCGCCTGTCCGCAACCGCCAATCTTCGTGGGTCCTGAGCGATTGCGCCCTGGAGGGTCACAACGGTGCGTGGATTGAGACTCCGGCCCGACCGGAGCTCCAGTCTCGCAGGTACTTGTTGAGCTCGCCGTAGAACGACACCGACACCAGCTCGGCCACGGAAAAGAGTTGGACGAGCAGCGCCCCCACGTTTCCGTTGTGCGTCTCGGCCGCGTCGGCGTCGACGTACTCCTCAAGGATCGAGTAGCGCCCCGGCCGCTGTGTGACAAACCACTGATAGCGCAACGTTCCCGGCTCCTCCGCGGAGGCGGAAGCCAATGCACGGGCGAGCCGGATGAACTCCGGCTCATGGTCAGGCCGCTGCACCTGAAACTCACACTGCACAAGGAGCGTCATCCGGTGACGATACGGCAGCCCGGCCCCACAACCCGAGGGAGATGTCACCGAAGGCGACCCTGAAGCGGCACCAAAATGTTTCGCGCCTGCTGTCGCCGGGAGGCGCGTGGAGCACCTCCACGGACACAGCGGGCGCGGGCCACGCGCCCGGATGTGATCGCTCACGGGGGCGCGGGGTCAGGGAGTCGCTGGAGCGTACCCGCCTCCAGGGAGACCCCCACCATGTCACACAGGAATCTGGCCCTTCTGGCCACGGCGCTGCTGCTCGTGGCCGCCAGCGCCGCCGAAGCGAAGCAGTGGAGGTACGCGGGGATGCACCCGCGCACCGGACAGCCCCGGGACGGGCTGTGCCTCCTCGAGGCGCCGCACGTGCACTCCGCCGCGCCGTTGTACGCGGACACGCTCTACCGCACGCGCGACAACGTCTACGTCTTCATCGGCGACCCCACGCCCTTCGGCTACGAGGGCCCCCGGCACTCCTACTACGGGCACCATCCGGTGGTGCTCAACGTGCTCGTCAACATCGACGTGGACGTGGACGTGGTGGAGTACTGCTATCACGACGGGCCGCACTACCACGCCTACGAGCCGCCGCCGCGGCAGCAGTTCGTGGACAAGGAGGACGTCCACTTCTACGCGGGTGAGTACCCCGAAGAGTACCGGCGGGAGAACCCGAAGCTCGTGCGGGTCAACACGGTCTATCGCGGCTGGAACGTGCCGCGTCCGGTGGTGGCGTTCGCGCCGCCGCCCCAGTACCACGGCCCCATCATCCAGGTGGGCGTCAACGTGGACGTGGACGTGAAGGTCGGCGGCAGACCGCCTCCGCCCGCTCGCGAGGTCATCATCATCCGGGAAGACGACGATGACGACCATCACCATGACCACGACCATCGCCACTGCAAGCACAAGAAGCACAAACACAAGCACCAGGGGCGGCACTGAGCATGCGTCACAAGGGAGTCGCGCTGGGGGCGTTGCTGCTGGCGGGCTGCTCCAGCAATGCGGACGACGTGCTGGACGCATGGAAGGCGGCGGGTGAGTCGCCCTCCGGCTTCACCGACGTCGGCGAGAAGCTGCCCGGAGGAAAGTGCCAGGCCGGCAAGGTGAGCGGCCTGGAGGCCACGGTGTGCCTCTTCGACGGCGCGGAGCAGGCCAAGAAGGCGGAAGAGGCCGGCTGGGCGCTCATCGGCGATGCCGTCGGCTCCACGGTGGTCTCGGGCAAATGGGTGCTCGTCGTCGCCGATCCCCGCAAGGAGGACCCGAGCGGGCGGCGCATGAACGCGCTGGTGAAGACATACCAGCGGAAGACGCGCTGACGCAGGCGCCCGGCCCGGGCCCTATGCAGCGGGCCCGACGAGCGTGAACGGCTCGGGGATGACGGCGCGGATCGCCGCGGCGAGCTCGGACTTGAGTCGCGGCCGCTCCGTGTCCTCGGTCACCTGCAGGGCGGAGCGCAGCAGCTGGTAGAGGTGAATGAAGTAGAACGGAGACCGGCCATTGAAGTTCATGCCGGGGAGGCGGCGGCTCATCGAGTGGGCTTCGACCCGCATGGGCTCGAAGAATGACATCCGGGTCGCCAGCGCGACGCACGTCTCCACCTGGCGTTTGGGATGAAGCGCGGCGAGCAGGAGCAGCATCGCGGCCGGATCGTCGCTCGACAGCCAGGCAGCCACGACCGTCACGCGATCGACGCCGAGGTCCCGCGGCGAGGCCCAGTCGCCGTTGCGGCTGGACACCTCGTGCATCAGGTCGGTGAGCGTGCTCCGCGTCGTCATCCGACGAGGATACGGCAAGGCGCCCTGTCAAGAGAGGGGGGCGGGATGCGTGCGGCCCGTGCTTTCCACTACGCTGCCGGCACCGCCTCAAGCCTGACCGCCGGAGTCCGTCCACATGATGCTGTTCGCCCCGAAGGTGTTCCCCAAACTCTCCACGCTGAGCCACGCGGGCCGGTCCATGTACGTGTGGGTTTTCTACACGTTCCCGCTGGCCTTCACGCTGCTGCTGGTGCCGGGACTGTTCCTCCAGGTGATGGGCATCTCGCCCGGGGCGGCGGACGGGAACCTGTTCTTCATGCGCATGGCGGGCGGACTGCTGGTGTCCATGTCGTTCATGTCCCACCAGGCCGCCGTCCTGAACATGCGCCAGTTCTTCGTCTGGGCGGTGATGGGACGCACCTTCATCACGCTGGTGCTGATCGTCTGCACGGTGATGGGCCTGTGCGAGCCCATCATCATGTTCTTCGGATGCATCGACTTCAGCGGGGGCATGTGGACGCTCATGGGCATTCGCCGTGACGAGGCCGAGGAGCAGGCCCAGGCGCTCGGCGCGCAGGTCATCGCCCAGCCCTCGCCCTGACCCTTCGCCCCGCGCTTCCCGGACCCGCCATGACCACCGCGCTTCCCCCACCGGCCGCTGCTCCCCTTCCCGCCTGGAAACGGGCCTTCCGCAACATCTCCCGGCAGCATGACTTCCAGCCCCTGCGGGTGGAGGGACGGATTCCCGAAGGACTGCGCGGGACGCTGTTCCGCGCGGGCGCGTGGACGTTCGACGTGCACGGGCTGCCCGTTCAACACTGGTTCGACGGCGACGGCGGCGTGATGGGCGTGCGCTTCGGGCCGGACGGTGTCCAGGGCGCGGCGAAGCTCGTGGACACGCGCACCATGGTCACGGAGCGCAAGGCGGGCCGGCACCTCTACGGCAGCTACGCCATGCCCACGCCGCTGCGCAACAAGCTGCTCAACCCCCAGAAGAACAACGCGAACACGGCGGTGATGCCGTGGAACGGCCGGCTGTACGCGCTGCACGAGCCGAACCTCCCCGTGGAGCTGTCCCCGGACGACCTGTCCAGCCTGGGCGAGACGAACCTCGACGGCGTGGTGATGAAGTCGTTCTCCGCGCACCCGCGCCGCGTCCACTCGCGAAAGACGCTCTACAATTTCGGCCAGCACCACGGCCGGGTGAACACGCTGGAGCTGTACGCCCTGCCGGACGGCGCCGGAGCGCGGCACCTGGGGTCCGTGCCGCTGCCCGGCGCGACCATGGTCCATGACTTCATGGCCACGGACCGCTACCTCATCTTCTTCTTGCCAGCCATGCGCATCGACGTGCTGAAGATGCTGCTGCGCATCGGCGCGTTCGCGGACAACGTCTCCTTCCGGCCAGGGGCGGCGGCGGAGGTGGTGGTGGTGCCCATCGACGACGTGGCGCATCCCCTCCGCATCCCCGCCGACGCCTTCTTCAACTGGCACTTCAGCAACGCGTACGAGCAAGGCGACACGCTGGTGGTGGACTACGTGCGCTACCCCGACTTCGCCTCCAACCAGTGGCTGGGCGAGCTGGTCCGCGCCACCCCGTCCATCGAGGCCGACGGCATGCTCCACCGCGCGGTCATCGACCTGAAGGCCCGCACGTTCCGCAGCGAGCAGGTGATGGACCTGAGCTGCGAGTTCCCCCGCGTGGCCCCCAGCGTGGAGGGCCAGCCGCACCAGGCGGCCTACATGGGCGCGCACTCCACCCGCGCGGCCCGGCGCGGAATGTACGACGCGCTGGTGCGCGTGGACGCCACCACCGGCCGGGTGACGCGCGCCGAGCTGGGCGAGGGCCAGTACCCCTCCGAGGGCATCTTCGTGCCACGCCCCGGCTCGAAGGCCGAGGACGACGGCTGGGTGCTCACCCAGGTCTACGACACCCAGACGGACACCACCCACGTGGCGGTGCTGGACGCGGAGCGGCTGGACGCAGGGCCCGTGGCGCGCTGCCACTTTGAACACGGCCTGCCGCCCACGTTCCACGGCGAGTTCCTGCCCCCCAGGAACGGCGCAGCCCACGGTTAGGGGCCGTGGCGGGCCGTCCGCCGCGCGCGAACCCCGTGATTCGCCAGGGGCGAAGCGCGCGCTTCGGTGCTAGTCCATACGGCCATGTCCGGCGAATCACCCGTCCCCTCCCCCGGCGGCCTGCCTACCCTGCGCTTCCCCCCCGAGCTCCCCATCTCGAGCCGGGTGGAGGACATCACCGCGGCCATCACCGCCCACCAGGTGGTCATCGTCGCGGGGGCCACCGGCTCGGGGAAGACGACGCAGCTGCCCAAGATCCTGCTCGCCATGGGGCGCGGGCGGCCGCGCCAGATTGGCGTCACCCAGCCCCGGCGCATCGCCGCGACGAGCGTGGCGGCGCGCGTGGCTCGCGAGCTGGGCACGGAGCTGGGCACGGACGTCGGCTACCAGATCCGCTTCGAGGACCGCTCGTCCAAGCAGACGGCCGTGAAGTTCATGACCGACGGTGTCCTGCTCGCGCAGATCCACAGCGATCCGCTGCTGAAGCGCTACGACACCATCGTGCTCGACGAGGCCCACGAGCGCAGCCTCACCATCGACTTCCTGCTCGGGTGGCTCAAGCGCATCCTCCCTCAGCGCCCCGACCTCAAGGTGGTGGTGAGCTCGGCCACCATCGAGACCGAGCGCTTCTCGCAGTTCTTCGGCGGGGCTCCGGTCATCCAGGTGGAGGGCCGGACCTTCCCGGTGGACGTGCTCTACGAGCCGCCCCCCGAGGACTCCGAGCTCGCTGACGCCGTCGCCGATTCCGTCGCGAACGTCATCTCGCTCGACCCGGACGGGGACGTCCTCGTGTTCCTCCCCGGCGAGCGGGAGATCCGCGAGGCCGAGAACGCCCTCAACGCGCGCGAGCTGCGCGGCACGGTGGTGCAGCCCCTGTATTCGCGCCTGTCGGCCTCCGAGCAGTCGCGCGTCTTCGCCTCCATCCCCCAGCGCCGCGTCATCCTCGCCACCAACGTCGCGGAGACGTCGATCACCATCCCGGGCATCGTGTACGTCGTGGACACGGGGGTGGCGCGCCTGTCGCGCTACGACCCCCGCTCGGGCACCACGCGCCTGCACATCGAGCCGGTCTCCCAGGCCAGCGCCGACCAGCGCAAGGGGCGCTGCGGCCGCGTGCGCGACGGCATCTGCGTGCGCCTCTACGACGAGGTGAGCTTCACCTCGCGGTCCGCCTTCACGGACCCGGAGATCAAGCGCACCGGGCTCGCGGGGGTCATCCTGCGGATGAAGTCCCTGGGCCTGGGTGACGTCGAGGACTTCCCCTTCCTCGACCCGCCCCAGCCGAAGGCCATCGCCGAGGGCTGGCGGGTGCTCGAGGAGCTCGGGGCCATCGAGGGCAAGGAGCGCACGCTGACTCCGCTCGGGCACCAGCTCGCGCGCTTCCCGGTGGACCCGCGCATCGCCCGGATGATCCTCGCCGGCGCTGAATACGGGTGCCTGGAAGAGGTGCTCATCGTCGCCGCGGCGCTCAACCTGCAGGACCCGCGCGAGCGGCCCCGGGAGCTCGCGCAGAAGGCGGACGCGTCGCACGCTCGCTTCCGTGACGAGCACTCGGACTTCGCGAGCCTGCTCAAGCTGTGGGCGTTCGTGCGCGAGGCCGAGGGCCGGGGGACGTCCCATCTGCGGCGCGTGTGCCGGGACAACTTCCTGTCCTTCCTCCGGGTGCGCGAGTGGCGCGACGTCCAGCGCCAGCTCGAGGAGACCGTCCGCGAGCTGCGCCTGCCGCGCAAGGGCCGGGGCGCTCCGGCGCGCGGGGACGTGCTGCACCAGGCGCTCCTCACCGGGCTCCTGTCCCGCATTGGCCAGTGGAACCCGGAGCAGCGCTTCTTCACCGGCGCGAAGCAGACGCGCTTCATGGTCCACCCCTCGTCGGCGCTCTCGAAGAAGCCCCCGGCCTGGGTGATGGCGTTCGAGCTCGTGGAGACGTCCCAGCTGTTCGCGCGCACCGTGGCGAAGCTCGACCCGGAGTGGCTCGCGTCGGCGGCCCCCCACCTGCTCAAGCGCAGCTACTCCGAACCGCACTGGTCGGAGAAGTCCGCGCGCGCCATCGTGAAGGAGAACGCGACCCTCTTCGGGCTCCAGGTCTTCAAGGAGCGCCCCGTGCCCCTGGACCGCCTGGACCCCGCACGGGCACGGCTCATGTTCCTCGACCATGCCCTGGTGCGCGGCGAGTACCGCACCCGGGGAGCGTTCCAGGAGGAGAACCAGGAGGTGCTCGATCGCGTGGCGCGCCTGCGGGACAAGGCCCGGCGCAGCGAGCTGCTCGACACCGAGGCGCTGCTGACGTTCTTCGACCAGCGCGTCCCGGCGGACGTGACGGACGGAGCGGCCTTCGAGGTCTGGCGCCGCAAGGCCGAGGCGGCCGACCCCGACGTGCTCATCCTCACGATGGAGGATGCCCTCTCGCACGACCCGGGCCTGTCCCCGGCGCACTACCCGGATGCCATCACCCTGCACGGCGTGTCCGTGCCGGTGACGTACACCTTCGACCCCTCGGCCGAGGACGACGGCATCACCCTGAGCGTGCCGCTCCTGCTGCTCGCCCAGCTGGTCCCGGGTGAGCTCGACTGGACCATCCCCGGGTGGCAGCGGGAGAAGCTCACCGCCCTGCTCGAACAGATTCCCAAGGCCCAGCGCAAGCAGCTGGGACCGCTGCCCGACCTGGTCGACCGGCTCGAGAAGGAGCTGGTGCCCTTCCGCGGGCCGATGATTCCAGCGCTCGCGCGCGCGGTGTCCCGGCTGTGCGGCGTGGACGTGCCCGAGGAGTCCTTCCGGGCGGATGCCGTGGTGCCGTACCTGCGCACCACGCTCCGGGTGCTCGACGAGCGGGGCAAGGAGCTCGCGAGCAGCCGCGACGCCGACGCACTGATTGAACAGCACGGGGGACGTGCACGGGCGGTGCTGCGCAGCGCGGCGCCAGCGACGGACTGGGAGCGCAAGGGGCTGACCGCCTGGACCTTCGGCGAGCTGCCCTCCGTGGTCACCCGGCGGGTCGGCGGGCTCGACGTGCGCAGCTCCCCCGCGCTCGTCGACCGGGGCTCCAACGTGGACCTGGTGCTGCTGGAGACCTCCGCCGCCGCTGAAGCGGCCACGCGCACGGGGGTCCGCCGGCTGCTGATGCTCGCCGCGCGCGGACACGTGGCCGTCAGCGCCGCGCGAATGCCGCCGCCCTTCCCGTCCCTGGACGGCGCGCCCCCCGCGCGGGGCCAGTCCGACGCCTTCAAGGCGCTCGTCCTCGCACGGAGCGTCGACGATGCGTTCAAGCTCGCACCGGGTGCGCCGCTGCCGCGCACGAAGGCGGCCTTCGAGGCGCTGCTCCAACAGGGCTCACCGCGCATCGAGCAGACGGCCCGGGACTGGACGAACGTCGTCATCGCCACCTCCGCGGATCTCGCCGAGACGCTCGCCGCGCTCAAGGCGGCCTCCAAGGGGCCGAGCGGCGCGGCGGCCGTGCGGGACATCCGCTCGCAGCTCGGGCACCTGTTCCCCGCGAAGCTCATCGAGTGGATTCCCCTCAGCCGCCTGCTGAACTACTCGCGCTACCTCCGCGCGGCCCAGGCGCGGCTGTCGCGTGCGGTGGCGAATCCCCCCAAGGACGCAGCGAAGGCCGCGCCCTTCACGCCCTTGTGGGAATCCTTCCTCGCCAGATCCGCCTCCGCGCGTGACCAGGAGGCGGCGCAGGAGCTGCGGTGGACCTTCGAGGAGCTGCGCGTGGCCATCTTCGCTCCAGAGGTGACGACGCCCGTGTCGGTGACGGTCGCGAAGGTCAGCGCGACCCTCGCGGCGCTGCGCTAGGGAGGACCGATGATGGAGATGCCGAGGCGGGCACGAGGGTGGGCCGGCGTCCAGGTGTTCGCGCTGGGCCACTCCACCCGCACCATCGAGGAGCTGGTGGAGATGCTGTGGGCGAACGGCGTGCGGACGCTGGTGGACATCCGCACGGTGCCCCGCTCCCGCACCAACCCGCAGTTCAACGTGGACGTGCTGGGAAGGACGCTGGCCCGGGTGGGGGTCGAGCACCTGCACCTGCCAGCGCTCGGCGGGCTGCGGCGTGCGCGCAAGGACTCGCCCAATGCGGCCTGGCGCAACCTGAGCTTTCGCGGCTACGCGGACTACATGCTGACGGAGGACTTCGCGCAGGGGCTGGAAGCACTGCGCGAGGTGGCGCTGCAAGGGCCGGTGGCACTGATGTGCGCGGAGGCGCTGCGCTGGCGCTGCCATCGCTCACTGGTGGCGGACGCGCTCTGGGCGCGAGGCGTCCTGGTGACGCACATCACGAGCCCCACCCGCGTGGAGCCACACCGGCTCACCGCCTTCGCGCAGGTGCGGGGGCGCCAGGTGCTGTACCCGGCGACATGAGGGAGCTCAAGCAGGCCGCGTTCGTCGAAGGTTTCCGACGGCCGCCAGCACGAAATATAAACCGGCCATGAACCTGCTTCTGAACCTGCTGTGGCTCATCTTCGGCGGTGGGCTGTTGCTCTGCCTCGAGTACCTGCTCGGCGGACTGGTGCTCTGCCTCACCATCGTGGGCATCCCGTTCGGCGTGCAGTGCTTCAAGCTCGCCGGCCTCGCGCTGCTGCCGTTCGGCAAGGACATCGAGGATCACCCCAGCGCGGGCGTGATGAGCTTCGGGCTCAACATCGTGTGGGCGCTCGTCGCCGGAATCTGGATCTTCCTCACCAACGTCGTCATCGGCGTCAGCCTGGCGCTGACGATCATCGGCATTCCGTTCGCGCTGCAGCACCTCAAGCTCGGAATGATCGCGTTCGCTCCGTTCGGCAAGCGCATCCGCGGCTGACCCGGACCGAAGCGCTTCATCAGCGCGGGTGCAGCTCCCAGCGGTAGGCAGTCCCGGGCGTGGCGGGACTGATGGGATGGCCCACACGCAGGAAGTACCTCCCCGGAGCGCCCGGCCGCACGTCGCGGCTGGAGCCCAATGTCGGGACGGGCGTCACGCCATCCGCCTCGAACAGCTCGAACACCGGCGTGGCCCCCTCCAGCGGGAACCCGCTCACGGAATAGGCGCGCGCCTCCAGGTCGAAGGCGAACCAGTCCTCGTCATAGGACGTGTCGACCACTCCCTCCGCGTAGAGCGTGGGCCCGGGCACGACCGTGGCGGCTTCGAGCGTGTCCGCGTGGTCGTCCTGCCCCACGTCCTCGATGGTGAGGACATAGGGCCCCAGCACGCTTCCCGCCACGAAGACGATGGGCTCCGAGCGGGTCGACTTGAAGCGCGCCGGCGGGCGGCTCAAGAGCATCAGGTTCCGGCCCGGCTCCGACGGCCGATAGGCCTCGAACGAGGAGGAGACATCCCAGTCGGCGAACCTCAGGCGGTAGACGTGCCCGGCCTCCACGTTCACGCGAAAGGCGTCCTGGTCACCGTGCGGCGCGGACACGCCCGGAATGGGAACACCGATGCTCGCGGGCACCGCGTCCGCCACGCCCGAGCCCTGATCCGGCCCCAGGTCCACGACCTTGAGCGCATAGGGGCCCCGGGGGTTGAGCAGGCTGTTGGACACGTGGACCCACAGCGGGCCGTCCCGCCCCAGCACCACCGGGCGCGGCGCCCCCACCCCTCCCGGGCGGGTGCCCGGGAGGTCGATGAAGGTGAAGTCACACACGGACTGCGTGGTGCGGTCGCAGACGAGGTCGTACGCGTGGCCCGCCTTCGCGGGGAAGCTGAACCAGTCCACGTCGGAGCGTGTCTCCAGCACTCCCGTCACCGCCAGCTCCGACTCGAACGCGGGCAGCGCCGTGGCCCGGTCCCCCTCGTCCGCGTGGTCCTCCGCGCCCAGATCCTCCAGCGTGCACTCATAGCCGGCGGTGCCCCGGGCCGCGTTGGATGCCATCCGCAGCCGGTACGCTCCGGCCTCCAACTTCTCCACCGCCGTGCCGCTGCCGCCTTCCTCCCATTCGAAGTTGCGCCACGACATCAAGTACCGGAGCGACTCGATGGCCGGCCGCAGGTCCTGGCCCGTGCAGCGCGCCCGGTACACGTGTCCCTCGAGCGCGGTGAACGTGAAGGCATCCTCGTCCCCCCGGAAGTCGATGTGGCCCCGGATGGGCGTGCCGTCCGTGAGGAGCGGGGCCATCTGGACGTCCGGTTCGCCTTCCGCGTCCCCGACCTCCACCAGGGACAGCGTGTACGTGCCGCGCTCCATGGAGAAGCCCGCGGGCCATGCGGCGACGGAGGCGGTGTACGTCGTGCTGTAGGTCAGTGAGACCGTGAGCACGGTGTCACGGCCCTCGTAGGTCACCAGCCCGCGGTCGTACGCGGTCGGCCAGGGGGAGATGGCCAGGTCGCACGACTGGAAGCCCTCCGGCGTGCAGGTGAAGCGGTACGTGCGGCCCTTCACCCCCTGGAAGGTGAAGCTGTCCACGTCCAACCGGTGCAGCCTGCCGGACAGCGCGACCACGGGGAGCCCTTGCGCCTGGGGACCCGGGTTGGGGAACTGGTCGAAGTCGTCCACCTCGTCCACCTCGCAGGTGGAGCCCAGTTCCTGGTCCTTGGGGCCACAGCGGCACGCCGCCACTCCGCCTTCGCTCGTGCAGTAGCCCGCGGTGCAGTGCACGCCGGAGCACACGCGGTTCACTTCGTCCGGCGAGGGCCCGGTGGGGGTGGGAGG
>NZ_RAWM01000077.1 GCF_003668875.1 Corallococcus interemptor | reverse complement strand
CCCCGTCGTCGTCCCGTCCCGCCCCGCCGTCACCCCGGTGATGGCGCCGAAGGTGACGGACGCGGAGCTGCTGGCCGTCTGGGAGAAGTGGAAGGCGGCCCGCTCGCGCAACGACCTGCCCGCGGCGGAGGCCGCCCAGAAGGAGCTGCTCACGCTGCGCGAGGAGGTGCTCGCCTCCGACCTGGAGCCCCTGAGCATGGGCTTCGTGCGCGAGGCCGCGGTCCGCCGCCGCGCCGGAGACCTGACCGGCGCCATCGCGCTGCTGGACGTGGCCGTGGCCCTGTCGCCGGGGCTGCCCGCCGCGCGCTTCGCCCGCGCGGAGACCTACGTGGTGGAGGATCCGCTGAACGTGCCGCGCGGCCTGGGCGAGTGGAAGGCCGCGCTCGTCACGCTGGCGACGGACGCGAGATACCGCCGGCCCGCGCTCACGGACCTGGGCGCGCTGGTGTTCGCCGCGTGGGCGGCCACGGCGGTGGCGGTGGTCGCGGTGCTCTTCCTGCGGCGGATCCGCTACGCGCTGCATGACTTCCACCACCTGTTCCCCCGGGCGGTGACGCGCTGGCAGTCGGGCCTGCTGGGGCTGCTGCTCCTGTCGCTGCCCGTGGTGCTGGGCGCGGGCCTGTTGCCGGTGCTGCTCCTGCTCTTCGCCTCGGTGGCGCTGTACGTGGGCCGCGCCGAGCGCTGGGTGGCCGCGGTGCTGCTCATGGGCCTGGGCGTGATGCCGCTCGCCGCGGGGACGCTGGCGCGCTTCACCGTCTTCGCCGGCACGCCCGCGGAGGACGTCTACCTGCTGGAGCGCGGGGGCCTGTCCGCGGAGGGCGCGGCGGCCCGCGTGCGCGCCCGGGCGGAGGCACGCACCGCGCGCTTCCAGGAGCTGGGGGCGCTCGCCTGGTACGAGGCACGCCGGGGCCTCCTGGAGGAGGCGCGCGCGGACTTCAAGGCCGCCTCCGGGTTGAAGGAAGGCGACGCGCGGATGCTCACGCGCTTTGGCAACGCGCTCATGGGCCTGGGCGACGTGGACGGCGCGGTGCTCCTCTACACGCAGGCGTCCAAGGCGGATCCGTCCATGGCGGCGCCGCACTACAACCTGGGCCAGGTGTACCGGCGCCGGGCGCGGCTCTTGCCGGATGATCAGCTGGGCAAGGAGCTGGACCGCTCCACGTCCGCCATCGCCCAGGCGCAGGCCCTGGACAACTCGCTCCTGCGCCGCGAACCGCCTCCGGAGGACCGCCCCCTGCTCAACCGCCTGCTCCTGGCGCCCACGGTGCCGGAGCGCGACTGGATGGACCTGGCGGACGGCACCCTGGAGGGCGCCCGCGTGCAGTCCCAGGTGAGCCGCTGGATGTCGCCCGTCCTGCCTGCGGGCCCGGTGGGTTGGGGCCTGGCCGCCGGGCTCGCGGCGCTCATCGCGGGCCTGGGGGAAGCGGCCTTTCGCATGAAGGCGTCGCGCGGCTGTGAGCGGTGCGGCAACGCCGTCTGCCACCGCTGTGACAAGGACCTGCCCGTGAGCAGCGCGATGTGCGGCCAGTGCGTGCACGTCTACGCGCGCAAGAGCCAGGTGCCCAAGGAGTTCCGCTCGCGCAAGCAGGGCGAGGTGGAGCGCCACCAGGCCTGGACGAAGCGGGTGACGTACGCGCTGGGGAGCCTGGTGTCCGGCGCGGGCCACGTGGGCTCGGGCCTGCCGGTGCGGGGCGCCCTGTATGCCTTCGTGTTCAGCTTCGCCGTGGCCGCGCTGGTGCTGCACCGGGGGCTCGTCCGCACGCCGTACGGGGACGCGCCGCTGTACCTCAAGCTCGTGCCCGCGGGCACGGTGCTCTTCTTCGTCTACCTGCTGACCCTGCGCGGCCTGCGCCGCCATCAGCGGGGGGAGGCCTGAGCCATGGCCCTCAAGGGCACCCTCAAGGACTTCGGCATCGGTGACATCCTGCAGCTGATTGGCCAGCAGCAGAAGACCGGCACGCTCCACCTGCGCAACAAGGACCAGGAGGTGCGCATCGGCTTCCAGGACGGCCACATCATCAAGGCCGAAAGCCTCACCCGGAAGCGCAAGGAACTCATCGGCGCCATGCTGGTGCGCGCCGAGATCATCACGGAGACGCAGCTGGAGGCCGCGCTGGAGGTCCAGAAGCGCACCCTCAAGCGCCTGGGTGACGTGCTGGTGCAGAGTCACGCCCTCACCGCGGAGCGCTTCCAGCAGATGGCCCAGCTCCAGGTGACGGAGACGCTCTACCGCCTCTTCACCTGGAAGGCGGGCACCTATGAGTTCATCCAGGAGCCCGTGGAGCCCGGCCCCGACGGCATCATCCCGCTGCGCGCGGAGACGGTGCTCATGGAGGGCTTCCGGATGGTGGACGAGTGGCCCGTCATCCGGAAGCGCATCCACCGCGACGACATGACCTTCGAGCGCGTCAAGGCGCTCCCGCCGCCCCGCGTCAACGACGAGGGCGGAGAGCTGGGCGTCATCGGGCCGTCGGAGCGCCACGTCTATGAGGAGATCGCCGTGGGGCGCGACCTGCGCCGCATGGTGGACCTCTGCGGCCTGGGCGAGTTCGAGACCTGCAAGGCGCTCTACAACCTGGTCAAGGGCGACTACGTGCGCGCCATCGACTCGGAGGGCCGCGCGCCCGTTCCGGAGGACACCCGCCTGGTCGCCCGGGTGGCGGGCCCGGTGGGCCGCATCGCGGTGACCATGGCCGTCATCGCGGGGCTGGCCTTCGTCGCGTCCCGCTGGGTCGGGGGGCAGGGGCAGGAGTCGGGGGCCTCCCGTTTGGGGGATCCCGCCGCCCAGCGTCAGATTGCCCACGCGCAGCGCGTCCGCATCGAGGCCGCGCTGGAGGTGTTCCAGCTGGAGAAGGGGACCCTCCCGGAGCGGCTGGATGCTTTGGTGGATGCCGGATTGTTACGTCCGGAGGAACTGCGCTACCCGTGGCGGGAGGAGTACTATTACCGCCGCACGGCCGCCCGGCAGTTCATCCTCCTACCGCCCGTGCGCTAGCCCGCGGGCAGGCTCGCCGTCGAGAGATGGCGGGCGTGGGGGGAGGGGCGACGTTAAATTGAGGGCGAGCGATCACTGAACGAGGAACGACGCGCATTGCGAAATCCCGCCACGCTGGAAGTGCCCGCCACTCGCGCTGAAACCACCCCCACCTCCGCGAAGGTGGACGTCCGTGACAACGAGACGACCCTGGCCCTTTGCGGAAACCAGAACGAAAACCTGAAGTTGATGGAGCGTCGCCTGGGGGTCCGGGTGGGGCAGCGCGGTACGGAGCTGCTCCTGTCGGGGCCCGCGGACGCGGTCGCCTTCGCGGTGCGCCTCGTGGAGAACCTCGAGGAGATGATCCGCGCCGGCCGCACCGTCTACCGCGAGGACGTGGAGCAGGCCATCAAGGTCCTGGGCCGCGGCTCGGAGTCGCTGCAGGAGGTCATGCTCGGCACCGTCCTCAAGAGCTCCGGCAACCGGCAGATCGCCCCCAAGAGCATCGCGCAGAAGCGCTACGTGGACGCCATCCGCGCCCACGACATCGTCTTCGGCGTGGGCCCCGCCGGCACCGGCAAGACGTACCTCGCCATGGCCATGGCGGTCGCCTTCCTCCAGGAGCGCAAGGTCAAGCGCATCATCCTGGCGCGCCCCGCCGTGGAGGCCGGTGAGAAGCTCGGCTTCCTGCCCGGCGACCTGGCGGAGAAGGTGAACCCGTACCTGCGCCCGCTCTACGACGCACTGCACGACATGATGGCCGTGGAGCGCGCCCAGACGCTGGTGGAGCAGGGGGTGGTGGAGGTGGCGCCGCTCGCGTTCATGCGCGGCCGCACCCTCAACGACGCCTTCGTCATCCTCGACGAGGCGCAGAACACCACCGTGGAGCAGATGAAGATGTTCCTCACCCGCCTGGGCTACAACAGCAAGGCGGTCATCACGGGTGACGTGACCCAGGTGGACCTGCCCACGGGCAAGCTGTCCGGCCTGAACCACGCGCGCTCCGTGCTGCGGAACATCGAAGGCATCCACTTCTCGGAGTTCTCCGACGTGGACGTCGTTCGCCACCCGCTGGTGCAGGAGGTCATCCGCGCCTACGAGCGCTCGGAGGCCGCCCAGAAGGCGCCCCCGGCCACGGAAGGCTCGGAGTCCTGACGTCGTGCCGCGGTACCCGCCACCCCCGCTCCCAGGCCTGCGCCGGGGCGGGGGTGGAGTCGTTGGGTGACCCACACCGCTGCCTGTTGGCTTACCCGCATTTTTCGCAGAGCGAACTGGCGTCCGGGCGGCGGCTGTCCCACCCTCACGAATTTTCCCCGTCACTGCTTCCTTGTAGGGAGCCTTGACGTCTTCGCAGGGTGAGGAGTTCCCCCATGGCCGATCCTGAATCACCAACCCCCGGGCCCAGCCCGCTGGACGCGCTCGCGGCCCGCCTGGGGCTTGGGCGGCGTGGGGACTGGGGCCGGCGCGTCGTGCAGGCCCTCCTGCTGCTCGTGGTTTCGGTAGGCGCGGGCTTCGTCATCTCCCCGGGCCTCTACAGCCAGCAGATTCCGGCGCTCACCGCGGAGGCCCTGGGCAAGCCCTTCCGGGCCAACTCGCCCGCCGGCTTCAAGGCCGCGCGCGACTACGACATCGTCCACCAGGCAATGACGGAGCAGCGCCGCCGCGAGGCCCGGAGCGCCGTGCGCCCGGTGTACGACCTCAACCCGGCGGTGGTGGGCAACCTGCGCGCATCCGTGCGCGCCGCCTTCGCCGGAGCGCGCGCGCACCTGGAAGAGGAGAAGGAGGCCCGCGCCGAGGAGACCCCTCCCGAGGAGGGCCAGTCCAAGCGCCGCAAGCCCACGCCCCTCACGCCGGAGGCCCTGGAGCGCCAGCGCCGCGACCGCGAGGAGATGCAGGCCCAGTTCCAGGAGCAGCTCTTCGGCCAGCGCGACGCGGGGTTCGAGCCCGAGGACTTCCAGGCCATCATCGCCAACGGCTTCTCGGAGGAGGCGGAGACCGCCACGCTGGTGCTGCTGGACCGGGCCTACCGCGCGGACGGAGGCCCGGTGTACGTGGCCGGCTCGCGCGAGGAGCTGGTGCGGGAGGCGCCCCAGGGCCTCACCGTGCGCGACGTGCAGCACAAGAATGAAGAGATGCTGGCCGCGGGTGCCTCCCAGGTGGTGGACATGCGCGAGGCGCACCAGGAGATGGACCGCTTCGCCTCCGTGCCCGGCAACGTGCTGCCGGACGCCCCGGCGGTGCAGCGCCGCGCGGTGCTTCGCATCGCCAAGCGGCTGGTGCGCCCCAGCCTGACCATCAACATCGCGGAGACGGACCTGCGCCGCCGGCTCGCGGGCGACGCGGTGAAGGACGCCGTCATCGCCATCAAGAAGGGCCAGCGCGTCATCGGCGACGGCGAGCTCGTCAACGAAACGCACCTGGTGATGCTGCGCGGGATGCGCGCGCAGACGGACCGGCTGGACCTGCTCCAGCTCCAGGTGGGCGGCACGGGCCTGGTCGCCCTGCTGGTGGTGGCCTTCTACGGCTTCTGCCGCGCGGCCTTCCGCCGCTTCCGCCCCACGCGCAAGGACGGCATGCTCCTGGGGCTGCTGCTCGTGGGCCTGCTGGGCCTGCTCCAGGTCTGGGTGTCCATCGCGGACGCGGTGCAGGACCGCTACACGGCGCTGCCCATTGAAGCCTTCTATTACGCCTTCCCGGTGGCGGCGGGCGCCATGCTGGTGCGCTTCATCCTGACGCAGGAGCTGGCGCTGTTCTTCGCCATGGTGTTCGCGTGCCTGGCGGGCGTGATGCTGGGCAACTCGCTGGCGTTCGGCATCTACACGCTGGTGGGCTCGCTGGTGGCGGCGGACCGCATCGTCAAGGCGAAGGACCGCGTGGGCATCTTCCGCGCGGGCCTCGTCACCGGCGTCGCCAACCTCATCGCGGTGCTCTTCCTGTTCCTCGTGGAGGGCAAGGGCCTGGCCGGGGACACCCTCATCACGGCGGTGTGCGCGTTCTTCGGCACCGCGCTGGCCGTCCCGGTGATGGTGATGGCGCTGACGCCGCTCATCGAGGCCACGTTCGGCTACGCGTCGGACATCAAGCTGTTGGAGCTGGCGAACCTGAACCACCCGGCGCTCAAGGAGCTCATCGTCCAGGCGCCCGGCACGTACCACCACTCCATCATCATCGGCACGCTGGTGGAGAACGCGGCGGAGACCATCGGCGCGAACCCGCTCCTGGCGCGCTCGTGCGCGTACTACCACGACATCGGAAAGGGCCGGAACCCGCTCTACTTCGGGGAGAACCAGAAGGGGGAGAACCGGCATGATGGCCTGGCGCCCGCGATGAGCGCGGTCATCATCAAGCGCCACGTGACGGAAGGCCTGGAGATGGCGCGGCAGTACCGCCTGCCCAAGCTGGTGGCGGACGCGATTCCCCAGCACCACGGCACGCGCACGGTGGGCTTCTTCTTCCACAAGGCCCTGAAGGAGCAGGAGGGCAAGGAAGGCGCGCCCCCCATCGACGAGAGCATCTACCGCTACCCGGGGCCCAAGCCGCAGTTCCGCGAGGCGGCCCTGGTGATGATCGCCGACGCGGTGGAGGCCTCCACGCGCTCCATGCCGGACCCCACCAGCCAGAAGCTCCAGGCCCAGGTGCAGAAGATCATCAACATCATCTTCTCCGAGGGCCAGCTCGACGAGTGCGACCTGACGCTCAAGGACCTGAACCTCATCGCCCAGTCCTTCCTGCACACGCTGGAGGGCATCTACCACACGCGTCCCGTCTACCCGGCGGGCGCGATGGGCGGGGGCAAGGCCGGGGGCGCGCCGCTGATGATGGCGCCCGCGCCCGCGAAATCCGACACGAAGGACACCAAGGTGCGAACGGCGGGCATGTCATGAGCCGCAAGGTGGAGGGCGTGAAGCTGCGCAAGGGCAGGGTGATTCCGCGCGACGACGGCAAGCGCATCGAGGAGTTCGTCGGCGTGGCCAGCACGCAGACGGAGTCCGCGTCCGTGGCGCGCATGCGGGCGCCGCCGGGCTGGAGCGAGCCCGCGCAGACGCCGGAGTTCGACGAGGTCGTGCTGGTGCTCACCGGCGAGCTCACCCTCGTGGTGGACGGCAAGCGCGAGCGCATTGGCGCGGGCGAGGTGGGCCTCGTCCCGCGCGGCAAGCGCGTGGTGTACCGCAACGACAGCCAGGGCGCGTGTGACTACTGGTCCATCTGCGCGCCGGCCTTCCGCGTGGAGCTGGCCCACATCGAAAAGCCGGAAGCGAAGCCGAAGGCCGCGGACAACCAGGTGACGGTGCAGGTGGCGCACGGGCAGGCAGGGGACTACGAGCGCCTGCTCACCACCTGGGCCCGCGACTACCTCAAGCGCCTGGGCCTCACCGGCTGCGAGCTGTCCCTGTCGCTCGTGGGGGACCGGGCCATCCGCCGGCTCAACCGCACCTGGCGCCAGAAGGACAAGGCCACGGACGTGCTGTCCTTCCCCGCGGGGGACCAGCCCAAGGGCACCCCGGGCCCCCGCCCGCTGGGCGATGTGGTCATCTCCCTGGACACGGCGAAGCGGCAGGCGAAGGAGTACGGCCGCACGCTGGAGTCGGAGATGGGCCGCTACCTCGCGCACGGCCTGTTGCACCTGCTGGGACATGACCATGAGAAGCCTCGCGACGCGAAGCGCATGGCGGCCCTGGAGGAGCAGCTGTTGGGCGAGCGGGGCATGGTGGCGGACTCGCTGACCATCGACTCGCGCGCCCGCCGCGCGAAGCTCATCTGAAATCCCCGCCGGGGGGCTTGCGGCCCCCCGTGTCTCGTGTTGGATGGAACGATGCCCCGCCTGTCGTCTCTCATCGTCGCAAGCCTGTTGGGTCTCCTGCTGAGCGCGTCCTCCGCGCGCGCCGCGTCGGTGCCGCCGTGGGGCACGGGCGAGAGCCGGGGCGAGGACCTGTCCATCTGGCTGGTGACCTTCAGCCCCGGTGACGACGTCTTCTCGTGGTGGGGCCACGGCTCGCTGGTGGTGGAGGACCGCGCGAAGCACCTGCAGCGGCTCTACAACTACGGGATGTACTCGTTCGACGACCAGACGGTGGTGCGCTTCGCCAAGGGCCGCCTGGAGTTCTGGGTCGGTGAGTCGAGCGTCAACGGCACCTTCCGCTTCTACAAGTCGCTCAATCGTGACGTGCGCGTGCAGGAGCTCAACCTCACGCCCGAGCAGCGCGTGACGGTGGCGAAGAAGCTGGCGGACAACGTGCTGCCGGAGAACCGCGACTATCTCTACGAGCACTACAGCGACAACTGCGTGACGCGGCTGCGCGACATGATCGACGTGGCCGTCGGCGGCCGGCTGGCGGAGGCGGAGAAGGCCCCGGCCCGCATGACGCTGCGCGAGCACACGCGGCGCTACACGGCCGTGAGCCCGCCCGTGAGCTTCCTGCTCGACTTCATGATGAATGACTCCATCGACAAGCCCATCACCCGCAAGGAAGAAGCCTTCCTCCCGGACGAGCTGGAGCAGCAGGTGGCGGAGCTGAAGGTGCCGGGCCCGGACGGGCAGCCGGTGTCGCTGGTGGAGAAGCAGTGGGACTACTACGCGTCGCCCTCGCGTCCGAGGCCTCCCGCGCAGCCCCCCGCCTTCGGCCCGTACTTCCTCGCCCTG
Organism: Corallococcus interemptor; assembly: GCF_003668875.1. Taxonomy (GTDB): domain Bacteria; phylum Myxococcota; class Myxococcia; order Myxococcales; family Myxococcaceae; genus Corallococcus; species Corallococcus interemptor. Next base: position 32,465 of record NZ_RAWM01000077.1, on the reverse strand, counting down.
GGCGTGCTCCTGGGCGCCAGCGCGCTGGGTCTGGCCGCGTGGGAGAAGAAGGGCAGCCGCGCGGCGCGCATCCTCCTGGGCGTGGAGAACATGGTGGTGGGCCTGGTGCTGGGCATCCCGGGGCTGGCGCTCGTGGTGATGTGGGTGGGCACGAACCACGTCGTCACCCACCACAATGAGAACCTCTTCCTCGCGAACCCGCTGACGCTCATGGCCGTGCCGTACGGCCTGCGCCTCACCTGGGGCAGCGCGAAGGCGCGCGCGCGGCTCAAGTGGGTGTGGGGCCTGCTCGCGGTGACGGGCGCGCTGGGGCTGGTGGTGAAGGTCCTGCCCTGGTGTGACCAGGACAACTGGCGCGCCATCGCGCTCATCCTGCCCATCTCCCTGGGCATGGCCGGTGCCTTCTGGCTGGACCGGCTGCGGGCGCTCGTGCCAGGAACGGCGCGCACGCCGCCCCGTCAGGATGCCCAGGTGACCTCGCTCAAGGCCTCCTGAAACACCCTGGCATCCCCACCTGTTTCGATACGAAGGAGACGAAGAACACCATGGCGAACGATTCGATGGAGAAGATCAACGCCCTGAAGGAGCGCCTCAACGCGCTCCGGGGGCATCTTTGACCTCGACCGCAAGCGGTCCCGCATCGCGCTGATCGAGCGCGACTCGGCGCAGCCCGATTTCTGGAACGACAACACCAAGGCCCAGGGCCTCTTGAAGGAGAAGGCCACGCTGGAGGCCAGCGTGGGCGCCTTCGACAAGACGCTGCGCGGGCTGGACGACGCGCAGACGCTCCTGGAACTGGCGGCGGAGATGAACGACCCGGCGAGCGCGCAGGAGGCCGAGGGCTCGCTCGCGCCGCTGGAGGCGGAGGTCGCGAAGCTGGAGCTGGCGCGGATGCTCTCCGGGCCGCAGGACCGCAGCAACTGCTTCATGGACATCAACGCGGGCGCGGGCGGCACGGACTCCATGGACTGGGCCGCCATGCTCCTGCGCATGTACACGCGCTTCGCGGAGACCAAGGGCTGGAAGGTCGAACTCAGCGACGAGGTGCCGGGCGAAGAGGCGGGCTTCAAGAACGTCTCCCTGCGCATCGAGGGTGAGAACGCCTACGGCTACCTCAAGGCGGAGGTGGGCGTGCACCGGCTGGTGCGCATCAGCCCCTTCGACGCCAACGCGCGCCGCCAGACGGCGTTCGCGTCCGTGGACGTGTACCCGGAGGTCGACGACAGCATCCAGATCGACCTGCCGGAGAAGGACATCGAGCTGAAGTACATCCGCGGCACCGGCGCGGGCGGACAGAAGGTCAACAAGACGTCGTCCACGGCGCAGCTGCGCCACATCCCCACGGGCATCGTCGTCACCTGCCAGACGGAGCGCTCGCAGTCGGCCAACAAGGAGATGGCCTTCCAGATCCTTCGCGGCCGCCTGTTCGAGATGGAGATGAAGAAGCGCGAGGCCGAGCGCGACGCGGCGGAGGCGGCCAAGAAGGACATCTCCTTCGGCTCGCAGATCCGCAGCTACGTGCTGGCGCCGTACCGCATGGTCAAGGACCTGCGCACCGGCGTGGAGACGGGCAACGCGGACAAGGTGCTGGACGGTGACCTGGACGAGTTCGTCACCGCGCAGCTCTTGGGCGTGAAGAACCCCAACCGCAACGCCAGCGCGGAGTAGCGCTCCCGGACGGAAACCGCCTCCCACCCCTCCCGGGCCCCTCGCGGTCCGGGAGGGGTTTTTCATGCCCGGGAACCTTTTTCCCAGGGCCGGTGTCAGGGGGCGGGGCAGGGTGGTGCGCGGTAGGATGGAACAAGGCCCTACACGGGAGGCGCGGGTGTCACCGGGCGGAGTGCTCGACGTCGGACAGCAGGCCCTGGCCGCCGAGGCCGCATCCGCCGCGCGCCGCGAGGAGCAGGCGCTGCTCGTCCGGCTGCGTCGCGGCGACCCGGAGGCCTTCGAGTCCCTGGTGCTGGAGCACCAGGACCGCCTCTACGACTTCTGCTTCCGCATGCTGGGCGACCGCGAGGAGGCCCACGACCTGGTGCAGGAGATCTTCGTCAGCGTGCACCAGCACGTGCGGCGCTTCCGCGAGGACGCGCGCCTGTCCACGTGGCTGTTCCGCATCTCCAAGAACCACTGCCTCAACCGGCTGAAGTACCTCCAGCGCCGGGGGCGGGGCCGCTCGGAGGCCTACGACGAGGTGAGCGCCGCCGCCATCGCGCAAGGCGGTGGCGCCCCCGTCCAGCCGGACGCCGCCCTGGACGCGGCGCGTGAGCGGGCCCGGGTGCAGCGGGCCATTTCCCAACTGGACCCCGATGCGCGCATGCTGGTGGCGCTGCGAGACATCGAGGGCCTGAGCTACGACGAGATTGTGGACATCACCGAGCTGCCCGAGGGGACCGTGAAGAGCCGGCTCCACCGGGCACGCGAGAAGCTGGCGGACCTGCTGGGGCGCTTCGAACCATGAGCGGCGGCGGGTGGAGGTCAATGGACGTGCAACCCCGATTGGATCACCGCGAGGCGAAGGCGCTGTTCCTGGCGCTCGCGGACGAACAGCTGCCGGCCCCCCAGGAGCAGGCGGTGCGCAGCCACCTGGACGGCTGCGAGGAGTGCCGCCAGGGGTGGGACCGCTACGCACGCACCGTGGAGCGCGTGCGCTCGGTGGAGCGGGAGAAGGCCCCGCCCGCGCTCGCGTCGCTCGTGGCCGCCCGCGTGCGCCGCCAGCGCCGCTTCGGCCTGAAGGGCCTGCACCTGGCCCATGCCAACCACCGCTTCCCGGTGGAGGTCCTCATCCCGCTGCTCCTGGCCGCGGCCGTGGGGGCGTTTCTTTTGATGTCTTCCTGAAGCCCCCTCCCGGATGCGTTGCGTACCGGGGGAGGCTTGGCTACGGTGCCGCGCCTTTCATACGAGCGCGTCATGGCCGACACCGAGAACAAGAACCCCCCAGGTGAGAAGAGCGCCGAAGCGGCGGACTCCAGCTCCAAGGAGCAGGAGATCTACCAGCAGCGGTTGGACAAGGCCGCCAGATGGCGCGAGGCCGGCTTCAACCCCTTCGGCAACGGCTACGCCCCCCGGGACGTGGCGCAGCGGATCCACGACGCCCACGGCCAGAAGACCGCCGAGGACCTGGACAAGGAAGCGCCCCAGGCGGACGTCGCCGGCCGCATCGTGGCCATGCGCTCGTTCGGAAAGGCCGCGTTCATCAAGCTGCGCGACCGCTCCGGCGAAATCCAGGTGCACGTGAAGAAGGACGTGCTGGGGGACCTCTATGAGGTCTTCAAGCAGTGCGACCTGGGTGACTTCGTCGCGGCGCAGGGCACCGTCTTCAAGAGCAAGACGGGCGAGCTGTCCATCGCGGCCACGAAGTTCGTGCCCCTCACCAAGTCCCTGCGCCCCATGCCGGAGAAGTGGCACGGCCTGACGGACGTGGAGGTCCGCTACCGCCAGCGCTACCTGGACCTGGTCTCCAACCCGGACGTGAAGCAGGTCTTCCTCAAGCGCAGCAAGCTGGTGAAGTTCATCCGGAGCTTCCTCGACGGGCGCGACTTCGTCGAGGTCGAGACCCCGATGATGCACCCGCTGGTGACGGGCGCGGCGGCGCGGCCCTTCATCACGCACCACAACACGTACGACATCGACCTCTACATGCGCATCGCGCCCGAGCTCTATCTGAAGCGGCTCGTGGTGGGCGGCATGGAGCGCGTCTACGAAATCAACCGCAACTTCCGCAACGAGGGCATCAGCACCCGGCACAACCCGGAGTTCACGATGCTGGAGTTCTATCAGGCGTACGCCACGTACGAGGACCTGATGGACCTCACGGAGGAGATGCTCTCGGAGGCCTCCCGCCACGTCACCGGCGACTCCAAGGTGAAGTACGGCGAGCACACCATCGACTTCGGCAAGGGCTGGAAGCGCATCCCCATGACGGAGGCCATCCGGGAAGCCGTCCCCGGCCTGTCCGACAAGGACATGGTGGACGCGGACCGCCTGCGTCACGAGCTGCTCAAGACGGTGCACTCGGAGGTGGAGCGCCGCGCCGTGGACGCCATGAACCACGGCGAGCTGGTGGGCGCCCTCTTCGAGGCCCACGTCGAGCACACGCTCATCCATCCCACCTTCATCACCCAGTATCCCACCGCCGTCTCCCCGCTCGCCCGCCGCAACGACCAGAACCCGGAAATCACGGACCGGTTCGAGCTCTTCGTCGCGGGCCGGGAAATCGCCAACGCCTTCTCCGAGCTGAACGACCCCCTGGACCAGAAGGGCCGCTTCCAGGCCCAGCTGGACGCGAAGCAGCGGGGCCAGCAGGAGACCATGGACTACGACGAGGACTACATCCGCGCCCTCGAACACGGCATGCCGCCCACGGCCGGTGAGGGCATCGGGATTGATCGCGTCGCCATGTTGTTCACGGACGCCGCCAGCATTCGTGACGTGATTCTCTTCCCCCTCCTCAAGCCGCTGGCGAAGTAGCCACGAGGCCTCGTGCACCCCGCCGAACGGCAGACCGACTATCGCTGGCCCCTCCTGTGGGCCGGCGCCCTCGTGGCCCTCGTGGGAGCCATCCTCCTGGGGGTGGCCATCTCCGAGTCCGAGGCGTGGGCCGAGGTGGCCGGCGCCCTGGGCCTCTCCTTCGTGGGGTGGGGCGGGCTCGTCCAGTCCTTCGACGCCGGGGCGCTCGCCCTGGGCGCCCAGACGGCCTCCGCCGTGGCCGGGCCCAAGGCGCTCATCGGCGGGACGCTCGTCTGGCTGGCCGGCTGGGGCCTCATCGCCGCCGGCATCCGCCGCGCGCCGGCCTCCGGTGAGGGGCCCAGCCCCGCCGCCGGTGCGCCGCTGTACCCGCGCCTGGCGCGCTACCGGGACTTCTACTGGAGCACCCTGGGGGCCTACGGCGGCGGCATCCTCCTGGCGGAGCTGGCGCTGCTGCTGCTCCAGACCGTCCTCTCCAGCGGCGTGCCGTCGGACCTGGGCGGCGCCGCGCGCGAGTCGTCCGGGGGCCTGTCCCTGCCGCCCACCATCGCCTTCGCCATCGCGTTCATCATCAGCATGGGCGTGGCGTTCGCGTCCGGCTTCGTGGGCGCGTCCCGGGCGCAGCGGCTGTCGTTCCCGGAAGCCACCATCGGCGTGTTCTACCTGGGCCTGCCGGTGCCCATCCTCCTGTCGCTGATGGAGCGCGTGCCGTCGCTCCAGCTCGCCCTGGGCTACCGGCTGCGCGAGGTGACGTACGTCGCGGGGCTCATCGGCCGGCCGGAGCTGGCGTACTGGCTCGTGTTCGCCGCGCTGGTGCTGGCGCTCGTTTTGGGCATCAACACGGGCTTCATCGCGGCGGGCAGCGGCCGGGTGGACCTGCGGCTGGGCTTCGAGCTCTTCGTCGCGCGCCGGCACGTGGCGGTGTTCCGCCCGTCGCTGCTGCTGGGCGCGCTGGCGGTGCTGATGTTCGGCATCATCCCGCCGCTCATCGTCTACTTCATCATCCGCGGGGCGGAGGCCGCCGTGGAGCGCACGCGCGTGAAGTCGCTGGGCCTGGCGGATCCGCTGGCCGCCGCGTCCGCGCAGCACCGGATGAAGCTGCACGAGCAGTCCCCCACCATGATGATGACCGCCCTGTCCGTGGGCGGCGTGGGCGTGGGCGTGATGGCGCTCATCATCGTGCTCAGCGTGATGAGCGGCTTCGAGGCCGACCTCCAGCAGAAGATCCTGGGCACCAACGCGCACGCGGTGGTGTCGCGCTACGCCGGGGACCTGCCGGACTACGACAAGGTGATGACGCAGGTGAAGCGCGTGCCCGGCGTGGTGGGCCAGACGCCCTTCATCATCAACCAGGTGATGATCGCCTCCGAGGGCAACGTCGACGGCGTCATCATCAAGGGCATCGACCCGAAGACGGTCGGCTCGGTGACGGACCTGCCCCAGAATATCCTGCCCGGCGGCGACCTGGGCCACCTGGAGCAGCCCGCGAAGATCCTCCCCAGCAGCGCGGTGGAGGACGGGGACAAGAAGGACGCGGAAGAGGAGGACCCCATCATCGGCAAGCCCTCCAAGCCCGCGAAGCCCACGGTGCTGCCGGGCATCATCATCGGCCGGGAGCTGGCCGCGTCCCTGCGCGTGGTGGTGGGGGACCGGGTGAACGTCGTGTCCCCGCTGGGCACGGAGCTGGGGCCGTCCGGGCCCATCCCCAAGAGCCGCGCGTTCCGGGTGGCGGGCGTCTTCTACTCGGGCATGTACGAGTACGACTCCAAGTTCGTCTACATCCTGCTCAAGGAAGCGCAGGACTTCTTCGCGGTGAAGGGCGCCACCGGCATCGAATTGAAGGTGGCGGACATCGACGACGCGCGCCGCATCGCCAACCAGGTGGTGCGCGTGCTGGGCGGCTACCCCTACCGCGCGCGCGACTGGGGTGAGATGAACAAGAACCTCTTCTCCGCGCTGCGCCTGGAGAAGCTGGTGATGGGCATCATCCTGTCCATCATCATCATCGTCGCCGCGGGCCTCATCGTCGCCACGGTCATCATGCTGGTGCTGGAGAAGCGCAAGGAGATCTCCGTCCTCAAGGCGCTGGGCGTCCCGGATGGCGGCATCGTGAAGATCTTCCTCGCCGAAGGGCTCCAGATTGGCGTGGCCGGCGGCGTGCTGGGCCTGTTCTCCGGCCTCGCGTGGTGCCTCTTCATCGAGAAGGTCGGCATCAAGCTGGATCCCGAGGTCTATTACATCCCCGCGCTGCCGGTGCGCATCGAACCGGTGCAGACGGCGCTGGCGGTGGTCATCGCGGTGCTCGTCACCTACCTGGCGTCCATCTACCCGGCCCTCAAGGCGAGCAGCGTGGAACCGGTGGAAGGTCTGAAGGCGGAGTAGCCATGGCGCTGTTGTCCATCCGCAACGTCTTCAAGAGCTACTTCCTGCACGGCAAGCGCATTGACGTGCTGCGCGACGTGTCGCTGGACATCAACGCCGGCGAGCTCGTCTCCCTGATTGGCGCGTCCGGCGCGGGCAAGAGCACCTTCCTGCACGTGCTGGGCACGCTGGACGCCCCCGCCGCCGGTGAAGTCCTCTTCGACGGCAGGTCCGTCTTCTCCATGAACGACGCGGAGATCGCCGAGTTCCGCAACCGCACCATCGGCTTCGTCTTCCAGAGCCACTACCTGCTGCCGGAGTTCACCGCGCTGGAGAACGTGGCCATGCCCGCGCTCATCCAGCGCCGGGACCGGGCCCCGTCCTACGCGTACGCCCGGGAGCTCCTGGAGCGCGTCGGCCTGGGCAGCCGCGTGGATCACCGCCCCGGGGAGCTGTCCGGAGGCGAGGCCCAGCGCGTCGCCCTGGCGCGCGCGCTGGTGCTCAAGCCCGCGGTGCTGCTCGCGGACGAGCCCACCGGCAACCTGGACCCCACGACGGGCGAGGGCATCCACCAGCTGCTCCGGGACGTCAACCGGGACCTGGGCATCACCGCCGTCGTCGTCACGCACAACGAGACGCTTGCTCGCTCCATGCCCCGCCGTCTGAGACTCGCCGGCGGGCAGGTGTCGGAGGCCTGATGGCCACTCGCTTTTGGATTGAGGGGGCCTCCCCCCATCCCGTACATTGCCCCGCCTTTTCCTGGCCGGACTGCACTTGAGGCTCACCGTTCTGCGCAAGTCATTGCTCCCGCTGCTGGCGGTCGCCCTGTGGGCGCTCGGGCCGCTTCCTGCCCACGCCCAGGTGGACGTGGACGCGGGTTCGCCCGCCGTCGTTCCGCCGTCCGTTCCCGCCGCCACGCCTGTATCGCCTCCGGACGCGGGGACCCCCTCGGGTGCGGATGTGCCCCTGGCCACCCCGGACGAGGACGACACCCGGGTGTCCCCCTCGGACCGCGTGGTGGAGATCCGCGTCGAGGGCAACCGCCGCGTGGAGTCCGAGGCCATCCGCCGCGCCCTGCGCACCAAGGTCGGTGACCCGCTCAACCGCTCCGCGGAGGACCTCAAGGCCCTCTGGGCCCTGGGCTACTTCACGGACGTGCAGCTGCTCGCGCAGCGCATGGCCAACGGCATCGCGTACGTGGTGCGCGTGTCGGAGCGCCCCACCATCCGCGCCGTGCAGCTCCAGGGCAACGAGGAGCTCAGCGCGGAGGACCTGAAGGAACAGCTGGACCTCAAGGCCGGCAGCATCCTCGACATCGAGGCCGTGCGCGCCACTCAGAAGAAGATCCAGGAGAAGTACGTCGAAAAGGGCTACTTCCTGGCCGAGGTGAACTACCGGCTGGTCCCGGTGGAGAACGGCGCCGCGGTCAACGTCGTCTACGTCATCAACGAGCACTCGAAGGTGATGGTGCGGCAGATCATCCTCCAGGGCGCGGAGAAGGTGTCCCCGGAGGAGCTCAAGGCGACGATGATCACGAAGGAGGGCGGCTTCCTGTCCTTCTTCACCGGCGAGGGCACCTACCGCGAGGAGGCCTTCCAGCGCGACCTCGCCGTCATCCAGATCGCCTACTACGACCGCGGCTTCATCAACGTGCGCGTGGACAAGCCCACCGTGCAGCTGTCCGCGGACAAGCGCGACATCTACATCACCCTGCACATCACCGAGGGTGAGGCGTACGACATCGGGAAGATCGACTTCGCGGGAGACCTGGAGCGCCCGCCGGAGGAGCTGCTCAAGCTGATGAAGTCGCGCCCCAAGACGCGCTTCAACCGCGGCCAGCTCTCCACGGACATCTCCAACATCTCCGACGTGTACTTCGACAAGGGGTACGCCTACGCCAACATCAACCCCGTGACTTCCGTGAACGCGGAAGACCGCACGGTGGACCTCACCTTCGACATCCAGAAGGGCCCGCTCGTCAACATCGAGCGCATCGACGTCGTCGGCAATACGAAGACGCGCGACAAGGTCATCCGCCGCGAGCTGCGCGTCTACGAAGGCGAGCTCTACAACGGCACCGGCGTGAAGCGCAGCCGCGAGCGCGTCACCGCGCTGGGCTTCTTCGAGACCGTCGAAATCACCCAGCACCCGGGCAGCTCCGACAACGCCATCGTGTTGCAGGTGGAGGTGAAGGAGAAGGCCACCGGCACCTTCCAGGTGGGCCTCGGCTTCTCCAACGTGGAGAACTTCATCTTCACGGCCCAGGTGTCGCAGAACAACTTCCTCGGCTGGGGCCAGAGCGTGTCCGCGTCCGCCCAGATTTCGGGCCTGCGCTCACTCGTCCAGCTGTCGTTCTACGACCCGTACTTCCTGGACACGAACTACCTCTTGTCCGCGGAGTTCTTCCGCGTGCAGGCGGACTACGAGGGCTTCATCCGCAACTCCACGGGCGGCACCATCTCCCTGGGCCGCCAGCTGGTGGACGACGTGCTGGCCACGGTCGGCTACTCGCGTGAGTACGTGGACGTGCAGGCGGGGCAGGGCATTGGCGCGGTGCTGCTGGCCAACCAGTTCCAGTCCGGCGTCACCAGCGCGCTGCGCCTGTCGGTGTCCTTCGACCGGCGCGACAACCGCCTCTTCCCGTCGCGCGGCTTCATCCACTACGGCTCGGTGGAGACGGCGCCCTCGTTCCTGGGCGGCACGTTCCTCTTCAACCGCTACACCGCCTACTCGCGCCTGTACTTCCCGCTGCCCCTGGGCTTCGTGTTCAAGACGAACGCCACGATGGGCTACGTGCAGCAGCTGGACTCCAGCAAGCCGCTGCCCATCAGCGAGCTCTACTACGTGGGCGGCATCAACACGATCCGCGGCTACTACCTGCGCAGCATCAGCCCCACGCTGCTGGTGCCCCGCGCGGACAACCCGGACGCCAACGTCACCGAGTTCCGGGTGGGCGGCAACAAGCAGCTCATCTTCAACTTCGAGCTGGAGTTCCCCATCTTCGAGAAGGCCGGCCTGCGCGGCGTGCTCTTCTACGACGCGGGCAATGCCTTCGGCTCCAACGAGAAGTTCTTCGAGGACCGGCAGGACAAGCTGCCCCTGGGCCTCTTCCACTCGGCGGGCTTCGGCTTCCGCTGGTTCTCGCCCATCGGACCCCTGCGCTTCGAGTGGGGAATCCCGCTGACCAAGCGGCCTTCGGATGACCCCATCCTGTTCGAGTTCACGATCGGTAACTTCTTCTGATAGGCATTGACCCCGTGGCCTTCCCGGCCCACGCGCTCCCTCCCTCCACGGGCGGAAGTGAACAGGCCGGGACGGCGGACGTCGGAGCCTGCAGCACCCTTTTCGAGGAGCCGTAACCCATGTCGCTTCGAAGCACCCTGGCGGCCGCCGCCGCTGTCCTGTCGCTCGCCCTCCCGGTTGCCGCTTCGGCCGCCGACCTCAAGGTGGCCTACGTCGACCTGCAGCGCGTGCTGCTGGAGGTGGATGACGGCAAGGCCGCCAAGGCCCGCCTCCAGAAGTGGCTGGAGGACCGCCAGAAGGAGATCGACAAGGAGCAGGACGCCCTCCGCAAGGAGAAGGAGACCCTGGACAAGCAGGCCAGCGCCATGAGCGAGGCCACGCGCACCCAGAAGGCCACGGAGCTCCAGAAGAAGGTGATGGAGCTGGCGCAGAAGTACGAGCGCAGCCGCGCCGAGGCCGCCAACAAGGAGCGCCAGGAGATGGAGCCCATCGTCAACCGCATCGACCAGGTCATCGCGACCATCGCGGAGCGGGACGGGCTGGGCATCGTGCTGGACAAGCGTGACTCGGGCATCGTCTTCGCGCTGTCCCAGTACGACATCTCCAACGAGGTCGTCCGCAACTACAACAACACCAAGAAGCCCGCGGCGCCGGCGGCCAAGGACGCCCCGGTCAAGAAGTAGGCGCCTCTGGACTCCCCCGTGCCTTCCGCACCCAACGCGCACCGGCTGGGGGACATCGCCGCCCACGTCGGGGGTGAGCTCCTCGGCGACCCGGGACTGCTCGTCCATGGCCTGAACGGCCTGGAGGAGGCAGTGCCCGGGGAGGTGTCGTTCTACGGCAACCCCCGCTACCGCAAGCAGTTCGAGGCCACCCGCGCCTCGGCGGTGCTGGTGGGGCGGGATGCCCCCGCTCGCGACGGCGTGGCGCTGGTGCGGGTGCCCAACCCGCACCTGGCGTACGCGAAGCTCCTGACCCTGTTCCATCCGGCCACGCGGCCCGCGGCGGGCATCCACCCTGCCGCCCACGTCCACCCGGAGGCCTCGGTGCACCCGGAGGCCACGGTGAAGGCCGGGGCGGTGGTGGAGAAGGGCGCCCACGTCGGCGCCCGCACGGTGCTGCACCCCGGCGCCTACGTGGGCGAGGGCGCGCGCGTCGGCGACGACTGCGTGCTCTACCCGCACGCCACGGTGCGCGAGGCCTGCATCGTGGGCTCGCGCGTCATCCTCCACGCCTCGTCGGTGGTGGGCGCGGACGGCTTCGGCTTCGCCTTCGACGCGGAAGGGGAGGACGGCCCCCGCCACTTCAAGATTCCCCAGGTGGGCATCGTCCGGATTGAAGACGACGTGGAGGTGGGCGCCTGCACCTGCATCGACCGCGCGACGGTGGGTGAAACGGTGGTGGGCCAGGGAACGAAGCTCGACAACCTGGTTCAAATCGCCCACAACGTGCGCGTGGGGCCGCTGTCGCTCATCTGCGCGCAGGCGGGCGTGTCGGGTTCGGCGGAGGTGGGCACCGGCGTGGTGCTGGCGGGGCAGGTGGGCGTGGTGGGCCACATCCGGGTGGGTGACCTGGCCAAGGTGGGCGCGCAGTCCGGCGTCGCCCATGACGTTCCAGACGGGCAGGTCGTCAGCGGCAGCCCCGCCATCCCGCACAAGGACTGGCTGCGCGCCAGCGCCGCGTCCGGGCAGATGGCGGACCTGCTCAAGGAAGTGCGTGCCCTTCGCAAGAGGGTGGAGCTGTTGGAGAAGGAGAAGGGCGGATGATGGACATTGGCGAGATCCAGGCGCTGCTGCCGCACCGCTACCCGTTCCTCCTGGTGGACCGGGTGGTGGAAATCGTGCCGGGCCAGAAGCTCACGGCGTACAAGAACGTCACCATCAACGAGCCCTTCTTCAACGGCCACTTCCCGGGGCACCCGGTGATGCCGGGCGTGCTCATCCTGGAGGCGCTTGCCCAGGCCACGGCCATCCTTGCGTATAAGACGGAAGCCATGGACCCGACGCGGCTCGTCACGTACCTGATGGGCGTGGACAACGCGCGCTTCCGCAAGCCGGTGGTGCCGGGAGACAGGCTCCAGTTGGACATCGAGGTCATCCGCCACAAGGGCGCCATCTGGAAGACGAAGGGTGTGGCGTCGGTGGATGGCGCCAGGGTGGCGGAAGGAGAGTTCCTCGCCACCGTGGTGGACAAGAACAAGGCCGCCAAGGGCGACGAGAGCGCGGCGCCGTAGGGCGCGTCACACGCGCTGCTGAGGAGAGAAGGACATGGCGCAGGTTCATCCCACCGCGGTCGTCCATCCGGGAGCCCGGCTCCACGACACCGTGGAGGTGGGGCCGTTCTCGGTCATCGGACCCCAGGTCGTCATCGGCGCGGGCACCCGCATCGGGCCGCACGTCGTCGTCGAAGGCCGCACCACGCTCGGGGAGCGCAACCACCTCTTCCAGTTCTGTTCGGTGGGCGCGGCGCCCCAGGACTTGAAGTACGCGGGCGAGGATACGGAGCTCATCATCGGAGATGAGAACCAGATCCGTGAGTTCGTCACGGTGAACCTGGGCACGGTGGCCGGCGGCGGCGCCACGCGCCTGGGCCACCGGAACCTGCTGCTCGCCAACAGCCACATCGCGCACGACTGCATCGTGGGCAATGAGGTCCTCCTCGCCAACGGGGCCGCGCTCGCGGGCCACGTCACGGTGGAGGACTCGGTGAAGATTTCCGGCCTCGTCGCGGTGCACCAGTTCACCCGGCTGGGGCGCTACGCGTTCATCTCCGGCGGCTCCATGGTCACCATGGACGTGCCCCCGTACTGCACCGTGCAGGGGGACCGGGCCACGCTGGTGGGCCTCAACACCGTGGGCCTGGAGCGCGGCGGCTTCACCGAGGAGCAGATTGGCCGCGTGAAGGAGGCCTACCGCATCCTGTTCCGCTCCAAGCTGAGCCTGCAGGACGCGCTCGCGCAGCTGCGCGGGGAGCTCGCCAGCCACCCGGAAGTGGACCACCTGGTGCGGTTCGTGGAGACCAGCAAGCGCGGCGTCACGCGCTAGGCCCTGTCGCACCCAGAGAACGGAGTCGAGCGGGTGGAGCGCATCGGGCTCATCGCCGGGAACGGCCAGCTTCCCTTCCTCTTCGCGCGGGCTGCCCGCGCGCGCGGATTGGAGGTCGTCGTGGCCGCGCACCGGGGAGAGACGGACCCGGCGCTGGAGCAGGAGGTGGGCCACTTCGCCTGGGTGCGCGTGGGGCAGGTGGGCCGCATCCAGAAGGTGTTCCGCCAGGCGGGCGTCACCCGGGCGGCCATGGCGGGCGGCATCGGCCGCGTGCGCGCGTTCACGGAGGCCCGGCCGGACCTGGGCGCGGTGCGCATCATCTCCCGCCTGCGCAGCTTCCGGGACGACGCGCTGTTGCGCGCGGTGGCCGCGGACTTCGAGTCCCAGGGCATCACCATCATCGCGCCCACGGACTTCCTGGGGGAGGTCCTCTGCCCCGAAGGCCACCTGGCCGGCCCCGCGCTCAAGCCCGCCCAGGAGAAGGACGTGGCCCTGGGCAGGGAAGTGGCGGTCCTCCTGGGCCAGGCGGACGTGGGCCAGACGGTGGTGGTGCGCGACGGCCACGTGCTCGCGCTGGAGGCCGTGGAGGGCACCGACGAGACCATCCGCCGGGGCGCGAAGCTGGGCGGCCCGGGCGCCGTGGTGGTGAAGCGCTGCAAGCCGGAGCAGGACCTGCGCTTTGATTTGCCCGCCGTGGGCCCCCGCACGCTGGAGGTCATGGCGGAGGTGGGCGCCCGGGTGCTCGCGCTGGAGGTAGGGCGGACGGTGCTGTTGGACGCACCCGCCCTCTTTTCCGGGGCCACCGCGCGGGGCATCACCCTGGTGGGCGTGCGGTAGGCTCGCGCGGGAATCCCTTCCCCCGGGCTGGAGTTGCCTCCCCACCTCCCCCGCGACGCCGAGGCCGACGCCGCATGTCCGTCCGAATCCTACCTCTCGTGGCCCTGCTGGGCCTGCCGCTCTCTGCCTCCGCGGAGGCCATCCGGGTGTCGCTGGAGGGCAAGGCGGCGCTGGGTGAGGGTGTGCCCACGCTGCTCGTCCACATCGAGGAGCCCATCGACGGCTTCGAGGTGAAGCTCAAGCGCAGCGACGGCAAGACGGTGGAGCTCAAGGGGGGCGGCAAGCCGGGCATCACCCGCCGCGTCGCCCTGGAGCAGCCGGAAGGGAAGTTCCACTACGAGGGCGAGCTGACCGTGCGCTTCCCGGGCAATGCGGAGCCCGGCTCCATGCCCCTGTCCTTCGACACGGAGCTCAACGGCCCGCTGAAGATGGAGGTGCGCCCGGAGGACGTGGACGTGGCCGGCCGCAAGCTGCGCTTCACGCTGTCGCGTCCGGCCGGGAAGACGGAAGTCTCGGTGAAGATGGACACCGGCAAGACGGCCTTCGCGGGCGACGTGGACTTCAAGGGCGCGCCCGCGGGCACGCCCCTGGAGGTGAAGTGGCTGCCGGCGGAGGGCAAGGTGATGCACATCCGCCTGCGCGCCTACGACACCTCGGACTTCTACACCGGCGTGGACCTCTACCCGTGGCAGGTGGACATCCCGCACGAGGAGGTGACGTTCGCCTCCGGCCGCTCGGACATCCCGCCGGCGGAGAAGGGCAAGCTGGACGCCAGCTACAAGAGCATCACGGAGGCGTTGAATAAGTATGGCCGGTGGGCGTCGCTGCGCCTGTACGTGCTCGGGCACACCGACACGGTGGGCAGCGCGAGTGACAACCGCGAGCTTTCGCTCAAGCGGGCGAAGAGCATCGCGTCCTACTTCCGCCAGCGCGGCCTGAAGGTACCAGTGTTCTACGAGGGCTTTGGTGAGCAGTCCCCGGCGGTGCCCACGCCGGACGAGACGGCGGAGGCGGCCAACCGCCGCGCCGAATACATCATCGCGGTGGAGGACCCGTCGCTGACGAACGCGCCCTTCACCCCTCGCTGGCGCAAGCCTTGAGGTGTCACATGGTGGAACTTCCTCGCATCCGTTGGGCGCTCGCGGTGGCGGGCCTGGGCTTCATGGGGACGGTGGGCTGTGTGCGCACCGTGCCCTATGCCCAGCGCGTGGAGGCCGAGGACGAGAAGTGCACGCTCCTCCAGGCGCTGCTGCGTCAGCCCGCGCCCGCCCAGGCCATCCAGAAGTTCGTCTCGGAGGGCAAGGAGCAGAGGGCCCCCGTGGTCGTCTACGTGCGCCACCCGGAGGAGGCCTCGCTGGAGCGCTTCTTCACCGGCGACACCCAGTGCGCCAGCGACTCGTTCAAGGTCGTGCAGGAGAACGTCGTGGACGCAGTGGTGGTGTACCTGCAGGAGGTCCAGGGCGGCTACGCGTACGACGCTCAGCGCTCCAGCCCGGAGCACCTCACCATGGACGGCCGTCCCCAGGGCACCGTGCGCAAGGACGGCACGGTGTGGGTGGCGGGCGCGGACGCTATTTGAGCAGGTCCTTCGCCCCGTCCGCGATGAACTGCACCGCGATGGCGGCCAGGATTAGGCCGGACACGCGCTCCAGGATGGCCACGCCGGACTGACGCAGCACCCGCTGCACCAGGCTGGACGCGTTGAGGATGAAGTAGGTCGCGGTGAAGGTGAGCACCACCGCCGCGACCACCGGCAGCGCGGACACGAAGGACGTCCCGGAGCGCGCCATCAGCACCATGGCCGTGGCGATGGCGCCCGGCCCCGCGAGCAGCGGAATGGCCAGCGGGACGATGGCCACGTCCTCCTTCACCACGCCCTCTTCCTCTTCCGTGGGGCTGGTGCGCGTGGAGGACGGCCGCGCGCGGAGCATGTCCAGGGACGTAATCAGCAGCAGGATGCCGCCGGCCACGCGGAAGGCGCCCAGCGACACCGCGAACACCTGGAAGATGACGCGGCCGAAGACGGCGAAGAAGAGCATCAGCCCGCACGCCACCAGACAGGCGCGCAGGGCGGTGCTTCGTATCTGCTGCTTGGTGTCCCCCGCCGTCATCGCCAGGAACAGCGGCACGACGCCAATCGGGTCCACCACGAAGAAGATGGCGGACAGCGACACGAGGAAGGTGGACACCATGGCGGACATCGACATGGCGCCTTACACCGTGAAGCGGAGCTTCCAGACCATGCCCAGCGCTTCGACGAAGATCTTCTTGTTCATCTTCGAGTGCCCCACGCGCCGGTCCTCGAACACGATGGGGACCTCTCGCACGGTGAAGCCCTTGCGCAGGGTGCGGTAGGTCAGCTCAATCTGGAACGCGTACCCGGTGCTGCGCACCTCATCCAGGTTGAGGGACTCCAGCACGCGGCGGTTGAAGCACTTGAAGCCGCCGGTGAGGTCGCGCACGTCCACGCCCAGGATGCTGCGCGCGTAGAGCGAACCGCCGCGGCTGATGATCTTCCGGCCCACGCCCCAGTTCACCGTGCCGCCGCCCTCCACGTAGCGCGAGCCCAGCACCAGGTCCGCGCCACCTTCGGCGGCGTCCAGGAAGGTGGGCAGGTAGCGCGGGTCGTGGCTGAAGTCCGCGTCCATCTCCAGGATGTACGTGTAGCCCTCGGCCAGGGCCCAGCGGAAGGCGGCCAGGTACGCGCGGCCCAGGCCCTCCTTCTTCTCGCGGTGGAGCACGCGCACGCGCGGGTTCTTCGCGGCCAGCGCGTCCGCCAGCTGCCCCGTCCCGTCGGGCGAGTTGTCGTCGACGACGAGGATGTCCACACGGGGGTCCGCCGCCAGCACCGCCTGGGTGATGGGGCCGATGTTGTCCCGCTCGTTGTAGGTGGGGATGCAGACCAGCGCACGGTTCATGACCCGGCGGACATACCCCAAACCCGGCGCTGGAACAGCAGAACCCGCGCCAACCCCGTCGGTTCTGCCGGCTCAGGACACAGCGCGAGGGGGCAACAGCTCCAGCACCGTCTGGGCCGCGCGGTGGGCGGCCCCCACCTCGCCCAGGCGTCCACGCACCTCGGCCAGGCCCTGGACCATGACGTCGCGGGGCTCGCCCGGCAGCCACACGCGCCGCACCTCCGAGGCGATGTTCTCCGGCGTCATCTCCCCCTGGAGCAGCTCCGGCACCACGCGCCGGCCCGCCAGCAGGTTGATGAGCGACACGAAGGCCACCTTCAGCATCAGCCGGCCCACCCAGTACGTCACCATCGACACGCGGTAGACGACGACGAGCGGCCGCTCCATCAGCCCCGCCTCCAGCACCGCCGTGCCGGACGCCACCACCGCGGCGTCGCTCGCGCCCACCACCTCCGGGGCGCGCCCGTCCACCAGCACCGGAGTCACGCCGCTGCCCTCGAAGCGGGAGAGGATTTCCTCCTTCTCGATGGTGGGCGCCACCGGCACCACCACCTGGAGCCCCGGCCGCTCGGAGGCCAGCTGCTTCGCGGCGCCCACGAGGGTGGGGAGGATGCGGCGGATCTCACTCATCCGGCTGCCGGGTAGGAGCGCGAGCGTGGGGGCGTCCTGCTTCAGCCCCAGCCGCTGCCGGAACTCATGGGCGCTGGCGGATGGGGGCATCTGCTCCAGCACGGGACTTCCCACGTAGCGTGCGGGCACCCCGGCCTCCCGGTAGAACTCCTCCTCGAAGGGCAGGATGCAGAGCATCCGGTCCACCAGCCGCTGGATGGTGCGCACGCGGCCCCGGCGCCAAGCCCAGATCATCGGGGACACGTAGTAGGCCACCGGGATGCCCAGGGCCTTGAGCTTCTTGGCCAGCCGCAGGTTGAAGTCCGGGATGTCCACGAGGATGGCGACGTCGGGGCGGCGCTCCTCGGCGGCCTGGGCCAGGTCCTTCATGATCCGCAGGATGCGGGGGATGCGGGGGAGCACCTCGGTGATGCCCATGACGGACACTTCGCGGGCGTCGTGGATGAGCTCCACTCCCCGAGCGGCCAGGCGGGCGCCCCCCATGCCGAAGAAGGTGAGGTCCGGGCGCAGGGCCTGGAGGGCGGCGACGAGCTCCGACGCGTGGGTGTCGCCGGAGGCCTCGCCGGCCACGACGAGGATGCGGGGGGAGGATGGCTGCGTCATGGGAGGCAAGACCCTCATCGTAGCTGATGCGCGGAGGGAGGGAGGTTGTAGACTGCGGCCCCCTTGAAGACGCTTCTGCTCGCCGAGAGCCACCCCCCGACCCTGGAGCACCTGACGGGCCTGCTCTCGCAGGCCGGGTACACCGTTCGGGCGGTGAATGACGCCGTGATGGCGTTGGAGCACTTCTCGGCGGACAACCCGGACGTGGTGGTGCTGGGCGTGGACCTGCCGCGCGTGGAGGGGCAGCACGTCGTGCACCTCATCCGCGGGCACAGCCAGGGCGGGCGCGTGCCCATCGTGGCCATCGACAAGGGGCACCTGGGCCGCGCGAAGGGCGTGAGCTCGGTGCTGGACCTGAAGGTCAACGCGTACATCCCGGATCCGCTCAAGCCGGGAGAGCTGGTGCCCCGCCTGGAGGCGCTGGTGAAGGCCGCCCAGGCCATCCCGCTCACGGGCCTGGCCGCCACGCTGTCGAGGCCCGCGGTGGCGGCGGGGGACCTGAAGGCCTTCCCGCTGCCGGCGCTGCTGCATTCGCTCTACCGGCTGCGGCGCGACGGCGTGCTGGTGGTGGCGCACAAGGGCCTCTATCGCCGCGTGTTCTTCCTGCGCGGTGGACCCGCGAACTTCGACTCCTCCGCGAAGGAGGACGCGCTTCCCCGCTACCTGCGCGAGCGGAAGGTCCTCACGGAGGCGCAGGAGCACCCGGTGGTGGAGTCGCTCGCCTCCGGGCTGCGCATCGGCGCGGCGCTCGCGGACGTGGGCGTGGAGGCGGTGGGCGAGGACCTGCTGGCGCTGCTGCGCGACTTCACGAGGGACCGGCTCGGGCGCGTGCTGGCCATGCGCGAAGGCCGCTTCGCGTTCTACGCGGGTGACGAGTTCTCCTCCGAAGTGGCCTCCGTGGAGCAGCCCGCCCTGGCCCCGCTGCTGGAGGCCGCGCGCCGGCGCATGCCGCTGCGGGTGGTGGCGGGCGCGCTCAAGGCGCACGTGAACGAGTACCCGGTGCGCTCGGCGGACTTCGGCCGGGACCTCCAGGCGATGGCGCTGGACACGGAGGACATCAAGCTGGCCATGCAGGTGAATGGCCGCATCGTCCTCAAGGACCTGCTGGCGCACGGGCGCGCGGAGCTGCGGGCGGCGTACACGCTGCTGTGGTTCCTCAAGCTGACGGGCGGCGTGACGTTCTCCGCGACGCCGGTGGCGACGGGGACGGACGTGCTCAGCGCCGCGGCGGTGCCGGACGTCATCGCGCCGCGCAAGCGCAAGAGCCTGCCACCGGAGACGGCGGCGGCGGTGCGCGAGGAGGCGGTGCGCATCATCACGCGCAGCTACTTCGGCGGGCTGGGGCTGGACCTCGCGGCGGATAAAGAAGCGGTGGAGCGCGCGTACCACGAGACGGCGATGCGCTTTCACCCGGACACCTACGCGGAGTTCGACATCTCCGACCTGCGCGACCTGTTGGAGCAGGTGCAGGAGAAGCTGTCCGCGGCGTACCGCGTGCTGAGCGTGGACGAGAAGCGCCGCGCCTACCTCCAGTACTTCTTCAGCCGGCAGGAAGTGGTGGGCCGCGCGACCGCCATCAACGTGGACGCGGAGCTGGCGCTGCGCCGGGGCGAGTCCGCGATGAAGCGGGGCGACTACAGGGCGGCCATCCAGGGCTTTGAAGAAGCGGTGTTACTCAACGGCAGCGAGCCCGAGTACTACTCGTACCTCGCCTGGGCGAAGTACCGGGGCTCCCCCGGGCCGCTGATGCAGCGGGCGCTCGCGGCGCGCAAGGTGCTCAAGCAGGCGCTGACGTTGGACCCGTACCTGGAGCGGGCGCAGGTCATCGCGGCCATCATCGAAATCGATTTGGACGACGCGCCGCTCGCACGAAAGAAGCTGATGAAGGTGCTGGAGCTGAACCCGTATTCGGTGCTCGCGAGGGCGGCGTTGCAGAAGGTGGTGAAGTAGTCATGCATCGCGCGCTCTGGAAGCTCTTGCGCTACGCGAAGCCGCACGCGGGAATCCTGGTCCTGGCCTTCGTGTGCATGGCGGTGTTGGGGCTCGCCACGGGCGCGTACGCGTACCTGCTGGGGCCGGCGCTGCGCTTCCTGTTGTCGGGAGGTGAAGAGGGCTTCGCGAGCGCTCACAAGGTGCCGTGGCTCGCGGACCTGCCGCGCGAGGCGGCGCTCTGGGGCTTCCCGGTGCTGGTGCTGGGCGTGGGCGCGGTGAAGGGCGTGGGGTACCTGGGCCAGTTCTACTTCATGGGCCTGTTCGCGCAGCGCGTGGTGAAGGACCTGCGGCGCGACCTGTTCCTGAGGCTCACGGCGCTGTCGCCGTCGCAGCTGTCGAAGGAGCGGACGGGAGACCTGCTCAGCCGCTTCTCCTCGGACGTGTTGGCGGTGGAGATGGCCGCCATGTACACGGTGGGCTCGTACCTGCGAGACACGATCCAGGTGCTGGTGCTCGCGGGCGTGGCGCTGGCGATGAGCCCGATGCTCGGAGGGCTGATGCTGGCGGTGATTCCGCTGGCGGCGCTGCCCGCGTCGAAGCTCACGCGCAAGGTGCTGAAGGGAACGCGCGAAGGCCAGGCCCACCTGGGACAGCTCGCGGGCCAGCTGCACGAAGGGCTGGGAGGCCTGCGCACCATCCAGGCCTTCAACGGCCAGGAGGCGGAGCTGGCGCGCTTCGAGTCCTACGCCAAGGCCCACGAGGAAGCCGTGGTGGGCGCGGCCTGGGCGCGAGGAGGCGTGCCGGGGTTGATGGAGGTGCTCGCGGCGGCGGCGCTCGCGGGAGCGCTGGGGTACGCGGCGGCGACGCGGGCGATGGAGCCGGAAGCGCTCCTGTCGCTGCTCACGGCGGTCATCCTCGTGTACCAGCCGGTGAAGGACCTGGGCCGGGTGACGCAGTTCGCGGTGCAGGCGGGAGCGGCGGGAGAGCGCCTCTTCGCGCTGCTCGACCTGAAGCACCCGGTGGAGGACACCGCCAGCGCGGTGCCGGCGCCCGCGCTGCGCGAGTCGCTGCACATGGAGGACGTGCGCTTCTTCTACGGAGAGCGCCGCGCGCTGGACGGGCTGACACTGGACCTGAAGGTGGGGCAGGTGGCTGCGCTGGTGGGAGGCAGCGGAGGCGGCAAGAGCACGGTGACGTCGCTGCTGCTGCGCTTCGAGCGGCCCCAGCAGGGGCGCATCCTCCTGGATGGAGTGGACGCGGACGCGTACACGGCCGCGAGCGTCCGAAGTCAGTTCGCGCTGGTGACGCAGGAGCCGCTGCTCTTCCACGGAACGGTGCTGGAGAACCTGCGGCACGCCAGGCCCGATGCGACGAAAGAGGAAGTGGAGGCCGCGGCGAGGGTGGCGAACGCGGACACCTTCATCCAGGCGCTGCCCCAGGGCTACGACACGCGCATCGGAGAGCGAGGCGTCACCCTGAGCGGAGGCCAGCGTCAGCGCCTGTGCATCGCGAGAGCGGTGCTGTCGAAGGCCCCGGTGCTGGTGCTGGACGAAGCGACGAGCAGCCTGGATCCGGAGAATGAGCGCGAAGTGCAGGCCGCGCTGGCGAAGGTGCTCCCCGGCCGGACGGCGCTGGTCATCGCGCACCGGCTGTCGACGGTGACGGGCGCGGACGTCATCCACGTGGTGGAGGCGGGCCGCATCGTGGAGAGCGGGAGCCACGCGGACCTGCTCCAGAAGGAAGGCCGCTACGCCGCCATGTGGCGCCTGCAGACGTCGGGCCCCATGGAGCGGGGAGCGGCGTGAGCAAGGCCAGGAAGCCGCTCTCCCTGGCGATCCGCGCCGTGTTCGGCGTGCTGTTCCTGCTGCTCGGTGTCGCGGGCTTCTTCGCCTTCGCGGCGGGCTTCGCGGACTACCCCATGGTCGAGCCCAAGCCGGACGCGAAGCCGTGGATCCGGGGCGCGTACCACGTGCACACCACGCGCTCGGACGGGAACGGTTCACCCGCGAAGGTCGCCCAGGCGGCGAAGGCCGCGGGCCTGGACTTCGTGGTGCTCACCGACCACAACGACTTCAAGCCACCCGCCGCGACCTGGGTGGACGGCGTGTTGCTCATCCCGGGCGTGGAGGTGTCGACCAGCGCGGGCCATCTGGCCGCGTTCGGCATGCAGCGGCCCATCGAAGGCGTGAAGCCCTGGGGCCCCCCGGAACAGGCCGTGGCCGCGATCGAAGCCGCCGGAGGCACGGCGGTCCTCGCGCATCCGGTCCAGACGAAGAACCCGTGGAAGGACGAAGCCACTGCGCACCAGGTCCCGGGCTTCGAGCTGTACTCGGCGGACACCTTCTTCCGGCAGGCGCTGAGAAGCCCGGTGAGCCGCCTGCTGCCCGCGCTCGGAGCTTCCATGGTGAGCCCGGTGCACGGAGTGATGCTGCTCGCGGTTCCAGAGCCACGCCCGACGGAACGCTTCCTGGAACTGGCGCGAGAGCGCAATCGCCTCGCCCTGTGCGGCAGTGACGCGCACGGCGTGCCCGCGTACGAGGACATCTTCAACGCGCTCGACATGGAGCTGCCACCGGACGTGCTGCCAGGTCCCCTGTCCCAGAACGCACGCGAAGCCGCGGCCCAGGTCACGCAGGCCCTGGCGAGCGGCCGTGCACTCTGCGTCTTCCGAGCACTCGGAGCCCCCGACGGCTTCGCCCTGGAAGGCTACGACCCGAACACGCGAGAGGCCCCCGTGGGAGCGCTGCTGACGGTCCGCCTCCCGGAACACACGCCCGGGACGCTGGAGGTCCGCGTCTGGGGTGAAGGCCGCCTCCAACCCGACGGACAGCACGTCGAACTGACCGGTCCCGGAGTGGTCCAGGTGGAGGTCTGGGCCCACGCGCCCGGGCGTTTCTTCGGCCACGAGTGGCGGCCCTGGTTGGTCCCCAGCCCGGTGCGAGTGGTGCCCGGACCGCCGGGCATCTGATAGAGCGCGGGACGTCGCCCATGCGCCTGCTCTACGTCGTCGCCACCTACATCCTCTTCGCGCTGCTGTTCCCGGTGCTCTGCGTGCATCGGAAGACGCGTCACGGGCTGAAGCAGCGGCTGGGCTTCTACGGACCGGGAGACCTGCCGAAGGGAGAGGGCCCGCTGCTGTGGTTGCACGGAGCCAGCGCGGGAGACCTGCTGGCCCTCGCGCCCATGTTCGGCCCCTTGCGCCAGCGCTTTCCCGGCTGCCGCATCGTGCTCTCGACGATGACGGACAGCGGCCACGCGATGGCGAGGGACCGCCTGTCGAAGCAGATCGACGGAGTCGTCTACGCGCCCTACGACCTCTGGGGCGCGACGCGACGAGCGGTGCGGGCCCTTCGTCCGGACCTCCTGGTCCTCGAGTACACGGAGGTCTGGCCCAACCTCATCCGCGCCGCGAAGCAATCCGGAGCCAGCGTCGTCATGACGAACGGACGCTTCTCCCCGGCGAACGTGGGGAAGTATCGGACGCTCTTCGGCCTCATCGAAAACCCGCTGAAGGACATGGACCTGCTGCTGATGCGGCAGGACGAGGAATCCGAAAGAGCCAAGGCCCTGGGAGCCCCGGCCGACCGGGTCCTCACCACCGGAAACACCAAGTTCGACGCCCTCGCCGCGGGGCCCGCCCCAGAGGACGAAGCCCTGCGAACCGCCCTGGGCCTGTCCCCAGCGGAGCCCATGTGGCTCGCGGGAAGCACGCACGAGGGCGAGGAAGAAATCCTGTTGCAGGTGTATCAGCGTCTGCGGGAGCGCTGGCCCACGCTGACCCTGGTCATCGCGCCGCGCTACCTGAACCGGGCGGAGCGGATCATGACCCTCGCGAAGGAGCGCAACCTGATCGTGGGCCTGCGCTCGCAGGGCAACCCGGAGCGGGCACCGGTGGTGGTGATGGACTCGATGGGCGAGCTGTCGCGGGCCTACCGCCTGGCGACGGTGGTGTTCGTGGGAGGTTCGTTCACGAAGCGGGGCGGACAGAACATCCTGGAGCCGGCGGGGCAGGGCAGGCCGGTGTTGTTTGGCCCGCACATGGACAACTTCCGGGACAGCGTCGCGGTGCTGCAAGGCAACGGAGGCCTTCAAGTGGCGGACGGAGAAGCCCTGCACGCCGCGCTGGAGGACCTGCTCGCCCATCCCGAACGCCGGGAGCAACTGGGCGCCCAGGCGGAAGCCACGGTGCGCCGCATCTCCGGAGCCAGTGAGCGCAACGCTGAAGCCATGGCCGCGCTAAGGAGGGCGCCTCGATGACGCTCATCGTCCATCCGCACTTCCACAAGCGCTACACAGGAGTCACGCGGCACGTGGAGTCCGTGGTGCCAGCGCTGGCCCACGGCGACGAGACACGGGTCATCGGCTCCGGCCTGACGGAGGCCCTGCCGCGAATCACCTGGGGAGAGCTGATCCGCCGCTCGCACCAGGAGCCCATTGTCTGGCACGCGCACCGCAACAACGAGCTGCTGGCGGGGATGCTCCTGAAGGCGCTGGGAGGCAAGGTCCAACTCGTCTTCACCAGGCACACGTCGGTGGCCCCCACGCGCTTCACGCGCTGGCTCGCCAGGGGCGCGGACGCGCTGGTGTCGCTGACGAAGCAGATCTCCGACGTCATCGCGCTCCCGTCCACGGTCATCTCCCACGGCATCGACCTCCAGCGCTTCCATCCACCGGAAGACCGTGACGCGGCCTGGGCCCGGCTCCAGCAGGGAGGCCGCTACGGCATCGGCGTCATCGGGCGCATCCGCAAGGAGAAGGGGCAGGGCGACTTCATCGAAGCCTTGAGGCCCCTCTTGCCGCAGCGGCCGGAGTGGCAGGCGGTGCTGGTGGGGCTCGCGAAGGGGCCGGACCTGACGTGGGTGAACGGGCTGCGCGAGGGCATCGAGGACCGGGTGCTGCTCGCGGGAGAGCAGTCCACCATCGAGCCCTGGTACCAGGGCCTGAGCATCCTGGTGCACCCGTCCTACGCGGAGGGCTACTCGCTGGTGCACGTGGAGGCGATGGCCTCCGGCTGCTGCGTGGTGGCCTCCAAGCTGCCGTACCTGGACACGCTCATCGAGCACGGCCGCACGGGCTTCTTCTTCGAACCCGGAGACGTGAAGGGCCTGCGAGCCCTCCTGGACGAACTGACCCGCGAACCGGAGCGAGCCCGTCAGGTCGGCCGCAACGCGGCAGAAGAGGCCCGCAGCCGCTGCGGCGTCGAGCACGAAGCCCGGGCGCTCCGGGACCTCTACCATTCGCTGGTGAAGCGCTGATGCGCATCCTGCACCTGCTCGCGAGTCCCTTCTGGAGCGGCCCGGCGGAGAACGTCGCGCTGCTCGCGCAAGCACAGCGGGCCCTGGGCCACGAGGTCACGGTGGCGGTGGACCGCAAGCGCCGGGACATCGCCGCCGAAGAACCCGCCGTCCCCCGCTTCCAGCAACTGGGCCTCCTGGATGAAGGAGGCCTGACGTTGTCCGTGAAGTCCCCACCGTGGGAAATCTGGAGCGACCTGCGAGCCCTCCGCCGCAGGACGGTGGACGTGGTCCACACCCACTTCACGCATGATCATCTCGTGGCCCGTTGGGGAACGCCGAAGGGAGCCGTGCGGATCCGCTCCATCCACGCGCCGCGCTCGCTGAGGTCCTCGCTGCCCGAAGCCAGCGCCTACACGGTGCCCGCGAGCCACCTGGTACAAAAGCTCGAAGGCCGTCACCGTCCCGTCCAGGTCCTGCCCGCGCTGGTGGATCCGATGTTCGCCCCGCCGAGCGACCGCAAGACCCTCCGCCAGACCCTGGGCCTGGAGGACACGCACCTCGTGGGGATGATCTCCACCTTTCAGCAGAGCCGTCGTCACGCGCTGGGAGTCGAAGCCTTCGCCACGTTCCGGCAGCAGCGCCCCGAAGCCCGCCTCGTGCTGGTAGGCGACGGAGCCCTGCTCGAAGCGACGCGGACGCAGGTGGCGGAGCGAGGCCTCACGGAGCATGTGACCTTCGCGGGCTACCAGCAGGGAGCGGACTTCGCGAAGTGGCTGCAGGCCCTGGACGAGGTCTGGATCCTCGGTCTGGGAAACGACTGGAGCGCCAGGGCCGCGGCTCAGGCCCGGGCCTGTGGAGTCCGGGTGGTCGCGGTGAACGAAGGAGCGCTCCCGGAGCTGGCGGACGCAAGCGTGGAAGCGTCCACGGTGGAAGCCGTCATCACCGCCGCACGGTCCGGATCCACGGCGAAGACCCGGCACCCGACGAACGAGCACATCGCCAGGGACATCCTGTCCCTCTACGCGCAGGCCGCGGAGCCACGGCGATGACCGGAGCACCCACGGCGCTGGAGCGGATCTTCTATCCGCCGACACCGGAGCCCTGGACCCGCCGTGCCCTCCTGTCGCCGCTGACGCTGGTGTCCTGGACCTACAGCGGAGCGGTCCGCCTCCGAAGCGCCCTCTACGACTCGGGACTGAAGCGAGCCGAACACGTCGAAGGACTGCGAGTCATCTCCATCGGCAACCTCAACGTCGGAGGCACGGGCAAGACGCCCGCGGTCCTCCACCTCGCGGAGCAATTGATCCGCGAAGGGCGCAAGGTCGGAATCCTCACGAGAGGCTACGGACGCGAGTCCCAGCAGCCGCTCACCTTCACGGGAGCGGAGCCACTGCCCGACGTGACGGAGGCGGGGGACGAACCGCTGCTGCTCGCACGCAGGTGCCCCGGGGCCCGGCTCTTCGTGGGCGCGGACCGGGTGGCGGCGGCCTTCCGGGCCAGGGACGACTTCGGCCTGGACACGGTCCTGCTGGACGACGGCTTCCAGCACCGCCGTCTGCACCGTGACGAAGACCTGGTCGTCGTCGACGAAGCCGTGGGCCTGGGCAACGGCCAGCTGCTCCCAAGAGGCCCGCTGCGAGAGCCCCCGTCCGCCCTGCGCCGGGCCACGCTGCTCTGGCTGAGAGCCGCCCCGGGAGACGCCGCCCCCAACCCATGGGTCGAAGCCCTGACCGTCCCCAGGGTCCGGACGCGCTACGGCCCCACGGGCTGGAGGGCCCCCGCGGGCACCGAGCACGCGACGAACGCGCTCGAAGGAAGGCCCGTCCTCGCCCTGGCCGGACTGGCAAGGCCCGGAGGCTTCCTGAAGACCCTCACCACGCTCGGGGTGGAGGTCCGGGACGCGGCCCTCTTCCCGGATCACCATCGCTTCACGGCGGAAGAGCTGCGGCAGGTCGAAGCCCGTGCCCGTCAGCGAGGCGCGCGAGTGGTGACGACAGAGAAGGACGCGGTGCGCCTGCCCGCTGGCTTCGAGGCCTGGGTGGTACGCCTGGGAGTGGAGGTCCTGGAGGGCGAAGCGCATCTGAAGCGGGCGCTGGGGCTGCAGGGGCAGACGCGCGACTTGTGAGGGCTGGAGCGCTGTGGGACAACGCGCGCCCATGCCCGCGGCCCCGTCTTCACGTCCGGCAGCATCGTCCTCGCGCCTGCCACTCGCCTTCGCGCGCCGTCGGGTGTTGCTGGTGGGAGACCTGGTCGCCGACCACTACCTCTATGGCCAGACGGACCGGGTGAGCCGCGAGGCCCCGGTGCTCATCGTCCGGTACGAGTCGTCGGAGGTGAAGCTCGGCGGCGGAGCCAACGTGGCGGCCAACATCCGCGCGCTGTCGGGGCAGGTGACGGCGGTGGGCGCCCTGGGCGTGGACTCCATGGGCACCGAGCTGCGCAAGCTCTTCGACACGGCGGACATCCGGCTGCACGCGGTCAGCAGCCGAAGCATCCAGACGGAGACGAAGACGCGCATCCTCGCGGGAGGCATCAGCACCACAAGGCAGCAGATGCTCCGGGTCGACCGGGGCCAGCGAGGCCCCCTCCCGCCCCGGATGCGCAAGGCCATCGCCAGGCAGGTGGAGGCGGCGGCGAAGGACGCGGACGCGGTGGTCGTCTCGGACTACGGCGCGGGCGTCGTGAGCGACGAAGTCCGGGCCGCGCTGCGAAAGCTCGCCGCGGACGGGCTCCCGGTCTGCGTGGACAGCCGCTATGCGCTGGCCGCCTTCGCCGGTCTCACGGTGTGCAAGCCCAACGAACCGGAACTCGAAGCCCTCACGGGCCGTCCGGTGCGAACGAAGGAAGACCTCCTGGAGGCGGGCCATGAAGCAGTCCGCAAGCTGGGCTGCAAGGCCCTGCTGGTGACGCGAGGCCGGCACGGCATGGCCCTCTTCGACGCGAAGGGCGGCGTGGACCTCATCCCGGTGCACGGAGCGAAGTCCGCGGTGGACGTGACCGGAGCCGGTGACACCGTCATCGCGAGCTTCGCGCTGTCGCTCGCGGCGGGTGCCTCCTTCGGTGACGCCGCGAGGCTCGCGAACGTGGCGGGCTCGCTGGTGGTGCAGAAGCCCGGCACGGCGACGGTCTCACGCGAAGAACTCCTCGAAGCACTGCGGAGCCCCCGATGAACACCCTGGACAAGCTTCGCCCCCTCGCCGCCATCGCGGAGGAACGAGAACGCTGGCGCGAGCAGGGCCGCACGGTGGCCCTCGCGAACGGCGTCTTCGACCTGCTGCACGTCGGGCACGTCCGGTACCTCGAAGGGGCGAAGGCGCTGGCGGACGTGCTGGTGGTGGCGGTGAACTCGGACGCCTCCACCCGGGCCTACAAGGGACCCGGCCGTCCGCACATCCCGGAAGCGGAGCGAGCGGAACTCGTCGCGGCGCTGGCCTGCACGGACCGCGTGGTCGTCTTCGACGAGCCGAACGTGCGGAGCATCATCCGGGCCCTCAAGCCCGACGTGCACGTGAAGGGGACGGACTACACGCCGGACACCATTCCGGAAGGCGACGAGGTCCGGGCCTACGGAGGCAGGACCGCGGTGGCGGGAGACCCGAAGGACCACAGCACCACGGAGCTGGCGCGCAGGCTCGGCCGGGAAGGCGCGAAGTAGCCATGGTCCTGGACCCGCTGCTGCGGTCCATCCTCGGCTGTCCCCACTGCAAGGGCCCGCTCGAAGAGCACGAGGGCCCTCCGCCCGAAGTCCGCTGCCTCAGGTGCCTGCGAGCCTGGCCCGTCGAGGACGGCGTCCCGAGGATGGTGCACGAGGAGGAGCGAAGGCTCACCCCGTGAGCGAAGTCCGCTCCGAGACGAACGACCGGACCTCCTCGGCCACGCGCTGCTCCAACCCCGCACCGGCGGCGCCGTCCACGATGGGCGTCAGATCCACCATCCGGTGCGGAGCCACCGCGTGGCCCCAGCGCTCCATGTCGATGCGCAGGAAGAACGCCAGCGTGGGGGCACCCACGGCGACGGACAGGTGCATGGGCCCGGTGTTGTTGCAGATGGTGAGGCCCGCGGTCCGCATGAGGGCCCCCAGCTCATCGATGCTCGTCGCCGGAGCCAGCTCCGCCCCCGGAGCACCCGCGAGCACGCTCCGAGCCAGGGCTTCCTCACCCGGTCCCCAGGTCACGACGGGCGAATAGCCGAGCGAGATCAGCTCCCGGGCCGCGGCCGCGAAGGCCTCGGCGGGAATGCGGCGCTCACCCAGCCGGCCCCCCGGGTTGATGACCGCACGGCGAGAACCCTTGCCGGCGAATATCGCCAGGTAGCCACGGAACGCATCGCCCAGCACCGGCTCCCGGAAGGAAAGCCCCTCGGAGACCGCGCCCTTCGTCAGGGGCGTGAGCAGGTGCGTCCGCTGAACGGCCTCGTGCCGGGTATCGGAACGGGCAGGGACGGACACCGACTGCAGCAGCGACACCGGCCAGACGCCCGGTCCGATGACGACGGCCTTCGGCCCCGCCATTCGCGAGATGAGCGCGCTCGTGACCGAAGGCGCGCTCCAGTTGGCGCAATCCACGACGGTGTCGTAGCCCGCGCGGCGCAGTGCCCGGATGCCAGGCGCCAGCGGTCCCAGCCAGAGCAGGCGCCGGTCGAACGCCAGGATTGCATCCGCGTCAGGGTGTCCCTGGAGGACGCGAGCCACCCTGGCGTGCACGAGCACATGCACCTCCGGAGCCGGATGGAGGTGCGCCTTGAGGGTCCGCATCAGGGGCGTGGTGAGAAGGGCCTCGCCCACGCGGTTGTCGGGCCGGACGAGCAGGACCCTGCGCGGGTGGGGGAGGGGCGCTCCGGGAGAACGGCGACGTCCGGGGCGCCAGAACAGGAGGGAAGCCAGGAGCGTCAGTGCCAGCTTCGCCCACGTTTCAAGCCACTTGTGCCACGCCATCGGCGGCGGACCCTACCAGAATTGGAACGGACACAAGACGCTGGCTTGACCTTGGGACGGAAAGCCCCTAGCACCCGCCCCAATGCTCAAGAGCATGACCGGATTTGGTTCGGGCCGCGCCCGAGTGGGAGACGAAGAGGTCTCCGTCGAAGCACGCTCGCTCAACCACAAGTTCTGTGAAGTGAAGGTCCGGCTGCCGCGCGAGCTGTCCGCGCTCGAGCCCGCGCTCGTGAAGCAGGTGAAGGACCGCCTCGCGCGAGGCTCGGTGGAGATCCTGGTGCGCCGGCAGGCCGCCACCGTCTCCGGCAACGTCCCCACGGTGGATGTCGCCCTGGCCCGCGAATACGCGCGCGCCTTCAAGGAAGTCGCCGAGGCCCTGGGCCAGCCGGCGGAGATCGCCTGGTCGCAGGTCTCCAACCAGCCGGGCGTCATCCGCCTGGAGGAGAAGGGCGTTGACGTGGAGTCCGCCACCCAGGCCACGCAGACCGCGCTGCAGCAGGCGCTCGCGGCCCTGGAGACGATGCGGAACACCGAGGGCGAATCCATCCACGCGGACCTGGACGCCCGGATGAAGCTCATCGAAGGCTGGAGCCAGGAGGTCGCCCGCCTCGCGCCCCGCGCGGTCAGTGACTACCAGCAGCGGCTCACCGACCGTGTCGCGGAGCTCGCGCGCGGCGTCGCGGTGGATCCGCAGCGCCTGGCGCAGGAAGTGGCCCTGTTCGCCGAGCGCACGGACATCGCGGAAGAGGTGACCCGGCTCGCGACCCACCTGGAGCAGTTCCGGCTCCTCATGGCGAGCCCCGAGCCGGTGGGCCGGCGCATGGATTTCCTCGTGCAGGAGATGCACCGCGAGGTGAACACGACCGGCTCCAAGAGCCAGCACGCGGAGATCTCCGCGCGCGTGGTCTCGATGAAGGCCGAGGTCGAGCGCATCCGCGAACAGGTGCAGAACGTCGAATGAACGAATCCACTGGACTCCAGCCTGGCCTGCTCCTCGTCCTCTCCGCTCCGTCTGGAGCGGGAAAGACCACCCTCGCGCACCGCCTGCTGAAGGAGATGCCGGATGGCATCTTCTCCACCAGCGTCACCACCCGGCGCCCCCGCGGGAAGGAGCAGGAGGGTGTGGACTACCACTTCGTGGGAGTCGCCACCTTCCAGGAGAAGATCGAGAAGGGCGAGTTCGTGGAGTGGGCCGAGGTGCACGGCCACTTCTACGGCAGCCCTCAGTCCGTGGTGGACGAAGCCCGCACGCGCCGTGGAACCGCCATCTTCGACATCGACGTCCAGGGTGGGCAGGCCATCAAGCGCAAGCACCCCGACGCGGTCCTCATCTTCGTCCTGCCCCCCTCCATGGATGAGCTGGAGCGGCGGCTGCGGGATCGCCAGACGGACTCGGATGAGACCATCCGCCGCCGGATGCTGGCTGCCCGCTCGGAGATCGAGCGGGGGATCGCCTCCTACGACTACGTCATCGTGAACGACGACTTCGAGCGCGCCTACCAGGAGCTGCGCTCGGTGGTGGTCGCGGAGAAGTGCCGGCGGGGGAGGGTGGACCTCTCGAAACTCCGGTTCGGGAGCTGAAATCCCCGGGGAATGGGTGGAACCGCCCTACGGGTTCCCCCTTCACCACGTCGCATCGCGCCGGCGGCCTGCATCAAATTTCTTGCGCCGCCGGATCGCTTGATGGATAAGCCGCCCACCTCGCGGCGACACGCAGGCGTCACCCCGGTGACACCAGCGCGATGCGGTGGCGGTGACGAGAAGTTGACATTCTCCGATCCGGTTCTTAGATGTTCGCCGCAGACGGTCAGCGGGCGTTGAAGGTGTTGGAGTGGGTTGCCGCCTCATGGGAGGCGGAGCGGATCGGGAAGCAGGAGTAGGGCAGTTGACACAGGATGCGGCGGTGGTAGAAGCCGCGCCCCTCGCTTCGAAGCCCGCGCACTGGCGCGGAAGGCACTTCGGAGGGAGAGCAGCACCGACAAGGAAATAGGGCAGTCAACGAGCGGGTTGACAGCGAACGCGGCGAAGAGATAGAAGCCGCGCCCCACCGAAGAAGCGGCGGTCCGGAAGACAACACGACGGACGCAAAGCGGTGAGGAAAGCTGACAGCGAGCGGTTGACAAGGAAGACGGCGCTGAAGTAGAAGCCGCCTCCCTCGAAACGAAGCGGCGGAAGTCACTGGACGGCGCCGACGAGATTCGAGACAGCCCGCAGGACGCAAAAGCGAAGTTGACGCTGACTGCGAACTGAAATAGAAGCTGCA
>NZ_RAWM01000076.1 GCF_003668875.1 Corallococcus interemptor | reverse complement strand
GGGCGATGACGCGGCGCCGGTTGTCGGGGCGGGGCTCCTCCGGTTCGTCGGCCGGCTCGGAGTCGGAGCCGGGGTCCTCCACCGGATCATCCTCCGTGGCGCGGAAGGTGCTGGGGTCCGGCTCCGGCTCGATGACCTTCTCCTCGATGCGCAGGAGCGGCTCCTGCATCAACGCAGGGGCGCGCGCGGGGACAAGCAGCACGAGGCTGCAACACAGGCCGAGGAACGAGCGGAGCATCCGGGCGTCCGATGATAGGCGACAGGCGGGACGATCCGAAATCATGTGGTGCCCGCCGCCCGTGCTACAGGAGCCCGAGGCGGGGGGATTGCTCGGGAGTGAATGAATGGCGGCGCCTGGAGCGGAGCTGGAACGACTGGTGGAGATCATGCGGCGCCTCCGGGCCGAGGGCGGCTGCCCGTGGGACCGCGAGCAGGACCTGCGCTCGCTGCGCCCCTACCTGACCGAGGAGGCGTTCGAGGTCCTGGACGAGATGGACCGCGTGGCCGACGGCGGCCCCTGGCGCCCCCTGTGTGAAGAACTGGGAGACCTCCTCTTCCAGATTGTCTTCCACACGCAGCTGGCCGCGGAGCTGGGCGAGTTCACCATGGCGGACGTCTGCGCGGCCATCAGCGACAAGCTCACCAGCCGGCACCCACACGTCTTCGGGGATCAGCAGGTGAAGGGCGCCGAGCAGGTGCTGGCCAACTGGGCGCAGCTGAAGGCGGAGGAGCGCAAGAAGAAGACCGGGCGCGCGGGCTCGGTGCTGGACGGCGTGCCCACCCAGGCCCCGTCCCTGTTGCGCGCCGAGCGCCTCACGGAGAAGGCCAGCCGCATCGGCTTCGACTGGCCGGACCTGGCCGGGGTGCGGGGCAAGCTGGACGAGGAGCTGCGCGAGCTGGACGAGGCCATCGCCTCCGGAGGCCGGGACGCCATCGAGCACGAGCTGGGGGACGTGCTGTTCTCGCTGGCGAACCTCGCCCGCTTCGTGAAGACGCCGGCCGAGGACGCGCTGCGCATGGCCACGCGCCGCTTCGTGACCCGCTTCCAGTACATCGAGGCGAAGCTGAACGAGGAGCAGGTCCCCTTCGGCGGCGCCAGCCTGGAGCACATGGAGCGCCACTGGCAGGCCGCGAAGGCCGTGGAGAAGGCGCTGCCCCCACCGAGCCATGCGCCGCGCGCGTCCGTGGCCACCCTGCGCCTGGCCGTGCCGGACGTGGCGGCCCAGCGGGCCTTCTGGGACGGGGTGGCGGCCTGGCTGGGGTGGGCCCCCACCCGGTCGCCGGAGGGCACGGCGGCCTACACGGGTGCGGGCCTGGGGCTCGTCTTCACGCCGGGCGCCCAGGCGCTGGCCGGCTCCCCGGTGGCCCTGACGCTGGAGGCCCCCTCCCAGGCGGCCGTCGCCCGGCTCCAGGAGCTGTTCCGGGCGCACCACCCGGGGCGGCTGGTGGCGGGCGCCAGCGCCGAGACGGGCTTCCAGTTCGTGGATCCGGCCGGGCTGCGGTGGGAATACGCCGCCCCGCCGGCCTGATTCTTCCGCCATGGGCGCGGGTGGGGGCTCCGGAGGGCATTCCGGAGGCCTCCCGGGGGTTCCGACACCGGAAATCCTGATCGCGATCGCACGCGTGCCTTGACGCAACCGGGTCGTCGCAGTAAGGACGGCCCCTCTTTTCTTGTCTTGCCTTCCGCTGGAGCATTTCCTTGGCGAACACCAAGTCCGCAGAGAAGCGTTACCGCCAGTCCCTGAAGCGCCGCGCCCGGAACGTGAACGTCCGGACGACCGTGAAGGACGCCGTCAAGTCCGCCCGCGAGGCCATTGCCTCCAAGGACGGTTCGAAGACGACGGACGCGCTGAAGGCGGCTTCCAAGACCCTCAACAAGGCGGCCAGCAAGGGCGTCCTGCACAAGCGCACCGCCGCGCGCCGCATCTCCCGGCTGGCCAAGGCCGCCGCGAAGGCGAAGGCCTAGTCGTCCCGCAGCACCACCGCGTGTCGAGGACCGGGCTCCCCGGTCCTCACCAGGTGCTGGCCAGCCGATCGTATCCGTCGCGCATGAGCAGCTCCGCCAGGCGCGCCAGCGCGGCCTGACGGTTGGCCTCTGCTTCCAGGACGTTGCCACGTCCCTGGAGGTAGTCCTCGGTCCCCGACACCACCGTCTCCGACAGCAGCCGCCCCTCCTTCACGAGGCGCAGCCGCACCGTCGTGGAGATGCGGTAGTTGTTGGGGATGATGGTCGGGGATGACCAGATGCCGAGCACCGCCCCTTCAATCGTCGAGTCGCAGCCCGGCGCGGTGGCCAGCCGGCCCGCTTCAATCAGCTGGTTGCGCAGGTAGCGCGTGAAGAGGTTCTCCAGCGAGGGCTCCGGCGTCTCGTTGGTGAAGACGGGCGCGCACACCTGGCCCGTGCCCTCTGGCAGCGCGGAGCCCCACGGGCTGAAGCGGTAGCCGCACCCGGCGCCCAGCATCGCCACCGCCGCCACGCCCCAGCGGAACGCCTTCACCGCACCTGTCCGCACCACGTTCCCGGAGGGCCGCATGGGCGCGCACCCTACCCGGCCGCGATCCTCCGTCAAGCGTCGGAGCCGGCCACCGGTACGCCGCGCATGCGTCCTGCGTCCGCCAGCGTGGCGCGGGCCGCTTCGAGCCCTCGCTCCCGGGCGGAGCCCTTCAGCGCCATGCCCAGGGGCCACTGCATCCGCGTGCCATCATCCAGCTCCAGCGTGAGCCCGTGGTGGCGGTACAGCGCCGCGAGCCCCAGGCCGATGACGCCGGCCACGAGGGCCAGGAGCCGCACGGCCTGCGTGGGCGCCCAGAGGAGGCCCAGCGCGGTGAAGGCGAGCAGCCCCAGCGCTTCGAAATAGGGCCGCGTGCGCCACTCCAGCCGCCGCACGCGCGCCCAGGGCACGTCGAGCGTCGGGCCTCCGCCCGGGCGCCCCTGGAACGACAGCTGCTCGCCGTTCACGGCCAGGGCGCGCCGGTTGCCCAGCTCCAGCGCCAGCGGTGAGAAGCCCGGCGACGATGGCACGGGCGTCCCTGGAGAAGACCGGGACGGCAGGGGCGCCTCCGGCAGCTCCGCGTTGCAGAAGGCACAGCGGCGCCGGGCCGCCGACTGGGGGCGCCCGCAGGCGGAGCACATGACGAGCACTTCCGCGGGCACCGCCCCTCCCTCTTCCCGGCTGTCAGCCGACGACGAAGTTCACCAGCCGCTTGGGGACGAAGACGAACTTGCGCAGCGTCTTGCCCTCGAGCGCGGCCTTCACCTTGTCGTCCGCCTCCGCCGCCGCGCGCACCGCCGCCTCGTCCGCGTCCGCCGCCACGCGCACCTCCGCGCGCAGCTTGCCGTTCACCTGCACGGCGTACGGAATCACGTCGTCCACCACGAGCGCCGGGTCGAACTCCGGCCAGGCCTCCGTGACGGTGGACGCCTTCGCGCCGTAGGCCTCCGCCAGCTCGTCCGCGATGTGCGGCGCGAGGGGGGTGAGGATGCGCGCGAGCAGCCGCACCGCCTCGCCCATCGCGGCCTTCTCCGCGGGCGTCTC
This sequence comes from Corallococcus interemptor, assembly GCF_003668875.1. GTDB lineage: Bacteria > Myxococcota > Myxococcia > Myxococcales > Myxococcaceae > Corallococcus > Corallococcus interemptor. The sequence goes on along the minus strand of NZ_RAWM01000076.1, from coordinate 37,986 downwards.
CGGCGTGCCCACCGCGTAGAGCGCGTTCACGCACTCCATGACGCCGGCGACGGCGGTGTTGAAGGAAAGGCGCTCGATGGCCTCCGTCACGCGCTTGACGCACTTGTGCGCCGCGCGGCGCGTCTCCAGCGCCTTGCCCTCGTAGGGGCCCGAGTACGTCGCGTCCGCGGCGACGGCGTGGTGCGTGGCGGCCAGCGTCCACACGCGCTTGAGGAAGCGGAACACGCCCTCCACCTGCTCGTGGGACCAGTCGAAGTCGCGCTCCGGCGGGCCCGCGAAGAGCACGTAGGTGCGCGCGGTGTCCGCGCCGTACTTCGCCACGATGGTGTTGGGCGCCACGCCGTTGCCGTAGCGCTTGCCCATCTTCCGGCCGTCCGCGCCGTTGACGATGCCCTGGGTGATGAGCCGCGTGACGGGCTCGTCCACCGGGGACAGCCCGAGGAGCTTCATCACCCGGGTCCAGAAGCGGAAGTAGAGCAGGTGCATCACGCCGTGCTCGGGGCCGCCGACGTAGATGTCCACCGGGAGCCAGTGCTTCGCCTCCTTCGGGTCGAAGGGCGCCGCGTCGTACTTCGGCGACAGGTAGCGCGCGAAGTACCAGCAGGAGTCGACGAAGGTGTCCATCGTCTCCGCCTCCCGGCGCGCGGGACCGCCGCACTTGGGGCAGGTCGTGTTGATGAAGGACGCGACCTTCGCGAGCGGCGGCTCGCCTCGGCCGGTGAGCACCGCCTGCGTGTCGATGTCCGGCAGCCGCACCGGGAGCTGATCCAACGGAACGGGGAGCCCCTTGTGCTCGGGGTCGCACTTCTCGCAGTAGACGATGGGGATGGGCGTGCCCCAGTAGCGCTGGCGGCTGAAGCCCCAGTCCCGCTGGCGGTACGTCACCGTGGCCTTGCCCTGCCCCTGCGCCTCCAGCTTCGCGGCCAGCTTCACCCGCACTTCGGCCGAAGGCATGCCGCTGAAGTCCCCGGAGTCCACGAGCACGCCGTCGTCCGTGTACGCCTTGTCGAGCGTCTCACCCGCGCCCAGCTTGTCGCCGGACACAGGCTGGATGACCACGCGCACGGGCAGCGAATACTTGCGCGCGAAGGCGAAGTCGCGCGCGTCGTGCGCCGGCACGCTCATCACCGCGCCGGTGCCGTAGTCGCTCACCACGAAGTTGGCGATCCAGATGGGCACCGGCTGGCCCGTCACCGGGTTGAGCGCGTGGCCGCCGGTGAAGATGCCCTCCTTCTCCGCGTCCTCGCCCAGGCGCTCCGTCTTGCTCTGGGCGGCCATCTTCTTCACGAACGCGTCCACGTCCGCGCGGCGGTCCGCCGTCGTCACCTGGGCCACGAGCTTGTGGTCCGGCGCGAGCACCACGTAGGTGCAGCCAAAGAGCGTGTCCACGCGGGTGGTGAAGACGCGCAGGGTGGCGTCATGCCCCTGGACGCGGAAGTCCACCTCCGCGCCGTCGGAGCGGCCAATCCAGTCGCGCTGACGAGTGGTGATGCTGTCCGGCCAGGCCTTGAGCGTGTCGAGCGCGTCGAGCAGGTCCTGCGAGTACTTCGTGATGCGGAACGCCCACTCGGGCATCTCCTTGTCCTGCACCTCGGAGCTGCAGCGCTCGCAGCGGCCGTCCTTCACCTGCTCGTTGGCGATGACGGTGTGGCAGCCGGTACACCAGTTCACCTTGCTGAAGCGGCGATAGACGAGCCCGCGCTCCAGCATCTGGAGGAAGAACCACTGGTTCCAGCGGTAGTACTCCGGCTGGCTGGTGTTGACCTCGCGCGTCCAGTCGTAGCTGTAGCCGAGCGTCTTGATCTCCGCCTTGAACGACTCGATGTTCTCGCGGGTGCGGATGGCCGGGTGGACTCCGTCCTTGATGGCCGCGTTCTCCGCCGGCAGGCCGAAGGCGTCCCAGCCCATGGGGTGCAGCACGTCGAAGCCGCGCATCTGGTAGTAGCGCGCGTAGACGTCCCCGATGAGGTAGTTGCGCACGTGCCCCATGTGCATCTGACCGCTGGGGTACGGCAGCATCTCCAGGACGTACTTCTTGGGGGCATCCGGGCGTCTGCCTGCCCGGAAGAGGCCCTCCTGCTCCCAACGGGTCTGCCACTTTCCTTCAATCGACTGCGGCTCGTAACGCTCGTTCATCGCCATGGCTTTTCAGACTCTTAGCGGGAGGTAGGACACGCGGGCAACAAGTCTTGGCGCGTCGGAAGCCTGGACGGCTGGCACCCCGGAGTCCCTGACCTGGCGGCCCGAGGGAAGGAGGGGGACGCTGACGGTGCTTGCCCTCGGGCCCGGGCACGACTAACTCGCCTTCCCGGTCTGGAGCATGAGGGAGAGCACCATGCAGGTCGTGAGTGTGAAGAAGGCCCTGTCGGGGGCCGTCGAAGCGGGCTCGAAGGTGGAGGTGCGCGGCTGGGTGCGGACGCGCCGCGACTCCAAGGCGGGCATCAGCTTCGTGAACGTGAGCGACGGGTCGGTCTTCGACCCCATCCAGGTCGTCGCGCCCAATTCGCTGCCCAATTACGACAAGGAAGTCCTGCACCTCACCGCGGGCGCCTCCGTCGTCTGCCGGGGCACGCTGGTGCAGTCCCAGGGCAAGGGGCAGGCGTTCGAAATCCAGGCGGACGAAGTGCAGGTGCTGGGCCTGGTGGACGACCCGGACACCTACCCCATCCAGCCGAAGCAGCACTCGCTGGAGTTCCTGCGGGAAGTGGCGCACCTGCGCGTGCGCACCAACACCTTCGGGGCCATCACCCGCGTGCGCAACGCGGCGGCGCAGGCGGTGCACCGCTTCTTCCACGGTGAGGGCTTCTGCTGGGTGAACACGCCCATCATCACCGCGAGCGACGCGGAGGGCGCCGGGCAGATGTTCCGCGTGTCCACGCTGGACGCGCACAACCCGCCGCGCGGCCAGGACGGCAAGATTGACTGGGGCAAGGACTTCTTCGGCAAGGAGGCCTACCTCACCGTGTCCGGGCAGCTGAACGTGGAGGCGTACTGCCTGGCCATGTCCAAGGTCTACACGTTCGGCCCCACGTTCCGCGCGGAGAACAGCAACACCACGCGCCACCTGGCCGAGTTCTGGATGATTGAACCGGAGATCGCCTTCGCGGACCTCAACGAGGACGCGGCGCTGGCGGAGCGGTTCCTCAAGTACGTGTTCAAGGCCGTGCTGGACGAGTGCGCGCCGGACATGAAGTTCTTCGAGGAGCGCCAGCAGAAGGGCGTCACGGAGCGGATGGAGAAGTTCATCGGCTCCAGCTTCGAGCGCATCGACTACACGGAGGCCGTCTCCATCCTCCAGAAGGCGAAGAAGAAGTTCGAGTACACGCCGGAGTGGGGCAAGGACCTCCAGACGGAGCACGAGCGCTACCTCACCGAGGAGCACGTGGGCCGGCCTGTCGTCGTGATGAACTACCCGGAGGCCATCAAGGCCTTCTACATGCGCATCAACGAGGACGGGAAGACCGTGGCCGCGATGGACGTGCTCGCCCCGGGCATCGGGGAGATCATCGGCGGCAGCCAGCGCGAGGAGCGCCTGGACGTGCTGGACGCGCGCATGAAGAAGTTCGGCCTCGATCCCGCGCACTACCAGTGGTACCGCGACCTGCGCCGCTACGGCACGGTGCCGCACGCGGGCTTCGGCCTGGGGTTCGAGCGGCTCATCGTCTACATGTGCGGCCTGCAGAACATCCGGGACGCCATCCCCTACCCGCGCGTCCCGGGCTCCGCGACGTTCTAGTCCGCTCAGCCCTGCTTCTTCTTGATGCCGGCGCGCTCCTGGGCGAGCGCGCCGAGCGCGGACCAGTCCTCGTCACCCCGGCCCTGGGCGACGCCGGTGAGGAAGTGGTCGCGCAGCAGGCTGGCCAGCGGGAGGGGCACTTCGGCGGCCCTCCCCGCTTCCAGCGCCAGGGACACGTCCTTGAGGCCCAGGCGCAGGGCGAAGCCAGCGGGCGTGTACTGGCCCTTCGCGATGGCGCCCGCGTAGTTCTCGAAGATGGGCGCCTTGGCGAAGACGGACTTGAAGACGTCCAGGAACGCGGCGCGCTCCACGCCGCACTTCTCCGCGAGCGCGAAGGACTCCGACAGGGCCTCCATCATCGACGCGATGAGGAAGTTGCCGGACAGCTTCACCGTGTTCGCGGCGGCGGGCCGCTCCCCCAATTCCGTGAGGCCGCGCCCCAGCGCCGTGAGCAGCGGACGCACCTTCTCCACCTGCGCCTTCGGGCCCGCGGCGACGACCCAGAGCTGCTTGCCCGCGGCGGCCTCGGGCCGGCCGAAGACGGGGGCGGAGACGTAGCCCTGGCCCGCGTCCGCGTGCGCCTTCGTCAGGCGCTCCGACAGCGCGACGGAGATGGTGCTGGAGGAGACGTGGATGGCGTTCTTCGGCAGGGCGCTGAGGACGCCGTCCCTGCCCAGCACGGCCTCTTCCGCGGCGTGGTCATCCGCGAGCATGGAGAAGACGACCTCCGCGTCGCGGGCGGCCTCGGCGGGCGTCTTCGCCACGCGCGCGCCCTGCTGCTTCAGCGGATCCGCCTTGGACGCGGTGCGGTTCCAGACGACGAGCTCATGGCCCGCGCCGGCCAGGTTCGACGCCATTGGCGTGCCCATGTTCCCCAACCCGATGAAACCGACCTTCATGGCGGTGCTCCCCTCGTGCGCGCTTTCACGCTTCGTTCGACTGTTCTTCCGACACGTCCAGCCGCTCGAAGGCGCGGCCCAGGACGGCGACGCCCAGCGCCACCTCCGCGAAGAGTGCCCCCGCCGCCGCCAGCCCCGCGAGTGGAACCGCCCAGCGGCCCATGACAGTGAACAGCGGATAGCCCACGAGGAGGGCCACCACCGCCGCGGGCAACAGTCCCAGGAACGTCACCACCAGCGTGCCCACCAGCGTGAGCAGCCGCTGGCCCAGCGCCTCCACGCCGCGCGCCCGCTCCGAGTCCGCCGGAATCCACGCAGGCAACAGCACCACCGCCGCGTTCTGAACGAACAGCCCCGCCAGCCCCAGCGCCGGCAGGACGGGCATGAGGCCCAGCACCACCGGCGTGGACCACGGCGCGAGCGTCACGTCGTCCCGGCCCACGCCCAGCACCAGCGCCACGAGCAGCATCACCCACTGCGCCACGCCCAGCGTCAGCGCGGAGGCCGCCAGCTCCGCCCCCACCACCTGCCGGCCCGTGAGCGGCAGCGCACGCAACAGCTCCAGCTTCGGCAGGTCCATGCGCAGGTCGGTGCGGAACGCGCTCGGGCCAATCACGGCCATGGCCAGCGCGACCATCAGGGCCATGGGCCCCAGGAACTCACGGCTGTTGGAGAACAGCCGCGTGTCCCCCATCACCAGCGCGAACACGGCGCCCAGCACCCCGAAGGCCAGCAGCATCACCAGCCCGCTGCCCATGCGCCTGCGCGCGATGAGGTTCTTCCACAGGAGCGCCACCTCCGGACGCCCCCGGGCCTTCAACACGAAGGGCACCCGGCCCACGCGCAGCCTGCCGGAGCGCGCGGCCCGCTGCTCCCGCCGCCGCGTCCGCGCCTCCGCCCCGGCCACCGCCGAGTCCTCGAAGGGCACCTCCACCGCCAGCACCCACGCGTAATGCGCCACGAGCAGCGCCAGCGACGCGGGCAGGTAGCGCAGGAAGCCCTCCCAGCTTCGTGCCATCGCTGGAGCCACCAGCGCCCTGCCCGGCCACAACACCGCGCGCGGTCCAGGGGCGCTGAGCACTTCACGCAGCCACTCGCGCACGGCGAAGGGCGCGGAGAGGTTCTCCGGCATCGGGTGCTCTTGCAGCGTGGACAGGAGCGTGCCCATCACCGCGATGAACAGCGCGGCCACCACCGCCCAGCGCACCACGCTGCCCCAGCGGCCCTGCGACACGAGCCACGCGCGCACGAAGGACGCCGCGGTGCCGTGCAGGTACAGCGTCCCCATGGCCAGCGACGCGCCCAGGAAGAAGAGCTCTGGCCTCGGGCTGGTGAAGCGCCCCACGAAGAGCGTCGCCGCCAGCGCCGCGAGCATCGCGCTCAGGAGGCCTCGCAGGAGCTTGTAGTGCAAGAGCGCCTTGCGCGTGACGGGCGCGGAGAAGAAGGTCTGCACCTCCGTCTGCGTGAAGGTCAGCGCGGGCCGGTCCGCGCCCAGCACCCACGCCGTCACCAGCGTGCCCAGCACCGACATCTCCAGCGAGAACTCCGCGAACAGCCTCGCGTTGGGGGACACCGCGCGGCCCGTGCCCTGGACGAAGACGCTGCGTCCCACCAGCGAGTACAGGTACGCGAGCCCCACCAGCGCGCCCAGCAGGTAGCGCGGGCGCTTCAGCCGCTGCACCTGGCGCACCACCCGGTTGCGCCACGTCCTCACCCAGAGGAACGCCACCGCGCCCGGAAAGCTCACGCCTGTTCCGACGCCGCGCTGGTGATGCGCACGAACAGCTCCTCCAGCGAGGCGCCGTCCCCGGCCGCGCCCGCCATCTGCTCGCGGATCTCCGGCAGCGAACCCAGCGCCACCGCGCGACCTCCGGCGATGACGAGCAGCCGGTGGCACAGCTCCTCCACCAGCGGCAGCAGGTGCGACGACAGCACCAGCGCCGTGCCCTCCTCCGCGCGGCGGCGCAGGGACGCCTTCATGCGGCGGATGCCCAGCGGATCCAACCCCGTCAGTGGTTCATCCAGGAGGATGAGCCGGGGCTGGTGCAGGAAGCCGCACGCGATGGACAGCTTCTGCTTCATGCCCCGCGACAGCTCGCCCGGCAGTGACTTCTCCCGGCCCGTGAGCTCCATCTCCTCCAGGAGCGCGCGGCCCCGCTCCTCCCAGTCCTCCACGCCGTAGAGGCGCGCGGTGAAGTTCAGGTGCTCCCAGACGGTGAGGTACTCGAAGAAGCGCGGCTCGTCCGGGAGGAAGGCCAGGTGGCGCTTCGCCTCCACTGGAGCTTCGGCCACGTCGAAGCCCGCCACGCGCACGCGCCCGGAGGACGGCGGGAGGATGCCGGCCAGGCACCGGAGCGTGGACGTCTTGCCCGCGCCGTTGGGGCCCACCAGGCCCAGCACCTCGCCCGGCGCCACCTGGAAGGACAGGCCTTTCACCGCCTGTACCGCGCCGTACGTCTTCTCCAGGCCCTCGACGTCCAGCGCCGGTTCCATGCGTGCCCTTGGGATGCCGCCGGAAGCTCAGCCGAGCTTCAGCAGCTCCTTCACGGTGTCCAGCACCACGCGGGCCTGCACGGGCTTCACCAGGTAGGCCGTGGCCCCCAGCGCCATGGCCCGCTCGCGGTCCGCGGCCGCGCTCTCCGTCGTCACGACGACGATGGGCACCGCCCGGTGTTCTTGCGTCTGGCGGATGTGGTGGATGAGCTTCAGCCCGTCCATCAACGGCATGTTGATGTCCGTCATCACCAGGTCGAAGCGGCCCTGCGTGGAGAGCTTCTTCAGCCCCTCCACGCCGTCCTGCGCCTCGATGCAGACCACGTCCGTCAGGCGCTGGAGCGCGTACATGATGCTGCGGCGCATGGCCTGCGAGTCATCCACCACCAGCGCACGGATCGGCTGCTGCGACATGCCCCTCAGCCTAGCACCCGCGCGCCGCCCGGCCCGGGATTGTGCGGCGGCTGTCATGCAGCCAGCGATTCACTGCCCGCCGGACTGCCGGCGGCGGCGCACCAGCGCGGCCAGCTCCGGGCCGATGTGGTCCAGCGCGAGCACCCGGCTCACCGCCCCGGTGGCGATGGCCTCCTTGGGCATGCCGTACACCACCGCCGTGTCCTCGGACTCGGCCCAGGTCTCGCCGCCCTCGCGGCGCACGGCGCGCACGCCCTGCGCTCCGTCCGCGCCCATGCCCGTCAGCACCACCGCCACCGCGCGAGGCCCCAGCACCTCCGCCGCGCTCTCGAAGAGCCGGTCCACCGACGGTGCGTACTTGTCCGCGGGCACCGGCGAGGGCGTGCGCAGCTCCAGGCGCCCGGTGCGGTCCGACAGGAGCAGGTGCCGCCCGCCCGGCGCGATGTAGACGTGGCCCGCCTTCACCACGTCGCCCTCGCACGCCTCCGTCACCGTGAAGGGGCCAATGCGATCCAACCGCTCCGCGAAGGCCCGCGTGAACTGCGAGGGCATGTGCTGGCCCACCAGCACGCTGACGGTGGGCTCCGCGGCCAGTCCCTCCAGCAGCCGCTGCACCGCGGGAGGCCCGCCCGTGGACGCGCCCACGGCGATGACCTGCGGCACCTCGCCTGAAAGAAGGGAGGCGCGCGGCGCGGCCCCGTGGCGTCCGCCGGACTTCACGTGGCGCGCGGCGAGCACCTTGTCGATGAGCTCGCGCTTCAGCTGCTCCAGCGCCGCGGGCGTGCCCTGGGGCGGCTTGGCGATGAAGTCGAACGCGCCCAGCTCCAGCGCCTTGAACACGTCCGACTTGTGCGCGTAGCTGGAGATGACGATGACGGGCGTGGGCGCCGCGCGCATGAGCAGGCGCAGGAAGGTGTGGCCACCCAGCCGGGGCATCTCCAGGTCCAGCGTCACCACGTCGGGCTTCAGGTCCAGGACCTTCTTCAGGCCCTCCTCGCCGTCCTGGGCCCAGTCCAGCACCATCACCTCCCCGGAGGACTCCAGGAGGGTGGTGAGCGTGCGGCGGTTGGTGGCCGAGTCGTCGATGACGAGCACCGTGAGCGGGCGTGCCATCAGCGGCCCTCCCCGCCCGGAAGCTCGGGCCGGCGGTAGACGAGGTCGCCCTTCAGGTGCACCAGTTCGAAGTCCGCGCCCAGGCTGAGCAGGTTCTCCGCGTGGCCCAAGAGCAGGTAGCCCCCGGGACAGAGCCGGTCGCGGATGACGCCCAGCACGCGGCGGCGCGCGGCCAGGTCGAAGTAGATCATCACGTTGCGGCAGAAGACGACGTCCGAGCGCGGCACCAGCTGGCTGCTCGCCACGTCCGACAGGTTGTGGTGGCCGAAGCTCACCCACGCCTTCACGTCGTCGCGCACGCGGACGCGGTTGACGCCCACGGGCACGAAGTAGCGCTCCAGCAGGTCCGGCGGCGTCGCGCGCAGGGCGCTGGGGCCGTACTCGGCGCGGCGGGCCACGGTCAGCACGCGGCGCGACAGGTCCGTGCCCAGCACCTCCACGTCCCAGTCGTCGAAGCGGCCGCTCTCCTTCAGGAGCATGGCCAGCGTGTACGCCTCTTCACCGGAGGAACACCCCGCGGACCACAGCCGCAGCCGCCGCGTGTGCGCGTTGCGCTTCTCCAGGATGGGGAGCAGCTCCTCGCAGAAGGCCCTGAGCTGCGCGGGCTCGCGGAAGAAGTAGGTCTCGTGCGTGGTGAGGGACTCCACCGCCGCTTCCAGCTCCGCGTTGCGCTGGGCGTCGTAGCGCAGGTAGCGGTGGTAGGAGCCGAAGTCCTGGATCCCCAGCGCCTCCAGGCGGGGCCACAGCCGGCGCTCCATCACGAACTTCATGTTCTCGTGGATGAGGATTCCGCAGTGCGCGTAGACGTGGTCGCGCAGCAGCCGGAACTCCTCCAGCGTCATCTCAGGGCGGCCCTCGTCGAAGCGTGGCATCCGGGTCCTCCCCTCAACGCCCCGACAGCCGGACGACTGCTTCCGCCAGCGCCACCTGCGCCACCGCGTCCTGCTCCAGCGTCATCGCGTGCTGGAGCGCGGGCAGGCACTCCGGCCGCCCCAGGCCGCCCAGCACACGCGCCGCCGCCGCCCGCACGTCCCAGCGCGGATGGCCCAACAGCGACACCGCCAGCGACGCCCCATCCGCCGAGGCCTCCGCCGACGCCAGCGCCGCCAGCGCTGCCTTCACCACCTCCGCGTCATGATGGCTGAGCGCGTCCCACAGCACGCCCGCGCCCACCGTGCCCAGGTTCGTCAGCGCGCGCACCGCCAGCATCGCGAGCCCGCTGTCGGCATGCCGTACCAGTGACTCCAGGTCGGGCGAGCGCTCCTTCGCGCCGGCCGCGCCCACGGCCTCCACCGCGGCCACGCGCACGCCCCGGTCCTCGTCCTTCAGCGCGAGCCCCAGGAACGCCGCGGCCTCCTTGCCGCCCTGCTGTCCCAAGGAGCGCACCGCGGCGATGCGCACCCGGGGGGACTCGTCCGCCAGCGCGCCGCGCGCCAGCTCCAGGCCGGCCTCGCCGTCCGCCCGGGCCGCCGCCTCCACCGCCGCCGCGCGCCAGGAGGCGTCCGCGTCGCGTGCAATCCGCCGCAGCACGGGCAGCACCCGCGCGCCGCCCAGCCGGCCCAGCGCCGCCACCGCCGCGGGGGTCGTGCGCTGCTCCACCGCCGCCTCCAGCGCGTTCAGCGCCGTCTGCGGATGCGTCACCGTCAGCTGCTCCAGCGCCCGCGCCGCCATGCTCGACAGCGACAGGTCGGCGAGCAGCGCCACCAGTGGAGCCACGGCCTCCGGCGACTGCGTGCGCCCCAGCGCCCGCACCACCACCGCGCGAAGGTCGTCCTCCGCCCACTCCAGCAGCGCGCACAGCTCCGGCACCGACGTCGAGTCCACCAGCAGAACCAGGGCCTCGGCCGCCACCGTGCGCGCGGGCAGGGACAGCGTGCCCATGCTCCCGAGCAGCAGGCGCCGCCCCTCCGCTCCCAGCTGGCCCAGCGTGAAGAGCACCTCGCGCAACAACCGGTCCTCGCGCGCCACCTCCGCCACCGCCACCGCGAGCGACGCCTCTCCCAGTGCCCCGGCGGCCACCAGCGCGCCCGCCCGCACCTGGACGTCGTCTCCGTCCAGGGCCTGCGCCACGTGCGCCGTCACGCCCGGGATGCCGGCCAGCACCGAGCGCGCCACCGCGTCCAGCTCTCCGCGCTCGTACGGCCCCAGCCCCGACGCCTGCGTCCCCAGCGCGACGAGCGCCGCCTCACGCACCGAGCGCACCGGCGACGCCAGGGCCCGGCAGATGCGCTCCGTGGCCTCGCCCGGGGAATAGAGGCCCAACAGCCGCAGGGCGCTGCGCTGCAGGCCAGAGTCCTCCACCAGCGCCATCACCCGCGCCAACGGCGGCGCGCGCTTGAGCGACGCGAGCCCTTCCAGCGCGGCCAGCCGCAACAGGGGCGTGGGCGCGTCCAGCAGCTCCTCCAACGCCCGCGCCGCGGCGTCTCCGCCCATGTGCCCCAGGGCCTCCGCGGCGGCCACGCGCACGTTGAGGTCTTCGTCGGAGAGCGCGCGCAGGAGCACGTCCTCCACCTCCGGGCGGCCCAGCTGGCCCAGGATGTCCGCGGCCAGCTTGCGCTGATCCGGATCCTCGTGCTCCAGCAACTGCACCAGCGGCGCTATCGCCACCGGCCCCAGGCCCGCCAGCGCCTCCGCCGCCGCGTTGCGCGCGCCCGTCTCGCCGCGCTCTCCCAGGACGGAGATGAGCCGCGCGGTGACGCCCGGCGCGTCCGGCACGCGGCGCAGGCCCTCCGCCGCCGCGTGGCGCACGCGCCAGCTCTCGTCATGCAGGCCGGTGGTGAAGGTCTCCAGCGCTCCGGGCGCGCGCGGATCCACCGCCTGCAGCGCCCGGTACCGAGCCTCCTCCTGCCCCGCGGGGGACCGCACCGTGTCGCTCATCGCCGTCCTCCGTTGGGCTCGCGTGCCTCGGGTTGTCCCCATCCTGCTTGAAGCCGCCGGGGGAGTCGCGTCCCACGAGGTTGCTCCCAGCACGGGAGGGCAGCCCGGCGGCGGATGGAAACGTTCACCTCCGCACCCTTCGCGACACGAGGGCTCGCTCAGGCCTCCTGGAGGTCCGCGTCCCAGCCCTCCTGGCCGAAGTACCAGAAGGAATAGATGCCCAGCACCGTGCCCAGCGGGAAGTTGGGCAGCGCGAGGATGGCGAGCAGCGTCGCCAGGCCCTTGGACACGGGCCTGCCGCGAATCAGCGCCACGCCCAGGGAGAGCCCCGCGATGGCCATCGCGAGGAGCACCAGCACGAACACCGACATCCCCAGGACCGCCGGGTTCTCCGCCACCGTCACGGGCGGCGTGGAGTGCCCGTGGGCGACGACGAGCGCCACCAGCCAGGTGGCATACGCCAGCCCTCCCGCGCCCAGCAGCACCAGCAGGTGCACGAACATGTAGAGCCAACCCAGCGACTTCCGATGCCCGCTCAGGTCTCGCATGTCGTCCTTCCCTAAATCCCCGGGTCGCACGACGAAAGCGGCGCGCTCATCCCGAGGACGGCGGACGGGCGTCGCGCTCCAGCTCCGCGCGCAAGAGCGCCTTCAGGTCCAGGAGCAGCCGCAGCCGCTCCGGCGGTCCGCACACGCCCACCACGAACGGCGTGCGGCCTCCGGACATGAGCGCCGGCGCGGGCTTGATGTCGCCGCGCCGCACGCGCAGCACCTCCGCCACGCGGTCCACCCGGGCCACCACGCGCCGCGTGCCCAGCCGGCACACGAGCAGCCGCGTGCGCCGCGTCTCCTGCAAGGGCTGGTTCAAGAGGCGCCGGTGCAGGTCGATGACGGGGAGCATCGCGCCGCGCAGGTGCAGCACGCCCTCCACGAAGGCGGGCGCATGCGGGATGGGAATCACGCGCTGGGGCGGGAGGATCTCCTCCACGCGCATGATGTCCAGCACGTACTCCTCGTTGCCCACGAAGAAGGCGCACAGCTGCACCTCCGCGTCGGCCGCGGTTGGCTCGCGCGTCACGTCGCCGCGCGGGCGGCGGGCCAGCAGGTTCACGGGGTCCGTCATGGGGCGAGCGCCTGCTCGGGATCCAACAGGATGTAGAGCTGCGAGCCCTTGCGCCCCAGCCCCGCCACGCAGTCGCGGTCTCCTCGCAGCCCCGCGGGCGACAGCTCCACCATGGACGGCTTGAGCCGCACCACCCCCGCCACCGAGTCCACCCACACGCCCGCGGGCCCGTCCTCCGTCTTGAGCACCAGGATGCGCGCGGCCCGGGGCGGCAGGCCCGCGTCCGGCCCCGCCACCACCGGCGGCGCGTCCGCCAGCCGCAGCCGCAGCTTCACGTCGTAGACGGGCAACAGCTCCCCGCGCAGGTTCATCACGCCCAACAGCTGCGGCTCCGCGCGCGGAATCTCCGTGAGCAGCGGCACCTTGCAGATCTCCCGCACCGCGAGGATGGGCACCGCGTAGCACTCCGACTCCAGGCGGAAGGCCAGGTATTCGACGGGCTCCTCCTCCAGGAGCGGCTGCGCCAGGCCGTCACTGCCCGCCGCGAAGTCCAGGAGGCCGCTGACGTCCTCGTCCGGGCGGTAGAAGAACGCGTCGAGCAGGGCTTCGAAACGGGACACGCGCCGGAGGATAGCAGCCCCCGGCGCGGACGCCTCAAGCGCGGCGCCGCTCCTGCGCGATGCCCTCTTCCAGGAGTTCCGCGACATCCAGCACCAGGACGGTGCGGCGGTTGCCCAGGTCGGTGGCGCCGGAGATGCCCTTCACCCCGCTCAGCCGGCCGCCCAGGGGCTTGGTGACGATGTCCTGCTGGCCGAAGAGCTCATCCACCGCGATGCCCAGCCGCTGCTGCGCCAGGCCCACCACGACGACGAAGTGGCGGTTCACCTCGCGCTCCGGCAGGTGGAACAGCCGGCTCAGCCGCAAAAAGGGCAGCGTCTGGCCGCGCAGATCCAGCACCTCGCGGCGCTCCACGGTGCGGATGTCGCGCGGCTGCACGGAGAGGATCTCCAGCACGCTGTTGAGCGGCACCGCGTAGGTGCGGCCGCTCACGCCCACCACCAGCGCGCGCACGATGGCCAGCGTCACCGGCAGCGTCAGGTGGAAGGCCGTGCCCTTCCCGCGCTCGCTCCACACGTCGATGATGCCGGAGAGGTTGCCCAGGTTGTTCTTCACCACGTCCAGGCCCACGCCCCGCCCGGACAGCGCGCTGACGCTGGAGCGGGTGGAGAAGCCCGGCAGGAAGATGAGGTTGAGCAGCTCCCGCCGCGTCATCTCACTCACCTGCGGCGGAGTGACGAGCCCCCGCGCCAGCGCCACCTCGCGCACGCGCACCTCGTCGATGCCCGAGCCGTCGTCGGACACGCTGATGACGACGTGGTTGCCCTTCTGCTCCGCGCGCAGGCGCACCACCGCGCGCCGGGGCTTGCCCGCGGACAGCCGCGACTCCGGCCCTTCCGCGCCATGGTCGATGGCGTTGCGGATGAGGTGCATCAGCGGATCGCTGAGCTCTTCCACGATGAGCTTGTCCAGCTCCACCTCGCCGCCGGAGCTGACGAAGTCGATCTCCTTCCCGGCCTCGCGGGCAATCTTGCGCACCAGCCGCGCCAGCTTGTCGAAGACCTGGCCCACCGGGACCATGCGCGCTTCGAGCAGCCCCTCCTGCAGCGCCTCCAGCTTGCGCTCCAGCTGCCGGGTCTCCCGAGACAGCTCCTGGCCGAAGAGCTTGGACAGCGCGACGGTGCCGTCCTGCCCCGACGTCTCCGCCAGCCGCTGGAGGTTGGCCTTGATGAGCAACAGCTCGCCCACCATGTTGATGAGCCCATCCAGCCGGCCAATGTCCACGCGCACCGTCTGCGTGAGCGAGCGCATGGACGTCTCTTCCGACTTGGGACGGCCCGCGGGGATGGGCGCGGACGCGGCGGCCTGAAGCCCCACCACCGTGGCCGGAGGCGTCACCGCCCGCATGCGCGGAGGGCTTCCCAAGGGGGGCGAGGACACGGTCGCGAGGCTCGTGGTCTCCACCAGCCCCTCGTCGTCGCCCTCCTCCTCTTCGTCAGCCCCCAGCGGCGGCAGCACCTCGGTGTCGGTGGCCTCGAGCGGCGGCCGGACGGACAGCGGCGCCAGCTCCGCGGGCGTGCCCTTGAGACCGGCCTCCAGCGCCCGCGCGTCCACCTTCGCGCCGAAGATGAGGTCGAACGCGATGCCGTTGGCGCCGCCCGGCCGCGACGAGGGCAGCGTGCTGATGACCTCGCCCAGGGGCTTGAGGCGCGCGTTCAGGTCCGCGAGTCCCTGGTCGAAATCCGTGAGGTCGAACGCCGCGCGCACCCGCCACAGGGACACGCCGCGCCGCACGTTCTCGCGCAGCCGGTGCTCCTCGTACTCGGTGAAGACGGCGCGCACCGTCCCGTCCAGCTCCAGCCGCTCCAGCGGATCCTCTTCCACGGCGGGCGGGGGCGACCCCAGCCGCGCCATGCGGTCCTCCATGGCGCGGGTGCGCTGGGTGAGCTCCTGGCCCTCCTCGCTCCGGGATGCCTCTCCGAGCAGGGCCTGGAACGTGTCCAGCGCGTCCACCAGCGTGTCCAGGACCTTGTCGTCCAGCGTCAGCCGGCCCAGGCGCAGGCGGTCCAGCAGGTCCTCCGCCGCGTGCGCCAGCTGGCTGATGCGCTCCTGGCCGAAGAGGCCGGACAGGCCCTTGAGCGAGTGCGCCGCGCGGAAGATGCCGTTGATGTGCTCCGGGTCCGCCTCCTGGCCGCGCGCCTCGTCCAGGGCCAGGAGGTCGCGCCCCAGCGCATCGAGGATTTCGGTGGCCTCGGCGACGAACTCCGCCAGCGCCTTGCCTCCGGGCGTCACAGCGGCTTCAGGAAGCGCCGCAGGAGCGCCTCCAGGTCCTCCGGCTGGAACGGCTTCACCAGGTAGCCCGCGGCGCCCAGCGCCATCCCCCTGGAGCGGTCCTGTTCACGCCCCTCGGTGGTGATGATGATGAGCGGCACGTCCCGGTAGTTGGGGTTCTTCTTGACGAAGTTGATGAGCTCCAGCCCGTTGATGTCGGGCATGTTGATGTCGGTGATGATGAGGTCGAAGCGCTGGCGCGGCAGCAGCTTCAGCGCCTCGAAGCCGCTGGAGGTGGCAATGGCCTCCACGCCATCCACGGCCTCCACGGTCGCGGCGATGTGCTCGCGCGACACCTTGGAGTCCTCGACGATCAACACCTTGAACTTCATCGCACGCGCCTCAAGGGCCAGATGCTAGCAGAACCCCCACCCGGACGCTGTGCGTCAGCCCTTCCTGGATGACAGCGACCCGACAAGCCCCTTGTCCGCGAGGAGGGACACCCGTCCCCCCTTGAACGCGGGCAGGAACTGCCGCTGGTAGGCCTCCGCCCGGGCGGAGTCACTCAAGGAGGACCCCTGGGGGACCTCCAAGGCCACCGACTCCACCTTCGCGCGGCTCAGGACCTTCGCCGCGCCCGCCAGCGCCTCGCCCAGCGCGGCCGCGTCCAGGCGCTTGCGGGAGCCCAGCCCCACCACGAAGATGCGCGGCACGGTCAGCTTCCCGTCCGACGGCAACAGGAGCCAGTCGTCCTTCACGCCGGTGAAGAAGCCACCCTGGAGCACGCGCGACAGGGCGCCGCACAGCCGCCAGTCCACGTAGCCGGCGGAGGACGGCAGGGGGCGGTCGTCCTCGGCCACGAAGAGGCAGAGGGCGTCCACCCCACTCAGCGCGTCCAGGCCCTCCAGGCCCACGTCCAGGGTCTGCGTCTGGCTCACGGCTTCCCGAGCGCCACCGCGACGCGGTCCAGGAGGCCGTTGACGAAGGCGCTCGACTCCTCGTTGCCGAAGTTCTTCCCCAGCTCCACCGCCTCGTTGATGGTCACCTTGCGGGGGATGTCCGGGCGGTACTTCAGCTCGAAGATGCCCAGGCGGAGCACGTTCCGGTCGATGCGGGACATGCGGTCCAGGCGCCAGTTGTGGCTGTGGCGTTCGATGAGCGCGTCAATCTCCTCGCGGTGGGCCTCCACGCCCTCCACGAGCTCCTTGGCGAACTTCACCGCGTCCGGCTCCGGCTTGCCGTCCTCCGCGGAGGCGGCCCATGCCGAGTCCAGGGCCTCCCGCGTGGTGGCGCCCTGGGTCATCTCCAATTGATAGAGCGCCTGCAGCGCCCGCTCCCGTGCCGTTCTGCGCGCGCCCATCGCGGTTATCCCTTCCGCTCCGCGCCCGGCATGCGAGCGAAGAGGTTGACCATCTCGATGCAGGCCAGCGCGGCCTCCGCGCCCTTGTTGCCCGCCTTCACGCCCGCGCGGTCAATGGCCTGCTCCACGGTATCGCACGTGAGGACGCCGAACGTCACCGAGGCCGGCTTGGGGCCCGCCGCCGCGCTGAACGCCACCGAACCAATGCCCTTGGCGCACTCGCCCGCCACGTAGTCGAAGTGGGGGGTGCCGCCGCGAATCACCGCGCCCAGGACGATGATGCCCGCGTACTGGCCGCTCTCCGACACGCGGCGGGTGACGCCCGGAAGCTCATAGGTGCCGGGGCAGCGGTACACGTCGATGGCGTCGTCCTTGACGCCATGGCGCACCAGCGTGTCCACGGCGCCCGACAGGAGCGCCTCCGTGATGAAGCTGTTGAACCGGGACACGCAGATGGCGAACCGGCCCTGGGGGGGGAGGAAATCCCCTTCGAAATAGCGAGGCATGGCGCGCTCCTTACACCACCCGAGCCCCTACCCGCGAGGGCTGAAACCCGCCGCCCGCACCACCGCCTCCGTCAGCCCCGTCCCCTGGGCGGCCGCCTCCGGGGCGCCCCGGAGGGCGTACAGCCGGGCCACGTACTTGCCAATGAGGTCGCCCTCCAGGTTCACCTGGGCCCCGGGCCCCTTGCCGTGCAGGGTGGTGCGCTGTTGCGTCTCCGGAATCAGCTGCACCCGGAAGGTGCTGGCATCCACCGCGTTCACCGTGAGGCTGATGCCGTCGATGGTGACGGAGCCCTTCTCGATGAAGCAGGGGGCCAGCTCCGGGGGCAGCCGGAACACCATCACCCACGAGCCGCCCTCGGCGAACGTCTCCAGCACTTCACTGACGGCGTCCACGTGGCCCGACACCAGGTGCCCGCCCAGCCGGTCCCCCAGCGCGAGCGCCCGCTCCAGGTTCACCCGGTCGCCCGCCTTCCGGGCGCCCAGGGTGGTGCGCCGCAGCGTCTCCGGGGCGGCCTGGACGCGGAAGGTGTCCCCGCCCTTCTCCACCACCGTGAGGCACGCGCCGTCCACGGCGATGGATTCCCCCAGGGCGAAGCCTTCCGCGCCCAGCGAGGTGCGAATCCAGAAGTCGGTCATCGCGCCAGAGGTGACGCGGGTGATGGTGCCAGTGTCCTGGATGAGGCCGGTGAACATGGCCAGGACTTATAACGGATGCCCCGGCGGGGCGCTGGCCCCTCAGAGCAGGGCGCGCAGGAGGACGTCGTCCCCCACCTTCTCCATCGTCAGGTCCTTCACGGCCAGGGCGTGGGCCATGTCCTTCACGCCCAGCTCCCCCGCCCAGGACAGCCCCCCGGCGCCCACCAGCTTGGGAGCGACGAACAGGGCGAGCGCATCCGCCAGGTGCTCGCGCAGCAGCGTGCCGTACAGGCCCGCGCCTCCCTCCACGAGCACGTGGTTCAAGCCCTCCTTCTTCACGCGCTTGAGCACGGCCTTCAGGTCCACGCGGTCCTGCTTCGCGCGCACGTTCCACACCTCCACGCCCTGGGCCAGGAAGCGGCGGGCGCGCCGGCCCTCCGGGTCCTCCAGCGTGGCGATGACGGTGCGCGCGGGGCTGCGCTGCGTGAAGACGGTGTGCCCCGGGGACAGCTTGAGGTGCGAGTCCACCACCACGCGCACCGGGTCCTTGCCCCCGCCGCCAGGCAGCCGCGTGGTGAGCTGCGGGTCGTCCATGCGCACG
Source organism: Corallococcus interemptor (assembly GCF_003668875.1). GTDB lineage: Bacteria > Myxococcota > Myxococcia > Myxococcales > Myxococcaceae > Corallococcus > Corallococcus interemptor. The sequence continues at coordinate 19,460 of NZ_RAWM01000076.1, read as the reverse complement.
GTGTTGGCGCCCACGAGGATGGCGTCCACCTGGTCGCGCAGCCGGTGCACCCACGCGCGCGACGCCTCGCCCGTCACCCACTTCGAGTCGCCGGAAGGCGCGGCGATCTTCCCGTCCAGCGTCACCGCGGCCTTGAGCGTCACCCAGGGCAGGCCGGTGCGCATCATCTTGAAGAAGGGCCGGTTGAGCGCGTCCGCCTCGTCCTTGAGGACGTGCGTCACCACCGCCACGCCGCCGCGCTTGAGCCGGTTGAGCCCCTTGCCGCTGACGAGCGGGTTGGGGTCCGACGACGCGCTGAACACGCGCCGCACGCCGGCCTCCAGCACCGCCAGGCTGCACGGCGGGGTGCGCCCGTAGTGGTCGCACGGCTCCAGCGTCGTGTAGAGGTCCGCGCCGCGCGCCTTGGAGCCCGCGGCCTCCAGCGCCACGACCTCCGCGTGCGCCGTGCCGGCCTTCTTGTGGTGGCCGCGCGCGATGATGCGCCCGCCCTTCACCAGCACCGCGCCCACCACGGGGTTGGGGCTGGTGCGGCCCAGGCCCTTGGCGGCCTCTTCCAGGGCGATGCGCATGAAGAACTCGGCCACCGCGTGGTCGAAGTCCGCCGCGCGCTTGGAGCGGGGCGTCTTCACCGCCTGCAACCGTGACCGCGTGAGCAAGCGCATACCGCCCTTCCTAACCGTCCTTGGGCGGAGTCACAGGCGGCTTCGCCTTGCGCTCTCGCTCCTGGTCCTCGAGCAGATCCTTCAGCTCGTGCATGAACTCGGAGATGTCCCGGAAGCTGCGGTACACGGACGCGAAGCGCACGTAGGCCACCTCGTCCAGCTGCTGTAACCGCCGCATCACGTGCTCGCCAATGGATGAGGAGGCGACCTCCTTCTCCCCCATCCCCTGGAGCAGCCGCTCGATGTCCTCCACCGTCGCCTCCAGCTGCGCGGCGGACACCGGGCGCTTCTCACACGCCTTCTTCAGGCCGTTGAGCATCTTCTCGCGGTCGAAGGCCTCGCGCCGTCCGTCCTTCTTCACGATGAGCGGGTAGAGCTCCTCCACCCGCTCGTACGTGGTGAAGCGGCGCTTGCAGGCCAGGCACTCGCGGCGCCGCCGGATGACGGAGCCCTCGTGCGACTCCCGCGAGTCGATGACCTTGTTCTCCGGGTCCTGGCAGAAGGGGCAGCGCACGGGCGGATTACTTCAACCGCGAGGCGTACAGCGGGAAGCCCTGCGCCAGCTCCTTCACCTGCCCCTTGACCCGCGCGAGCGCGGCGTCGTCCTGCGCGGCGTCCAGCGCCTGCCCGATGAGCCGGCCCACCACCGCCATCTCCGCCTCGCGCATGCCGCGCGTGGTGATGGCCGGGGTGCCCACGCGCACGCCGGACGTCGTCGTGGGCTTCTCCGGGTCGAAGGGGATCATGTTCTTGTTGACCGTGATGCCCGCCTTGCCCAGCACGTCCTCGGCCACCTTGCCGGTGAGCTTCTTGGCGCGCAGGTCCACCAGCATCAGGTGGTTGTCCGTGCCGCCCGAGCACAGCCGCAGGCCCGCGCTCTTCAGCGCCTCCGCCAGCGCCTGCGCGTTGGCGACAATCTGCTTCTGGTACGTCTTGAACTCCGGCGACAGCGCCTCCTTGAAGGCCACCGCCTTGCCCGCGATGGCGTGCATCAGCGGGCCGCCCTGGATGCCGGGGAAGATCTGGCTGTTGATGGTCTTCGCGAAGGCCTCGCGCGACAGCACCATGCCGCCACGCGGACCGCGCAGCGTCTTGTGCGTCGTCGTGGTGACGATTTCCGCGAAGGGCACGGGCGACGGGTGCACGCCCGCGGCCACCAGGCCCGCGATGTGGGCCATGTCCACCAGCATGGCGGCGCCCACCTTGTCGGCGATCTCGCGGAACTTCGCGAAGTCGAGCGTGCGCGGGTATGCGCTCGCGCCCACCACCAGCACCTTGGGCTTGTGCTCCAGGGCCAGCGACTCCACCTGCGCGAAGTCGATGGTCTCCGTGTCGCGGGACAGGCCGTAGTGGACGACCTTGTAGAGCTTGCCGGAGAAGTTGAACGACGCGCCGTGGGTGAGGTGGCCGCCGGAGTTCAGGTCCAGCGACAGCATGGTGTCGCCCGGCTTCATCAGCGCCATGAAGGCGCCCATGTTGGCCTGGCTGCCGGAGTGCGCCTGCACGTTCACCGCGTCCGCGCCGAACAGCTCCTTCGCGCGCGCGATGGCCAGGTTCTCCGCCACGTCCACCACCTCGCAGCCGCCGTAGTAGCGCTTGCCGGGGTAGCCTTCCGCGTACTTGTTGGTGAGCACGGAGCCCACCGCCTCCAGCACCGCCGGGGAGACGAAGTTCTCCGAGGCGATGAGCTCCAGCCCCTCCTCCTGACGCTCCGTCTCGTGCCGGAGCACCTGGGCGATTTCAGGATCCACCTGGGACAGCGTGCGGGTGTTCTCCATGGGGGTTGCCTCCTGGCGTACGAACGAAGGGGACTGCGTAAGGGACGCCTGCCAAGCCCGTCAGCGCTGCTGGGCCTCGACGTCGCGAATCTTCTGGACGCGCTTCTCGTGGCGGCCGCCCTCGAAGGCGGTGGAGAGGAAGGCCTCCAGGATGCCGCGAGCGACACCCGCGCCCACCACGCGCTGGCCCAGGCACAACACGTTGGCGTCGTTGTGCGCGCGGGTCATCCGCGCCTCGAACTCAGACGTGCACAGGGCCGCCCGGATGCCCCGGTGCTTGTTGGCCACGATGCTCATTCCGATGCCGGTGCCGCACACCAGCACGCCCAGCGTGCCGGGCTCGGAAACCACCTGCTGCGCCACCCGCGAGGCGAAGTCCGGGTAGTCCACGGACTCGCGCGTCTGGGGGCCCAGGTCCTGGAACTCGGTGCCGCGCTCCTTCAGGAGCGCCACCAGCTCCTGGCGCAGCTCGATGCCCGCGTGGTCGGAGGCGAGGATGACTTTCACGGCCGGACTCCGTTGAAGCGGGGCCCGCGCCCCTGGGGCGGGGCCCCAAGGGCGGTCAGCTGAAGCGCTTGAACACCAGCACCGCGTTGGTGCCGCCGAAGCCGAACGAGTTGCTCATCACCGCGTCGACGCGGGCGTCACGCGCCGTGTTGGGCACGTAGTCCAGGTCGCAGTCGGGGTCCGGCGACGTCATGTTGATGGTGGGCGGCAGCACGTTCTTCGTGAGCACCTGCACGCTCACCACGGCCTCCGCGCCACCCGCCGCGCCGAGCATGTGGCCCGTCATGGACTTGGTGGACGACACCGCCAGCTTGCGCGCGTGGTCGCCGAACACGGCCTTCAGGGCCTTGGTCTCGTTGGCGTCGTTGAACGGCGTGGACGTGCCGTGGGCGTTGACGTAGCCCACCTGCTCCGGCCGCATGCCCGCGGACTCCAGCGCCAGGCGCATGCAGCGCGCCGCGCCCTCGCCCTCGGGGGCAGGCTGGGTGACGTGGTACGCGTCCGAGTTGGCGCCGTACCCCACCACCTCCGCCAGGATGTTGGCGCCGCGCTTCTTCGCGGCCTCCAGCTCCTCCAGCACGACAATGCCCGCGCCCTCGCCCATCACGAAGCCGTCGCGCTCCTTGTCGAAGGGACGGCTGGCGCGCGCCGGGTCGTCGTTGCGCGTGGACAGGGCCTTCATCACGGAGAAGCCGCCCATGCCCAGGGGCGTGATGGCCGCCTCCGCGCCGCCCGCGATGGCCGCGTCCGTCTCACCCAGGCGGATGGACTTCCAGGCCTCGCCGATGGCGTGCGCGCTGGTGGCGCACGCCGACACCGGGGACCAGTTGGGCCCCTTGCAGTTGTAGCGCATGGAGATGAGCCCAGGCGCCATGTTGATGATCATCTGGATGATGAAGAAGGGCGACAGGCGGTCGAACCCCTTCTCCAGCCCCTTGCGGTGCTGCTCCTCCAGGGAGGAGATGCCGCCGATGCCGGAGCCCACGATGACACCCACGCGCTCCGGGATGTAGCCATGGGGTGCGTCCGGGCCGATGGGCAGGCCCGACTCCTTCACCGCCATGTCGGCCGCGGCCATCGCGTACTGGGCGAACAGGTCCATCCGGCGCACTTCGCGCCTGTCGATGAACTGCTCGGGCTGGAAGTCCTTCACCTCGCCCGCGATGCGCGCGTCGAGCTTCCCCAGATCGAAACGGGTGATCGTGCTGATGCCGGACTGCCCGGCCAGCATCGCCTGCCAGTTCTTCTCGGTGCCGGTGCCCAGCGCAGAAATGATGCCGGTTCCGGTGATGACGACTCGACGGTTTGACACTGTTCTTCTCCGCTGACCGCGATGGGGCGCGGAAGCGCCGGTGAGGACGCTCCCCCAAGGCCCCTGGACTTCCGGGTGTCGCGACTGCCTACTTCTTGTGGGTCTTCACGTAGTTCACGGCGTCGCCGACGGTCTTGATGTTCTCCGCCTCGTCGTCGGGAATCTCGACCTCGAACTCCTCTTCCATCGCCATGACCAGCTCGACGATGTCGAGGCTGTCCGCGCCCAGGTCTTCGATGAAGGACGACTCGGGCTTGATCTCATCCTCACCCACACCGAGCTGGTCGGCGATGATGGACTTGATCTTGGTTTCCACGTCGGTTGCGGTGGTGGACATACGTACGGAACCCTCCAGCTCCAGATGGGGCCCGCCGTTGGAGTCGCGGGCCGTCTTCAAGGCGGGCGCGGTATATCCCACGCCCGGCGGCAATCCAACCTTGGCTTACATGTACATGCCGCCGTTGACCTTCAGGACCTCGCCGGTGATGTAGGACGCCGCATCACTCGCGAGGAACACCACGGCCCCGGCGACCTCCTCCGGGTTGCCCAGGCGGGCCAGCGCGATGCCGCCCACCATCTTCTGCCGCAGCTCGTCGTCCAGGTGGGATGTCATGTCCGTCCCAATGAAACCCGGGGACACCGCATTGACGCGGATGCTCCGGCTGGCCAGCTCCCTGGCCACGGACTTGGTCAGGCCGATAAGCCCCGCCTTGGCGGCCGAGTAGGCGGCCTGCCCCGGGTTGCCCATCTCCCCCACCACCGAGGTGATGTTCACGATGGCGCCGGAGCGCTGCTTCATCATGGGGCGGCTGGCGGCGCGGATGAGCGCGAAGGCGCCCCGGAGGTTGGTGTCCAGCTGCCGGTCCCAGTCCTCGTCCTTGACGCGCATCACCAGGCCGTCAATGGCCATGCCCGCGTTGTTCACCAGCACGTCCAGCCGGCCATGCGCCTTGACGACGCCGTCGATGGCGCCCGCGCACGCGGCGGTGTCCGCCAGGTCGAACTTCACGGCCTCCGCCTTCGCGCCCGCCTGCTGGAGCAGGGCCACCGTCTCCTGCGCGGCGGCCTCGTTGCCCACGTAGCTGATGACCACGGTGGAGGCGCCCGCCTTCGCGAAGGCCTGCGCGCACGCCCGGCCGATGCCGCGCGAGCCGCCCGTCACCAGCACCACCTTGTCCTTGAAGCCGCTCATGCTGCCCCCAGCGCGGCGAGCACCTTCTCCAGGGTCGCGGCGTTCTCGACGTTGAACGATTCGATGTCCTTGGTGATGCGCTTGATGAGCCCGCCCAGCACCTTGCCCGGCCCCAGCTCCACCACGTGCGTGACGCCGTTCGCCTTCAGCGCCTCCACGCACTCGATCCAGCGCACCGGCGCGCTCACCTGCTCCAGGAGCAGCGGCACGATGCGAGAGGCGTCCGAGTTGGGCTTCGCCTCCACGTTGCTCACCACCGGCACGGACGGCGCGCTGATGCGCACGCCGGCCAGCACCTCCGCCAGGCGAGGCTTCACGGGGTCCATCAGCGCGCAGTGGAACGGGGCGGAGACGGGCAGCGGCATCACGCGCTTGGCGCCGGCCTCCTTGCACTTCGCGCCCGCGCGCTCCACCGCGGCCGCGTGGCCCGCGATGACCGTCTGCTCGGGCGAGTTGTAGTTGGCCGGGGAGACGACCTGCCCTTCCGCCGCGGCGTCGCAGGCGGCCTTCACCGCGTCCGGGGTGAGGCCCAGGATGACGGCCATGCCGCCCGTGCCCACGGGCACCGCCTCCTGCATGAAGGTGCCGCGCGCGCGCACCGCCCGCGCCGCGTCCTGGAGGTCCATGGCGCCGGCGGCCACCAGCGCGGAGTACTCGCCCAGCGAGTGGCCCGCGACGAACGCCGGGGCCGGGCCGCGCTTCTGGAACACCGCGTGAACGGCGGCCGACACCGTGAGGATGGCCGGCTGCGTGTTGGCGGTGAGCTTCAGCGCCTCTTCCGGGCCCTCGAAGCAGGAGGTGGAGAGCTTCTCGTGCAGCGCGTCGTCCACGGCGTCGAAGACGGCCCGCGCTTCAGGGAACTGCTCGTAGAGGTCCTTGCCCATCCCCACGGCCTGACTGCCCTGCCCGGGAAACACGAACGCGACCTTCGCCATGTTGCGGTCCTTCCTTGTGTCGTCCTGCCTACCAGCGCACCACCGCGCTGCCCCACGCCATCCCCGCGCCAATGGCCATCATCGCGATGACGTCGCCGCGCTTGAGGCGGCCGGCGCGCTGCGCCTCGTCCAGCGACATGGGCAGCGAGGCGGAGGACGTGTTGCCGTACTTGTGGAGGTTGAGCCAGCATTTTTCCTTGGGAATCTCCAGCCGCTCCATCACCGCTTCCAGGATTCGCAGGTTCGCCTGATGGGCGATGACGTGGTCCACCTGCGTCGTGTCCATCCCGTGGGCCCCCAACGACGCCTGGGTGGATTCCACCAGCGCGCGCACCGCGAAGCGGAACACTTCCTTCCCGTTCATCTTGAGCTTGTGAAGATTTGCATCCACGTTGTCCGCGGTGACGGGGGTGCGGGAGCCACCGGCGGGGATGCAGAGCAGGTTCGCGAGGTCGCCGTCGGTGCGCAGGTGGGTGGAGAGGATGCCGCGCGGCGCCATGGCGTCCCCTTCCGCGTCCGGCTCCGCCCCCAGCACCAGCGCGCCCGCGCCGTCCCCGAAGAGGACGCAGGTGTTGCGGTCCGTCCAGTCCACCGCGCGGGTGAGCAGGTCCGCGCCCACGACGAGCGCGCGCTTCACCTGTCCGGTGCGCACGAACTGGTCCGCCACGCTCAGCGCGTACAGGCCCCCGGCGCACGCGGCGGAGACGTCGAAGGCGAAGGCGCGCTTCGCCCCCAGCTTCGCCTGCACCAGCGCGGCGCACGACGGCATGGGCATGTCCGCGGTGACGGTGCCCACGACGATGAGGTCCAGGTCGCCGGGCGCCACGCCCGCCATCTCCAGCGCGTTGCGCGCGGCCTGCACGGCCAGGTCGCTCGTCGCCTCATCCGGGGCGGCCTGCCTGCGCTCCTGGATGCCGGTGCGCTCGCGGATCCACGCGTCGCTCGTCTCCACCAGGCGCTCCAGGTCCTGGTTGGTCAGGACCTGCGCGGGAGCATAGGAACCGGTTCCGATGATGTGCGTGCGTGCCACGGGGCCTCCGAACTCGTCGGAGTCCAACGCGCGGCCGGCGCGCTCTAATCGGCCCCTGCGTCTCCGTCCGCCTTCCTTCCCCGCTGGTGGGGAGGAAGCCAGGCGGCGGCGTTGGCAATGCAGCGCGTCAGCTCTTCCTGCACGCCCGCGCGCACATGCTGCAGCGCGGTGACGAGCGCGTTGTGGATGGCGCGGGGGGAGGAGCGGCCGTGCGCGACGATGCCCACTCCCTGCAGGCCCAGGAGCGGCGCGCCGCCGTACTCGGCGTAGTCCATGACGCGGCGCAGCCCCGCCAGGGTGGGCTTGAGCAAGAGCGCGCCCAGCTTCTCCGGCAGGCCGCCGCGCTTCTCGATGGCGGAGCGCAGGAGGCCGGTGATGCCCATGCCCACGCCTTCGGAGGTTTTCAGGACGATGTTGCCGGTGAAGCCGTCCGTGACGACCACCTCCACGTCCCCGGAGAACAGGTCCTTGCCCTCCACGTAGCCCACGAACTCCAGGTCCGAGCGGCGCAGGAGGGCGCTGGCGTCCCGCGTGAGCTGCGTGCCCTTGGAGTCCTCCTCGCCGTTGGAGAGCACCGCCACCCGGGGGCGCTTCACGCCCAGGCGGGTGCGCGAGTAGGCCTCGCCGAGCACGGCGAACTGGGCCAGGTGCGAGGGGCGGCAGTCCACGTTGGCGCCCGCGTCCAGGAGCAGGCAGCGGCCTTCGCCCTTGAGGGCCGGGAACAGGGCCGCGATGGCCGGACGCTCCACGCCGGGGATCCGGCCGAGCGTCAACATGCCACCGGCCATCACCGCGCCGGAGTTACCCGCCGACACGAGGGCGGACGCCTCCCCTTGCCGGACGAGCTCGAAGCCCACCCGGAGCGAGGAGTCCCGCTTGCGCCGGAAGACGGCGGTCGCGGGGTCGTCCATCTCCACCACTTCGGACGCGTGGTGGAGGTGGATATTGGGGGGCGAGCCGGCGCGCTCCAGGACAGGGCGTACACGCGTGGCGTCCCCGACCAGCACGAGTTCGTGCCCGGGATACGCTCGCGCGAACAGCACGCCCCCGTCCACGACGGCGTCGGGGGCGTGGTCGCCACCCATCGCGTCGAGGACGAGCCGCACCGGCAGCCTTCCGCTTTCAACTACTCCGCGGCGGTCGCGATGACCTCACGGCCACCGTAGTTGCCACAGGCCGCGCAGGCGCGGTGCGGCATCACGGGCTCCTTGCACTTGGAGCACTTGATGACCTGCACGGGGGTCCGCAGGTTGTTGTTGCCGGCCCGACGACGGTCCCGGCGCATCTTCGACGTCCGCTTCTTGGGAACTCCCACGGCTCACCTCGGCATCGGACCCGTCCCCCCTCGCGACCTGCGAGGGGCATAGGGACCGTCAGTTCAGCTTGATGTTCTTCAGCGGCGACAGTCGAGGGTCCACGACCTTCGGCTCGCAGCCGCACTTCTTTTCATTGAGGTTCTGGCCGCACTGCGAGCAGAGCCCCTGGCAGTCTTCCCGACAGACCGCGCTCATCGGGAGCGCGAGCAATACCTGTTCCCGGACGATCGGATCCAGATCGATCGTCTTGCCATCGAAAACCTGCTCGTCCGTGCCGTCCAGTTCGAAGGTGCCCCCGGATTCACCCTGGGTGCGTTCCTTCTTCTCCATGACCTTCTCGTCGTCGTCCTTGAAGTCATCCCCCCGGGCCAGGGACTCCGGCACCAGGTTGATGGTGAAGGACACGGGCAGGTCCAGCTTCACGTCCGTGAGGCAGCGCTTGCAGGGCGCGCCCACATGGACGGTGAAGTTGCCGTTGAGCAGCACGCCGCCGCTGACCTTGCGCAGGGTGGCGTGGAGCGTGGACGGAGCGGTCGCCTGGAAGCCGGTTTCCGCACCGGACCCCTGGCCTTCCAGGGCCTCCTTGAGGAGCCCAGGAGCGATGGGCTCGTCGAGCGTCAGCCCCGCTTCTTTGATTTGTTCAATCTTTACGACCATCTACAAGGCTTCCCGGCAAAAGGGCGCGCAACATAGAGGGAGTCCCCCCGTCAGTCAACACGCCGGGTTGGGCTTGAGAGCCGCGTCGCGTGGATCCACTCAACACCGCCCTCGTCGCTTTCCTTCTGATGCGCATCCCCGCCCGGCGTTCGCGGGGCACCCGCCCCTGCCCCCAGCTCCCAGGCCCCCCGGTAGGAGGGCGGGCGGGCATGGAGCCTGGATGTCACATGGATGTGCCCGGCGGGCTGGAACGAATCTGTTACGGGACGCCACGCATTCCATCCCTTCGCGGGAGCATCCTTCATGGCGCGAATCCTCATCATCGAGGACGAGCAGGACCTGGCCGGACTCGTCGACTACAACCTCCGCGCGGCGGGCTTCGAGACGGACACGGCGAACACCGGCGCGGGAGGGCTTGCCCGGGCGCGGGCCCATCCTCCGGACCTGGTGCTGCTGGACCTGATGCTCCCGGACGTGGCGGGCGGTGAGGTGCTGCGCATGCTCAAGAGCGACCCGGAGCTGAAGAAGGCCGCGGTCGTCATCGTCAGCGCCAAGGGCCAGGAGGCGGACCGCATCCAGGGCCTGGAATTGGGCGCGGACGACTACGTGGTGAAGCCCTTCTCCGTGCGCGAGCTGCTCTTGCGCGTGAAGGCCGTGCTGCGCCGCGCGGACGCGGAGGAAGGCCCCGCCGCGCTGCTGGCCGCGGGCGACATCAGCCTGGACGCGTCGCGCCACCAGGTGCGGGTCAAGGGAGAGGAGATCATCCTCACCGCGCTGGAGTTCCGCCTGCTGCGCACGCTCCTGGAGCGCAGCGACCGCGTGCAGACGCGCGAGGTGCTGCTGTCCGACGTCTGGGGCATCCAGGCGGAAATCCACACGCGCACCGTGGACACGCACATCAAGCGCCTGCGCGAGAAGCTGGGCCCCGCGGGCGACATCATCGAGACCGTGCGCGGCGTGGGCTACAAGCTCAGCCCTCCGTGAGGCCGTCATGCCCCTGCGCTTCACGCTCCTGTCGCTGCTCGTTCCTCCCCTCCTGGTCTCGACGCTGCTCGTCGTCTTCGGGCACCCGGCGGGCGCGCTCGCCGCGGGGCTCGTCACGCTGGCGGGCGCCGCGCTCGCCTTGGGCACCAGCCGCGTGGCCATGGAGCGCCAGCTTCGCGCCCTGACCCAGAAGACGCAGTCGCTGGCGGCGGGCAGGGACGTGACGCCGCCCGCGGGCCTGGAGCGCACGGACGACCTGGCGCAGCTGGAAGACGCCATCGACACGCTGGACGACAAGCTGTCCATGCGCGCCGCCGCGCTCAACCAGGAGGCGCGCATCCTCACCGCCGTGCTGGACGGCATGGCGGAGGGGCTGTGGGTGACGGACGCGGAGGGCACCGTGGTGCGCCACAACGACGCGCTCGCGGAGATGCTGCGGCCCGCCCACGGCGCCATCGTGGGGCAGCGGCCGCTCGCGCTCATCCGCAACGAAACGCTCAACGACGCGGTGGCGCGCGCCTGTCATGAAGGCGCCTCCACGCGGCTGGAGCTGACGCTCGAGGGCTTGTACTCCCGCACGCTCGCCGTGCGAGTGACGCCCGTGGGGCGCGACCTGCCCGGCAGCGCCGCCGTCTTCCACGACGTCACGGAGCTGCGCCGCCTGGAGAAGGTGCGCAAGGACTTCGTGGCCAACGTCTCCCACGAGCTGCGCACGCCCATCACCGCCATCCGCGGCTACGCGGAGACGCTCCAGGGCGGCGCGCTCCAGGACACCCAGGTGGCCCCGAAGATGGTGGAGATCATCCACCGCCAGTCCGAGCGCCTCTCCGAGCTGGTGGAGGACCTGCTGGAGCTCTCCCGCCTGGAGGCGCGCGAGATGACCTTCCAGCGCACGGAGGTGTCCCTGGCCCTGGCCGTCTCCCGCGCCGCGGAAGGGGTGCGCCCCAAGGCCGAGGGCAAGAACCAGCAAATCGGATTGCACGTGCCGCCCGGACTGGTGGCGCTGGGGGATGGGCGGGCCATCGAGCAGGTGCTCCTCAACCTGCTCGACAACGCGGTGAAGTACACGCCCGCGGGCGGCCGGGTGGACGTGGACGGAGCGTACGAGGGCGGCCGGTGCGTCGTGCGCGTGCGCGACACAGGCGTGGGAATCGAGCCCAAGCATCTTTCCCGGATTTTCGAGCGATTCTACCGGGTGGACAAGGGTCGCAGCCGGGACATGGGGGGGACGGGACTGGGCCTTTCCATCGTGAAGCATCTGATGGGCGCGATGGATGGCGAGGTGAAGGTGGAGAGCCAGCCGAACGCGGGCAGTACCTTCGTCATTTTTCTACCCTCGGCGGCTGGCCCGACGGCGGCGACGGGCTAGGATGGGTGCGGCCATGCGGGTCGCCATCCTCGCGGACATTCACGGGAACCTTCCGGCCTGCGAGGCCGTGCTGGACGACATCACCAGGTCGGTGGCGCCGGATTACATCGTCGCGGCCGGAGACCTGGCCCTTCGCGGCGCGCACCCGCGTGAGACGGTGGAGCTGCTCTTCAGCAAGTGCCACGCGCTCATCATGGGCAACACGGACGCGTACCTCGCCGGCAACTACCTGGGCGGCGCGTACCGCGAGCGCGACCACTGGAAGACGGAGCTCTTGCGCTGGACGCGTGACCAGCTGGGCGACGCGCTGCTCCAGCAGCTGGGGCAGATGCCCTTCTCCCTGCGCTACACGCCGCGCAAGGGGCAGGACCTGTTCATCTGCCACGCGAACCCCCGCAACCTGGAGGAGTCGCTGGACCCCACGCTGGACGACCACGCGGTGCGCCGCTTCTTCACGCACCTGGACGCGGCCGCGTGCGCCTTCGGGCACCTGCACTTCCCCTACCGCCGGCGCGTGGGCCGGATGCTCATCGCGGACGTGGCCAGCGCCGGCATTCCCCGCGACGGCGACCTGCGCCCCGCCTACGGCGTCTTCACCTTCACGCCCAAGGGCTGGCGCGTGCAGATCCGCCGCGTGCGCTACCCGGTGCGCAAGGCCACCCAGGCCCTCACCGCGCGCCGCGTGCCCGGCGGGCCGCTGCTCATCCACAAGCTCGTGGAGGCGCGCTACCGCCACCACAACGCCCTGATGGAGGCCGCGCGGCGGCACTCGGGGCTGCCTCCGCCGGGGCCCGTGCTGCGTCCGCCTCCGGGGGCTGGAGGCGCGCGGCCCGCGCTCGCCGCGCCCTTCGAGAACAACCCTCCGCCAGAAGTCGATCCGTCCACGCTGCCGCTGGACCTGGACGGCACGGTGACGGGCGCCTCGCCGCTGCCGCCGGACGCGCTCAACGACCTGGACGGGTGAGGCTGGACGGGTGAGGCCCGCGCCCACCGGGTGCGTGCGCGTGGGGCAGGGCCGTCCGGGAATGGACACGCGCGCCGCCGCTTCTGACGGACAGCGGGCTTTTCGCACCGCGAAATCCGCTCGGCCTCCCGCGCGCACAGATGCACGTGGGCGCGCCGGTTCTTAGCAACAACCCCAGCGACGACAACGCGGGAGGGGCCATGGTCGGGTGGATGGTCGGACTGTCGGTGATGGCGGTGTCCCTCACCGCCACCGAAGCAGAGCCTCTGCCTTCCCCGCCCCCCGCGCCGTACTGCGAGGGCGAGTACGCGGACAGCTACGCCGCGCTGTCGCCCAAGGCGCGGGCCTTCGAGCAGGCGACGCAGAAGAAGTACACGTACTGCGTGCGCAGCACCGCCGTGTACGAGTGCCTGTCCTACGGCGCGGAGGGCAACGTGCGCCGCACGCGCACGCCGGTGTCCGCGCACGGCACCGCGTTCGCGTACAAGCAGCAGGCCGGGGAGACGCTGCTGCTCACCAACGAGCACGTGGTGGAGTGGCCGGACGTCACCAGCGACGCGCACCCGGTGGACGGCGTGCCCTCCGGCTGCAAGCGCGTGAAGGACGGCCTGAGCATCGTGGAGAACGAGGCGGACCACTACGACCGCGACGACGTCCCGCTGTCCAAGGCCGTGGTGGATCCGCAGCTGGACCTGGCCGTCATCAAGTCCAAGGCGCCGCTGACGGTGATGCCGTGGAAGGTGGGCAAGAGCGCCGCCGTGCGCGAGCGCGACGTGGTGGACGTGCGCGGCTTCCCACTGGGCGTCTTCAACGCCACCAACATGGGCAAGGTCATCTCCGCCTACGACCGCGACGAGTACAAGGAGTGGTACCACGACGACTTCGTCATCGACGCGCTCTTGTCACAGGGCAACTCAGGGTCGCCCGTGCTGGCCATCTCCTGCAAGACGGGCGAGTTCGAGCTGGTGGGCGTCTACCACGCGGGCTACTCGCGAGGCAGCGCGCTCAACGTGGTGGTGGGGATTGATCAGGCGCGCGACCTGATGACCAACCTGCGCCGCACGCCCAAGCGTCCGCAGGAGGGCACGACGCCGCTGGACGCGCTGGCCCGCGCCCGCGTGGCGAAGCGCGCGGAGGTGTCCGCCACGCCGTTCTTCCCCTTCGGCTCGCGCACCGCGGCGGTGTTCCCGCGCGCGGACGGAACCCTGCTCTTCGCGCTGTACGAACAGGACTTCCCGCGCCGCGTGCACCCGCTCATCGTGATGGAGGACCTGCCCGTGGCCTCCACGGACGAGGGCTTCGGGAAGGTGGGGCGCGTCTGGTTCGGCGGCGAGCGGGGACTCCTGGAGCGCCCGCGCGCGGAGCAGGACGCGGAGCTGCAACAGCAGCTGGCCCGGCTGCTGGACGCGATGCGCAGGGACGCGACGCTCGCGTTCTCGTACCAGGACTCGCTGCCGGGCTCGGATGAATCGCGGCAGACCTTCGACACTTCGGCGCGGCTGGGCAAGACGCTGGAGCGCACCATCGTCGCGCACCGGGACCTGAGCGACACCGCCGCGGAGCTGGCGGACCGCTTCGCGCCGGACGCCACCGAGCCCGCGACGCGGACGGAGTCCGTGCTCAAGAACCCGCCGCCCCCCGGCATCCACCTGGGCCTCACGGGTGAACCGGCAGGCCAGACGCGTCAGCCCGCGAAGAGCGCGCAGGGCAAGGAGGCCAGGACCCCGGCGGGCAGGTAACCCGTCTGGAGGACAGCCAGCCGGGCGGGGCTCTTCCGGAAAAGCGCGCATGTTCCCGGGAAGCCCCTTCCCGGCTCCGTACATTGGACAGGTGTGGAGGCCATGCCCGAACCCACATCCGGAGCCGTGCATCCCGACCTGAGGACGGGGGAACCCTCGCCCTGGCTGCGGCGGATCCTCCGGGGGCTGTTGGGTCAGGAGCGGCGCTTCTGGGTGCTGGTGGTGGGCGTGGGGCTCATCTCCGGGCTGGGCGCGGTGGCGCTGCTCGCCGTGCTTCGCTTCACCCAGCACCTGTTCTGGCAGAGCACCACGGAGCACTTCCTGGAGGGCGCGCTCGCGTCGCCGGGCTGGCGCCGGTTCCTGGTGCCGGTACTGGGCGGCGCGCTGGTGACGTGGGTGTCCCTGGTGGTGGGCCAGCCCCTGCGCGGCCACGGCACCGCGGGCATCATCGAATCCATCTGGGTGAAGTCCGGCCGGCTGCCCTTCCCTCGCGCGCTGTTGCGCGGCTTCGTGTCCATCATCGCGGTGGCGCTGGGCGCCCCCCTGGGCCGTGAAGGTGCGCTGCTCCAGACGGGCGCGGCCAGTGGCTCCGCGCTGTCCGGGTGGCTGCGGCTGGGCCCGGGCCAGGCGCGCGTGCTGGTGGCGTGCGGCGCCTCGGCGGGCATCGCGTCCGCGTACAACGTGCCCATTGGCGCGGCCCTCTTCGGGCTGGAGGTGCTGCTGGGCAGCTTCGCGCTGGAGCTCTTCGGTCCCATCGTCGTGTCGTGCGTGGTGGCGACGCTCGTGTCGCGCACGCTCATCGCGGACCACCCCAGCTACGTCATCCCCCACTACGCCCTCACCCATCCGCGCGAGCTGGTGCTGGCGCTGCTCCTGGGCGTGCTCGTGGGCGGGGCCTCCGCGCTCTACGTGCGGGGCATCAACCTCGCCTCGGACCTCCTGGACAAGCTGCCGTCGTGGCTCACGCCGTTCATGCCGCTGGTCGCGATGACGGTGGTGGGCCTCACCGCCATCGCGGGGCCGTACCTCATGGGCAACGGCTACGACTCCGTGAACATGGCGCTGCACGGGACGCTGCCCCTGGCGCTGCTGCTCATCCTGCCCCTGGCGAAGCTGGCGGTGACGTCGCTGTGCGCGGGCGCGGGGGTGCCGGGCGGGCTCTTCACCCCGTCCCTCTTCTTCGGCGCGCTGCTGGGGGGCGCGTTCGGGATGCTGGTGGAGCGGGCGATTCCAGGCGGCGCGGCGCCCAGCGGGGCCTACGCGCTCTTGGGCATGGGCGCGGTGCTGGCGGGCACCACGCACGCGTCCGTGTCCGCGGTGCTGATGATCTTCGAGATGACGGGCGACTACGACCTCATCCTCCCGCTGATGCTCGCCGCGGTGGTGGCCGCCGTCGTCAGCCGCCGGCTGGAGCCGGAGTCGCTCTACACGTCCGTGCTCGCGAAGCGCGACGTGCGCGTGCCGGCCTCCGTGCCGCACTGGCTGCGCGAGGAGGGCGTGCGCTCGCTCCTGTCTCCGGCCACGCAGCGCGTGCCCCCTTCCGCTCCCTTCAACGAGGTGGTGGTGCTGCTCCTGGAGCAGCCCCCGGGCGCGGACCTGTACGTCACCGACGCGGATGGGCGCCTGTTGGGCGTCATCACCCTGGACGCGCTCAAAGGCCACCTGCCGGACCACTCGCTGCTCCAGGCCACGGTGGCCGCGGACGTGATGGACACCGGTGTGCAGCCCATCACCCCGGACCTGTCCCTGGCGGAGGTGGCCGCGCGGTTCGGCCACACGGAGCTGGAGCGGCTTCCCGTGGTGGACGGACGCCGGCACCTGCTGGGTTCCCTCTCCAAGGGCGACCTGCTCAAGCGGGGGCGCTTCTAGATGGAGCTGGAGCCCCGCACGCGCGCGTGGAGCATCGTCGTGATGAGCCTGCTGTGCATCGTGCTCACATGGGTGCTGCTGCGCACACCGCCGCCCCCGGGCCTG
Source organism: Corallococcus interemptor (assembly GCF_003668875.1). Taxonomy (GTDB): domain Bacteria; phylum Myxococcota; class Myxococcia; order Myxococcales; family Myxococcaceae; genus Corallococcus; species Corallococcus interemptor. The sequence goes on along the minus strand of NZ_RAWM01000076.1, from coordinate 3,041 downwards.
CACCCGGAGTCAACGGAACCCACGGAAGAACCCACCCGGGGTAACCCCTACCGGGGATGGCCGTTGTTCCAGGGCTGGCCCATGCCGCAGCCCCCGGACGCGCCCCGCCAACGTTGAAGGGCCATCGGCACCCTGCCCTCTGGGGACGGTCCAGAGCGGGCAACCAGACGGGCTGAGCGTGAAGCGCTTGCATGCGCGAGGGCCAGGAGGAAGATGGCCGCCGTCTTGGACGCAACTCCCTTCAACTTCGTCGCCATCGTGCTGTGCGTCTCCATTGGGGCGGGCCTGCTGGGTTCGCTGCTGGGCCTGGGCGGCGGCCTCATCCTCATCCCCGTCCTCACGCTCGTGCTCAAGGTGGACATCCGCTACGCGGTGGGTGCCTCCATCGTGTCCGTCATCGCCACGTCCAGCGGCGCTGCTGCGGCGTACGTGCGTGACGGCCTGGCCAACCTGCGCGTGGCCATGTTCCTGGAGCTGGCCACCGTGGCGGGCGCCGTGTCGGGCGCGATGCTCGCGGGCATGGTGGGCGGCCGCGCGCTGTACTTCCTCTTCGGCGCGGTGATGGCCTATTCGGCGCTCGCGATGCTGCGCAAGCTGCGCGAGGACCGCAGCCCCCGCGCGGAGCCGCCGCCGGATGCCCTCGCGGACCGGCTGGGCCTGCACGGCAGCTACTACGACGTGTCCACCGGCGGTGAGGTGACGTACCGCGTGCACCGGCCTCTGGTGGGCCTGGGGCTCATGTACATCGCGGGCACGGTGAGCGGCCTGTTGGGCATCGGCTCCGGCGCGCTGAAGGTGCCGGCCATGGACCTGGCCATGGGGCTGCCCATCAAGGTCTCCACCGCCACCAGCAACTTCATGATTGGCGTCACGGCCGCGGCCAGCGCGGGCATCTACTTCGCGCGCGGCGACATCGATCCGTTCATCGCCGGCCCCGTGTGCGTGGGCGTCACGCTGGGCGCGTTCATGGGCTCGCGCTTCCTCACGAAGCTCAAGAGCGGCTCGCTGCGCATGCTCTTCGTGGCCGTCCTCTTGTGGGTGTCGTACGAGATGCTGTCCAAGGGAATCCGCGGATGAGCCCGGAACCCGGTGAACCTCCGTCTCCTCAAGAGACCACCGCCGTCACGCAGGAGGTGGTGCCGCTCACGCCGGAGCTGCTCATCAGCCAGCTCTTGCGTGGCGGTGTGCTGCTCAGCATGTCGCTCGTCACCTGCGGCATGGTGATGACGTTCTTCCGCCACCCGGACTACTTCTCGTCGCCGGACGCGCTCCAGCGCCTCACGGCTCCGGACGCCGCGCCGCACCAGCTGACGGACGTCTTCGAGGGCGTGATGGCCGTGCGCGGCCAGTCCTTCGTGATGGCGGGGCTGCTGGTGATGATCACCGTGCCCGTGCTGCGCGTGGCCCTGTCCCTGGGCATCTTCCGGGCGCAGAAGGACCGCACCTTCGCCGCCATCACCACGGGCGTGCTCGCGCTGCTCCTGCTCGCGTTCTTCCTGGGCGGCGTGGAGTAATCCACAGAGCAGTCCACCCGTTCGTCACATCCACGCGGGCGCGAATCGCACTACAACGCGCGCCCATGGCCGAACGCGACCTGCCCATTCTCCTCGTGCGCCACGCCGTGGCCGAGGACTCCCACGCCCTGGGCGACGAGGCCCGCGCCCTCACGCCCCAGGGCCGCGCCGCCTTCCGTCAGCACGCGAAGAAGCTCGCGCGCCTCACGCCGCTCATGGGCATCATCACCAGCCCCCTGGTGCGCGCGGTGCAGACCGCGGAGCTGCTCGCGGACGCGCTCGGCCTGTCCCACGTGGAGGTCCACCCCGCGCTCGTCCCCAGGAAGGGCGCGGCCCGCGACGTGCTCAAGCTGGCGCGCGACGTGGGCCCGGGCTGGGCGCTGGTGGGACACAACCCCTCCCTGGAGCGCGCCGCCGCGCTCGCGCTGGGCCATGCCCTGCCGGACAAGCTGCGCAAGGGCTGCGCCGTCGCCCTCAAGCCCGAGGGGCGCGCGTTCTCCCTGCAGTGGATGGCCGCGCCGGGCCGCTCCCTGCGGCGGCCCTGAGCTGGCGTCGCTGGCGTCGCGGGTGCGTGACGGACGTGACGCACTTGTTGCCGGCGCGTCACGCGGGCGCGAAGCGAGACGCGCACAGTACGTGCCCGCCATGTCCCACGTACTCATCGTCGACGACGAGCGCGATCTAGCGGAGCTCATCGACTTCAACCTGCGCGGCGCGGGCTTCACCACCCGCGTGGCCTTCACCGGGGAGGCGGCGCTCACCGCCGCGCGCGAGCAGCCCCCGGACGTGGTGCTGCTGGACCTGATGCTGCCGGACCTGTCCGGCATCGAGGTCTGCCGCCACCTGCGCGCCAACCCCCGCCTGCGTGACGTGCTCATCGTCATGCTCACCGCCAAGAGCGAGGAGGCGGACCGCATCCGCGGCTTCGAGGTCGGCGCGGACGACTACGTCGTCAAACCCTTCTCCGTGCGCGAGCTGGTGCTGCGGCTCAAGGCCATCCTCCGGCGCACGTCCACGCCCCAGGAGGGCAGCCCGCCCCTGGCCCTGGGCCCCCTGCGCCTGGACATCACCCAGCACCGCTTCTTCGTGGAGGAGAAGGAGACGCCCCTCACCGCGCTGGAGTTCCGCTTGCTGGAGTACCTCATGGCCCGGCTTGGCCGGGTGCAGACGCGCGAGCAATTGCTGGAGCAGGTCTGGGGCCTGTCCAGCGCGCTGGAGACGCGCACCATCGACACGCACGTGATGCGCCTGCGCGACAAGCTGGGCCCCGCGCGTGCCCTCTTGGAGACGGTGCGCGGCGTGGGCTACCGCATCGTGGACCCGGCGGCCGGGTAGGCGGGGAGGCGCCCTCTTTTTCCGTTACCCATTTGTCACGCAAGGGCCGTCAAACAGCCACATCCGCCCCATAGATCGTTGCGCGTTCTCGACACCCCCGAGACGCCCGCCGACCTTCTATGCGCCCACTCCTCGTCGCCCTCACCCTGTTGAGCTCCAGCGCCGCCATGGCCCAGGCCCCCTCCTCCCCGG
>NZ_RAWM01000075.1 GCF_003668875.1 Corallococcus interemptor | reverse complement strand
GCAACGTGCTCGACTCTCTCACGGCGTCCCTCGAAGCCCATCTCCACGGCACTCCCGCGCCCTCGCTCCTGCCCGGCTCATAATCTCAGCTCACGCTCGCGGCCTTCAGCCCCCCGTGAACGCTTACGGCACCGGCACATGACGCTGTGCCTGGTGGCCCACGTCTTCCTGGCCTCAGCGCGTGCCATGGCCAATCTCCCACCCAAGGAGAAGCTGCTCCCAAAAGCCCTCGGCCTGCCGGTGCGAAGAAATCCCATGCGCGCATTTCTCGCCCGGCGCGGCCTTCACTGATGGCGCTCGTCTGCTACTCCATCCAGGAAGTGCGCGGACTCCTGCTTTCACTCCTGCGGCGGACTGCGGCTCCTGTCGCGCACGTCCTGGCCTGGAGTCGCTGGCGGCGCCACCACCAAGCCGTGGCCATGCAGTGTCACTACCGAGCCCGAGGGGCGCGACTCAAACTACAGCTGTAGGGCTACGTGCCGGCGAAAAAAGGGGGGCCCGCGTCGGGAAGTGCCGCGCTGGGAACGCGACGAAACTCATGGCGCTTGCAGACGGCGATGGTCTTCCACTCGCTGTCTATATTGCAGAGGGAAACCGATTCAACAGTGTGCTCACCGAAGGAACTCTCGACGCTGCTTTCGTGGAGAGACTTCCTCCCCGACTGATTGCCGACAAAGCGTGGGACGGTCGCACGCTGCAACGGCGGCTGCAGGAGGAGCGCGGCATCGACCTCATCGCTCCGAAGCGGAAGAACAGTCGGCGAAAGCAGGATGGCCGCAAGTTGCGCCGCTACAAGCGACGCTGGAAAGTCGAGCGCCTCTTCGCTTGGCTCAAGCGCTGGCGCCGCATCGCGACACGCTGGGAGCGCAAAGCCGAGAACTTCCTCGGCTTCATCCACCTCGGCTGCGTCGTCCTACTCCTCAGGCGGCTCTACCCGAAAGTGCGGTTATGAGATGTGCTCTAATGCCTCCAGCCCTGGCATGCGACGGCCAACCAGCCGAACTTCAGGCGCCTGATCCTCTGTGGCCGATAGATATTGTATGGGAAGGATCGTTCCTGTTCCTGCTTCCCCAGCAAGAGCAGGAACACGGAGGCTTCCGAACTGCAGTTATACAAGTAAGCTCATTCGCGCACAGTCGCCGCAGTCTGCTCGCAAAATTGCTGGAGAACACGATCGAATGAACCTGCGCCGATCGCGCGGCAGAATGCCTCAAGTTCCATGGACCAAGCGAAACCTGCCCGCGGATTGAGGAGGCCCAGCGTCCCTAGCTGATGGCCGGACAGGTCGCAGGCATTCATGCAGGCATAGCCGAGCAGTTGGAAGAGATACTCGCGGGAGAGCTTCCCCTTCCTTGGGTCGACGCACTTGACGTCGTACAAGGTTCGGCCCGAAATGAAGTCGCCGTCCGAGGCTGCGAGACACCCTACTTTAGGCCATCGGGGATTGTAGATGAATGGCTGTTCCTGCGGGAGGAGCATGAGCATGCTTCGGCATGTCCGGCGAAGTTCCTCCAATGCTTCTTTTGGAAAGACTGTAGCGAGCGCCTTCCTCAGTCCGCCACGAACAGAGAGCATGGGCCTCAGCCGATCCAGGCCTGTGGAAGCGCGCGCTCCCGCACGGAGGAGCCCATCGAAGATTGCTAGGACCAGGAGCGCCGATGCTTCCTCCGGCTCGGGACACGTTCCGGGAGGAATGGACCAGAGCATCTGACGCACAGCTTCCGCCAACTCGACATAGCCTGGGGGCACAACCACACGGAGGAACACGTGGTCGATGCCACGCGGCCCATGAGGGTCCCTCTCGGGCCAACCCCGTCCTGCCCACGTTGCCTCTGGAATCCACTTCAATACAGGCGGTGCGTAGTTCCACGCATGCTTGGAGGGTATTCCGATTCGCTGAAGCCCAATGAAGGTGTCGAGAGCCGTCCCTGCGAGAGCGTCAAATGGGGCGTCCCCGCCACCATGCACCCGCCCTACCAGTCGCATGGCGCGAGTGGCGTGCTCTGCCACGTCACCGGCGAACGGGGCCACTCGGTCCCAGAAGGAATGCTGCGCGAACCGGCTCACCGTTCCGAGCGAAATTTGCGGCGCGCCTCGGCTCTTCCCGTGATTCTCTGGAGTTGATGCTCCCATGCGCCCAGAGTGTGCCACCGCATAGCAACCTCTCGCGCGTGGGAGGCTCCCCGGACGTAAACAGCATTACATCGTGGAGCCATGGTAGCCGGGGCCACTCACCATCACTCCTCCACTCAATCACAGCCACCCGGGCGACCGACTTCATCGCCCGGGGGCCATTGCGTACTACGGGCAGCTACCCGTGCCCGTCGCACCCACCGCCGGCAGACCGCTCGGGCGGTTGGGTAGCGGCAGCTCGGGGTGATCGAACGGCGCCCTTTCCTTCTCCACGCGGCAGTCCGTCAGCGCGTTCGTCAGGAAGTCGAGGAGCGCGCCTCGCTGGGCGGTCGTGAGGGTGAAGGGCTGCAGCAGGCTGGTGGTCTGCGGGTTCGGTACGTCGCGGCCTCCCTGGGCGTAGAAGTCGATGACGTCGTTCAGCGTGGCCTTGCCTCCCTGGTGGAAGTACGGGGCCGTCAGCTTGATGTTTCGCAGCGTGGGCGTCTTGAAGGCTCCCAGGTCGAAGGGCGAACCGCTGATGGACACCGGGACTCCCTGCGCTCCCAGGCGGCCTCGGCCCGGGTCCTCGTTGGGCGGACGCAGGCCCAGGTTGTGGAAGCCCTGGTCTCCTCCGTCCGCGTTCAGCGAGCCCGCGACCTGGTACGCACGCCAGCTGGCGTCCGAGAGCAGACCTCCGTTGTGGCAGGTGTTGCAGCGCGCGGGCCCCAGGAAGACTCCGAAGCCGTGGAGCTGGTTCAGCGTCAGCGCCGTGATGTTGCCCTCCAGGAACTTGTCCAGCGGCGTGCGGTCCGGCACCAGCGTCGCCTGATACGCGTAGAGCGCTTCACCGACGATGAGCGAGAACTCCGCCTCCGCGTTGTTCGTCAGCGTGGGGCCAAAGGCGCGCAGGATGAGCTCCTTGTACGTGCACGGGACTCCGTCGCAGATGAGACCCGGGCCCGCGGGGTTCGCCAGGGGCCCCAGCACGCTGTCGTTCGTCGCCACGTGCTGCAGGCGCAGCGCTCCTCGCGGCAGCAGCTTCGTGCCCAGGCTGTTCGGTCCGTTGAACGGACGGCCCGTGCAGGTCATCTCGAACTCGTCCACCGGCGGCGCGACCGCCTGTGACGCCAGGGCCACGTTCTCGACCGTGTACGGGCCGTTGCCGTTGCCCAGGTGACCGAAGGGGTCCCGGCCGTTGAAGACGTGCGTGGCCAGGCCGTCCCAGAACAGCTCGCGGAAGTACACCGCTCCAATCATCGTCGGGCTGTTGCGTGCTCCCACCCGGCGCTCGGTGTACCACGGGAAGGCCGACACCTGCTGGCAGATGTCGGTCGACTGCGTCAGGTCCGGGTTGATGCCGAGGAAGGTGGCTCGCACCGTGCCCTGGGAGCCCACCCGGTCGTTGTTCGTCACGTTCGACGGCGTGAACTGCTGGCCCGCCGCCGTGACTCCGCCGCTCGCGTAGATGCCGTCGATGCCCGGGTTCAGCGTGTTGAACGTGCGGTCATCCGCTCCCGCCTTGAAGTGACAGGTCGCGCACGCGCTCTGCGCGTCCGAGCCGATCTGCACGTCCCAGAACAGCGCCTTGCCCAACTGCACCGCCGCCGGCATGTTGGTGATGTGCAGCCCCTTCGGCGCGGGCACCTTCTCCGCTCGCAGGGGCAGGATGCGCATGAAGTCGTAGCCTCCCGGCGGCAGCGTGGACGCGCTGCGCGCCTCCAGGCCCGTGGTGTTGGCTTCAATGCCCACCGTGGAGAGCGCCAGCGCGGTTCCTGCCGCGGCCTTCTCCAACATGGCGGCCTCCTCCGCCTTCTCGCTCGTCGCCGCGGCCGCGGGCGCCGCCATCACGGGCGCGGGGGCCGGAGGGGTGTCCTTTTTCTCGGGGGAGGCTTCCGGGCTCGGGGTACAGCCCGCGAGCAGGGCCATCAGGGCTCCGAGCGTGAACCGCCGCCCGAAGTATGGGGATGTGGTGGGGTGAATTGGCATGGTGAGGCTCCTTCGTTCGAAGTGATGCGGGGACGACGACAAGGCCAGACGCGATGGACTACCGGGCGCAGCGGAAGCCGATGCCGCCGGTGCGCATCTCAGGGCGGTTCTTGCTGCGGGTGACGGCTCGGAACGTCGACACGTCGTCCCGGCCACCGCCTCCGCGGTTCACCCGGAGACCGTCGTCCCTCACGCCGTCGTACGTCGCGGCGTAGCCGCTCGCGGTCCACTCCCAGACGTTCCCCGCCAGGTCCATCACGCCGTCCGATGAACGTCCCTCCGGGAAGCTGCCCACGGGCGCCGTCTCCGGATACGCATCGTCGGGGAAGGGGGCCGCCTTCCATCCGTCGAAGCCCTTTGCCTTGCCGTTCTGGACGCAGCCTTCACCGCACGCGTTCGCTCGCGTCGCGTCCGGCGCCGCATCTCCCCATGGGTACGTCCGGCCGTCAGGACGACGGGCCGCGTACTCCCATTCGGCTTCCGTGGGCAGACGCTTACCCACGGCGCGGCAATAGGCGTCCGCCTCCAACCAGGTGACGCAGTTGATGGGATGTGTTTCACGCCCCTGGGGGTGCTTCCAATTACAGAACTGCTGGAAGCCCGTTGCCGCGTTCGCCGCCGGCTCTCCGCACCGGCCGTCCCGTACACAGCTGGCGTAGGCCGCGACCGTCACCTCCGTCACGTCCAGCAGGAAGGCCTGTACCTGCTCCGGGTGCGCGGGCCTTGCGTCCTCCGGGCCGGAGTCGCTGCCCATCTGGAACGTGCCGGCCTCGATGCGCACCATGCCCGGTGCGTCCCCTGCCCCGCCCTTCGGAGGCGGTGCCCCGGCGCAGCCAGAGAGCACCAGCGCCACGAGCAACCCGTCACACGCACTGCCCATACGCATGGCTCGCCATGCGCCATGGAGCGCACGCGTCGCCGCAGTCGATGTCGCCATGGTCCCCCTCGGATCAGGCTGTCGAAGAAGCTTCGACGAGCGACCGGCCACCAACGCACAGCCCCGGTCCGCCCTATAGGCATACTCACTACAGGTATGAGACGTTTAATACAAGCAGAAAATAGACAACGTGGATGTTCGAGCCAGTTCCGATGACCCTGTAAAGCCCGCCGGCTCGCTTCAGTCGCCGGGCTTCGGGTCGGGGTCGATGGCGGGCAGCTCGTCGATGCTCACCGCGTTGTTCTTCTTACGGTAGTCAGCCAACCAGTCCGGTCCCTTCTTGTTCACCCACTTCACGAGTTGGTCTCGCTGCTCCACGAACTCGTAGCGCGGGACGGAGAAGCCGCAGGAGCCGGCGATGCGATTCACGTCCACCACGATGATGGCCCGGCCTCCTGGCAGGTCGGGGAAGTGCGACAGCAGCTCTCCGAACTCCGGTTGTTGCTCCGGCGTCAACACACGCCCCTTCCCGTGCAGCCGGATGATCTTCGGCGGCCCGTCGAAGGCGCAGAACATGATGCAGATGCGGCCGTTCTCCCTCAGGTGCGCGACGGTCTCCACCCCGCTCCCCGACAGGTCCAGGTATGCGACGCGGTGCGGGCCCAGCACCCGCAGCGTGTCGAGCCCCTTCGGCGACAGGTTGACGTGCCCGTCGCCGGACAGCGGGGCCGTCGCGACGAAGAACATCTTCTGGTTCGCGATGAAATCTCGCAGCTTGGGGCTGATCTCTTCGTAGATGTTGTTCATCGCGGGTCCCCTCCCCTGTCTACCGCTGGTAGACCCGGACCACTTCGTCCAGGGCGCTCAGCGCGTACTCGACCTCTTCCACCGTGTTGTAGAGGTAGGCCGACATCCGGAGCACTTCGCCGCTCGTGTAGTGGTCCACCAGCGGCTGCGCGCACAAGTGCCCGTTGCGGCACATGACTCCGTGCGCGTCACTCAACGCGCGGCTCACGTCGGAGAGGTCCTCCAGGCCGTCCACGTAGAGGCTGAAGATGGGCGCCCGCGCCTCCGCGACGTCCGGGCCCAGGAGCCGGAGCTTCGGCCGGCGCTTCAGTCCGTCCAGGAACGCCTTTGACAGCTCGTGGTCATGCGCCTGGATGCGCTCCAGGCCCACCATGTCCAGGTAGTCGATGGCCGCCGCGAAACCGAACGCGGCTTCGATGGCCGGAGTCCCCGCTTCGAACTTGTGGGGGATCTTCCGGTACTGGAAGGACTCAAGGGTCGTGTAGTCCACGACGCCGCCTCCCACGAGGAATGCCTCCGCGTCCCTCAGGAGTGACGCCTTCCCCACCAGACAGCCGATGCCGGACGGGCCCAGCATCTTGTGCGCGGACAGCGCGAGGAAGTCGATGTTGGACTCGGTGAAGCGCAGGCGGAGGTGCGCCGCGGACTGGGCCGCGTCCACCACCACCAGCGCTCCGGCCTCGTGGGCCATCTTCGAGATGGTCTCCAGCGGCAGGTAGCCCCCGGTGACGTTCGAGCAGTGCGTCACCACCACTGCCTTGGGCTTGCGCCGCAACAACTCGGCGTAGTGGTCCAGGTCCGGCTTCCAGTTCGGGCCCTGACGGACCACCTGGTAGTTGCCTCCCCGCATCCACGGCAGCAGCTGCGAGTGGTGCGCGTCCAGGAACCCGACGACCAGGTCGTCCTTCTTCAGCCCCATGCAGGCGGCCGCCAGGTTCAGGCCCTCCGTGGTGTTGCGCGTGAAGATGACCTCGTTGCTGGCGCAGCCCACCATCAGCGCCACCTTGCCTCGCGCCTCCTCGTAGAGGTCTGAGGCTTCCTCCGACAGGCGGTGACGCCCGCGGTGGATGTTCGCCGTGCACTCCGTGTAGTAGCGCGTCACCGCGTCGATCACCGACCGCGGTTTCAGCGCCGTCGCCGCGCTGTCCAGGTAGACGAACCGCTCGCCGTCCACCTGTCGCGTGAGGATGGGGAAGTCCTCACGCACCGCGCCGGAAGTAATCAAGTCATTGGAGCCGAAAGCCGTCATCGCGTTTCACCCTGATGTGGAAGTTCGCCGGACACCCGGCCCTCAGCCCGTCCTGACCAACTGGAACTTGCCCCCGCGCTCGAACGGGAAGTACTGGACCGCCTCCATCCGGAGCGCCTTCGACTCCAGCAGGTCCTCCAGCTTCGAGCGCAGCGTGGCCAGCTCATCCGCGGCGGGCTCCGTCTCCCCGCTGTAGCGGAAGACGAAGTGGCCGCCCTTCTGGAAGGTCAGCTGGAAGATGTCGATCCACTTCGGCGCGCCCACCAGCGCGTCCAGCTCGCCGGGCGTGACGTAGCGGCCACTCGGCAGCCGGACCAGATCCTTCATGCGGCCCTGGAAGGCCACGGCGGGCATCGTGCTGCCGCACTTGCACTTCCCCAGGAGCCGGTAGATGTCGTTGGTGCGGTAGCGGATGTGCGGGCAGAGCCGGTCGCCCACGCTCGTGATGACCAGCTCCCAGAGGTCGTCGCGGTCGTCCGGCGCCTCCATCTGGATGAACTCCAGGTAGTAGTCCTTGTCGTTGAGGTGGAGGTTGCCCTCCTCGCAGGCGAGGCCCACGAAGCCGAATTCGGACATCGCCATGACGGAGGCCACCGGGAAGTGGCCCTCGCACAGCGTGGCCAGCTGCCGCAGCAGCGCCTGCGTCGCGAAGGTGTAGGTCAGCAGCACCGACACCTTGCGGTTCATGTCGAACTTCCAGCCGGACGCTCGCGCCTTCTTGATCAGCACCGACAGGTGCATCGGGTCCACGTACCAGACGTTCGGCTCGTAGGAGTGGAGCTCCTCGAACGCGCGCTTGAGCATGGGCTCCGGCGTCGTGAGCAGGTCGTGGTAGACGGGCAGCACCAGCGTCCCGTCCTGGAGGATGCGGTCCTCCATGGACGTGTTCGGGTTGCTGCACTCGACGTCCGAGCAGTTGGGCGCCGCGTAGCGGCACATCCGGATCTTCGGCTCATCCAGGAGGAAGCTCAGGCTCTTGTTCACGGAGAGGCAGTTCGCCATCCGGTCCGCGAGCTTGAAGGCGTGGATGACGCTCACCAGCCGGTCTCCGCTCGTGCCGGAGCTCTGGTAGCGCTGCACGTAGGGGTCGTTGACCGAGCGCCCATCCGCCAGGACTCCCGCCGGGAAGTTCTTGCGGTAGTCCGGCTTGCTCGTCATCGGGATGTCGAGGAAGCCCGCCGCCGGTGACGCCGCGGGAGTCAGGGCCGGCCGGCTGCGGAAGAACGGGACGCTCTTGTACGCGAAGGAGGCTTCCTTCCAGGCCGCGTCGAGGTTTCCAAAGGCTTTGTGCATGGCTCAGGCCTGCTGCTGGGAAAGGGAGGGCTGGACGCGCGCGCGGACCGTGTCGAGGACGCCGCCCACCGTCACGGTGGCGTCGCCCAGCAGGCGCTCCAGGATGACCTGGTAGTGGGAGACGATGGTCGCGACCTCCTCCTGCGAGAAGAGCGCGGTCGTGTACTCCGCCTTGCAGTCGAGCCGGTCCCCGGTCCGCGTCACGAACAGGCTCAGGTCGTACTTGCTGGTGCCGCGCGGCAGCTCGATCTCCGTCACCGCGAGCTTCATCTCTTCGCTCACGACGTCGACGACGGTGTTCTCGTAGTAGCTGAAGAGGTGGTCGTAGAGCGGCGCGCGGTTGAAGCGCGTCGGCAGCTTGAGCTGGCGCATCAGCCGGAACGACGGGTAGCGGCCGTGACGGAAGGCCTCCAGCAGCTCGCCGTGGCACGCGCGGATGTAGTCGGCCGCGGCCACGCCGTGCTCCGCCTTCATGCGCACCGGCAGGCTGTTGACGAAGAGGCCCACCGTGTCCTGGACGTCCGCGTGCTGGCGGTTGAGGAACGGCACGCCCACCGTCACGTCGTCCTCGCCACTCAGCGCCGTGAGCAGCAGGGAGAACGCCGCGTAGGTGAGGCTGGACATCGTGACGTTCAGGCGCTCGCGCAGGCCCTCCAGCCGGCTGACGGAGACGCCCTTCAGCTCCTGGAGGTACATCTCGCCGGCGTAGCTCTTGATCAGCGGCCGGGGACGCGGGCTCAGCGTCAGCGCGCGGGGCGGCGTCTGGAACTTCTCCAACCACCAGGCCTCGTCCTCCGCCGTGAAGCGCGTGCCGGCGTGCGGATCCTGCGGCACCGCGACCGGACGCGCCTGCGGAACTCCCGCCGCCATCAGCGCGCGGTACAGCTTCGCGGCGCTGCGGCGCAGGACGTCCACCGCCCACCAGTCCGTGACGATGTGGTAGACGACCCACGACACCACCCAGCGCCGCTCGCCCACCTTCCACACCGCGACGCGGAAGCACGGCGGCGCGGACAGGTCGAAGCGGGTCGCGTACATGGCCCGGTGCTGCGCGGCGACCTCGGCCATCGGATCCGCGTGCCCCGACAGGTCCGTCACCTCCAGCTTGAGGGACGGTTCGATCTCCGCCATGGGCACTTCGCGCTGCACCGCGACGCCGTCCACCTCGAAGTACGCGTTGCGCAGCGCCGGCTGAAGCGCGACGAGCTCCACCAGGACCTTCTGGCAGACGGCCAGGTCCAGGTCGCCCTTCACCAGGTGGCTGACGCCCTCGTTGTAGGCGCTCATCGCCGGCGCGTAGCGGCGCATCTCCCAGAAGGCGAGCTGGAGCTCGCTGAGCGGCACGGCTTCGCCCTCCTGGCGCATGGGCTCTTCCGCCGGGGCGGGCGCACCGCCGCCGTCCGCCGCGCGGCGCTCCTCCACCGTGGCGGCGATCCAGTCCAGCGTCACCTCGCCCATGACCTCGCTCAGGTCGACGATGACGTCGAAGTCCTCGTAGAGGCGCGCGACCAGCTGCATGAGGCGCATGGAGGACGCGCCCTGCAACACCAGGGATGCGTCCGGCCGGATGTGGTCGATCCTCAGAATCTCTTTACAAAGCGTCGCAAGACGTTGCGCTGTGTCGGTGGACAAGGCGTGCTCCGTGAGAACTAGAAGAGTGAGGCGATCTGCTTCCGGTCCACCTTGCCGTTTGTCAGCAGCGGCAGTTCGCCCAGCCGCCGGACATTCGTGGGGACCATGTACTTGGGAAGGTGTTGCAGCAGGTGCGCGCGGACCTGGTCCTCGGTGAGGTCGCCCTCCCCCGCGTAGACGCAGGACAGCGTGGGATCCGCTCCCTGGCGCGCGTCGCTGGCGACGACCACCGCGTTGCTGACGCCGGGCATCCTGCGGAGGCAGTGCTCGACCTCGCCCAGCTCCACGCGGTTGCCGTTGACCTTGATCTGATGGTCCTTGCGGCCAACGAAGTGGAGCAGGCCCTGGTCGTCCCGGGTGCCCAGGTCTCCGGTGCGGTACGCGCGCAGCCGGGGTGCGTCCGGCCGGGCCCGGCTGGAGAACTTCGCCTCCGTCAGCTCCGGGTTCCGGTAGTAGCCCTTGGCCAGGAACTCCGACTCCAGGACCAGCTCTCCCGAGCGCTCGTCGGGGCCGCCTTCGAGCTGGACCTCGCAGCCTTCGATGGGCCGGCCCAGCGGCACGACGTCGCCCTCCAGGCTACGGAGGTCGCGGGGCACGACGAAGCACGTCTTGATGAGCGTGCACTCGCTGGGCCCGTAGAAGTTGATGAGCTGCGCGTCCGGGGACAGGTTCGCCTGGAGGTGGCGGGCGTCCTCCACGTAGAGGCGTTCACCGGACAGGAACAGCTTGCGGAGCGAGTCGAACGAGCCCTTCAGCTTCGCGTTCGTCCAGCTGACCTCCGATGCCAGCTTGAACACCGAGGGCACCGAGTGCATCAGGTTGATGCGGTGCTCGGCCACCCAGCGCGGGAAGAGGATGGGATGGTAGCGGGTGCCCGCGGCCGGGATGTAGAGCGTGCCGCCCGTGCACAGCGGCAGGAAGAAGTCCCGCAGGCTCACGTCGAAGGTGGTGGGCGCGAGCTGCGAGACGCGGCACTCCGGGCCGACCTCGAAGGTGCGCGCCTGCCACTCGATGAAGACCGCGAGCGACAGGTGCGAGCCCTCGACGGCGTTCGGCGTGCCCGTGGAGCCCGACGTGTAGACGAGGTACAGCGAGTCCTCCGTCCAGGGCTTCGTGAGGTCGTTGTGCGGCGTGGGCCGCGCCGCCGCGGACTTCACCGTGCGCAAGCAGAGGCCGTCCGCCGTGCGGCCCTCCACCACCAGCAGCTCGCACTCCACGAACGCGCTGACGCGCTCCACCTGCTCCGGCGTGACGACCAGGGCCGCTGGCCGCGTCAGCTCCAGCGCGGAGCGCAGCCGGGCTTCCGGCCAGGCCGCGTCCATGGGGGCGAAGACGCCTCGCCGGTCCGTGATGGCCAGCATGGTGGCCACGTAGGCCAGGTCGCCAGGCAGGAGCATGGCGATGACCGCCCCCTCCAGGCCCCGGCTCACCAGCCCTCCGGACAGTGACGCCACGCTCCGCTGGAGCGCGGCATATGACAACGCTTCGCGCGGCCCCACGACCGCGGGGTGCTCTCCGCGTGTCATGGCGATGTGCGCGAAGGTCTCGGCCAGGGGCCGGACGGACGGGGCGTTCGGACGTTGCATGGACGGGCTCACCGGCAGTCAGCGGGCGTCAGACCACGCGCCAGGCGGCGACGGAGCTGCCCGAGGTTCCCGTGGCGAGCCCCGCCACGACGGAGCCGGAGGGCGCCTTCGAGCGCGTCGCCCAGTCCACCAGGTTGATGAGCTGGTCCGTGGAGAAGACGTGCGCGTACTCGGGGAGGTTGTCCAGGTAGAACATGCTCGCGGGGATGCCCAGCACGCTGGCGAGCGCGCCGGCCACCTCCGAGTTCGCCGTGTTGGGGATCCACTTCGCCAGCGGCTTGTCGATCTTCGACAGCACCGTCTTCTTGCACTTCATGGCGGCGCCGCAGATGTCGCGGAAGCTCTTCGCGGGGTTGGACATGCCGGCGCGCGACAGGTGGTGGAAGGCCTTCGCGAAGCCGAGCAGCTCGAACGACGGCACCGCCGAGCCGCGCGGCTCGCGGGTGATGACACACGCGGCGGCGCCATCGGAACAGATGGTCTGCCCTGTGGTGACGCGCTGTTCCTTGCTACATGCGACGTCCGTGGACACCAGCAGGACGGTGCGCGCCCTCCCCGTCTCCAGCAGCATGGCCGCGTGCTCGATGCCGAGCATGGCGTTCGTACATTCGCCGAAGCACACGCCGGTGATGGGCGTGGTCAGCATCTCCATGCGGTGGGCGAACAGGCCGATGGACAGGTCGCCGTGCGCGGGACTGCGGGAGCTCACCGACGCGTAGATGACCTGGTCGATGTCCGCGACGTTGACCTCCGCGGCCTGCATGGCCTGGCGCGCGGCCTCCACGCCCAGCTCCCACGCCTCCACCGTGGAGTGGCGGTAGTTCTTGAAGCCCCGGTCCGCGAGGAACTTGATGGCGGCCTCGTCGCCTCCCAGCTCGGGGACGCTGCTGATGGGCCGGGACTCACCGAGGACGTAACGGATGCCGTTGACGAAAATCATGGGGGATTCCTTGAGCGATGGGTCAGTGCTTCGCTTTGAGAAAGAGTGCGTGGGGCTTGCGGAACGACGCGCCCCGGATGACCGCGGGGGCGTCCTCCGCCAGCTGAACGCCCTGCCACGTGTTCCAGAGCGTGCGCAGGGTGATCTCCGCGTTCATCATCGTGAAGGTCTTCCCGACGCACGCGTGCGGTCCCACCGCGAACGACAGGGAGTTGGACAGCGTCCGCGTGGGGTCGAACACGTCCGGTGACGCGAACGTGGCCTCGTCCCTCGCGGCGCTCGCCAGCAGCAGGTTCACCGCCTGGCCGCGCTTGATGGTGACGCCGCCCAGCTCCAGGGTCTCCGCCGCGAACCGCACGGTGGACGCCTGCACGGGCTCGAACCGGAGGACTTCATCCAGGATGGCGCGCGCCATGCCAGGCACCGTGGCCAGCTGCTCGAACCAGGACGGGTTGCGCGCGAGCACCGTGGCCGCGTTCCCCAGGAGGCACATGGAGGTCTCGATGCCTCCGGCGAGGAAGGTCCAGTAGAGGATCTTGATGGTCTCCGGGGTCTCATCGCGGATGCCGTCGATGAGGCGCTTGAAACCGCGCGTGCCCGGGCCCTCCTCCAACAGGCGCGCGATGATGCCGTCCAGCCACGCGCTCACCTCGTGGTGAACGTCGGAGACCTCCTGACGGTTGCCCCGCTTCCCGTCCAGGTGGTCCATCAGGACCATCATGCGCTCGAAGAGCCAGCGCTCGTCCTCCAGGGGGAAGCCGAGGAACTCGGAGATCATCAGCGTGGGCACGCGCTCCGCGACGGCGCGCATGAACTCCATGGGCGGCTGCTCCGCGGCGGCGCGGACCAGCGCGGTGATGCGGGGCTCGGAGACCTCGCGCGCGAAGATGGCGAGGTTGGCGTTGCCCACCAGCGGGGCGACCTTGCGGCGCAGGCGAAGGTGCTCCGGCCCCTCCATGTCGATGAGCGTGCGGCCGAAGAGCTCTTCCGTGATGCGGAAGGGGAACTCCACGGTGAAGCGCGGATCCTTGAGGATGGCCTGCACGTGCTCGTAACGGAACACGCAGTGCATGCGGATCTCGTCCGACCACCAGATGGGTTGCTCGCGCCGGAAATGCGCGTAGAGCGGCCACGGATTCTCCAGGTAGTCCGTGGACATGAACTCTAGGGAGCGCACGCGCCCTCCTTGGAGCCGACGAAGGCGTCGTACATGGAGTCGAGCGTGAAGAAGACCTCGCTGCGGCGGGACTTCAGGTCCGCGCGGCTGTCCAGCATCCGCTCGATGTGCGCGACCAGGCGCGGCAGGTCGAACGACTCCAGCACGCCCAGGTCGAAGAGGTTGTCCTTCGGGCCGCAGGTCCAGCCCTCGGGGAGGGACGCCTGGGTCGCGAGGTACTGGATGATGTTCGACTGAAACTCTTCTCGTGTCATGGGACCTCCAGGGATGGGTTGCGGCGCACCGGAGCCTCCGGTTCGGCGGCCATCTGCGCGAGCCGCAGCCGGTCCACCTTGCCGTTGGACAGGACCGGGAAGGCATCGAGCCGCCGCAGCTGACGCGGGACCATGTAGCGGGGCAGCGCGGCGGACATGCGCGAGCGCAGGCGGACCGTCAGCTCGTTCCACGGCGTGGTGCCGCGTGAGACGACGAAGCACGTGAGGGTGGCCCGCGCCTCGTCCGCCGGGACGACGGCCACCGCCGCCGCGACCTCGGGGTCGCCCTCCACGACGTGTTCAATCTCGGGGAGCTCGACGCGGTTTCCGCCGACCTTCACCTGATGGTCCAGCCGGCCGATGAAATAGAACTCGCCCTGTTCGTCGCGCGTCACCACGTCGCCGGAGCGGAAGACGACGCCCTCTCCGCCGCGCGGGTCCGGCACCAGCCGCTGCCGGGTCTGCGCTTCGTCTCGCCAGTAGCCGTTGAAGAGGTGCGGGCCGCGCACGTACAGCTCGCCCTCCTCCCCCACTCCGATTTCACGGCCGGACTCGTCCAGCGCGAACAGCTCCGTGCCGCGCAGCGCGACGCCCAGGGAGAGTCGGCCCCGGAACGTCGCCGCCGGACTGGCGAACGTCTTGAAGCAGCAGCCGATGGACTCCGAGTGGCCGAAGCACTGGACGATGCGCAGGTCCGGCCGCCAGCCCTGGAGCGTGTGGACGTCCTTCGCCGGGAAGCTCTCCGCGGCGTAGAGGATGGTGTCCAGGTGGCTCAGGCCCCCGAGCAGCGACGCGTCCCCTTCCGTGAGGAGCGGGCGCCACACGGACGGCACGGAGTGCATCTGGGTCACCCGGTGCTCGTGCAGGTACTCGACGAGGCTGCGAGGCTGGTAGGCCAGCATGCGCGGCACCTGGACCAGCGTGGCCCCGTTGCCGAGCGACATCCCCACGTCGAACATCGCGAAGTCGAAGTGCAGCGGGGAGATGGTGCCGATGCGCGCGGTGGACGGGACGCCCAGCTCGCTGAAGCCACGCAGCGTGTTCACCGCGGCGCCGTGGCTCATCACGATGCCCTTGGGCTGCCCCGTGGAGCCGGACGTCATGATGATGTAGGCCGCGTCCTCCGGGACGGGAGTGGACCTGTCGCCCGTCACGGGGTGCGCTGTGCGGGCCACCACCAGCGGGCCCACCTGCGTGCCCTCGGGGACGCCCGGTGCGGTGCGCAGGTCGCTGGAGACGACGACGGCCGCGGGCTCCAGCCGGGCGAGGATGGCCTCGAAGCGCGCGGGGGGCAGCTCCGGCGCCACGGGCACGTACGCGGCGCCCAGCGCCATGGTGGCGATGAGCAGCGCGATGGCGTCGGGTTCGGCCTCCATGCGCGCCACGACGCGGTCGCCGCGCCCCAGGCCCAGCTCCGCGAGCACGGTCCGGTAGCGGGCGACCTCGGTGGCCAGGCGGGCGTGATTCCAGGTCACGCCGTCATGCACGATGGCGTCGCGCTCGGGCGCCGTCCTGCCGTGATGGAGGAGGAAGTCGGAGAGCAGCATGGTCACCGGGCCTCCTTCGCGGGCCGGACCAGGCGCATCGCGGCCGCGCCCCAGACGGTGTCCGCGGGGCCCGTCACCAGCACTGGCGTTCCGGCGGGGAGGTCCGACTCCAGGAGCTGCCCCAGGGCGATCAGCTGGTCCGCCGAGCTGCAGTGCCCCAGCTCGCCGATGTTCCTGTCGTAGATGCGGTCCCCCGCGATGCCGCAGAGCTCCGAGATGTTGCGCAGCACCGAGCGGTTGAAGTTCGCCGTCACCAGCCACCGGCACTGGGCCGCGCTCAGGTCCGCCGCCGACAGCGCGGCCTCCGCGGACGTGCGCACGCCGTTCGAGTACGCGCGGACGTACGAGACGATGTCGCCCGTCTCCAGGTGCTCGGTCGCCTGGGCGTCGTAGTGGTGACGCACGGGCCCCACGTCGTAGCCGCGCTCCAGCGCGTCCGACACCACACAGCACGCCACGCCATCACTGCCGACGGCGGAGTCCTGGCGGATGAGCCGCGTGCGCCCGGCAGGGTACGCATCGCTGAAGAGCAGCAGCGCGTTGCGGGAGCGGCCCAGCGCGCGCAGGCCTTCGATGGACTCGAAGGCGTAGGTGAAGTTCGCGCAGAAGCCCAGGAAGACGCCGATGGGGCGCGCGTTCAGGAGGCCGCAGCCCCTCAGCACGCGGGGCATCAGCGCGGCGTCCTCGCGGTCGTCGAAGGTGCCGGTCGCGTAGATGACGGTGTCGATGGATTGCGGATCCAGCCCCGACTCGCGGACCGAGGCCTGGAGCGCTTCCACCATCAGCGCTTCGCGGGGCCGGGTCGCTTCCATGAAGCAGGCCAGCCCGTGCTTCTTCATGCGCTGGAGGCGGCGCGCGTCCGCCGAAAGCTCCGGCAGCGAGTCGATCTCCCGCCGCTCGCCGAGCCGCCACGTGAATGCACCGATCCTCATGACGCGGCCTCCTGGGTGACTTCGAACCGGCTCCGCAAGGCCGCGGCGATGCGCTTCAACGCGTCGCCTTCCATGATGCCGTAGTGGTCCGCCTGCACGCGGTGGACGCGGGGCACCGGACGGCAGCGGTCCAACGGCTGGAGGTGCGGGAAGTCCTCGGGCCGCTGCGCGTCCGCGAACCACACGTCCGCGTCGACCGGGCCTTCGGGCGGGTCGTAGCCAAGCAGCGCCGAGGTGTTCTGGCGGAACTGCTCGAACAGGGCCGCGAGCTCGGAGCCGCGCGCACGCTGCGTCAGGCCTTCGCCTCCCAGCGACTGGACGACCTCCGGCAACGAGCGCGTCCGCAGCCGTTCGGCCAGTTGCTCCAGGCTGAGCGTGCCCGCGCCTCGCAGGACGTCGCGGATGAACGCCGCCTCCAGGGACCTGGTCTCCGGCGCGGAGGGGATGGGCTTGCGGACCCACGGGTCGACGAGCACGGCGGCGACCCGGCCCGTGCCCCTCGCTTCGAGGCGGCGCTGGACCTCCAGCACGACCGCGCCTCCCAGGGACCAGCCGAAGAGCACGTCGGGCTGGATGCCCGCGCCGTCCAGCTGTTCGACGTAGTGGGCCGCCAGGTCTCGCAGCGACAGGTCCGTGCGCTCGATGCCCAGTGACTGGAGCCCGACGACCGTGAAGCGCTTGCCCAGGAGGTCGACGAGTTCGCGGTAGCAGTACACGGTGCCGCCCACGGGGTGGATGCACACCACGGTGGGCGCGCCCTCCGCTCCGCGCTGCATGCGCACGAGTGCGCTGTGTGCCCCGCCGCGCTGGCCGCCCATCACCTTCGCCATGCCCTCGATGGTCGCGGTGCGCAGCAGCTCCGCCAGCTCCGGGCGCACGCCGGTGCGGTGCTCGATGGCGTTCGCGAGCCGGACCGCCAGCACCGACTCTCCGCCCACCTCGAAGAAGCTCACCTGCGTGTCGCGGATGGGGCGGCCGAGGATCTGCGACCACAGCTCCGCCATCAGCTGCTCGGCGGACGTGCGCGGCGCCAGCGTCACGGGCTGGTCGAGCAGCGCGAGCTCGCGCAGCTTCGCCTGGTCCACCTTGCCGTTGGCGGTGAGCGGCAGCTCGGGCAGCCAGTGGATCCGGCGCGGCACCATGTACGACGGCAGCAGCGCGGACAGCGCGTCGCGCAGCTCCGGCCGCTCCGTCCCCTTGGGGGTGACGAACGCGGCCAGCCAGCGGTGCTCGCGGGGGCCCACCGCTACGACGACGGCCTTGTCCACGGACTCGCACTTCGTCAGCGCGGCGGTGACGTCTCCCAGCTCGACGCGGTAGCCGCTGATCTTCACCTGGCCGTCGTCGCGGCCCAGGAACTCGATGTTGCCGTCGGGCCAGCGGCGGGCCCGGTCCCCGGTGAGGTAGAGCCGTTCACCAGTCTCCGGATGCCGGACGAAGGCGGCCGCCGTCTTCTCCGGGGAGCGCCAGTAGCCGTCCGCGAGCCCCTGGCCGCCGATGGCCAGTTCGCCCTCCACCCAGTCTGGGCAGGGAGAGCCCATGCCCGGGTGGAGCACGTGCAGCTGCTGGTTCGCCAGCGGGTAGCCGTAGGGGATGCTGGACCAGGTGGCGGGGACGTCCCGCACCTCGAAGGCGTTGGACCAGATGGAGGCTTCCGTGGCGCCGCCCAGGCTGACCACGCGCGCGTTCGGGAACACCGCGCGGATGCGTCCGGGCAGCGTGACCGGGATCCAGTCGCCTGACAGGAGCGCGAGCCGCAGCGATGGCGCCTGGAGGCCTCGGGCCTCCATGTACTCGACGAGCATCTCCATGATCGCCGGCACCGTGTTCCACAGCGTCACGCCGTGCTCGCGGACCAGGGGGAAGAGCTCCGCGGGGTCGGGGTGGCTTCCGGTCGGGGGCAGCACCAGCCGGCCTCCCGCGCCCAGCACGCCGAAGATGTCGAAGACCGACAGGTCGAAGTGCAGGTGGGAGACGCCCAGCACGCAGTCGCCCGGGCCCACGTCGAAGCGGCGCTGGATGTCCTCCAGCGTGACGGCCACCGCGTCATGCGAGATGGCGACGCCCTTGGGCTCTCCCGTGGAGCCCGATGTGAAGAGGATGTACGCCAGCCGGGCGTCCGTGCTCGTGCCCACGGGGGCCGGCGGCACCTCGTCGATGCGCAGGCCCACGCGGCCGCCCTCACGCTCCAGGGCTGCGGCGCCGGCGGCGTCACACAGCGCCAGGCCCGCGTCCGCGGCGGAGAGGACCGCTGACATGCGCGCGGACGGCCACGACGGATCCAGGGGCACGTAGGGCGCCCCGGCCATGGCCGCGCCGAGCACCGCGACCACCTGCTCCCAACCCTTGTTCGCGATGACGGCCACGGGGACGTCCGGCTTCGCGCCCCGGGCTCGCAGGGCGTTCGCCACGCCGCTCGCGCGCTGGCCCAGCTCCTGGAAGGACAGCGTCCGCTCGCGCGTCACCACCGCTGTGCCGCGGTGCTCGCGCACCTGACGCTCCAGCATCGCGTGGAGCTGGTGGACGGTGCGCTCCGCCTGGGTGGCGTTGGCCCGGGCCTGGGAGTCCTGCTGCGCCTGGGGCTGCTCCATCCGCAGGGGCGTCTTCCAGTCGTGCGTCCCCGACAGACGGCGGACACCCGCGAGGAAGGCCTCGAACATCGCCTCCCCTACTCCCGGACACAGCGTGTCCGCGTCGATGTCCCAGTGGAAGCGCAGGCCGTCCTTCGTGCGGAAGACCTGCTGATCGATGAGGACGCCCGGGCTCTGGATGCTGGCGCCCTCCGGTCTCCAGCCCAGCTGCGCCAGGCCGATCTCCGTGTCGGACCGGCCCAGGGCGAGGCCGCTCGAATAGGCGACCACGTTCGCGCGGACCGGATGGCCGGACTGGCGCGCCGCGATCCGCTGCACGGTCACTCCGTCCACGGACGCGTGGCCCATGTCCTGGGTGAGCTGGTGACGGATGGCATTCGCCAGGTCCGCGAAGGACACGTCGCGCCGGACGTTCAGCGCCAGGCGCACGATGCCGCCGAAGTGGCCGAGCGGCAGGCCAAAGTGCCGTCCTCCGCCATGCAGGACGTTGATGCTGAAGTCCGGGGACTGCGACCACTCCGCCAGCACCAGCGCGAACGCGCCCATCAGCGCGTTGTCCAGCGTGAGCCCGAACTCGCGGGCCCGCGTGGTGAGCACGGCGGCCTCTGCCTCCGGCAGGTCCGCGATCAACCTGCGGATGCGGCCTCCGGGCTCGGTGAGGCTGCGCACCGGCAGCACGGGCGACGGGGGAATGGCGCGCGCCGCCCAGTACTGCCGGGCGCGCTGATACTCGGCCGAGACCAGCTGCCGGAACCGGCGCAGGACGTGGCTCGCCAGACGGCCCGGCGCGGGCAGGTCCGTGCGGGCCGGGTCCTCCAGCAGCTTGCGCAGCTCCTCCACGTAGAGGAACCAGGACGTCGCGTCGCCCACCAGCAGCCGGCCCGCGACGTGGACGTGGAAGCGCTCCGCCGTCCGCTGCACGCACATCCGGTAGAGCGGCCAGACCTCCGCGCCGCGCTGGGGCTGGCTCACCAGGGTGCGCGCGCGCTCAACCTCTCGCGCCACCTCCGCCTCCGGAAGGGCGCGCAGGTCCTGGACCTCCAGCGGGAAGGGGCCCACGTGCTCCAGGAGGCGGCCTCGGCCGTCCGAGCCCACCGTCATCCGCAGCGAGTCGTGACGCGCGAACAACGCGCTGAGGGCGGCCTGGAGGCGCTCCAGGTCCAGCGTCTCCACGGAGAAGCCGTTGTACCAATACCCTGCCCCGGCGATGCCCTGCGTGCCGGCCTCGCCCAGCCAGTAGGACTGCTGCAGCTCCGACAGCGGCAGCGTGCGGGCACGGGCGCGCACGGTATCGTCAGGCCCCAGGAGCGCGAGCAGCGCCTCCTTCTGTTCGCGGATGCGGTCCTTCAGCGCGTCGGTGAGCCGCCCCGGTGGCGCCTTGAAGGCCAGGCGTCCCTCCTTCACGCTCAGCTCGACACCGGCCTCGCTCAGCTCCTCGACGAGGTCGTACGTCGCCGCGGTCAGCAACTCCGGGGCGGCGTCGGTCACGAGGCCCGCAGGCTCCGTCTCAGGGCCCGTGGCACGGGCCGGCGTTGGGGCGGCGGACGTCATATGACGCCCTCATCCACGTCGGAGGATGCCTCCGCGCTGACGGAGGCTCCTTCCGCCGGCGCGTCGAGCAGGGCCTGCAGCGGCTCCGTGCCCATCACGTCGAAGAAGTTCATGACCACCCCCGTGGCGGGGTAGATCAAATCAATCCAGCGGACCGCGGCGAGGGAGTAACCGCCGTTGTCGATGAAGCTCTTCGACAGGTCGAGCTTCGAGGGCTCTTGCTGGAGGGCTTCGCTCAGCGTCCTGATGAATGCGTCCTTGTTCATGGCTCTCACACCTGCTGGCAACAACACGCGCACGCCACCCCGGCCGGGACGCTCATCCGCTGTTCGGTGAAGGGACTCCGTAAGGTCGTTCGCATGTGCGGCAGCTCCAGGTTCGACAAGAGAGGCGCGTCAGGCCGCCTCGAGTTGGAGGGTGAAGGCGAGATAGCGGGACGTCGGGCTCGACCAGTCCCGGTCCGGTGCGCGGACGAAGCCGGCGCCGGCGTAGAGCGACTGCGCTCCCGTCATCTGGGGCTGGGTGGACAGCACCAGCCGGGACCAGCCCCGCGTGCGAGCGAGCTGGAGGCCCGCGTCCACCAGCGCGCGTGCGATGCCCCGGCCCCGCGCCTCCGGATGAACCGCGAGCAGGTGGAACTCCGCCTCGTCGTCCCGGGCAATCTGCCGGGAGGCGGCGCCGGGCGCGACCAGGATGACCATGCCGAGCAGCACACCGGTCCCCGGCTCACGTGCGGCGATGAGCGTGCCCCGGGCTCGCACGCGGTCCGGCGCGAAGAGGCGCGCCGCGACGTGCGGGCTCGTGTGGCCCGCCTCCACGAAGACCTCGTCCAGCAGCGTCGCCAGCTCCGCGTCCGTGACGCTGGCGCCCACCTGCAGCGCGAACGGCGGCGGAGTGAGTGCGGTGTCCACGGGGCGCCTACCCTCCCGTCCCGGCTTCGAGTGCGTGGACGGCCCGCTCCGCGAGCGCGGGCGCCAGCCGGAAGCCCGACCCGGCCCCACCGCCCACCGCGAAGGCCCCGGGCACCGCGGCCAGCGGCTCCACGGAGGGATTCGTGTCGGCGCTGTACGCGTCGCAGAACACGCGGCCGCCCAGCTCCAGGCCGCTCACGTCGAGGTAGCGCTCCAGGATGCCTCGCGCACGGGCCTGGTCCGGCGGGTCGATGCGCAACGTCGACACTTCGGGCTCGCAGTCCCAGTGCTCGGAGCGGAAGCTGAAGAGGTAGCGCCCGTGCTCGGGCTGCGGCAGCAGGAAGGCCTCGTCGTCCAGCAGGTAGAGGACGGGCGCGTCGGGATGCGGCGCGATGGGGACATGCAGCGCGGCGATCTTCTTCACCCGCCAGTGCTGCGACACCCCCGCCAGCGCGGTGCGCGTGCTGCCCAGCCAAGGCCCCAGGCACAGCGCCGTCCTGCGCGCCTTCAGCTCGCGTCCGTCGTGGGCCGTCAGCCGCTGCGAGCCGTCGCCTTCGGGAGT
The DNA here is from genome assembly GCF_003668875.1 of Corallococcus interemptor. Classification (GTDB taxonomy): domain Bacteria; phylum Myxococcota; class Myxococcia; order Myxococcales; family Myxococcaceae; genus Corallococcus; species Corallococcus interemptor. Next base: position 21,035 of record NZ_RAWM01000075.1, on the reverse strand, counting down.
CACCCGGATGATCTCCACGCCCTCCAGGCACACGCTGCCCGGCTGCGAAAGGAAGGCCCGCGCGAGCGTCGTCACCAGCGTGGGCGCCGTGCAGCGCGCGGCCTGGACGTCCCCCAGCACCACGGCCCCTTCGGGAGCACGGAAGCCCGGCGGGGCCAGCTCCAGCGCCCGCGCGGCATCGACCCGGCGGGGGGCGGACGCCGCATCCCGCACCAGGCCGTCCAGCCGCTCCTGCTCCCGCGCGGCGGCCGTGAGGAACACGGCGGGCAGGTCGCGCAGCGGCAGGTCCGGCAGCTCCGCTCGCAGCTGCTGATACAGGACCCGGCTGCGCTCCGTGAGCATGCGGCGGACGGGCGTCGAGCCCAGCGGCACGTCCAGGTACGCCGAGTACAGCGTGGCCCCGTGCCCCATGAGGGAGCGGTCCACCAATGCAATGCGCCAGCCCGGGTGGTGCCGCTTCGCCAGCAGCGCCACCAGCGTGCCGACGATGCCGGCACCCACCACCACGAGATCGTATGGGTCCCGGGCCGCGTCCATCACATCCACCAGACGGAGAACACGCGCAGGTCACCGTCACCGGTGTTGCGCAGCGTGTGGCTGATGTTGGAGCCCAGCTCGATGACGTCGCCCGGGCGGACGGACGTCACCTCGCTGCCGTTGCGGGTGAGCTCACCCTCCCCGGCCGCGATGAACCACAGCTCCTGGTCCTCGTGACAGTCGAGCGCGGAGTGGCCACCGGGCTTGATGGTGAAGCGGGACATCTTGAAGCCGGGCGCGACGGCGCGCAGGGACTTCATGTCCACCTTCTCCACCTTCAGGCCCGTGTCGTCGAAGTTCGCGGACTCGAAGGGCAGGCTCGCGGAAGGATGCTCGCGGTTCATACCCATAGCTGCAGCTCCTTGGAGTCGTGGACCTTGTAGACAGGCCGGCCGGCGAGGTCGTTGACGATGTTCGCGCTGCGCCAGGCCATCAGGCTCAGGTTGGGATCCGCGATGCCGCGCGAGTTGATGGCCGCGTTCTGCACGTAGATCTTGTGCGTCGCCGGTCCGTCCCACTTGATGGAGAAGTCCGGGTTGTAGAGATAGCCGCCCTTGTCCAGCGGGATGCGCGGGAGCAGCGGCTTCAGGAACGCGGGGATGCGGTACTGGTAGCCGGTGCAGAGGATGACGGCGTCCACCGTCACCTCGCTCGTGCGGCCCTGCAGCGAGTCCTTCAGCGCGACGGTGTATTCATCCGCGCCGGACTTCGTGAGGCCGACCATCCGCTTGTTGGCGCGCAGGGCGATCTCCGGCTTGCGCGCCCGCAGGAACTCCAGCGAGTAGAGCCGCCGGTAGATGTCCTGGAGCAGGTTCATGGAGATGCCGTCGCTGGCCAGCTTCTGGCTGTCGACGGTGAAGAGCCGCTGCTCCAGGGGCAGCTCGAAGAAGTGGGCGCTGTAGCCCGGCGTGAAGAGCTCGTTGGTGAAGGGCGAGTCGTCCAGCGGCAGGAAGTTGCTGCGCGACGACACCCAGTACAGGTGCGACGGGAAGCGCTGCTCGTCCGAGAGCAGGTGGCGGAAGATCTCCGCGGCGGACTGCCCGCCGCCGATGATGGCGATGCGCTTGTCCTTCCAGTCCAGCCCCTGGTTGAGCAGCGTGTCGCTGTGGAAGACGCGGTTGCCGATGAGCGGCTCGGCGCACTCCGGGACGCAGCGGCTCAGGCCCGTGCCCAGGATGAGGTGGCGCGAGGTGAGGTCCGCGTTGCCGTTGACGATGAAGTGCTCGCCGTCGAAGTCCACGGTCTGCACGTCCATGCCGAAGCGCAGGTTGCGCAGCTGCTTGCTGACCCAGCGGAAGTAGTCGTCGAACTCCGCGCGCTCGACGCCCCGGAAGTCGGAGGTGATGAAGCGGTACATCCGGCCGTGGGCGTGCAGATACGACAGGAAGCCGTACGGGTTGCGGGGGTCCGCGAGCGTGACCAGGTCCTTCAGGTGCGAGGTCTGGATGGTCGCGCCGGAGAGCAGCAGCCCCGGGTGCCAGGAGAACTCCGCCTTGCGGTCCACGAACAGCGTGGAGAGGGTGGAAATCGGTTCGCAGAGCGCGGCCGCGCTCAGGTTGAAGGGTCCAATGCCGACGCCAATCGCGTCGTACCGTGCTGGTGACTTCATTCGCGTGCCCCCTTTCCAACCGGCGAGCGTGCGGCCTCGCGGTGGACACTTCGCTCAACTGCCTCCGAGGTGACCGGCTGGAACGCGGGCGTCCACACCGGCGCCGCCGCCAGCACCGGCCGGTCCGTGAAGGCCTCCAGCCGGGGCTCGCCGCCGTGCCCCAGCAACGTCCAGATGCGCTGGCTCACGTCCGGCATGAACGGGGCGGCGAGCAGGCTCAAGCCCTTCAGCCACCAGTACGCGGACGTGGCGTCGGAGGCGTCCAGGCGCTCTCCTGCGTCGCGCCAGGTGTCGATGCACGCGGCCGCGCGGGCCAGGTTCGTCGTGGGGAGGCGCAGGTGGGCCGCTTGCGCCTCCAGCACGCCGTCCAGCTCCCGCATCAGGTGGTCCGACGGCGCGTCCACGGTCCCGGTGCGCACGCGGGCGAAGGCGCGCGACAGCAGGGCCTCCAGGCCTCCGGCCAGGACGCGGTTGTTCACGTCCACGAACTCCGAGACGATGAAGTCCTTCGGGCCCGCCTCCGGGTTCACGTGGCCCAGGAAGTAGCGGATCGCATCCGGGGACACGCCGGAGCCGGTGACGAGGTCGCTCGCGCACACCAGGTGGTCCCGGCTGGTGGAGAACTTCCGCCCCTCCAGGTTGTAGAAGTGGTTGGTGAGGAAGTAGTCGAACGGCTTGACGTCGTCCCACTCCACCGCCGCGCCCAGCACGCCCGCGAGGTACGCGACCGTGTTGTCGATGCCGAAGGTGGCGACGGTCACGCAGCCGGAGTCCGGCGCGAAGGGGTGCTTCGCGAGGCCGTGCTTCCGCCGGAAGAGCTCCGCGCAGAACAGCGAGAAGGACAGCAGCCCGGTCGTGTACGTGAAGATGACGCCGTCCCCCGGCCCGTACGGCATGCCCCAGCGGCCCGGGTTGGTCAGGCGGACGCGCTCGCCCTGCGCGTCCAGGTAGCGCGTGAGAATCTGGTGGAAGCCGGACGGGATGCCCATCCGCTCGATGCGCGCGTCCAGTTCCTTCCGCCGGCGCAGCCGCAGGAAGAGGCTTTCGACCTCCACCTCCCGGATGTCCTGGGCGTCGAAGGTGCAGCGCGCGTCGCGCAGGTCCTCGGGCTTGTAGTGGCCGCCGCAGGCCTCGCAGAAGTAGCTGCCGGAGCCCGCGCCACACTGTGGACAGGTGCCGGCGATCCAGCAGCCGGCGCCATAGCGCTGGAGCGACGGCGAGTACCGGACCTTCTCGCGCACCGTCTCCACCCCACCCTGCCGGGTGAGCGCGTCGAGGGTGCGGCGGTTGAACGCCACGTACTCGTCATGCAGCTCCGGCCGCAGCGGATCCGTGAAGACGCTGTCGATGCGCAGCGCCTCCAGCTCCTGGACGATCAACCCGTGGAACCGCGTGGCGACCGCGTGCTCCGTGCTGTTCGTCTGGGCGGCCTTGAGCTCGACGTGGGACTCGTAGGAGTCCGCGCCGGAGATGACGTGGGCCTCCACGCCCTGCAGGCGCAGGTGCCGCGCCAGGATGTCGGCCTTGAGGTACGGGCCGGACATGTGTCCCAGGTGGAGCCGGCCGTTGGGCGTGGGCATCACCTGGACGAACAGATGGGGCGGTGCCTTCACCGCGCGCGAGCGGGTCAACATGAGGCGGCCTCGTTCAGGACTGGGGTGGCGCTCGACAGCCGGAACGTCAGCGGGGCCGCGCGGCAGGGGTTGCCCTTGACGACGGACAGGGCGCCTTCGTCCGGGCGCATCACCACCGCGGCGACCGTGTCCGGACGCCGGAGGTCCCCTTCCGCGTGCGCGCACAGCCCGGTGGGAAACAGCGAGTGGTCCGAGAACAACGTGAAGGTGGACGCGTCATCCACCGCGGCCGGCAGTCCCGCCTTGAGCAGCTCCAGGCGCCGGCGTGAGCCGTTGCGGCTGAAGATGTTGAGCCGGTCGTCGGCGACCAGCTCCTCGTGGAGGAAGTGGTTCGTGCGCAGGAAGGTGCTGGCCGTCCACGTCCTCAGGCGGCTGGGGGTGAACTCGCAGCAGGTGACGCCGTGCGCGTCGAAGAGCGTGAGGGCGCGGGCGCTGGCGCGGGGCAGCGCCTCCAGGCGCTTCACGGCGGACGCGGCGTCCGGCTGTGCCAGGGCCTCGCGGACGAGCAGGTACGGCGGCACGCCGGGCCCGGCCCCGTCGGAGGTCAGCAGGTTGATGGCGACGCCGAGCCCGAAGCTGTTGAGGCCCAGGTAGCCCAGGAGCCCCGCGAAGGTGAACAGCAACACCTCCGGAGCGCCGTCGCGCTCCGGGAGGATGCGCAGGACGATGCCCAGGTCCGCGATGAGGCCGTCCTGGTCCACCGTCTGCGCCAGCCGGCGGCCCCGCGCGTCGCGGAGCGCGAGCGTGCTGCAGTCCCCGCCCGCGGGTCCGGCCGGAGCGCCAATCAGCTCGCGGCGCAGCTGGAGCAGCAGCGCTTCCTCGTAGCGGATGTCCGCGCCCCTCGCGAGCCCCTGGAGCTCCCGCGCCAGCTCCGGCACGACCGCCTCCAGCACGCTGCGGTGTTCATCCACGATGCGCCAGAGCCGGGACTCCGGCAGCGGCGCGTGGCGGATCCGGTTCACGCGGGCGAAGTCGTCCCGCACGAAGTCCTGGATCTCCTTGCGCAGCGCCTCGCCGTGCTGCGCGCCCCGCGTCAGGGCATCCCCCGACACGGTCACCTCGCGAAGGGGCGTCAACATGGCCCGCCGCCTCCCCGGGTGACGAGCGCGTCCAGGCGCCGCTTCACGTCCGGCCACTCGGCCGCGAGGACCGAGTAGTAGAGGGTGTCCCGCCGCCGCCCGCCGGGCATGAGCGTGTGCGAGCGCAGGACGCCCTCCTCCGTGCAGCCGACCTTCAGCAGCGCGCGGCGCGCCGGCTGGTTGAGGACGTCCGTCTTGAACTCGGTGCGCTGTACGCCCTGCTGCTCGAAGGCGTAGGCCATCAGCAGGCGCTTGCAGCGGGTGTTGGCGCCGGTGCCCTGGAAGCCGCGTCCCAGCCAGGTCCAGCCCACCTCCACGCGCTGGTCGCGCGCGGACAGGTTGCCGAAGCGCGTGCTGCCCGCGACGGTGCCCGACGCCTTGTCCACCACCGTGAAGGCCAGCGCGGTGCCGGCCCGGGTGGACTCCACGGCTTCTTCCACGAAACGCTGGAGGTCTTCGCGCGTCTGGATGGACGTGACGAAGAACTTCCAGATGGCGGGATCGAACGCGACCCGCGCGAGCGCGTCGACGTCCGCCGCGACGATGGGCCGCAGGAGCACGCCCTCGTCCTCCAGGACGACGCTCCGGTCGGAGAAGAAGCCGCTCATCGGGCTAGTTCCCCTTCACCCGGGTGAAGAGCCCGACCAGGTCCCCCACGGTGTCCAGCTTCGCGAGGTCCGCGTCGGTGAGGGTCAGCATGTCGACGTTGAAGGCCTCGCACAGCTGCGTGAGCACGGAGACCAGGGCCAGCGACGACAGGCCCAGCACGTTGCGCAGGTCCGTGTCCTGGCCGAAGGTCGCGCCCGCGGCGACCTGGTTGAGCTGACGGGTGACTTCCTGAACCACGATGTCCATGGGTTGAGACCGTTCGTCTGAAGGGGGGATGACGGTGAGGCGCGCGCTCAGTGGCCGTAGAGCGCCAGCAGCTCGCGCTCGTACCGGGCCCAGACAGCGTTCCTGCGGACCTTGAACTGCGACGTCAGGAGGCCGTTCTCACGGGTGAGCGGTTCCGGCGCGAGGAGGAACTTGCGGATCCGCTCGTCCTCCGGGAGCCGCGCGTTCACGCTGGCGACGACCGCTTCGACGTCTCCGGGCGTGGTGCCTTCGGCCGCGGAGATGAGCGCCACGAGGTGGCTCTGGCCGCTGCCGAAGACGACCGCCTTGTCGACGCACGCGGCTTCCTGGAGCCGGTTCTCCAGCGGGATGGGGCTGACCTTGCGGCCGCTGGACAGCACGACGATGTCCTTCACGCGGCCCGTCACGTACAGGTAGCCGTCCGCGTCCAGGTGGCCCAGGTCCCCTGTCGCCACGTACCCGTCCGGGCGGAACGTCAGGGCGCTCACGTCCTCCGGGACGTTGGCGTAGCGGACGTTCACCTCGTGGGCGCTCTTCACGAGGATCTGCCCCTCGTCGTCGAAGCGCACGCTCTTGCTGGGGACGACCTTCCCCACGCTCCCGAGCCGATCATTCCCCGGGTGGTTCTTGGAGATGATGCAGGTCTCGTTCATCCCGTAGCCCTGGAAGAGCGGCATGCCCATGGCGGCGTAGGCCTGCAGCACGGCCAGGCTGATGGGAGCGGAGCCCGTCCACAGGTAGCGGATGTTGCCGCCCAGCAGCTCGCGGAAGCGCTCCCGCTGCTCCGGGACGGCCGGGTCGTGCCCCTTGATGAGGCTGGTGAAGAACTCCGGCACGCCCATGACGACCGTGGGGCGTTCCCGGCGCAGCGCCATCACCGCCAGCCGGTACGGCACCACCACGGCGTCATGGTCGAACAGGAGCGACGAGTAGATCCAGAACCGCTGCTGGTTCAAATACAGCGGAAGGAAGAGCAGGAACCTGTCACCCGGGCCGTGGTGGAACATGCCCTGCACGTTGGTGAGCGTGTCGTCCACGCTCTTGCGCTTCAGCTCGATGGCCTTGGTTTCACCCGTCGAGCCTGAAGTGAACTTCATCCCGATGATGTCGTCGGGACCGAAGGTGTACGGGAGGAGCGGCTCGGTGAGGGCATCGTCCGCGGGCGGCTCTCCCAGGACCTGCCAGGGGGTGGCCGCGTCCGCAATCTCATACGTCCGCTTGAGCCCCAGCTCCGCCTGGAGTTCCCTCCAGCGGTGATGGATGGGATCAAACCCCACGGAGACCAGGCCACAAGCCATACAGGCCAGGTCGAGGAGGATCCACGTGTAGCAGTTGCCGCCGACGATTCCGATGCGGTCGCCGGGCTGTAAACCCTCACGCCGCAGCAGGGTGACAGCCTTCCGGAGGTCGGATTGGAGGTCCGCTGCCCGGCGAACCACGGGGCGCCCGCCCTCGTAGAAATGGAAGGCACCCTTCCACTCCGGAATCCGCCCGATGACATGGTTCACATGGGGCGTAAGCCGGACGGCAATGTCACATGCAGGTTCCAGTTTTCCCCCTCTTCCAGCGCTCCCAGCGCTTTCCGGGGGTGTTAACTAGTCGATCGCTTCACGGTGAGTCAAGGGCTCACCTACGGCGCGGCTTGTCATGAATGGGTGACGCAGGCGCTGTGTTACGTGGCGAGTGACGCCGCGCGCCGATGCAAAGCCAACCAACCGAGTGCGACGGCCAGCGCGCCCAGGGGCACGAGCGAGCCCCAGTTGAGGAACTCCCAGCCGCGCGCGGAGAGCAGCGCGCCGGACGCGAACGAGGTGACGGCCATGGTGCTGTAGATGCAGAAGTCCATGGAGGACTGGACGGTGGTCTTCTCCTCGGGCCGGTAGGACTCGGTGAAGAGCGTGGTGCCTCCGATGAAGAGGAAGTTCCAGCCGACGCCCAGGAGCACCAGGGCCCCCAGGAACTGCATCAAGGCGACACCGGACAGCGCGATGGCGATGCAGGCCAGGTTCGCCACCAGGCCCACCCACATGATCTTCAGCACGCCGAAGCGTTTGATCAGCTGGCCGGTGAAGAAGCTGGGCGTGAACATGGCCAGCACGTGCCACTCGATGACCAGGGCGGCGTGGTCGAACGAGTGGTGCATCTGCGTCATGGCGATGGGCGTGGCGGACATGAGCAGGTTCATCACGCCGTAGCCCAGCGCGGACGCGGCCACGCCCACGACGAACACCGGCTGGCGGGCGATCTCCCGCATGGTGCGGCCCGGGCGGGCGGGATCATGCCGGGGCAGCGCCGGGAAGGAGATGAAGCTCATGATGGCCAGCGCCACCAGGGCGAAGCCCACGAGCATCGCGTAGGCGCCGGTGAACGGCGTGCCCAGCATGTCCTTGGTGTAGCGGGCCAGGTTGGGGCCGGTCACCGCGCCCAGGATGCCGCCCGCCAGGACCCAGGAGATGGACCGCTCTTTATAGGCGGGGCCAACGAGCTCCATGGCCACGAAGCGGTACAGCGCGGCGTTGGCGTTGTAGTAGCCGGCCAGCATCGTGGACAGCATGAGCAGCCAGAAGCGGCCCGTCGCCGCGGCATAGGCGCACAGGCCGGAGGCGACCATGCCCACCAGAAGGCCCAGCTGGAACGAGCGCTTGCGCCCCCAGGCGCGCTGGCTGCGCGCCACGAGCGTGGTGGCCAGCGCGCTGCCCACCACGTACCCAGTCACCGGAAGCGTCGCCATCCAGGGGACGGGCGCCAACGCCAGGCCCACCAGCCCGTTCACGAACGAGAAGGTGATGTTGTTCAGCATGAAGAAGCACTGGCACAGCGTCAGCAGCCAAAAATTGCGGTTCAAGAAGTCCCCCTCACTGAGCGTGAAGTGTTTCTCGAACCGAGGTCCGGGCGCAAAGCCTTTCAGCGGCGCCCGGGGTGAGTCCTGGGGTGACTACCCGTTGCGTTTCGCGAAGTCGTCCATGAAGGACACCAGCGTCTTCACGTGGTCCACGGTCACCGCGTTGTACAGGGACACGCGGATGCCGCCCGTGATGCGGTGGCCCTTCATGCCCACCATGCCGGCCTTGGCCCCTTCCGCCACGAAGGCCTCTTCCAGCTTTTCGTCCCGCAGGCGGAAGACGACGTTCATGTACGAGCGCGACGCCTTCTCCACCGGGGCCCGGTAGAAGCCCGCGTTGCGGTCGATGGCGGCGTAGAGCAGCTCGCCCTTCTCGCGGTTCCACGCTTCAATCTGCTTCACCCCTCCCACGTCCTTGATCCACGCCAGCACGTTGCGGCAGAGGTAGATGCTGAAGGTGGGCGGCGTGTTGTAGAGCGAGTTGTTCTCCGCGTAGGTCGCGTAGCGGAAGACCTTCGGGATGTCCTTGCGGCCCTTCGCCAGGAAGTCCTTGTGCACCAGCACCAGGACGATGCCCGACGGGCCGATGTTCTTCTGGGCGCCCGCGTAGATGAGCGCGAAGCGGCTCACGTCGATGGGCTTCCACAGGATGTCGGAGCTCATGTCCGCGACCAGCGGCACCTGGCCCACGTCCGGGAACGTGTGCCACTGCGTCCCGAAGAGCGTGTTGTTGCTCGTCATGTGGACGTAGGCGGCCTTGGGGTCCAGCTGGAGCTCGGCCTGGGTGGGGATCCGCGTGAAGCGCTTGTCCGCGTTCACCGTGTTCGCGGCGATGCGCGGCGTGCCGTAGTAGCGCGCCTCCTCCACGGCCTTCTCGCTCCAGCCGCCCGTCACCAGGTAGTCCGCGGACGTGTCCTTCGTGAGGAAGTTCATGGGCACCTGCGCGAACTGCTGCGAGGCGCCGCCCTGGATGAAGAGGATCTCGTGCGTGTCCGGGACGGACAGCAGCTCCTTGAGGAGCGAGATGGCCTCGTTGTGGACGGCCTCGTACGCCTTGCCCCGGTGGCTGTGCTCGATGATCGACATCCCCGTCCCCTGGAAGTCGAGCAGCTCGTCCCGGGCCCGCTCCAGCGGCGCCGTGGGAAGGCCGGCGGGGCCGGGATTGAAGTTGATGACGCGCATGGCGGAAGTCCTCTGGAAGTGAACCGCGCCGGCATCTAAGCCCGTGGAACAGCGGGGGTCATCAGCAACGTGCGCGCGGCCTCCAAGGTCAGGCGGATGGTAGGTTCCAAACCGTGTCCTCCGACCCCACACCGCTGGCCTCCGCCTTCCTCGCGGCCTCCGCCTGTGCACCGGCTGCGCTTCCGGAGCCCGTGCGGCTGGAGGCCCTGCTCGCCTCGGCGGTGGAGCGGGCCCGCGCCCATTGGTCCGGCATGGCGCTGGACGCCCCGGGCTTCTGCGCCTTCATCGCGGAGCGGCTGACGTCCCCCTCCACGCTCCTGGAGGTGCTGGGCGGGGCCTCCCCTGCCCTCCTGGAGCTGTACCTGGCCTTCGGGTGCCTGCGGCGCGACCGCACCGCGCTCCAGCTCTTCGACGACCAGTACCTCCGCGACGTGGGCGCGTTCGTGTCCGGAGTGGACCGCTCACCCGCGTTCGTCGCGGAGGTGCGGCAGCTGCTGCGCGAGAAGCTGTTCACGGCGACCGTGGGCTCCGAGCCGAAGATTGGGGAGTTCACCGGCGCAGGCGCGCTGGGCGGCTGGGTGCGGGTGGCGGCGCTGCGCATCGCGCTCAACCTGAAGCGCTCCGAGACCCGGGCCGACGCCGCCGCGCGGGAGTCCGTCGAGGCCGCGTTCGGTGAGCAGCTGGGACCGGAGCTGGAGCACCTGCGCTCGCGCTACCGCGAGGCCTTCACGGAGGCCGTACGCTCCTCGCTGGGGGAGCTCTCCGACCGCGACCGCACCCTCATGCGCCTGTACCACCTGGAGGCGCTGTCACTGGAGGCCATCGCTGCGCTCTACCGCGTGCACCTGTCCACCGTCTCGCGGTGGCTCAGCCGCGCGCGGGAGCAGGTGGCGCAAGACACGACGCGGCGGCTGTGCGAACGCCTGGGGGTGAGCGCCGCGTCGGTGGACAGCATCGCCGCGCTGGTGGTGAGCCAGGTGGACTTGAGCCTCACCCGGCTGCTCCGGGAGGGGCCGCCTCGCTGAACAGGCGGCCCTGGACGAACGCCTGCACCGCCTGGATCTGCTGCTGCGTGAAGATGAACCGCGCGTCGCGCTTGTCCGTCTCCTTGGCGCCGCCCGCGATGGCGCGCGGCAGGAAGGGGTACTCGCTGAGCAGCGCCTTCACCGCGACGATGACCTGGCGCTCCAGCACGTGGCCCAGACCGTCCAGCCGGCCACGGGACCGGGTGGGCTTGCCCGCGTTGACGTCCGCCTTCAGCGTGGCGGCCATCCGCGTCAGCTCCTTGGACTTCCCCGTGTCGCGCTGGCCCTCGGCCAAGCGGGTCAGCACGTCCTGGAGGGTGCGCGCAGTGAACATCTGGACGTCGCGGTGCAGGAGGCTCCATCCCACCTGGAACAGCTTCACCAGCTCCTGGCGCTCCAGCAGTTCCGCGGCGTCATCCACGGTGGGGTCCCCCGGGCGGTTGCCGGCGGCGTCGCGCAAGAGCCGCTCCATGCCCAGGTTGCAGACCGCCACCGCCGCGTCCGCGGCCTCCAGCGGACGGAACGTGCGCCCCGCGTAGCTGCATCCGGAGATGAGGACGTTGGCCAGGTAGCTCAGCTCGCGCAGCCGGTCCATGTACGCCTTGGGCTGGCGGTCGCGGACCGCGAGGACGGCCAGCTTGAACAGCGGTTCGGTGTGCGCCGCCCGCGGCGCTCCGGCGGCGAGCAGTGGGTGCTGGGCCGGCTCCTCCAGCACCTCCGCCTCGCGCAGCTCCTGGAGGAACTTCTCCACCTTCTGGGACGGCAGGGCCTGCGTGGGCCCCTTCTCCGCCGCCTCCTTGGCGGCGCGCTCCAGCGACTTGAAGTAGGACCGGGTGACGGGGTCCGTGGCGCGGTTGGCGATGAGCTCCTCCGTGGGCGTGACGCGCGCCAGGTCGAGGAAGCTGGCCGCCGCCGAGGGCGCCACGTAGCCCTCCGCCTCGCGCCGGTCCTCGCGGTCCGCCGCCACGTCCGACTCCAGCATCTCCTCGCTGTCGAGGACGTTGAACAGGCCGCCGTTGTCGTCGATGTACTCCGTGGAGATGTAGCAGCAGCGTTCCAGCATCCGCATCAGGAAGTCATGGTGGTTCTTGTCCAGCTCCACCAGGACCGCGATGAGCGCATCCCAGCCCTGAGGGTCCCTGGCGATGATCTGGTATTCGGCGAACTCCTCATACAGACAGCTCTCCAGCGCCTTGTCCGTCAGGTCATCCTCGTCCGAGCGGCTGTTGCCAGACATCCGCTCCGCCAGCGCGTCGAGGTTGATGACCAGCGCCTGCTTGCAGACGGCCAGGGTGACCAGGTCCTCGTCCAGCTCCGCCAGCTTCTGCGCGGCGAACTCCACCCCGGCCTCCATCATCACCTGGAGCCAGAGGCTGAAGCGCTCCGCGTCGAAGGCCGGGTCCTTGCCGGGCTTCGCGCTGCGCCAGAGGTCGTCGTCGAAGATCTTCTTGAGCTGTTCGGTCGTCGCCAGGGCGACGATCTCCCCGGAGTCCTCCAGGCCGATGTGGTCGATGAGCCTGGACAGCACGGGGGCTTCCAACCCCTGCACGATGCTGACCAACTCCGGCTCCTCCAGGATGCGTGTCAAGAGTTGCCGTGGACGGCTGTTCGACGAGGTCGACAGGGCTTTCGTCATGACGTCCCCCCAATCCATGTGCCTGCACGTTGCCGCAGGCCGGACTTTCGCTGCAAAGGATTTTCCGGCCGGTGTCAGGGCGTCGAAAGGCCCCTTCCGGGCCGACCGAGGAAAGCCTCATGCGCATCCGTCCCTGGCTGTCTGTCGTCACCCTCGCCGCCGCCGTCTCCGCCTGCGAGCCCCACCCGGAGGACCCCGGCTCCGTCCGCACCGAGGTGCAGTGGCCCGGCGAGGACTTCTATCCGGAGGGCATCGCGGCCTCGAAGGACGGGACGCTCTACGCGGGCAGCCTGGGCACGGGTGCCATCGCGCGCGTGAAGCCGGGCGCGCTGGGCGCGGAGGTCTTCGTCCCGGGCCGCCCCTCCTTCGGCGTCTACGGGCTCGAGGTGGATGAGGCTCACGACACGCTCTGGGCCTGCACCTACGACGATCTGCTCCTGCCCGCGCAGCCCTCGTACCTGAACGCATATGCGCTCTCCACGGGGGCCCTGAAGGCCAGCCATGTGATGCCCGGCCAGGAGAGCTTCTGCAACGACGTCACCGTGGATGCCTCGGGCAACGTGTACGTGACGGACTCGTTCGAGAACGTCGTCGTCCGGCTGCCGGTGGGTGGGACGGCGCTCGCCACGTGGTCCTCGGACGCCGCGTACGAGCCCTCCGAGCCGGGCCTCATCACCCTCAATGGCATCGCCTACGACGGTGCGAGCCGGCTCTACGTCGTGAACAGCGACTCGGGCGCGCTGTACGCCATCGACATCCAGCCGGACGGGAGCGCGGCGGCGCCGGTGAACATCCCGGTGACGCCGGCCCTGGAGACGCCGGATGGGATTGAATGGATGGGCTCGGGCCGGCTGTTCGTCGTGGAGAACACGGTGGGACGGGCGTCCCTGGTGACGCTGGGTGAAGGCTCCGGCGCGAAGGAGGTGCTCGCCAACGGCTTCGTGGAGCCGACCGCCGCCGCGATCACCGACGGCGGTGCGTGGGTGCTGGAATCCCAGATGGGGTTCCTCTTCGGCACGCCGGGGACCCCGACCCTGCCCTTCCGCGCGTACCGGGTGGCGGTGCCCCCACTTCTGCCCTGAGCGCGAACGCTCGTAGAATCACGTCCCATCATGTCGGGATGTCCCTCCGAGGAAACGATCCTGGCCTTCGTGGAGGACCGCCTGCTGCCCGAGCAGCGCGGCCTCGCGGAGGCCCACCTGTCCCGCTGCGAGTCCTGCGGGTCGCTGCTCGCGGCCGTCGCGGCGACGTGGCACGCGGAGGGCCGGCTCGCGGAAGCTGCGCCTCCGCCTCGCGCGTTCGCGCCTGGGGAGCAGGTGGGGCCTTACGTCATCGTCGACCATGCGGGCAGTGGCGCGATGGGGGACGTGTACCGGGCCCGGGATGGGCGGCTGGGCCGGGACGTGGCGCTGAAGGTGCTCCCGGCCCGGTTCGCGCGGGATCCGGAGCGCCTGGCGCGGTTCCGGCAGGAGGCACGCGCGGCGGGAGCGCTGTCCCATCCGCACCTGCTCACCCTGTTCGACGTGGGGACGCATGAGGACGTGCCGTACCTCGTCACCGAGTGGCTGGAGGGGGTCACCCTGCGGGCGCGGCTGATGCGGGGGCCGCTGCCGCCGGAGCAGGCGCTGCGGTTGGGCATCCAGCTGGCGCAGGGGCTCGCGGCCGCGCATGCGCGGGGCGTCATCCACCGCGACCTCAAGCCCGCGAACATCTTCCTGTGTGCGAACGGCAGCGCGCGGATCCTCGACTTTGGTCTGGCCCGGCTTACCGAGCGCATCGAGGACGCCGCGCTCACCCAGAGCGGCGCGGTGGTGGGCACCGCCGGGTACATGGCTCCGGAGCAGATCCGCGGTCAGGGCGTGGATGCCCGCGCGGATGTGTTCTCGCTGGGCGCGGTGCTCCATGAGGCCGTGAGCGGACGTGCGCCCTTTGACGGTGACAGCCCGGTGGAGCGGATGAGCGCCGCGCTCCGTGATGCGCCTGCCGTGCTGCCGGGAGAGCTGGGGACGGTGATTGCGCGCTGTCTGGCGAAGGCTCCGGAGGACCGGTTCCAGTCCGCGCAGGACCTGGCGTTCGCGCTGGAGTCCATCGCGTCGCGGGCCGCGCCTCTGGCCGTGCGGCGCATCGCGTTCCCACGCCCTGCCCTGTGGGTGGCCGTGGCGGCCGTGCTGCTGTCCGTGGCCGGTGGGCTCCTGGCGTTCGGACGCATGCACGCGGCCCCTGTGGCGCAAGCGGTGCCGACGTACCGGCCCGTCACGTTCCGGCAGGGGCATGTGCTCAATGCGCGCTTCTCCGCGGATGGCCACACGTTGATTTACGGCGCAGCGTGGGAGGGAGGACGCGCGGAGCTCTACAGCGCTCGCACCGAACGCCCGCTGTCGCAGGCTTTGGGCCAACACGCGGATGTGCTCGCGACGTCGTCACGGGGCGAGCTGGCGGTGTTGCTCGAGCCCCGGTTCTTCGACGCGGACCATGGCAGCGGGACGTTGGGCTTGATGCCTCTGGCGGGCGGTGCGCCCCGGGCCGTGCTGGATGGCGTGCTGGAGGCGGACTGGGGGCGCGGGGACAGGCCCCTGACGGTGGTGCGCCGCGTGGGCGGGAACTTCCGGCTGGAGCAGCCCCCCGGCACGGTGCGCTTCGAATCCCAGGGGTGGATCAGCCACGCGCGCGTGTCCCCGGACGGCGCACGGATCGCCTTCCTGTTCCACGAGCATCCGAAGGACGACCGTGGCGGTGTCTGGGTCCTGGGGAAGGACGGTCCGCCCCGGGAGCTCTCCTCGGGCTGGGCGAGCATCCGGGGGCTGGCCTGGGCTCCGGACGGAAGCGAGGTGTGGTTCACCGCCTCCCGCACGGGCGCGGACTCGGAGTTGTTCGCGGTCGACCTGCGCGGCACGACGCGCCTCGTGGACCGGATCGCGGGACGCATGGTGCTGCATGACATCTCCAAGGACGGTGCCGTCCTGGTGGACCACCCGGTCATCCGCACGGGGCTCGCGTTCGGGGGCGCGGGGACGGAGCGGGACCTGGCGTGGTCGGACTCGTCGTTCATGACGGACCTGTCCCGCGACGGCCGGACGGTTGTCTTCGCCGAGGGTGGAGAGGTGGAGGGCCCCACCTACGGCGCCTATCTGAGGACCACCGACGGCGCCCCTCCGATTCGACTGGGTGACGGCATCCCGATGGCGCTGTCCCCCGACGGCAAGCAGGTGTTCACGGCGCGCTACAGCGAGCCGATGCAATACCTGATGTTGCCCACCGGTGCGGGGGAGCCACGGCCCCTGTCGCTCGCGCCCGTCGCCACGGTGCTCACCGCGCGCTGGTTCCCGGATGGGAGGCGGTTGCTCCTGCGCGCCAACGAGGAGGGCCGCCGCGCCCGCTTGTGGATCTTCGAACCCGGCGCGGGTGCGCCCCGGCCCATCACGGAAGAGGGCTTTGGCTTCGACATGGCCATCTCTCCGGATGGAGCGCGGCTGGCGGCGGTGGATGAGGCGGGAGTCTTGCGTCTGTTCTCACCGGAGGGAGAGGCACTGGGAACGGTCCCGGGTTCGTTCACGGGGCAGTGGGTGGTGGGCTGGGACGCGAGCGGAACGGCGCTCTACGTACGCAGCGTCTCGCTCCCCGTGCAGGTGTCCCGGGTCGACGTGAAGACCGGCACGCGAACACCGCACCTGAGCATTCCGGCGGGAGGCATCAAGCCGGGCCTCATCTCCGTGATGACGCTGGCGATCTCCGCGGACGGGCGTTCCTACGCGTACAGCTACAACGAGGCGCTCTCACGGCTGTTCATCGTGGAGGGCCTGGGCCGGTGAACCGCTCCGGGGCTTCCGAGAACCGCGCCGCTCCGGACCGTGCCGAGCCGGGCCGCGCGGTTCCCGTCACTTCACTGCGTCAGCTCAGGGGTTCTTCAGGTTCTCGTTCACGAAGTCCCAGTTCACGAGGCTGCCGAGGAAGGTCTCGATGAACTTGGCGCGCAGGTTGCGGTAGTCGATGTAGTAGGCGTGCTCCCAGACGTCGATGGTGAGCAGGGCCTTCTTGCCGTGCTTCATCGGCAGGTCCGCGTTGGGCGTCTTCATGACGGACAGCTTGCCGTTGTCCAGCACCAGCCAGGCCCAGCCGGAGCCGAACTGCGTCATGGCGGCGTCGGAGAACTGCCGCTTGAACTCGTCGTAGGAGCCGAAGTCGCGGTCGATGGCGGCCGCGATGTCACCCGTCGGCTTGCCACCGCCGGCCGGCTTCATGCAGTTCCAGAAGAAGGTGTGGTTCCACACCTGGGCCGCGTTGTTGAACACGGCGCCGTCGCTGCTGAGGATGACTTCCACCAGCGACTTGGCGGCCTCGGGCTTGCCCGCGGTCAGCTCGTTGAGCTTGTTGACGTAGGCCGCGTGGTGCTTGTCGTGGTGGAACTCCAGCGTCTCCGCGCTCATGTGCGGAGCCAGCGCGTCCTTCTTGTAGGGAAGCTCGGGCAGGGTGAAGGGCATCGGGTGCGTCCTTTCTAGGTACAGTGAGGTTCGTCTACTCGTTCGCTACTTCGGGGCGGGCCCTGGTTCCGGATGCGCCGTCAGCGCGCGATACGCCCGGTTCCAGTAGAGCAACGGTTCGCCGTCCACTCCCCGCTGGATGCGCTCCACCCGGCCCACCAGCAACAGGTGATCGCCGTAACGGTGCACATCCAACAGAGTGCACGCCAGACCCACCAGGCTGTCCTGCACGAAGGCGCCTTCGTCGAACACCCGGCCCTCGGCCTCCCCCTTCGCGCAGCGGACCGACACGTCGCGTTGGGTGGTGGACAGCACGCTCACACTGAAGCGGCGGGCGGCCTCCACCCGCTGGAGCGTGCGGGAGGTCTGCTGCAGCGCCAGGACGATCAGCGGAGGTGAGAGGGAGAGCGAGCTGAAGGAGCTGACCGTCGTCGCCGCGATCCCGTCCGAGTCCCGGACGGAGACCACCGCCACCCCGCTCGCCCACCGGGACATCGCCTCCCGGAAGTCCAGGGCCGACACCCCTTCAGTACCGCTCTGAGTCATGTGCCGGTCTCTACCACCCGGCCCGCCACCCGGTCAGCACTTCCTCCAATCCATTGGCGGAATACCAACGCAGTGGCACCTGCCCTCCAGGCCCGTCCGTGGCCTGGGCCTTGCGCCCTTCCGTATGCTGGCCGGCTGGAGGCGCCCATGGATCCGTTGTGGGGGGAGACGCTGAGGCGTCTGGATGCGCTGCTCGTCCAGGTGTGTGACCTGGAGGAGGCCCGCGCGGCGAAGCTCCGGGGAGAGCAGGAAGGGGGCTGGGATGCGGTGCGCAGCACCGTGCGCCCCTCCACTTCGGAGCTGGCCTTCAGCACGGTGCTTCCTGAGACGCCGCTGCTGGGCGCTTCGCCTCCCCTTCCCTTCGCCTGGCTGCGGGCCTCGCTGGGCCTGGACTGCGTGGAGGAGGAGGCGCTGCTGGTCCTGCTCGCGACGTGGCTGGAGCCGCGCTATGGGCGCCTGTTCGCCGTGCTCCAGGATGAGGCCGCGCAGGGCTGGAACGTGGAGCGGTTGCTCTTCACCGTCCTGGGCCGCACGCCGGCCCGCTCGCGGCGCTTGCTGGCGTCGCTGACCGACAGCGGGCTGCTCGTGGGCGGCGGCCTGGTGCAGACGGGCGCCGGCGCCTTTCCTCCCATGCTCCGGCCCGTGGACCTGGCTCCGGAGGTCCGCGAAGCGCTTCTGGAGCTGCCCCGTCCCTCCGTGCTGGGGGACATTGCCCTGGAATGGCATGGGACGGAGGCGCTGCCCTCTTCCGAGCGCGCATTCGCCGTCGTGCATGGCGAGGGAGAACGGCTTCGCGTGGCGCTGGAGCTTGCCTCCGAGGCCCGTGTGCCGCTGCTCGTCGCCCGGTGGGCGGGGGCTCCGGAGCCGGTGTCCATGGCGCGGGCGCTGTGGCGACTGGCGTCCGTGCGCGGCGCGATGCTGGCCGTGGACCTGTCCGGCGGTGAGCCGGGGCTCGCGCTCTCCGTCACGGAGACGCTGTCCGGGTTGTGCCAGCGGTTCGGTGGCCGGGCGTTGGTGCTCGCGGACTCCGCGCAGCCTGTCGCCGTGCCGCACCACCTGGCCCCCGCGCCGGGCTTCGTCCAGCGGCGGGCCCTCTGGATGGAGGAGGCTCGCTCCCGGGGGCTGTCCTTGTCGGAGGCGGACGCGGGGCGGCTGGCGTCGGGGTTCCGGGGCGGCGTCCAGGAGATCCGCCGCGCGTTCGACTCGGCTCCGGACGGTGACGTGGAGTCGCTTCGTGCCGCGGCGTCGCGGTTCGTCCAGGTGCCGCTGCGCCATGGCTACCGGCTGGAGACGTCACGCACGTTCGCGGACCTCGTGGTGCGGGACACCACCCGCGCGGCCCTGGAACGCCTGCTGTTCTACGTGGCGCAGCGCGACCGCGTCGCCGAGGAGCGGGGCCTGTCGCGCCGCTTCCGGCTGCACACTGGGCCAGTGGCCCTGTTCTCCGGACGCTCCGGCACCGGCAAGACATTGGCCGCGGAGGTCATCGCCCATGCGGTGGGCCGGCCGCTGTACGTCGTCGACCTGTCGCGGCTCGTCAGCAAGTACGTGGGCGAGACGGAGAAGAACATCGACGAGGTGCTGTCCCACGGCGAGCGCGCGGGCGCCGTGCTGTTCTTCGATGAGGCGGACTCGCTGTTCTCCGCGCGCACGGAGGTCAGCAACGCGAATGACCGCTTCGCCAACCTGGAGGTCGGCTTCCTCCTCCAGCGCATCGAGCGGCACGACGGGTTGATCATCCTCGCCACCAACCTGCAGACCGCCATCGACGAAGCGTTCCTGCGCCGCTTCCACGCGCGCATCGAGTTCCCCTTCCCCGAGGTGGACGAGCGCCGCCGCATCTGGGAGCTGATGCTTCCGGAGGGCGTGCCTCGCGCGGGGACGCTCGACCTGGCGGGCCTGGCGCAGCGCCACCGGCTGGCGGGCGGCGACATCCGCAACGCCGCGCTCAAGGCCATCTTCCTCGCCGAACAAGCCGGTGCTCCCCTGTCCCAGGAGCACCTGGAGCGCGCCGTCGCCTTGGAGCTGTATGAGCTGGGCCGGCTCTCCCGGCGCCCGGAGGCGGATGCTCCCTCCGACTCGGGCACGCGCCTGCGCCGCGTGGCGGAGGTGTTCCAGGAGGCACTGGACTCGCAGCTCCGGCAACACTTCCTCAAGGAGGTCCACATCCTCCACGGCTCCCCTACCCGGGAGGCGCTGGCGGGGAAGCGGCCCGCCGTGTCGCTCGCGCTCTACCGGCTCGCCGTCACGCAGCATGGTGCCCTGCGGTTGGGGATCATCGTCTCCGCGTGGTCACACCGCGCGGAGGAGGAACACGAGCTGCTGGGTGTCCTGCATGGGATTCTTTCGCGTGGACTTCCGCACGAGCTGGATGGCCGCAAGCTCACACCTCGCGTCCAGGAGAGTTACGACTTCGACCTGCTCCATCGCTTCTGGAGCAGTCATGGACATCCCATCCGCGCCTCCCTGGTCCTGGATGTGGAGATGACCTAGCGTCCCCTTCACTGATGGTGCGGGGGGGACCGTGCGCATCCGTGACCAGGGCTCGAAGGCCTCCGCCAAGGCCATGCTCCGGAAGAGCTCCGGACGCACTCCCTCGTCCTCTTCGGCCCTTCCCCGTGCGCCCGGCGTCGTGCCCCGGGGCCCGTCCTCGTCGAATCCGGCTCGCGAGCTGGCGTCCCGGCTCGCGTCGCTGAGGGGTGCGCCTCCTGCCCTCCATGGGTCCGTGCTTCGCGATGCGGCGCGCGACCTGGAGCGCCGTTGGAGTGACCCGGCGTGGCGGACGGTGGGCGGTCCCCGCTCGTACCTCTTCGAGCCGTGCCCCGTGCACCCGCCCGAGGTCTCGCTGCTCTCCGCGCCCGGCTCCGTCGCGGCGGAGCTGGGCATCCACGGGCTGTCACCGCAGGTGAACACCGGGCTCGCGCAGGCGGCGGGTGCGTCCCAGCCCGCGACGCTCGCGCAGCAGGAGGAGGATGCCCGGCAGCGTGAAGCGGCGCGCATGGCCGTCCTGCCGCCGGGCTCCGCGGATCAGCTCGGAGACATCGCCGCGCGCCTCGCCGAGGCCCGTGCTTCCGACCTCTCTCCGCCCACGGAGGAGCGCACGTCCGAAGCGGCGGGACTCGGGGGCAGCACGTCCCCTTCGCCCGATGGGACAACCCTCGATGCGCCCGTCGCGGGCGGTGAAGCGGCCACGCCGGATCTGACTCCTGAGCCCGCCGCCGTTCCTGCTGGAGCGGCTCCCGGTGGCATGGACGACGCCGCGCGCATCGACACGGTGAGGTCCACGCTGTCGGGCCAGAGTGACGTGCGCATCGCCATCCGTCCCGCGGGAGCCGGCGTCACGGCCGCGAAGCCTCCTCCCATCCAGACGGAGGCCACGGCCGACACGGGGCTTCCCGGGGAACGGCCCGCGCCTTCCGTCCCCGCGCTACCGGGCGTGAAGGACTGGCAGACGCAGCTGGCCGCGGCCCATGCGCAGGGCGTCCAGGGCATCCAACACGGGCTTGAGACCGCGCCGGATCCGGCCGGCGCCATCACGCCCGTGGAGCCGCCTGCCCGGCTTCCCGCTCCGCCTCCTGCTCCCGCCGCCCCGGTCGCGGCAGGCCCCATCCC
>NZ_RAWM01000074.1 GCF_003668875.1 Corallococcus interemptor | reverse complement strand
GAGGGCGGCAGCAGGAAGTCCTGCTGCACATTCCAGGGGCGGAACTTCTTGCTCATGCCGGGCATTGAGCATCCTCCTCCCCGGCAGGGCAAGCCCCCATCGCGATTACCGCGACAGGCTCCTAGAGCAACCGTCGTGCCGCCTCCGGAGTGCATGTCCCTCACGTGATTCCAGTGGGTTGGCGTGTGCCGGGAGGCCCGGCCCTGATGTCCGCTGTCAGGAGCTGATGGCCGCTGTCACCAGGGCCCGCGCGGCCTCAACCCGGACAGTCATGATAATTTTGCATTCCCAGGACTCCCCATGCAGCGCCGCATGGCTTCACTGGGAGGGAAAGAGCCCGCCGCCATGTCGTCGTCCCGCCGAAGCCTGTCCTGGAGCGTCGCCGTCCTGCTGTCCTTCGCCGCCACCACGGCCTTCGCGGAGCCGTCCGCGCCAGTGCTGGAGCTGGCCACGCAGGCGGTGTGCGCCGCCTCCGACTCCTCCGAGGCCCTGACCTCCGAGCCCACGCCCGAGGAGGCCGCGGGGCTGATCTGTTTCTCGGTCCGGTGCTCCTCGGAGGCTGACTGCTGGAACGCGTGTCCCAACGCGAACTCCGTGACGTGCACGCGCAACGCCTGCTCCTATGTCCTCCCGGGCGGTGGCGGTGGTGGTGGCGGCCCGACGTGCCCGTCCACCCGCTGCATCGATGACTCGGACTGCGTCTGCGGCACGACGCAGGGGTGGTGCAACAACCGCGCGTGCGCCTACTAGAAGTTCACCGCGACAAGAGGAATGGACGGGCGGGGCTGCCACTGCCGCGAGCGCATCCCGTCGCGGCGGGCCCGCAGGTCCCGCAGCTCCGCCTCCAGCTGGGTCTTCTGTTCGATGAGAGTGTCGCGCCGGGCCTTGTTCTCCCGCGCGATGCGCCCTCCCTGCCTGAAGCCCGTGACGACCATCACCACGCCCACGATGCCCACGGCCGTGAAGGGCACGCCCAGGAACAGCTTCAGGGTCCTGTCCGAGCCCGAGTCCAGAAAGCCGTCGATCATCACCGGCAGGCCGAACACCAGCGCCGCCGCGAGGATGAAGCCGAAGGTCGTCATGATCTTCGAGCTGCGCGGGCGGCCCAGGTGGATGCGCGCGTCCAGGCCGCCATCCGGAAAGGGCGTCGCGGGAAAGGGGACCTCCCGGGCGCCGGACTCCGGGGCCTGCGCCACCAGCACCCGCGCATTCCCCCAAAAGACCGTCCCCAGGGACCCCCCTCAACCGCCGAGCTTGCTGAGCACGAACGCGGCGAGGAAGCCGGCGACGGTGATGAGACCGGTGAGGTCGTGCGCCCCCTCCGTGGCCTCCGGCATCATCGTGTCCGCGAGCATGGCGAGGATGGCGCCCGCCGCCACGGCCGTGGTGCCCGCCACGGCGCTGGGAGAAAGCCCCCGGAAGACGACGTAGCCCAGCAGCGACGCCAGGCCGGAGATGACCGCGATGCCGCTCCACACGCCGAAGACGTAGCCCCTGGAACGCCCCGCCTGCCGCATTCCCGCCGCGGAGGAGAGCCCCTCCGGGACGTTGGAGAGGAAGACGGCGGCGACGGCCACGAGGCTCACCGCGCCTCCGGCAATGAGGCTCACGCCGATGACGATGGACTCCGGAATCCCATCCAGCAGCGCGCCCACGGCGATGGCCATCCCGCTGCCGCCGTGCTGCGCCTCCGAGGGTTGCTTCCCACCGGAGCGCTTGCGGTGCTTCGCGCCCCGGCTCGCGAGCGCCGCGTTGGCCGCGCTGTAGGCGGCAGCTCCGGCGACGAAGCCCAGCGCGGTGGGGATGAAGCCGCCCTGGTGGAAGGCCTCATCCATCAGGTCGAAGGAGAGCGCGGAGATGAGCACACCCGCGCCAAACGCCATGATGCCCGCGATGAGCCGCGTGGGCAGGCGGGCGGCATAGCCCACCGCCGCGCCGACGAGCAGCGCGCTCCCCGCGAGCAGTCCCCACAACCCGGCCTGAAGCCAGAGCGGCATCCCTCAGCGTGCCTTCGCCTTGGCGCGCTTCACCTTGTTGGCCTGCTTGCCCAGGGCCGTGCGGGTGCTCTTGGGAAGCCTCGTGAGCGTGCGCTTGCGCTTGGCGGCGGTCGCGGCCTTCTTGATGTTCTTGCGCCCGGCGGCGCGCTGTTTGCTCGTGGCCATGGTGGGCCTCCCTGCCCATGAAGGTCCGCGCCCCTGGCCCCCCATGCAATGCACCCGCCGCGTCCGCCCGCTTGGATGGCTGGCTATAGTCCCCCGCCCGATGAAGAAAGCACGCGCCGCGAGCCTCACCCTCGATGACTTCCTCCCCTATCGCCTGTCGGTCGCGGACAACCTCGTGAGCCAGCGCATCGCCCGCGTGTACGCGGCCGAGGACGGCCTCTCCACCCAGGAGTGGCGCCTCATCGCGGTGCTGGGCGAGGACGGCGAGCGCTCGCAGCTGGAGCTGGTGCGGCGCACGCGGATGGACAAGGTCCCGGTCAGCCGCGCCGCGCGCTCCCTGGAGGAGCGCGGTCTGGTGCGGCGCGCCACGAGCCAGAGCGACGCCCGCTCACGGCGCCTGACGCTGACCGCTTCGGGCCGCCGGCTCTACCAGCGCATCGCCCCCGCGGCGCTCGAAGCGGAGGCGGAGGTGCTGGCGGAGCTGTCGTCCGTTGAACGCGCCGTGCTGCGCACATTGCTGGAGCGCGTGGAGCGCGCCGCCATCCGCGCCCTCAAGCCCGCCCCCTGAGCCTTGCCGCATTGGTTACATCTGTTACTATTTCGGGCGCCATGGAAAACGTCCGCCACCTGACAGGCTTTGGGAACGAGCACGCATCGGAAGCGGTCCCCGGTGCGCTTCCAGTGGGCCAGAACACGCCTCAGCGCGTCGCGTTCGGCCTCTACGCGGAGCAGCTTTCCGGCACCGCGTTCACCGCGCCGCGCGGCGTGAACCGGCGCACGTGGCTCTACCGGCTGCGGCCCAGCGCGGGCCACCCGGCGTACCGGCAGGTGGACGCCCGCACGCTGAGGAGCGGACCGTTCCGGGAGGTGCCCCCCTCGCCCAACCGGCTGCGCTGGAGCCCGGCGCCCATGCCCACGGCGCCCACCACCTTCCTCGAAAGCCTCTTCACGCTGGGCGGCAACGGCTCCCCGGCGGAAGGCATGGGCGCGGCGGTGCACCTCTACGCCGCGACGGCGTCCATGACGGACACGGCGTTCTTCAACGCGGACGGCGAGCTGCTCATCGTCCCGCAGTCCGGGGCGCTGCGCATCGTGACGGAGCTGGGCGTGCTGAGCGTCCCGCCCGGCCACGTGGCGCTCATCCCTCGCGGCATGCGCATGCGGGTGGAGCTGCCGGACGGCCCCGCGCGCGGCTACATCTGTGAGAACTACGGCGCGCAGTTCCGGCTCCCGGAGCTGGGGCCCATCGGCTCTAACGGCCTGGCGAACCCTCGCGACTTCGTGGCGCCGGACGCGGCGTATGAAGACGTGGAGCGCCCCACGCGCGTGGTGCAGAAGTTCCAGGGGAACCTCTGGGAGACGACGCTGGACCACTCGCCGTTCGACGTGGTGGCCTGGCACGGCAACTACGCGCCGTACACGTACGACCTGGCGCGCTTCAACACCATCAACACGGTGAGCTTCGACCACCCGGATCCGTCCATCTTCACGGTGCTCACGTCGCCCAGCGACACGCCGGGAACGGCGAACTGCGACTTCGTCATCTTCCCGCCCCGGTGGATGGTGGCGGAGCACACCTTCCGGCCGCCCTGGTTCCACCGCAACGTGATGAGCGAGCTGATGGGCCTGGTGCACGGCGTCTACGACGCCAAGGCGGACGCGTTCCTCCCCGGCGGCGCGTCCCTGCACAACTGCATGAGCGCCCACGGCCCGGACCGCAAGACGTACGAGGCCGCCGTCGCCGCGGAGCTGACCCCGAAGAAGATCGACAACACGCTCGCCTTCATGTTCGAGACCCGCTGGGTCATCGCGCCCACGCGCCAGGCGATGGAGAGCGCCGTCCTCCAGAAGGACTACGACGCGTGCTGGGCGGACCTGCCCAAGGCGAAGCTGCCGTCCCAGGGAGGAGGCCAGTCGTGAAGCTCGCCTCCCTCGAAGCAGGACGCGACGGGCAGCTCGTCGTCGTCACGAAGGACCTGTCCCGGCAGGCGGATGCGTCCGCCATCGCCCCCACGCTCCAGGCCGCACTGGATGACTGGGACCGCCACGCCCCGGCCCTGCGCGCGCTGTCGGAGCGGCTGGAGCGCGGCGAAGTTCCTGGAGCCCCGTTCGCCCCGGCCCGTTGCGCGGCGCCCCTGCCCCGCGCCTATCAGTGGGCGGACGGCTCCGCGTACGTGAACCACGTGGAGCTGGTGCGCAAGGCGCGCGGCGCGGAGCTGCCGCCCTCGTTCTGGACCGCCCCCTTGATGTACCAGGGCGGCTCCGACGGCTTCCTGGGGCCGTGCCAGCCCATCCCGCTCAACGACGAGGCGTGGGGCTGCGACATGGAGGGCGAGGTCGTGGTGGTGACGCGCGACGTGCCCCTGGGCGCCACGCGCGAGCAGGCCCTGGGCGCGGTGGTGCTGGTGGGGCTGGTCAACGATGTCTCGCTGCGAAACCTCATCCCGAACGAGCTGGCGAAGGGCTTCGGCTTCTTCCAGTCCAAGCCCGCGTCGGCGTTCTCGCCGGTGTTCGTCACGCCGGACGAGCTGGGCCCCGCGTGGCGGGAGGGCAAGCTGCACCGCCGCCTGGAGGTCTTCCTCGACGGCGAGCCCTTCGGCCGCGCGGACGCGGGCGTGGACATGACGTTCGACTTCGGCACGCTGGTGGCGCACGCGGCGAAGACGCGCTCGCTGTGCGCGGGCTCCATCATCGGCTCGGGCACGGTGTCCAACCGGGGGCCGGACGGCGGCCCCGGCAAGCCCGTGCGGGACGGCGGCGCGGGCTACTCGTGCATCGCGGAGGTGCGCGTGGTGGAGACGCTCCGGGACGGTGCACCGAAGACGCCGTTCCTCAAGCGCGGCAACCGGGTCCGCATCGAGATGCGGGACGACGCGGGCGCCAGCATCTTCGGCGCCATCGACCAGGCCGTCGGCGGGTAGGCGGAGGAAGAAGGGCCCGCTTCGTGTCAGGGGCCCTTGTTCCACCCGTCGGGGGCGCAGCAGGATTCACGCGCGCCCCCCATGCTCCTGACCCTTTCGACGACCCACACGCCCGCGACGGACCTGGGCTACCTGCTGCACAAGAACCCGGAACGGCCCCAGTCCTTCGAGCTCTCCTTCGGACTGGCGCACGTCTTCTACCCGGAGGCCACCGCCAGCCGCACGACGGCGGCGCTCCTTCTGGAGGTGGACCCCGTCGCCCTGGTGCGCGGCCGTCCGTCCTCCGGTGGCCCGGGTGGGCCGCTGGAGCAGTACGTCAACGACCGGCCCTACGTGGCGTCGTCCTTCATGAGCGTGGCGCTGTCCCGCGTCTTCGGCACCGCGCTGTCCGGACGCAGCAAGGACCGGCCGGAGCTGGCCGGACAGCCCATTCCCCTCTCCGCCCGCCTGTCGGTGCTGCCCTGCCGCGGCGGAGAGGCGTTCCTGCGCCGCCTCTTCGAACCCCTCGGCTACACCGTCACCGCGACCCGCCACGCGCTGGATGAGACCGTGCCCGCGTGGGGCGACAGCCGCTACTTCACCGTGACGCTGGAGGGCCGCGTGCGCCTGGGCGATCTGCTCTCACACCTGTACGTCCTCATCCCGGTGCTCGACGACGACAAGCACTACTGGGTCGGCGACGAGGAGGTGGAGAAGCTCGTGCGCCACGGCGAGGGCTGGCTCGCCGCGCATCCGGAGCGCGAACAGATTGCCCGCCGCTACCTGCGCCACCGCCACAGCCTGGCGCGCGAGGCCCTGGAAAGACTCGCGGGCGACGAGGCCCCGGAGCCCGAGGAGCGCCAGGAGGCGCGCAACGCCGAGGAGGCCGTGCTCGAATCGCGCCTGAGCCTCAACGAGCAGCGCCTCCAGACGGTGATGTCCGTCCTCCAGGAGCACGGCGCCGCGCGCGTCGTGGACCTGGGCTGCGGCGAGGGCAAGCTCGTCCGGGCGCTCCTGAAGGACCGGCGCTTCACCGAAATCGTCGGCATGGACGTGTCCCACCGCACGCTGGAGATTGCCCAGGACCGGCTCGGCATCGAGCGCATGTCCGACCTCCAGCGCCAGCGCGTGAAGCTGCTGCACGGCTCGCTGCTGTACCGCGACCAGCGGCTCACGGGCTTCGACGCCGCGACCGTCATCGAGGTCCTCGAGCACCTGGACATGCCGCGCCTGGAGGCCTTCGAGCGCGTGCTCTTCGAGCACACGCGGCCGGGCCTCATCGTCCTCACCACTCCCAACTCCGAGTACAACGTGCGCTTCACCTCCCTCCCCGCCGGCACCTTCCGCCACCGCGACCACCGCTTCGAGTGGACCCGCGCCGAGTTCGAGGCGTGGGCGGCGCGCATGTGCGAGCGCTTCGGCTACAGCGCGCGCTTCCTGCCCGTGGGAGAGAACGACCCAGAGGTCGGCGCGCCGACGCAGATGGCGGTGTTCACGCGATGAACGTCCACATTCCAGAGCTGTCCCTCGTGGTGCTCATCGGTCCCTCCGGCTCGGGGAAGACGACCTTCGCGCACCGGCACTTCAAGCCCACGGAGGTGCTCTCCTCGGACACCTACCGGGGCTTCGTGTCCGACGACGAGAACAACCAGGAGGCGACCAAGGACGCCTTCGAGACGCTGCGCTTCGTCGCGGCGAAGCGCCTGGCGCGGGGCCTGCTGACCGTGGTGGACGCCACGAACGTGCAGCCGGAGTCGCGCAAGGCCTTCGTGGAGCTGGCGCGCGAGTACCACGTGCTGCCCGTGGCGCTGGTGCTGGACGTGCCGGAGCGCACCTGCATTGAGCGCAACCAGCAGCGGCCGGACCGCGCCGCCAGCTTCCGCTTCGTGAAGAACCAGGTGTCCCAGCTGCACCGTTCCATGCGCGGCCTGGAGCGCGAGGGCTTCCGCCACCTGCACGTCCTCAAGCCGGACGTCATCGACCGCGTGGTGCTGGAGCGCCAGCCGCTCTGGTGCAACCTCAAGCACGAGCGAGGACCGTTCGACATCATCGGGGACATCCACGGCTGCCGCGAGGAGCTGGAGGCGCTGCTCACGAAGCTGGGCTACCAGGTGCGGCCGCGCGCGGACGGGGCTCCGGGCTTCGACGTGCGTCCACCGGAGGGCCGCAAGGCCGTCTTCCTGGGCGACCTGGTGGACCGCGGCCCGGACATCCCGGGCGTGCTGCGGCTGGTGATGGACATGGTGGAGGCCGGCACCGCGCTGTGCGTGCCGGGCAACCACGAGATGAAGCTCTTGCGCAAGCTGCGCGGCGGCAAGGTCAACGTGTCCCACGGCATGGCCCAGACGCTGGAGCAGCTGGAGAAGGAACCGCCGGAGTTCCACCAGCGCGTGGCGAAGTTCATCGACGACCTCGTGTCCCACTATGTGCTGGACGACGGGCGGCTGGTGGTGGCGCACGCCGGCCTGAAGGAGAGCATGCAGGGCCGGGGCTCCGGCCGCGTGCGCACCTTCGCGCTCTACGGCGAGACGACGGGCGAGACGGACGAGTACGGCTTCCCGGTGCGCTTCAACTGGGCGGCGGAGTACCGGGGCCGCGCGGCGGTGGTCTACGGCCACCAGGCCGTGCTGGAGGCCGAGTGGGTCAACAACACGCTGTGCGTGGACACCGGCTGTGTCTACGGCGGCCAGCTCACCGCCCTGCGCTACCCGGAGAAGGAGCTGGTCTCCGTGCCCGCTCGGCGCGTGTACTGCGAGCCGGTGAAGCCCCTGGGCGCCCCGGCGCCGTCCGGCCTGAGCGCGCAGCAGCAGGCGGATGACGTGCTGGACCTGGAGGACGTGCGGGGCAAGCGCGTCATCTCCACGCGCCTGGCCGCGCACGTCACCCTGCGCGAGGAGAACACCACCGCCGCGCTGGAGGCGATGAGCCGCTTCGCCATTGACCCACGCTGGCTCATCTACCTGCCGCCCACCATGTCGCCGTCGGAGACGAGCACCCTGCCCGGCTTCCTGGAGCATCCGCAGCAGGCGTTCGACTACTACCGCAAGGAGGGCGTGGCCCAGGTCGTGTGCGAGGAGAAGCACATGGGCTCGCGCGCCGTCGTCGTCATCGCGCGCGACGCGGACGCCACGCGCCGCCGCTTCGGTGTCACCACCGGAGAGACGGGCGTCTGCTACACGCGCACGGGCCGGCGCTTCTTCACGGACGAGGCCCTGGAGGCCGCGTTCCTCGCGCGCGTCCGGGCGGCGCTGGACGCGTCCGGCTTCTGGGAGGAGCTGAAGACGGACTGGGCCTGCCTGGACTGCGAGCTGATGCCGTGGTCGCTCAAGGCCCAGGAACTCCTGCGCGACCCGTACGCCGCGGTGGGCGCGGCCTCACGCGCGGCGCTGACGGACGTCGTAGCGGTGCTGGGCCAGGCCACCGCGCGGGGGCTGCAACTGGGCGAGCTGTCCGCGCGCTTCACGGACAAGGCGTCCCAGGTCCAGCGCTACGTGGAGGCGTACCGGCGCTACTGCTGGCCGGTGACGTCGCTGGACGACGTGCGGCTGGCGCCGTTCCACCTGCTGGCCACGGAGGGCGCGGCCCACGTGGACAAGGACCATGTCTGGCACATGGAGACGCTGGCGCGCGTGTGCCGCGCGGCCCCGTCGTTCCTCGTGGCCACGCCCTACCGCGTCGTGGCGCTGGAGGACGCGGACGCGGTGGCCGGCGGCGTGCGGTGGTGGGAGGAGCTCACCGCGCGCGGCGGCGAGGGCATGGTGGTGAAGCCCTTTGGCTTCGCGGTGCGCGGGAAGAAGGGCGTGGTGCAGCCCGCCATCAAGTCCCGGGGCCCGGAGTACCTGCGCATCATCTACGGCCCGGAGTACACCACGCCCGCGAACCTGGACCGGCTGCGCCAGCGAGGCCTGGGCACCAAGCGCTCGCTGGCGATGCGTGAGTTCGCGCTGGGCGTGGAGGGACTGGAGCGCTTCACGAAGAAGGAGTCCCTGCGCCGCGTGCACGAGTGCGTCTTCGGCGTGCTCGCCCTGGAGAGCGAGCCCGTCGACCCACGGCTGTGATTCAGTAATTGAACTGGAGCTGGAGGCGCGTCACGTGCCCCTGCTCCTGTTCATACGGGTAGCGCGACGAGGTGCGGTCCGCGATGACGTACGCGGCCGTCAGCTCCAGGGCCTTCCAGATCTGCCACTCCGCGCCCAGCTCCAGCTCGCGCACGTCGTAGCGGGGGGCGTTGGTCTCGAACTTCTTGCCGCCCTTGTAGAGCGTTCCGCGCACGTACGGGATGAGCGACACGCCGACCACGCCGTCCAGCTTGTACATGAGCTGCGCGTAGCCACCCTGGAGGTCGCGGCTGTCGATGAGCAGCGCCTCGTCCGGGAACGAGCCCAGCGACGGGCCCCGCCCGATGTTGTACTCGGCCTGGAAGCCCAGGGGCTGCGGGTAGACCATCAGGCTGACGATGGCGCGCGCATCCACCAGGTTGGGGCCACGCGCGAGCGCATACGCCGCGCCATCTCGCGGGGTCGCGCTCAGGTTGAAGCGGCCGTAGTAGCCGCCCGCGCCGACCTCCACGTACTGGGAGCCGAAGAGGAAGGGCCAGGTGACGCGCGCGACGGCGTGGGGGCTGTTGTTGCGCTCGGCGCGGTTGGCCGTCTGGCCGTTGTAGACGCCCAGGCCCACGACGCCGTAGTCGCCGGAGCCCTTGAGACCGCTGTCCACGAGGAACTTGAAGCGCTCTCGGATGTACGAGGGCGCCCAGTAGAAGAACACGCCCACGTCGCGCTCGTCCTTCAGCGCGCTGTTGATGGCGTCGTTGCGGTCCAACGCCAGGCGGTTCTGGCTGGACTGGAGGTTCTCGAAGCCGAAGGGCACCTTCGACTGGCCCACGCGGAAGCGGAACTCCTTCGCCGTGTCGACAAAGATGTCCGCGTACCAGTCCCGCATGATGGCGACGTTGTACTGATCACCAATCACGGACGCGAAGTCCGGCTGCAGGTAGATGGACACGTGCGGGTGCACGTCCCCGGAGATGACCAGGCGCGCGCGGCGGATGCCAAAGCCGGTGTCCTTGCCCAGGAAGCGGTCGCCCTGCTCGTTGATGAGCGCGTCGTTCACCCGGAAGCTGGGCAGCCGGTTGTAGCGGACCTGCGTGTAGCCCCGGAGGCGGAGGGTTTCGTACCAGGGCTTGTCCTTCTTCTTCTCCTTCTCCTCCTCGGGCGGAGGCAGCGCCGCAGCGGGCACGGGCGTGGGAGGCGGAGCCTCGCTCGCGGGAGCGGACTCGGGAGGAGTCTCCTGCGCCAGCGCCAGGGCGGAGGAGGAGCAGAACAGCGCGGTACCAGCCAGCAGGGCCTGAAGGACGGAGCGGTGGGACGAGGCGAAGGTCATGGGTCGGCGAAGCCGGGCGGGGAACGGGGAGGGACCCGCCCGGGCTCGATGTGGCGCTCCCGTTACCGAAGAGCGCCGACCTCCGCCACACACCGCCCCCTGTTGTTGCCACACCGTTACCGGCGGCCCCGTCCTGTCACACGAACGAGCGAACCGTGTCACACGTTCGTGACATGGACCGCCTACGGCTTCGGACCGAACCGGTTCCTCAATCCCTTCAGCACGAGGGAGATCATCTCGGTCAGGCTCCGCGTGACGAAGAGACGTTCGTTCTCTTCCTGGGTGAGCCCGTTGTCCAAGCCGGCCACACCCAGCTTCCGGATGCGCTCGACACGTGCGTCCCAGTCAACGGGGCCCTTGCGCTGTTCGTAGTACTCACGCAGAGGAGCCCGCTTGGAGCCCTCGTCCTGGAAGGCCGCGGTGAACTCCACGGGCGTGGGCTTGCCCTGGAGCACGTCGATGAGCCGCTGCGTCGTGCCGCCGAACGCCCCCATCAGATAGAGCGGCTTGCCGATGAACGTCTCGAACTCCTCGAGCAGGCCAGGCCACGGACTGACGGCCCGGAGTTGTCCGCCGATGAGGATGCGGGCATGGCAGTCCTTCGCCATCTCGCGGCGCATGGCACTCATGCCGAGCGTCCAGGCGTAGCGATGTTCCGGGGTGAGGTCGCTTGCGGGCTTGCTGGGGTCGGCCGTGTTGGCGACTTCAGCGGGGACGGGCATCCAGTGCGGCTCAATGGGCGAAGGAAGCCCGGCCTTCATTGGCGTCGACGCGTTCGCGGAGATAGGCCACCCGGCGTACCAGTGAACGATGCCGACAGGAAGCGACTGCCCCGCGTCCGTGATGCTCCGCACGAACTCGAACAGCTGATCCATGTACCCCCCCACCCGGGGATCTCCGCCATAGGCCAGCTCCGCGCCTGCGGCGAGCAGGTGCGTGGCAAGGCGCGTCCACAGGCGATCCTGGGCGTTCTGGGAAAAACCACTCGTATCGCGGTCCGGGCTGTCGGAGATGGACACCGCGATGCGGCGCCCCATGAGAGGTTGCGTCCCGGCGTAGCAGCCGGACAGGGCCTGAGCCGCACTCGCGAACATCACCTCGGGCCGCTGGCGCGCCATGAGTCGCAGCTCGTAGCGCGGCAACGGAGGGTCCGAGTGGAGCAGGATGAACGGCGCGTGGCCAGGCCTGGTCTCCGGCAGGGTGGCCAACTCCGGAGGGCGCATGGCGACGATGACGTCGGTCTGGCCCGGGAACGCGAGTTCGCGAATGGCCTCAAGCTGCTGGGCATCGTATGCGAGGCGCAGTTGTTCAACGAGCGCGGTGGCGACGATGCGTCGATGCATCCGGGTGTCCTCCAGCGCTCCGGGGACCGAGGTGTGCCAGGGAATCGTCGGGGTCTTGCCCATGTAGGAGAGGCTGCTGACCTCTCCCTGCTCCAGGGCATTCACCACGACCACCGGGCGCAGCAACTCCTTCGACATCGCCACCTCCCAGCCACACCAGAAGCGGCTGGAGAAGGCGTCTGTCAGCAGGACGATGACCACCGAGCGCTTGACGTTCTCCGCCAATGTCTCCGCGAAGTCCTCCCCTCCTCCGATGTCGACCTCATCGAAGAAGGGAGTGCCCGCTGGATTCTTGTCGATGAAGTCCTTCAGTCTGCTGGCGATATCGCGTCCCGACACGGTCCCCATCTTCGCCTTCGCGTGGCTGATGAAGAGCCGAGCCGGCACCGCCGGATCCCCAGGTGGGGTCTGGAACCAGCGCACGAGCGAGTGGGTCACGAGGAGCCTGAGATCCTCTCCACGATATTCCACGGGTCGGAGGTCCAGCCGGACCGCGTTCTTCTGGGAGAGCACAGGCCCCCCATTCTTGAAGTTCTCCGTGAAGGCCACGGGAAGGAAGAGGTCTTGCGCACGGCGTGCGTTGGCCTGCCGCTGCACCCAGGCCCGCCACTTCGGCTCCGCGAGCAACGAGTCATCCACCAGCACAATGAGCACTGTTCGCCGGGCTTCCGCCCACGGGATGTCGTTCGGAAGCACACCCTCCTTGTCCGTCCACACATAGAGCGGGAGGTTCGGCTCGGGTACGGCGAACACCCGTTCGTTCCCACTGAACCACTGCTGCAGGAGCAGCGAATACCCAGCACCCTCGGTGAAGTCCTTCGAGGAGACGATGTGGAGATGGAGCGGGGGGAGGTAGTGGGACATGGGGCGCTCTTAGCAAGCCGCCGTCGGCCATGCCCATGCGTTCCAAGGCTTCCGTCCAGTAGCTTGACGTCCACCTCTCGCGGCGCTGCCGGCGCCCGCGCTAACGTGTCGGGCGAAAAGACGACAGGCGAAGGGGAGCCAAGATGGCGGAGACGAACCAGGATCCACTGCGGGCATTCTTCGACGTCCGGGAAGAGCAGCTCGGGGGTGCCCAACCGTTCGATGGAGGCGAACACCTCTGGGTGGGCAACGCGGGAGCATTGAAGGCCGCCACGAAGCGCAAGGCGGGCCCCTTTGGCCCCTTCCAACGCAGCAAGTCTCCAGAACACCTCACGTATGGAGAGATCGTGGCGTTCTCCGGGGATTTCTACGGATCGCCAGAGGAGCTCTTCGACGAGACGCCGTCTCCCCTGCCCTGGCTGAGGGAGGCCAATGACCTGGACGACCTCCTCAAGGCACTCCGCAATGAGGCGGCCTGGATCAATCTGCCCCCAGCCCAGCGCGGGACACAGTATCCCGACCAGAACCTGGTGCTGTGGTGGAACGCAAAGCAATACTCGGAACTCGCGCTCCAGAACACACCCCACTTCGGATGGCACAACGCGCTTGTCTATGCACGCCACCACGAAGCCGCGCTCAAGCTCGCGGTACAGGCCGCCCAGGAACCCAGTCGCGCCAAACAGGAACTGCTCTGGAGGCAGGCGGTCTACACCAACGGTTTCGCGGACCACTTCCTCACGGATGGGTTCTCCGCCGGCCACGTGAGGGCCCCTGCCGCGCAAATCCGCCGGTGGGCGGAACAGGCCGGGATGAACAAGAAGCTCGCGGGTGTCCTCATCAAGGTCATCCATGACCAGGACGGGCACATCCACGAGTTGCACAGCAAGGCCGACCACAGCGCGCGCACCGGGGGACTTCATGTCGTCAACGCCCTGAAGCAGGAGTGGCACACGCGTTGTGATGGACAGCTTTTCCTCACCGGACCCGCGGATGCATCCGTGGAGACCGCGGTGGAGGCCGTAGCGGACTCGGTGGAGGAGCTTCTGAGCGCCTACCAGGAACAGAAGATTCCCCAGGGAGTGTTCGCTGCCACCCGGAGGCTCCCGTGGCCCCACCCTGACGAACCGGCGCTGATCACGAAGTTCCCTGCGGACATCGACCGGGTGAAGGTCGAAGCGCTCTACGACAGCATCCGGTGGTACCTCCTGCTGCCAGTCCTTGGTGCGAACGCCCGGCCGGAACACATCGAGAAGTGCTGCGCCCACCTACCCCAGCTGATGGAGGACTTCCGTGACGACGTCACGAAGCAGGTCGCGAAGGAGCCAGCCCTCATCGCCCGCCTCGCACCGGAGTACGTCGCCGCCTATCAGGCCATCCGATGACGCCCGCCGTGAACGAAGACCGGCTGCGACGGCTGCACCAGCGCGGCGAGGCATTCTTCCAGGGCCTGTCGCACATGCCCCCCGAGCACCGTCAGCTCTTGCGGCGCGCCTGGGAGGAGGCCTTAAAGGCAGGCGAAGCGGGCGACGCGCGCAAAGAGGCGCTGAACGCCACGCTGACCGTGTCACGGCTCGACTCGATTCTCTGCCTCCTGGAGCGCATCACGCGCACCTCGCACTGGCTCGACGGACAGGGCGTGTGGTTCGGCCAGGCAAGGCACTGTCTGTTGGATGCGGTCGGGCACGCGGGCGCCGATATGCCCTTGCCCCCGCCATTCCTGACGGTGGAGCCCATCGATTCGCCCCTCTACGTTCCCCGGGCACGGATTCCCGGGACGTGGCTCGCTCAAGCCACCCCCGCGAATCTCCCGCTCCCGGTGGTCCTGTGTCCGGGAAATCTGCTCGAGGAACCCTGGGCATGGGCGACGCTGTTCCACGAGCTCGGACACCACCTGGACGCCGCGCGGCGGGATACGGTGGAAGTGCTCGCCATGCCTGAGCTCCGGGGACAGCCCGACACACTCGGCGCCTGGTCGGGTGAGAAGTGGGTGAGCGAAGTGATCGCCGACCTCTACGCGGGCCTCCTGGGAGGTCCAGGCGCCGTGGAGACCCTGAAGGCTGCATTCACGGTGAAGCCCATGTCGTCGAGCCACCCCTCTGACGAGGACCGGATTCGGGTCCTTGAAGCGGCCTGGACCGGAGTGCGTGATGGGAAGGTCCCCACGGGAACGACGCCTGCGGACATCGTGGCCCGGGCGCTCGTGGAGCGGTTCGGCACATGGAGGAGTCGTGTCGTCAGGGATTGCGCGCAAGCCGACACCGCCGTCGAGGCCCGGCTCCTACCTGGCCGTCTCTACCGCCAGCACACTCATGGAGCGTCACCCGATGCACTACGCGAAACCTGCCAGGCTGCCTTCGCATCGGACCAGATGGTCCGTCCCCTGTGGGTCCTGACAGAAGCCCACCTGAAGACGCTCGCGGGGGCAATGAAGAACCTCGTCAATACACGGGTGCAGCCGGGTACCGAGACGCTCAAGGTGCCTCCGGTCGACCTGATGATCCGGCACGAGCGGATCAGCTTCGTGGGCGCCACCCACGGCCAGCTGCTACCGAAGTTGAAGGAGGCGAGGGAGCGCCGTGGGCGACCTCATGCGCACATCGAGCTCTTCGCGCTTGCGGACGCGCCCCTGCGGGAGCTGATACTGGGAGGCCGGTCCGGAGAGGTCCTCATCGCGGAGCGGGACGCGAGCCTGGGAGCCCTTCGTGACTACCTCTCCCAGGAGGGCGTTCCCCACCGCGTCTTTCTATTCTACCAACCGTACTTCTTCGCGTCGTACTGGGATGTCGAAGGCGTGGAGGCCCGTCCTGCCAGCGCGCCTCCGGCCCACATCCACGTGAGCAGCGCGCAATGGGGAATGGACCTCCGCCATGCGGTCGGCCAGGACCTGGAGTCCCCCTCCGGACAGCCGCTGCCCATGGCCATGCAGCGCCGGGTGGAAGCGCTGACCCACTTGCGGCGGCTGAGCCGTGAGCTGACCTCGTCCTGAGCCACATCCCACGTATGCTGGGAGGACCCGCTCCCGCCCCCATCGCCAGCACCATGTCCCCTCGTCCCAGGATCTTCATCAGTCATTCCACCAGGGATCCGGTGGGTAAAACCTACCGGGATGCCCTGGTCGAGCGACTGAAGGCCGCTGACTTCCCGTACCTGCTCGATGAGGACATTGACCTGAGCAAGGAATGGCGTTCTACGCTCAATGCATGGATTGGCGGCTGTGACGCTGCGGTACTGCTGCTTTCCGAGGCAGCGCTCATCTCCTCCCACGTAGCCTACGAAACCAGCCTCCTGGCATACCGACACCGAAGCGAGCAAGGTCGATTCCAACTCCTCACCATCTTCGTCCCGCCAGTGACTGGGGAGCAGGTCGGACAGAGCGCGCTTGGCCCGACCGGCATCGCGGAAATACAGGCACTGCGTAGGGATGCCTCAATGGAACAGGCCCTCCAGCGCGTCATGGAGGCGTTGGAGCAGCACAATCGCAGCTTGAGTTCTCCCGCTGAGCTTCACGCAAAGCGGTTAGCCAACCTCCTCATGGATGTTCCTGAAGGAGAACTGAAAGTGGCACGTCAGGCAGTCGCGGGAGACGTACCGCACCCATGGGCTCCGGGGTTGGACCTACCACTGCATGTCGCTTTGAATTTCATGGAGTGGGGTCTGGAGCGCGCCCCAACGGGAATCCGCCGCATCCGCACCTACCTTGCCAAACCGCATGGCATTGATGAAGCAGTGATGCTGCTGGCCACTGCTTGGGTGGACTGTCGTTCTATCGAGGAAATACGCGCTGTCGTGAAGAGCCGAGGAAGACTGCTCGCCCTACGTGGAGAAAAGTGCGAGACCGCCCGCCTCTATGTCGTCAGCGCCTGTGACATCCGCCCCAATGATGCATGGCATGTAGCCATCGTGGATGGCGTCGTAGGAAACAGGGCCGCCGAGGAACTCAAACAACTCGTCCGAGATGCGCTCAAGCAGGTGCTCAGCACAGAAACCGCCAGCGCTGAAGAGATCCACGAAGTCCTGGATTTAATCACAGGCGAGGGGGAGCCTGTATTCGTGGCCATGCGGTCCACGGGCCTGAACCTTTCCATGCTCCAGGAGCTACAAAAGGAGTTCCCGGAGGTCACCTTCTTCTTCCTGACCCGAAGCGACGATGACAAGCAGCAGCTGGCGAAGCAGGCGGACATCGAGCTGCTCCATGCCGACATCGAGCCCGGAACCGAGCAGTCCTTCTGGAACCTCTTCCAGAGGAAGCTCCAGTACCTGAAAAAACATTCCCATCCATGAGCAACGACTCCCTCCAGTATCGCAAGGTGTTTGACCCGCCCCGCCAGGTCGAAGCCGTCACGAGCGGCTCGACGGAGGCGGGGGACCAGCGCCGGAACGTGGCTTACGTCTACGGTGACGAGCGCATCGTCCTCGCCGTGAACGTGGCCCTGGCGACGCAGCGCCCCCTCCTCGTTCGCGGTCCGTCTGGAACGGGCAAGAGTTCCCTGGCGCGCAGCGTGGCGGACTTCATGAAGTGGCGCTTCTACGAGTCCGTCGTCACCTCTCGGACCCAGGCCCGCGACCTGCTGTGGCAGGTGGATCTGCTCCGGCGCCTCCATGACGCACAGTCCGCGAAGCGCAGGCTTGTGGAGGGCTACCTGCCCTACGTGGTCCCGGGCGTCCTGTGGTGGGCCTTCGACGAGGCCAGTGCCAAGGCCCAGCGCTCGCGCAGCCTGGCCGGACAGGGGCTGCCGCGCGGCATGGATCCCAACCGGGGACGTCCGCATGAACGGGCCGTCGTCCTCATCGACGAAATCGACAAGGCCGACCCGGACACGCCCAACAACCTGCTTGTGCCGCTGGGTTCGCTCCAGTTCCAGGTCGAGGAGACCGGGCAACTCGTCGAGACCGTGCCGGAGCGCGCTCCCCTCATCATCATCACCACCAACGACGAGCGAGAGCTTCCCCAGGCCTTCCTGCGTAGGTGCGTGGAGCTGCGGCTCGACCATCCGGAGCGCGAGTGGCTGCTCGCCATCGGCCGGGTGCAGCTGCCGGGGCTCAGCGAGGACCTGCGCGTCGCGGTGGCGGACGCCATGTTGGGCGCTGGTGGCAGCAAGCCCACGGTCAGCGCCGCTGAGTACGTGGATGCCCTGCGGGGATGCCATGCCCTGGCCATCCAGGCCGGCACGCCCGCCTTCGACAAGCTTCTGGAGTCCACCCTCTGGAAGCACGGCCGGAAGAGCCCGAACAAGTGAGCCGCGATCCCCCATCCGGCCTGGGAGACCTGGCCCGCGCGCTGGCGCAGCTGCGTCCCGAGGACGAGGCGACACGCCTGGCCATCGCGGAGCTGCTGTTGGGCATCAGCGCGGATGCACGGCCCGTGGAGCCGGTCCGGTCCCTACCGTCTCCAGCCTTGCAGCCCCTCACGCGGTTTCCCGACCGACCTCCCGCCCAGGAAGAACCGCTCCAGCTTCAGGAGGAAGCGGAACGGTGGCCCATCCCCTTCATCATCAAGTCGCTGGCCCGCACGACTCCTGGGGCGCCCGCCTGGTTCTCCTCGGCGGCGACCCTGCCTGCCGAGCCGCCTCCCGGAGCCGTCGCGGAGGCGCCCCTGTCCCTGATGAAGCCGCTCCAGTCCCGCGCCATCCTGGGGAGCCTGGCGGCGGCACCGGGTGAGGGCCCCCTGGATGTCGAAGCCCTGCTCCAATCCGTCGCACGGGGACAGGCTTTGGCCCAACTCCCCCACCACCCCATTCCCACGCTTGCGAGGGGCGTGCAGCTCCTGGTCGACCGTGGCGATGCGATGTTGCCCTTCCACCTGGATGCGGAGGGCCTGGAGCGGGAGCTGACCGCGCTCGCGGGCTCTGGGGTGGAGGTGCTGCATTTCGTGGCATGTCCATCTCGTGGATGCGGGCGAGGCATGCGGCGCCGGTGGAAGCCCTACGGCCTGGAGCGAATGCCGCGCCTGGGAGCGCGCATCCTGTGCGTCACGGACCTGGGACTCGGACTGCCTCCACCTGGAGACTCCGCCGCCTCCGTCGAGGAGTGGGTGGAGTTCGCGGGAACGCTGCGCCGGGCGGGATACCCGGTGGGAGCATTGGTCCCCTACCCGCCCAACCGATGGCCGTCCTCCCTCTCGAAGGTGATGGACCTCTACCACTGGGACCGGAGCCTGACGGTGGCCCGGGCCGCTCGCGGCGTATTCCGGAGGGGATGAAGCCTTGGACACGCTCGCCATCGCCCGACAGCTCGTGGAGGAGCTCTCGCAGGAACAGCCAGACGCGCTGGAGCTCGCGTGCCTGGCTTCATTCGCCGTGCGCGCCGAGCCAGCACTTCTGCGCCGGCTGCGGCTGGAACTGCTTCCGGGCAGTTCACCCGCGCTCGAGGCAGACCTGTGGCTCAGTGAGCTTGTCGGCTTCCGGGGTCCCCAGGGCATCGTCTTCGCGAAGAACGTGGGCGCCGTCCTGAGGCAGCGCCTTGCGGCCACGAGTACCGACCGATACGAGCAGGTGTGGCGCATCACCGAAGAGACCCATCGCTGGATCGCACCGGCGCTTCAGCTTGAGGAGAAGCTCAACTACCTCCAGTTCTGCCGCGCGCCGGATGCCCATGCCCAGACGCTCACCCTGCTGCGCTCCGCGCTTGCCACGCTCGTGCGGGAGCCGGAAGGAGGACTGGGCCATTGGGCTGCGGGGGCCAGTGACCGGCTGCCCCAGGAGCTGATGCACCTGACGGAAGGGAGGCTCCTGGCATCCGCGGCGAAGTGGAGCCTGGGCGGAGAGCTCCTGTCATCCACGCCCGCTTTAGGCGAGGGGGCAGGATGGCTGGCTTCCATCGCACGAAAGGGGATGGAGCGCGTCCGGCTGCCCGTGAAGTTGTTTTCCAGCCATGTGGAGCTAGGCCCCGAAGGCAGTCCAAGCGCCCACACCCTGGAGATTCCGAGGACAGAGCCCCTGCTGGTGGATGTAGCTGAAGCGGAGGTGCCCCCGCGTCCTCTCCGGGTTTTCATCAGTTACTCGCGAAGAGATGACTTCAAATGGGTCAGAGACATTACCCAGGCACTCCGGACAGCAGGCCACAAGGTTCTAGGCGAAGACAAGTTCAGCACTGGTGAATCCCTGATGTCCGCCGTCCAGGAAAAGATTCACCAGAGCGATGTCGCTATTCTGCTTGTCTCTGGTG
The DNA here is from genome assembly GCF_003668875.1 of Corallococcus interemptor. GTDB lineage: Bacteria > Myxococcota > Myxococcia > Myxococcales > Myxococcaceae > Corallococcus > Corallococcus interemptor. The sequence continues at coordinate 23,607 of NZ_RAWM01000074.1, read as the reverse complement.
AAGCGCTTGCGAATGAGTGGAACTCCTTCGAGGCTCGTGCCTTGCTTGAGAGGAAACGAGACCAGGGTGAGCATTTCACGCTGATTCCTGTGTATTTAGGAACCGCCAATCCAGAAATGTTGGCCCGTCGCTGGCCTTCGGCTGCCGCGATTCTCTCCATTCAAGGAGTCTTTGCCAACCGCACGAGTCCGAGGGAGGCCATCCCGCACATTCTCGAAGCGCTGAAGCAACCGGCAACGCAAACATGGCGCCGGGTAGAGCTTTCCGCTTCCAGACCGACGCGGATCGCGCTCCGCGAAGGACACGTCCGCCTGCGAACCCTGCTGGGTGACGAGCATCGCATCGAGCCCAAGGAGGCCTTCGCGCATCTCCGGATGCCCCCTCCACCGCGTACCTTCCTGGGCTACGAGCACGAGCTCTCGCGAGCCATTGATCTCCTCCGTCAGCCGATTTCCTTCTTCTATCTCTACGGGCCTTCCGGCTCCGGGAAGACCTCCCTCATCCGGCTCGCCGCGGACGTCGTCGCCCGAGAGTTCCCAGACGGCATCTTCTATCTGGAGCGGCGCAAGGGAGACCCGCCATTCAGCGCCAGGGCCGTGGCACGGGAGGTCCTCGCCGCGCTTGGAGTTGATCCAGGCGCCGACCACCGGGACGTTCTCGAGCAGTATTATTACCAGACCTCGGAACGCAGGTTCGTGCTGGTGCTCGACGGGCTCTCCAGTCCTTCTGTCGAAGAGGACCTCCCTTCCGCGGAACTGGAGGCACTGCATCCGGGACCTGAAGCACGGTTGGTCCTCGTGTGCACACACGAAGCCAGGTGGACAAGGCTTGCCCCCTCCATTCCCATGCAAGCGATCCACCTCGACGGGCTGGACCCATCGACCGCCACGAGGCTCCTGCGCCAATTCGTCCCGCATCCCCGTGGGGACGCACTCTCTCGGCTCGCCGAGGCCTGCGGTCACTTGCCAGGACCGCTTCGCAGCGTCGCGGAGGCACTCAGCCGGCCAAGCATCCATGTGTCCAGCCTTCATGACTACGCCACGTACCTGGAAGAAGCCCGGTTGCTCTCTGTCCTCACAGGAGATTTCGACCTGGAAGCCGCGCGCGCGGTCATGACGGAGCGGCAACCGGCAGGCCCCAACGGATATCAGGCACTTGAGACCTTTGTGGATGAGCCATTAGAGCTCGCATTGCAGGAGATGGTGCGAATGGGCCTGGTGCGGCCCACGTCAAAAGCAGGGCGGTTCATGCTTTGGGCGCCCATCCAGCAAGTAGCGAAGGCAAGACCCGGCAGCTTCGACCTGCCGGGCGCTGAACTCCGGCACGCAAACCACTTCACGACCGTCCTCTCCAATCTCGACAGGATGTATCGAGACTCCAGCAACACCCATGCAAGAGCCATCGAAGCATTCGACAACTCCTGGCCGGACATGACGGCTGCCATTCAACGAATGCTCCGGTATCCCGACGGAGTCGTTCACGACGCGTGGAGCTTGAGCCCTCTCATTCGGTTGCGCAGGCCGCCGGGCGAGCGCGAGCGATGGCAGAAGGAGCAGCTTCGGCGGAACTCAAGACGAGAGCGCGGGCACAGTCTCAACCAATTCGATCTTGGCCTCTACCAGCTGGACCTTGGCCTCGCACTGATGGATCTCGGGCACCAAGATGATGCCCAAGAGCAGTTCTTGCTGGCGCTGAACGACACCCGGTCCGGATTTCACGCCCACGAGTTGAAGAACAACGTTCGCGTTGAATTCGCCAGACTGCGCCTTGAGCAAGAACAATGGAGAGCAGCCCGGGACCTCGTCGCCCACATTGACGATCGAAACAGGGATTTCAGCCGCTACCAGCAAGCCCAAGCCCACTACGTCTTCGCGATCCTCGAATGGAAGGAGGACCCGTACACAGCAAGCGACGTGGCCGGCATTGAATTCGAACTCTGGAATGCCTGGTCACTTGCCAGGGACGCAGCGGATGTCCGCCTTGAGGTTGACGTGCTGCTCGCCATCGCAGGCTTCGAGATGGAACAGGACGCCCTGGGCGAGGCCGAAGCGCGTCTCATTGAGGCCCTGGACGTCGCGAAGTCCTTCCGGGACGACCGGGGCTTCGCGCTCGCATCCTGGGAGCTAGGACGGCTTCGGATCCGGCAAGGGAATCCCGAGGCCGCCCGAGAGCTCCTCCAGCGACAGGTGGACTACCGCCGCGACATCGGCCATGCCCAGGCCCGCTCAACTGCGGAGGAGATGGAGCGACTCCTCGTGCAGGCATAAAGCCCCAGGCGCCACCGTTTCCGCAGAGAACGCCTGGAATTTCGCGGAGTTGGCGCGGAAGCCCAGGTCCGAGGCAACCGGCGTTACCTTTTGGCGACAATCCCGGCATGACCTCCATTGGCAAGCCCGGTTCGCGCCCCACCTCGTCCCCCGTGAGCACGCAGCCGGCGAAGGCGCCCGTCGCGGCGAAGCCCAACGCGGTGAAGGCGGCCGTCGCCCAGCGGATGAAGGACGGCTTCGACGCGGGCCCCCGCGCTGGCGCCGCGTCCCGGCCGGTGCTGTCCGCGGAGATCCGCTCCCTCAAGGGCGCGGAGGGCATCGGGGCCCTCGCGGGTCAGGCCGCGGGCAAGGCGGCGGCCGGCATCGGTGAGGCGCTGGGCAAGATTGCGGGCCGCGTGGGCAGCGCCCTCGCCGGGCCGCAGGTGAGCACGAACGCGCAGGGCCGCACGGTGGTGGACCTGGGCGCGGGCAACAACACCGCGACGGTGTCGCAGAACACCGACGGTGGGCTGACCATCAAGTCCGGCAGCGACACCGTGACGCTGACGGCGGCGCAGGCCAAGGGCGCCATCATCAACGGCGGTGACGGCAACGACTCCATCACCGTGGACGCCAGCGTCACCCAGGACATCACGCTGGACGGCGGCGCGGGCGACGACAAGCTCACCGGCGGCAAGGGCAACGACACGCTCATCGGAGGCGCGGGCAACGACACCGTCATCGGTGGCGAGGGCAAGGACACGCTCCAGGGCCAGGACGGCGACGACTACCTGGAGGGCGGCGCGGGCGATGACCGCATCCTGGGCGGCGACGGACGCGACGTGCTCTACGGCCTGGACGGCAACGACTACGTGTCCGGCGGCAAGGGCCGGGACTACATCGACGGTGGCGCGGGCAATGACCGGGCCTACGGCGGCGAAGGCGACGACCAGGTCATTGGCGGGCGCGGCAACGACACGCTGAGCGGCGGCCGGGGCAACGACGCGGTGGCGGGCGGCGAGGGCCAGGACAAGGTCACGGGCGGCACGGGCACGGACAAGCTCTACGTCGAGGAGAACGAGAAGACCGCCGACGCGGCCACGGGCGAGCGCGAAATCGTGGACATGACGAACGCGGACCAGCGCGGCCGCTCGGTGACGGCGTCGGGCAGCGCGGAGTTCCAGGCGCGCGTGCAGTCGGACCTGGACGCGATGCGCTCGCTGCCTTCGGGCCAGGAGCTGCTGCGCACGCTGGATGACAGCGGCCACACCACGACCATCAAGGAGACGTCCAGCGGCAACTCCGCGGCCGCGCAGAACAAGGACGACGCCTGGTTCAACACGGACGGCACGCCGGGCGCGGGCACCAACGGCACGGTGAACTACAACACCACGCGCATCTCGCTGGGCACCGAGGACTGGCAGAACCGCCCGCCCGTCGTCGGCCTGTTCCACGAGCTGGTGCACGCGTCGGACTACGCCAACGGCACGCTGGCGCGCGGTGAGAAGAACGGCGTGAACAACCGTGAGACGTCCGCGGTGGGCCTGCCCATCGACCTGGACCAGGACCCGTCCACGCCGGACGTGGTGCAGGGCGGCCGCCCCGGAGAGAACGTCCTCCGCGACGACCTGAACCTCCCCACCCGTCCGCGCTACTAGGCCCCGAGCCTCAGGGGGCGCGCTGCTCCCGCTCGGCCTTCTGGATGAGCCCCAGCAGCGCGCGCAGGTGCGGCTCGTTCACGGGCTCCACCAGCCGGACCGAATGTCTCCGGCCGCCGTCATCCTCGATGGTGAGGGTGTAGCTGGTCCGGTCCGCGCCCGCCGTGGGGCCGCCGCCCACGGTGGCCGGCTGTTCGAAGAAGCGGGCCTCCCGCACCTCCCGCTGGAGCGCCTCCGCCGTGGCGGGAGGCACGGCCGCCAGGTCCACGGTGCGGGGCCTGGCGAGGCCCGGGAAGAAGGCGACGCCTCCCTCCCGCTTGAGCTCGATTCGCATTCCATCGACCCCAGGGCCTAGTGCTTGGGCTGTACCCGCGGCGCGGCCTGCTTCTGCACCTGCGGCGTCCAGGCCGGCTGGCCCGCGCGCTCCTTGGAGACCTTGATGCCCACCTGGCTCCAGGCGTCGCGCACGATCTGCTCCTCGTCACCGCTGCCGTACAGGCGGACGGCCGCCGTCACGGTGAGCCGGGCGAAGGAGAGGAACGTGGCGTTGGGCTTCAGCCGCGAGTCGCGCAGCGTCTCCAGCCAGATGAGGCCGGCCTTCTCCCACGCGTAGCCCTTGAGGTTCGTGGCCGCGATGCAGAAGGCCTTGTTGGGGATGCCGGAGTTGATGTGCACGCCGCCGTTGTCCTCCCACGTGTTCACGAAGTCCTTCATGATGGCCGGCTGCGGGTCCTTGCCCAGCACCGGGTCGTCGAACGCGGTGCCCGGGTCCTTCATGGAGCGCAGGGCCTTGCCCTGGACCTTGTCGGAGAGGAGCCCCGCGCCAATGAGCCAGTCGGCCTGATCCACCGTCTGGTTCAACAGGCGCTGCTTCACCAGCGAGCCGAAGACGTCCGACATGTGCTCGTTGAGCGCGCCCGCCTGGGAGAAGTAGGCCAGCGGCCCCTCATGCTCCGTCACGCCGTGCGCCAGCTCATGCCCGATGACGTCCACGGAGATGGTGAAGCGGTTGAACAGCTCACCGTCTCCGTCGCCGAAGACCATGCGCTCGCCGTCCCAGAACGCGTTGTCGTAGCCGGAGCCATAGTGGACGTGCGCGTTCAGCGGCATGCCGTTGCCGTCAATGGAGTTGCGCCCGAAGACCTCCCAGTAGAGGTCATACGTCCCGCCCAGGCCAAGATAGGCCTCGTCGGCCGCCGCGTCGCCCGTGTCATCCTGCCCCTCGGTGCGAACCACGCTGCCCGGCAGGGCCTCGGTGTTCTTCACGTCATAGATGGTGCGGAGCTTCTGGCTCTCCACGACCATGGGGCCCGGGATGAGGCGCCTGGCCGCCTGGGGCGCGCCGCTGCTCGACAGGCGGATGGCGCGCAGGGTGTTGTCGATGGCGAGCGTCCGCAGGGCCCGCGTGCGCTGTTGCGGTGAGCCGTTCTGGGCAATCTGCCGGCTGACGTACGGCGGCAGGATGCAGTGGTGGGAATGCCAGATTCGTGTGTTGCAACACATCACCCATCTCCTTCCGAAAAGGGATACAGGAAGACGATGGTGATGGCGGCGGGCGGTGCTCGGGACGCGGGACGGCAGCCCCTCCCCGGCCGCCCGGGAGCCCTTGCGGCGATGCGCGCTCAAGCCTGTTCGCGGGGTGTCACGTCCAGCTTCTCCAGCGCTTCACGCAGCCGGTCAGGCATGGCCGCGGCCTTTCGGGTCCGCCGGTCCACGAAGACGTGCACGAAGTGGCCGTGCGCCGCCGCCTGCTCCTCCCCTTCCTTGAAGATGGCGATGCCGTAGGTCACCGAGCGGTTGCCCAGCCTGTCCACCCGCAGGCCCGCGCGCAGCCGGTCCGGGTACGCGAGCGGCGCGTGATAGGCGCACTTCGACTCCACCACCAGCCCGATGACCTCCCCCGCGTGGATGTCCAGGCCGCCCTCGTGGATGAGGTAGTGGTTCGCGACGGTGTCGAAGTAGCTGTAGTAGGTGACGTTGTTGATGTGGCCGTACACGTCGTTGTCCATCCACCGCGTGGTGATGGGCAGGAAGTAGCGGTAGCGGTCAGCGGTCTCTCGGTCGGGCACGATGGGGGCCTGGGGGCTTGGGGGGTTACCAGTAGCGCAGCGCCTGGCGGAACAGCTCCGTGAGGACGGGCCGGGTCATCTCCCGGGGCGCGTTCTGGAGCAGGCGCTGCTGGGGGAAGGCACCCTCGGTGAGCGCGTCCACGTCCGCGCCGGTGTAGCCCACGCCCGAAAGGCCGTTGGGCACGCCCACCGCGCGCATCAACTGGACGACGCGGCCGGCCAGCACCTCGCCCGCGTCCCCGCCCTGCGCGCCGCGCACGTCCGCGCCCAGGAAGCCCGCGGCCTCCAGGTGGCGCTCGGGGTTCGCGGAGGCCGTGTAGCGGAACACCGCCGGCGCGTTGACGATGACGGCCAGGCCATGCGGCACCAGGGGCTCTTCCTGGGGATAGCCGGAGGGACGGAAGTCGCGCACCCGCCCCGCCACCGCGTAGGCCATGCCGTGCGGCGCGTGCACGCCCGCGTTGCCGAAGGCGATGCCCGCGAGCGTGGCGGCCCACATGAGCTGTTCACGGGCCTCCGTGTCGCCCGCGTCCTTCACGCCGCGCTCCAGGTACAGGCCCATCAACCGCAGGGCCTCACGGCAGCCCAGGTCGCTCCACGGGTTGGCGCCCTGGCTCATGGGCCGGAGGCTGGGGCGCGCGGGAGCGGGCCGGTGGACGAACGGCCGCGCCGTATAGGACTCCAGCGCGTGGGACAGCACGTCCAGCCCGCTGGCCGCGACGACCTCGCCCGGCAGGGTCGCGGTGCAGTCCGGGTCGATGAGCGCCTCGGTGGGCCGCAGCGCCGGTGACGCGATGCCTGTCTTCGCGTGCAGCGACAGCAGGTCGAAGATGGTGATGCCCGTCACCTCGCTGCCCGTCCCGGACGTGGTGGGGCACGCGATGTGGGGCTTGAGCGGGCCGGGCACCGCGCGCCCCTCCCCCACCGGCGCGTTCACGTAGGCGAGGAAGTCCGCCGGGTGCGTGGCGTACAGGTTCGCCGCCTTGCAGGTGTCGATGACCGAGCCGCCACCCAGCGACACGTAGCCATCCGGCCGGGCCCCGGAGGCGAAGCGCGCCGCCTCCAGGAAGGACTGGTCCGTGGGCTCGACGTGCACGTCCGTGAAGACGACGACGTCCAGCCCCGCGGCGAGCAGCGACTGACGCACCTTCTGGAAGTGCTCCAGCCGCGCCACGCGCGCGTCGGAGAACAGCGCCACCCGCTTCATCCCGAGCGCCCTCGCCCGGTCGCCCACCTCGGCGAGGCAGCCCGGGCCGAAGGTGATGCGGGAGGTGTCCACCGTGAAGGCGCTGTCGCAGCCTTCCTTCACGGCGGGGTAGTGACAGCAGCCCATGCGCGCTCCCTGGCGGACGTGTCCCGCCCCAATCTACAGGGCGGGAGCGGGCCGGAGCACCGCGTGAAGGGCCGGTGTCAGGGTTTGTGCAGGACCGCCGAGTCGCCCACCATCCACAGCTCCGACGCGGACGGCGCCCACACGGCGCGCAGGACGCGGCGGGTGCCGGTGGCCTCCTGGGTCCACTTGCCGTCGAAGCGCAGCAGCGTGCCGTTGTCGCCCACCGCATAGACCTCCGTGGCGGAGCGCCCCATCAGGCCGTTGAGCTGGGACGAGGTGCCGCTGAGCACGGGCAGCCAGAGCGCGCCGTTGTAGCGCAGCAGCGTGCCGTTCGCCCCCGCGGCCCAGATGTCCGTGGGCCCGCTGCCCCACACGGCCTTGAGGGCCGCGCTGGTGCCGGAGGTCATCTTGCTCCACGCGGCGCCCTCCCAGCGCAGGATGGTGCCCTCGTCGCCCACCGCGATGGCCAGCGAGGGGCCCTGCACCCAGACGGCGTTGAGGCTCACGGTGACGTCCGTGGGCTGCCGCGTCCAGGTGGTCCCGTCGAAGTGGACGGCCTGGCCCATCGCGCCCACCGCCCAGAGCTCCGTCTCGGACACGCCGTGGATGGCGTACAAGGCCTGCGAGCCCTCCGCCTTGTACTGCGGGAGGAAGCGGGTCCCGTCGAAGCGGTAGATGCTGTCGTGGAACGCGGACGTCGCCCAGACCGCCGTCGCGGAGGCCGCGTAGACGCCGGACATGTCATCGGTGGTGGAGCCGTCCAGCGGCAGCTCGTGCCAGCCGCCGCCATTCCAGTGCAGCACGCGGCCCGTATCCGCCACCACCCAGAGGTCCGACGGCCCCGTGCCATGGATGGCCTTCGCCGCCCCCAGCGTGCGCAGCGGCGCCTGGGAGGTCCACGCCTGCCCGCTCCACTTCTGCACCCGCCCGCCCCGGCCGAAGGACCACACGTTGTCCGGACCGCTGCCGGTGATGGGGCCCACGGCGTCCTCGTCCGTGTCCGTCCACTTCGTGCCGTTGTAGACGTAGCCGAAGTCCTCGCCGCCGGTCAGCACCAGCAAGGGCGACGCGGCGTACACGTAGAACAGCTGATCCGACGAGCGCAGCGACTGCTCGATGCCCGCGGGCGTGGTGCGGAACACCTGCCCGAAGTCGTCGCAGAAGAGGCAGGGGTCGTCGGACGCGACGGTCCAGACGTCGTTGGGGCCGGTGCCCGTCACCTGGTGGAAGTCGATGTCCGTCGTCACCACGTTGATGCTGGAGACCGCGGTGCCGTCATACCGGCGCAGCGTCCCGGCGTTCCCCACCATCCAGACATCCGAAGGCCCACTGGCCCACACGCTGTTGAGGTCCTTCGTCGTGGACACGTCCACGCCCTGGAAGCCGCTGCTCCCCTGGGCGCGCCGCACGGTGCCGCCCGCGCCCACGACCCAGATGTCGCTCGGGCCGGAGTCCCACACGGCCTTGAGGTCGCGCGTCGTCCCGGAGCTGACGGGAGCGAAGGCTCCGCCCGCGGTGGAGTGGAGCACGGTGCCGCCCGCGCCCACCATCCACACGTCCGTCGGGGAGAGGGCGTGCACGCCGTTCAGCGTCGTCAGCGTCCCGCTGGCCACGCGCGTCCACTTCGCTCCATCCCAGTGCTGGATGAAGCCGTCTTCACCCACGGCCCAGCCGTCATTGGGCGCGCTGAAGTGCGCCCCCTGGAAGCTGTAGCCATGGGGCAGCGGATACTCCCAGCACCAGCCCTCACTGCACTCGCGGTCCGCGACGGGGATGCCGCACATCTTCTCCACGCCGCGTCCGCCACACACCTCCGGCGCCGCGCACATCCCGCAGGAAATGGTGCCACCGCAGTTGTCCGGCTCGCTGCCGCACTCGGCTCCGGGGGTGCACGCGGTCTTGATATCGGCGCAACCACAGACGTTGTCCTGCCCGCCGCCGCCACAGGTGGAGGGCGCCGCGCAGGTGCCGCAGTCGAGCGGCTTGCCACAGCCATCCTCCACGGCGCCGCAGTTGAAGCCCTGCGACTCGCACGTCCGGGGCACGCAGTCGTCATCGTCGCCACAGCCGGCGGCGAGGGACGCCGCGAAGAGGACCACCAGCAGGCGCGAAGTCCGCACCGCACCTGCCGCGAAGGAGTTGTCACGGGACATGGGCATCTCCAGACCGGATGCGGGCGTGAAACCCGCGAAACCACGTGGGGCGTGGCTCCGGTGCGGAGGAGAGTTGCAATCGGCGGTCCGTTTGGATCGTCCGGCTGTGCAATCCTCCCACTTTCGCGCATGCGTCATGCCCGACGTGTGGCGTCAATCAATCCAACGTCGTACGAGACCTCGCGAGTGCCGCGCCGGCCACGGCGAGCACGAAAAGTCCCAGCGCGAGCAGGTCATCTCCCATGTCCGCGAGCACCTGCTCCTTGAGCAGCGCGCCCCGGACGATGCGCAGGAAGTGCGTCACGGGGATGATTTCCCCCAGCACCCGCGCCCACGGCGGCAGCCCCAGGAAGGGGAACGCGAAGCCGGAGAGGAAGATGGACGGCAGCATGTAGAACATGGACATCTGCATCGCCTGCAGCTGGCTGCGCGCCACGGTGGAGATGAGGTAGCCCAGGGACAGGTTGCCCACGATGAACAGCACGATGCCGCACGCCAGGGCCAGCCAGCCCGCGGGCGTGCGCGCCATGGGCACGGAGAACAGCCACCGCGCCATGCCCAGGACGACGACCGTCTGCACCAGCCCCACGACGACGTAGGGCGTGAGCTTTCCCACCATGATCTCCGCGGGCGTGGCGGGCGTGGACAGGAGCGTCTCCATGGTGCCGCGCTCGCGCTCGCGGGTGACGGCCATGGCGGTCATCATCACCAGCGTCATGGACAGGATGATGCCCAGCAGACCCGGCACGATGTGGATGGGCGAGCGGCTCTCCGGGTTGTAGCGCCGGTGCACCACCACCTCGAAGGCGGGCGCGGTGGACCGGGGCGGCCCCAGCCCCAGCCGTTCGTTGCGCAGCGCCTCCGTGGGCAGCACGCTCACCGCGGCGAGCGCCCCCGCCGCCGCCTGCGGGTCGGACGCGTCCGCCTCCGCCAGGATTTGCGCGCGCTCCCCCTTGAGCACCCGCCGGGTGAAGTCCGGAGGGATGGTGATGCCCAGCATCACCTGTCCCCGGCGGATGAGTTGGTCCAATTCCTCGTCGGAGCGCGGCAGGTAGCGCACGTCCACGTAGCCGGTGCGCTCCAGCGCGGCGACGACGGAGTCCGCCAGGGTGCTGGTGTCGTGCGACAGCACCGCGGCGGGCAGGTGCCGGGGGTCCATGTTGATGGCGTAGCCGAAGATGAGCAGCTGCATCACCGGCATGAGGAGGATCATCGCGTAGGTGATGCGGTCGCGCCGCAGCTGGGTGAACTCCTTGAGCAGCACGGCCAGGATGCGCGGAAGCGGGCCCGTCATGACGTGTACCGTTCGTCGCGCTCGCGACCCATGAGCTGGATGAAGACGTCCTCCAGCGACGGCGTCACCTCGCTCCACCGGTAGGGCTCCTTGCGCCAGGGGACGAGCGCGGCCTCCAGGGCCTCTCGCGTCAGCCCGCTGACGTGCACGGCGGCGCCGAACGCGGAGGCGCTGAGCACGCCGTCCGCCTGGGCCAGCAGGTGCGCCGCGCGGTCGATGCCGGGCCCCTCCCCCAGGAACGTCACCAGCCCGGAGTCTCGGATGAGCGCGTCCGCCGTGCCCCGGGCGATGAGGCGGCCATACAGGATGTAGCCGATGTCGTGGCAGCGCTCGGCTTCGTCCATGTAGTGCGTGGACACCAGCACCGTGAGGCCGTCCGCGGCGAGCGTGTGGATTTCGTCCCAGAACTCGCGGCGGGCCTTGGGGTCCACGCCCGCCGTGGGCTCGTCCAACAGCAGCAGGCGGGGCGAGTGCAGCGTGGCGGCGGCCAGGGCCAGGCGCTGCTTCCAGCCGCCGGAGAGCGCGCCCGCCAGCTGACGGCGCCGGTCGAAGAGGCCCAGCCGGTGGAGCGTGTCCTCCACCCGCTCGCGGCGCTGCTCCAGGCCGTGGACGCGCGCGACGAAGGCCAGGTTCTCCTCCAGCGTCATGTCCTCGTAGAGGGAGAACTTCTGCGTCATGTAACCCGTCTGGCGCTTGATGGCGTCGCCCCGGGCGCGGAAGTCCAGGCCCAGCACGGTGCCCTCGCCGCTGTCGGGCGTGAGCAGCCCGCACAAGAGCCGCAGCGTCGTTGTCTTGCCGGAGCCGTTGGGGCCCAGGAAGCCGGTGATGCGTCCGGTGTCCACGGCGATGGAGACGTCCCGCACCACGTGCCGGTCGCCAAAGGACTTGTTGAGCCCACGCACGTCGATGGCCCGCTCGTTCATCGGTCCGCCTCCACCGGTGCCTGCTTCACGGGGGTCACGTCGATGGGCTGGCCTGGCAGCAGGCGCGTGGGCGCGGAGGGCACCGCCTCCACCAGGAACACCAGCTTCTGCCGCGTCTCCAGGCTGTAGATGATGGGCGGCGTGTACTCCGGACGTGACGCGACGAAGTCCACGCGGGCCGTCATGCCGGTGTCGCAGCCGTCACACGCGATGGCCACGGGGGTGCCGGGTGGGAAGGACGCCACCCTGCCCTGCGGCACGTAGAAGCGAACCTTCAACTTCGCGTCCGGGATGATGCTGACGACGGGGGCGTTGGGCATGGCCCACTCGCCCTGCTGGAAGAGGACGTCCTCCACGCGGCCCGCGACGGGGGACACGGGCGAAATCTCCACGACCTGCTGCTCGGCCGCGGTGACGCCCGCGCGCCCGCTGACGAGCTGGGCTCGGACGACCTCCAGCTGCGCACCCGCCGCCGCCACGTCCGTGCGGGCCGCGTCGCGCTGGGCATGGGCGCGTGTCGCCGTCGCGCGCAGCAGGTCCAGCTGCTGGGGCGTCACGGCGCCCTCCATGGCCTTCTGGACGGCGACCAGCCGGGCCAGCTCCGCGTCCGCGCGGTCCGCCTCCGCCTGCGCGGCGACGAGCGAGGCGCGGGCGCGGGCCACGTCCGACTGGCGCGCGAGCAGCTGCGCCTCCATCTGCCCCACCTGCGCCCGGGCCTGATCCGCGCGCGCGACAAGTGACGTGGGATCCATGCGGAACAGCGGCGTGCCGGGCTCCACGCGCTGGCCGCGCACCACCGCCACGGACGCCACCATGCCGGCCACGGGAGAGGACATGTAGACGTTGTCGCTGACGACGTAGCCGGTGAAGCGCGGCGGCGGTTCCGGGGCGGGCCGGCGCAGCCACAGGATGCCGCTGACGATGACGGCGATCAGCACCGCCCCCGCGACGATGCTCCGCTTGGAGTGTTTCGACGTCCTGCCCGGTCCCGACACCCGTTCCTCCTGGCGCGGCCTCGCCGCGAATGGAGCCCCCCGGACGCGGCGTGCTCACGCTACGCCTGCCGGGCCCGGGGAGGCCGTGTCTGGCGCACGGGTCCGTCCTGGACCCGTGTGCTGACGTCACCTGGAGCACCGGACGTGCCAGCACTGAACGTCAGGGGCGCCCCCGGGGGCAGGGCCTCTCGCTGTTCGGATTTCCGGCGCCGGCGCCGGGTTCTCGAACAGGAGGGGCGGCGCGGGAGGGACCGCCCGGGGCACACGGGCTGGGGCATCCGCCTTGCTTGGGCATAGGGTAGCGCTCACGGTCCAGGAGGACGCGCCTTGCATTCCCAACCCCAGCCCACGGCCGCCGGAATCGAGCAGGTCCAGCGCGAGGCGTTCTCGCGGATGTTCCGGCAGGTGACGAAGGTGCTGTCGTTCCTGAGCCCGCTGCCGGTGGTGCTGGTGTCGCTGGGGCTCATCGGGGACACGTCCGCGTGGCGCCGGTGGTGCGTGGCGGTCGCGTTGGCGCTCGTGGCGGTGGGAGTCGGGGCCGTCACGGCGTGGCGGCGGCAGCCGGTGGTGACGCAGGAGCCCGGCAGGTGGGTGCCGCTGGTGGCGTTCCCCCTGTTCACGGTGGTGAACCTGTCGCTGGGAGGACTGGAGAGCCCGCTCATCCCGCTCGTCCTGCCCGCGAGCTTCGCCACGGCCATCCTCTTCTCGCCCGCGCGGGCCCGCAGGTGGGTGGGCTACCTGCTCGCGTTGTTGGGCGTGCAGGCGGCGGTGACCTTCACGGGTGGAGTGGACGACCTGGTGCCCGTCATCTTCGGGGGCGGCCAGCGCGCGGGGCACAGCGACGCGCTGCTCGTGACGATGCTCGTGGTGACGGCGTTCCTGATGGTGTGGGCCAACTTCATCGGCACGACGATGCGGCGCACGTTCCGGGGGATGGTGCGCACGGCGCTGGATGCGCGGGACGAAGCCTTGAAGGCGCATGAGGAACGGGTGCGCTCGCTGACCACGCTGTCGGGGGAGATTGCCCACGAGCTGAAGAACCCGCTGGCCAGCGTGAAGGGCCTGGCCGCGATGATTGCCCGCGAGGTGGAGGGACGGCCCGCGGAGCGGCTGGCCGTGCTGCGCCGGGAGGTGGACCGGATGCAGGAGATTCTCGAAGGGTTCCTCAACTTCTCCCGGCCGCTGCTCCCGCTCAACGAAGCCCAGGTGCCGCTGGAGGCGTTGTGCCGGCAGGTGGCTGAGCTGCACGAGGGCATGGCGGGAGAGCGAAACGTGAGCCTGAAGGTCACGCAAGGGCCCCCGGTGGAGGCGTGGTGTGACGCGCGCAAGGTGAGGCAGGTGTTGATCGACGTGGTGCAGAACGCGCTGGATGCCGCGCCCCGGGGCACCACGGTGGAGCTGCACGCCTGGACGGCGCCGGACGGAGGAGGTCGCGTGGAGGTGAAGGACCGGGGCCCCGGGCTGGCGGAGGAGGTGCGGGCGCGCGTCTTCGAGCCGGGCATCACCACGAAGCCCCACGGCTCCGGCCTGGGGCTGGCCCTGTCGCGAGCCCTGATGCGCCAGCACGGCGGAGAGCTGAACCTGCGCGCACGCGAGGGCGGAGGCTGTGTGGCGGAGCTGAGCCTCCCGCCCGCTCAGCAGGCGGTGGAAGCGCCGCGCAAGGAGGCCCTGTCATGAAGGCCCGCGTGCTGGTGGCGGATGACGACGCGGGCGTGCGCTACACGCTGCGTGGGTTGCTGGAGGACGACGGGCTGGAGGTCGAAGAAGCCGTGGATGGAGAGGCCGCGCTCGCGCGTCTGGACGCGGAGCCTCCCGTGGACCTGGTGCTCAGCGACCTGCGCATGCCGCGCGTGGATGGCATGGAGCTGCTGCGCCGCGTGGCCGCGCGTCCGCATGCGCCCCGCGTCATCCTCATCACCGCGCACGGCTCCGAACGCCACGCCGTGGAGGCCATGAAGCTGGGCGCGCTGGACTACTTCCGCAAACCCTTCGACGTGGACGACGTGCTGGCCGTGGTGCGCAGGGCGCTTGGCGTGGTGCGGCTGGAGGCGGAGAACGAGCGGCTGTCCGGCGAAGTGAACCTGCTGCGCTCGCTGGTCTTCGTGTCACCGGCGATGGCGCGGCTGGCCGTGCTCATCCAGCGCGTGGGCCCGCGCGACGTCACGGTGCTGATTACCGGCGAGAGCGGCACCGGCAAGGAGCGTGTCGCGGAGGCACTGGTGCGCGCCTCCCCGCGCGCGGACAAGCCCTACGTGCGCTTCAACTGCGCCGCGCTCACTCCGGAGCTCGCGGAGGCGGAGCTCTTCGGCCATGCGAGGGGCGCATTCACCGGCGCCGTACGCGCCCGGCCCGGCCTCTTCCGTGAGGCCTCTGGAGGCACGCTGCTCCTGGACGAAGTCGGAGAGCTGGCCCTGCCCCTCCAGGCGAAGCTCCTGCGCGTCTTGCAGGAGGGCGAAGTGCGGCCCGTGGGCGAGGACCGCTCCTTCCCGGTGGACGTCCGCGTCCTGGCCGCCACACACCGCGACCTGCCCCAGCGCGTGGCGGAGGGCCGCTTCCGCGAGGACCTGTATTACCGGCTCAAGGTCGTGACGCTCCAGGTGCCCCCGCTGCGAAGCCGCCCGGAGGACATCGCCGCGCTCGCGAAGCACTTCCTCGCGCGCCACACCGAGCGCTTCCGCATGCCGCCGGTGCCGCTGACGCCCGCCCTGCTGGAGCGCCTGACGGCCCACAGCTGGCCCGGCAACGTGCGCGAGCTGGAGAACGCCCTGGAGAGCGCCGTGGTGCTGTCTCCCGACGGCACGCTGGACCTGGAGCTGCTGCCCGGAGGCACCAGCACACCCGCGTCCCCGCCCACTGGCGTCACGCTGCGCGAGAAGCTGGACGCGCACGAGCGGGAGCTCATCCTCGCCGCGCTCGCGGCCTCCAAGGGTCAGCGCACGGAAGCCGCGAGGGCGCTGGGCATCGGCCGCGCCACGCTGCACGACAAGCTCCGCAAGCACGGCCTCCTGAACGAGGACGACGAAGCGGAGCACTGAAGGCTCACGGCTCCGGCGCCAGCTTCACCTCACACGTGTAGGCGGCACCGTCCCGCCCGGGTGACAGCGCATGGCAGGCCAGGACCGGCAGGGCCGGGCTGCCCGCGGGAAATGGGAAGCGGGCTTCGGACAGGTAGCAGGTGGGCGCATCGGGCCTGTACCAGCGACAGCCTCCATGGGGCAGCCGTTCCATCGGAAGCCACTCGGCCTTCCGGGTACGCCGTTCGTCACAAAGCTCCTGGGGCTCCCCCGGGTCCACACAGCGAAACCCCGACGTGAACCGGCTCTCCTTCTCGAATGCCAATCGCTTGCACCAGCGGAGCTGGATCCTCCGCTGACAGGCTCTTTGCACCGGATCCCCATCCGACGTATCCGTCAGCTCGAAGGCACGCCCCTCCTGGGAGATCCCGAGCACGGAGCCCGAGTTCATCCCCGCGTACGTGAAGAACGGCTGGCCCGCCTTCCACCGGCTCTCGGCGACCCCGTTCCAGCCCGAAGGACTCCCGGCGGGAGGCACGCCCGGAGGCACCAGCAGGCGTCCTGCCATGACATTGATTTCGCAGAGCTCACAGGTCGCGATCTCACGTTGGAGTGACACAGGCACTGGCGGCAGGACGCCCGTGCGGAGCCACTTCAACTCACTGTCATCTGGGTCCACCCGCCGGGTTCGTGAGCAGGACGTGACCTCGGTCGGGCCGTCGACGTCGGCATAGATCAACCAGGTCTGACCTGGAGGCAGGCTCAGGACGCAGTCACCACCCCTTCCGTAGGGGAGCTTCAACACGTCACCCGCCTGGATGGAGCCCTTGAAGGTCTGCAGGACATCCACGGTGGCGAAGCGTTCGGACGGGGACTTCGAGTCACGCACCCGCGCCAGATAGATGGAACCGGCCTGGTCCCGAGCCTCCTTCAACGTGCCAACGAGCCCCTTTGGGCTTTGGATGCACGAGCAGGCCCACGCCTGGACCGGCACCACCAGCCACGTCACCACCACCGCGATCCACCACGCGCTCCTGGACATCACGGGAGCGTAACGCGGCTTTCTTGAACCATGACAACGGTGACGGGCTCGTGGCTTCCCCGTAGCAAGACAAACAACGACAGGCGCCTGTCCCGCAAATTCACGCCATCAATGTAAAACCGGAGAACCCATTGACAGCCATCAAGCGTCAGATTTAGAAATATTTCAGACCTTCATCGACTCGAGCGTCTTTCTTCAGATGGTCGCGGCCGTGCCCTGAGTCCCCTCTGAGAGAGGGCTCCCGGGCAGAGCAGGAGTCGTGGTGCGGGCGGGGAGCGCGTCGTGGGCGGACGCGTGCGAGCACTGAGCCATTGAAGGAGCACCCACATGCGAAAGTCTTTCTCCCGGCGCGTCCCGTCCTGGCGGCCGATGTCTGCCTTTGTCCTGGGCTGCGCCCTGGCGCTCCCCGTGAGCGCCCTGGCGGCGCCTCCCTCCCGGGGAACCCCACCCTCCTCGCGTGCCACCGACGCGGCCCCCGCGAAGCTCGTCGTGGAGAAGGGCCTCAACGCCGGAGCCCGCGTCTCCTCGCTCGTCACCGCCGCGGGCTTCGTCTTCCACCGCACCGAGCGCCCCGTGTCCTCGCTGCGCACCGTCGCCGCTCCGGAGCCCGGCCTCCAGCTCCACGTCTGGAAGGAGCAGCAGCCGGACGGCACGCGCCGGGACTTCATGGCCTATACGCGCGGCTCGGAGCTGCTCGGCCGCGTGCGTGACACGGAATACGTGGTGCGTCTGGCGGAGGCCCCGTTCGATCCGCTCCAGGGTGGCCCCCGACTGACGGGCAACCTGCTGGCCGCGGACGCGGGCAACACGCTGCACCTGGTGCAGTTCCTGGGCACGCCCCTGCCCTCCTTCCGCGACGCCATCGAACGCGAAGGCGGCAAGGTGCTGCGCTTCCTCACCGACCACACCTTCGTCGTGGAGATGGACAAGGACGCCCACAAGCGCGTGGCGGACCTGCCCTACGTGCGCTGGGTGGGCCCGTACCATCCCGAATACCGCCTGGAACCCGCGCTGCGTGACGCGCTGGTGGGCCGCTCCGCCCGGCTGCCGGATGCGCAGCGCTACTCGCTGATGCTCGGAGAGCGCGGCGCCGCGCGCCAGGAGGCCCTGGTCCAGCGCGTGCGCGCCCTGGGCGGCACCGTGGACCTGGTGGAGCCGGGCGGCCTGCGCATCGAAGCGACGCTCACCCAGCAGCAGCTGGCCCAGGTGGTCCGCGCCAACGAGGTGCAGTTCATCGACCGCTGGGGTGGCCCCGGCGAGGTGGACATGGACATCGTCCGCGAGCTGGGCGGCGCCAATGCCTTGCAGTCCCTCAAGGGCTGGACGGGCCAGGGCGTGCGCGGGGAAATCTTCGACACCGAGCTGCGCACCACGCACCGGGAATGGTCCACCGCGCCCATCATCCACAGCACGGGCACGTCCGGCTCGCTCCACGGCACGAGCTGCTACAGCAACAACTTCGCGCAGGGCGTGGACCCGGCCGCGCGCGGCATGATTCCCAGCGGCCAGGGCATCTTCTTCCTCTACAGCGAGTCCACCCAGTTCGGCGGGGCCAAGTCCCGCTACACCATCAACCAGGAGCTCACCGACCCGGCCGGCCCGTACCGCGCCGTGTTCCAGACCTCCAGCGTGGGCAGCACCCTGACGACGTCGTACACCACCCTCTCCGCCGAGGTGGACGACTACCTCTTCAAGCACCCCATCCTCAGCACCCAGTCCCAGAGCAACGCGGGCAGCCGGCAGTCGCGTCCGCAGGCGTGGGCGAAGAACATCGTCTCCGTGGGGGCCTTCCAGCACCTCAACACCCTGTCGCGCACGGATGACCGCTGGGGCAACTCCGGCAGCATCGGGCCGGCGGCGGACGGCCGCATCAAGCCGGACCTGTCGTACTTCTACGACTCCATCCGCTCCGCGTACGGCTCCGGCGATGCCGCCTACACGGAGTTCGGCGGCACCAGCTCCGCCACGCCGCAGACGGCGGGCCACTTCGGCCTGCTGTTCCAGATGTGGCACCAGGGCGTGTGGGCCGGCCACGGACAGAAGGCGGACGTCTTCACCAGCCGCCCGCAGATGGCCACCGCCAAGGCGCTGATGATCAACCACGCGTACCGCTACAACTGGCTCGCGGGCGGCGCCAACGGGGACATCGACCGCTACAAGCAGGGCTGGGGCAACTCCGACGTGAAGCGCCTGCTGGACCGCGCCCCCGTCACCAGCATCATCGACGAGACGGACGTGGTGGGCCCCCTGGGCGTGAAGACGTACAGCGTGAAGGTCGCCACCGGCCAGACGGAGCTCAACGTCACCCTGGCCTACACGGACCCCATGGGCACCGTGGGCGCGGCCCAGGCGCGCATCAACGACCTGTCCCTGCGCGTGACGGCGCCCAACGGCACCGTCTACTGGGGCAACAACGGCCTCACCGCGGGCAACTTCTCCACCTCCGGCGGCGCGTCCAACAAGGTGGACACGGTGGAGAACGTCTTCCTCCAGAACCCGGCCGCCGGCCTGTGGAAGGTGGAGGTGCTGGGTGACGAGGTGGTGCAGGACAACCACCTGGAGACGCCCGCGGTGGACGCGGACTACGGCCTGGTCGTGAACGGCGGCGTCATCCTGGTGGGGGACGTGAACGGCAACGGCTGCATCAACGACGAGGACCTGAACCTCATCAACGCCTCCTTCGGCCAGACGGTGCCGCCCGGCAACCCCGCGTACGACCTGGATGGCAGCGGCCGCATCGACGTCTACGACCGCAACCTGGTGCTTCAGAACTACGGCAAGGGCTGCCCGTAACGCCCCGCCCGCTGCCTGCTCTCACCGCTGCAAGGCCGTCCCTTTCCCTGATTCCCAGGAGGTCGTTCCATGCGTCTTGAACTGAAGCGTCGTTCCCTGTCCCAGGCCGCCGTGGCGTTCGCGCTCGCCGGAGGCCTGTGCTCCAGCGCGGCCCTGGCGGACGAGCACGTCCTCATCCTGCTGGACCGCACGGGCAGCATGGGCGGCACGTCCGTCCCCGGCCTCACGCGCCTGCAGGTGGCCAAGGCGCGCATCGACGGCTATCTGCAGATCGTCCCCAGCGTGACGACGAAGTACGCGTTCTGGACCTTCGAGAACACCGGGCCCACCCAGGTGTTCAGCTTCGCGGACAACAAGACCCCGGCGCAGATCAGCGCCGCGGTCAACGCGGTGACCCTGGGCGGCAACACGCCGCTGGCGGGCTCCATCTGCGCCGCGGTGGACTCGCTCATCAACTACCTGCCCAACCAGCTCCACACCAAGCGCATCTACCTGGTGACGGACGGCGATGAGAACTCCACCCCCAGCCTGGACCAGTGCTACGGCGGCTTCAGCGTGGGCGTGTGGCCCAACCTGACCCCGGGCAGCTGGCAGGAGAAGGTCCGCAACAAGGCGTGCACGGGCAGCGCCGCGTCCTCGGGCCCCTGCGGCTTCTTCCCGCCCCCCTACCCGCCGGGCCTCACGCTCATCGCGGACATCGACTTCCTCTTCCAGGACTACGTCCCCCTCCAGGGCGACGCCCAGGTGCGTGAGCCGGACGACGAGGCGAAGACCGTGATGGGTCCCTACCTGGCCGGCGCCACCGCCGCGAGCGAGGTGTCCTTCTTCAGCGGCCTGTCCACGGCCACCAAGGGCCGCTACGCGTCCATCACGCAGAACACGCCGCCCGCCCAGGCCACGCCGATCCCCGGTGACGCGAACCTGGATGGCTGCGTGAACGTGACGGACCGGACGAAGGTGCTGGCCGAGTACGGCACCAAGGTCCCCTCCGGCACGGGCTCCGACTTCAACCGCAACGGCACCGTGGACACCGGTGACTACCAGACCGTGCTGAACAACTTCGGCCGCGGCTGCCCCCAGACGGTTCGCGAGTAGCCCCTTCTCGCCGTGCACGGCCGGGCGCGAGCAGCACGCGCGCCCGGCCGTTCGCGCGAGCAAGGCAACCCAAGACATGCCGTTTCCGTGAGCTCGTGCTCCCGACCGGATGGCGGCGGATGACCTGGAGGGAGCAGGGCCTTGCGCCCGGGACGGTGCGTGCATGGTGTCTTCCGCGTGGTCGACGGTCCGGGGCGTGGTGCTGGCGGTGCTCCTCGCGGCGTGCTCGGGAGACCCCCAGGAGGAACGCCCGGACGCGGGCAGCGTGGACGCGGGCAGCGTGGACGCGGGCTCCGGTGACGCCGGATTGCCGCCACCGGACGGGGGCTCGACGCCCGGCGACGCGGGGACGTGCGAGGACGACGACCCGTGCACGGTGGAGTCCCGCGACGACGCCGGCCTCTGTGTCGTGACGAAGGCGCCGGACGGCACGGCCTGTGACGACGGCGACGTGTGCACCACGCAGGACCAGTGCGTGAGCGGGGTGTGCGGGGGCTCGCCCACGACCAGCGCCCCCCAGACGTTCGGCACGGCGTGGAGCCATGGCGCCTCTCCCGCGGAGCGCTCCACGGCGCCCCTGGAGGGCCTGGCGGAGTTCGTGTCGGACGACCGCCTCGTGTTCGGAGACCGGCTGGGCGGCAGCGGCCTGTCCGTGTCGCTGGTGCGCGTGACGGAGGACGGACTGCAACGCGTGGCGCAGGCGGCCCTGGACATCCGGGTGGACCGCTTCTTCGGCGCCACGGACTGGTCCGACCGGATGCTCACCTTCTTCATCCCGCTGGGCCCGGACCGCGTCCTCGTGGCCGGCAGCCGGCAGCGGCTGGAGCTGCTGGGCCTGGAGGGCGACCGCCTGACATCGCTGGCCCGGCTGCCCCTGCACCCCAGCAGCAACAGCATCCTCGGGGGCACGGGCCGGGGCGATCACTTCTGGCTGTGCAACGGCAGCTTCGTGACGCCCTACCGCATCGACCCCGGCAACGTGCTGGTGGCGGACGACACACACAACCTGCAACTGCCTGGCACCTGCAATTCGCTGTCGCTGTCGCCGGATGGCCTCACGCTCTGGGCGGGCACGTCCCGCGGGCTGGTGCAGGTGGACGTGTCGCGGCCGGAGGCGCCGGTCGTCCAGCCCACGCTGCTGCCAAGCCTGTCCCTGTTCCAGGCGCGCTCGGACGGCACGTACGTGGTCGCGCACGAGCTGCTCCGTTACGGGCAGATGGGCCGCATCCTGGTGTACCGGCAGTCCGACCTGACCGGGACGGCGACGCCCACGCCGGTGAAGGCCTTCCTCCCCGTGGAGGACACCTCCCGCTGGGAGCGGCCGGTGGGCTTCGTCTTCCTCCAGGACTCGCTGCTGGTGGAGTGGGTCCGGCTGACCGGCCCCATGCGGGCCTACGTGGTGGAGCGGCACGCGCTCAACGCCAGCGGCGTGTCGTCCGTGGTGGCCACGCTGCCCCTGCGCGAGAGCGAAGAGGTGGGGCTGACGCTCTCCCCCTTCCAGCTCACGGGCGTGGGGCGGCACGCCGTGCTCCAGCCGTGGCGCCGCGTGGTGTCGCTGGAGGGCACGGACGCGCTGCGCTTCCGCACCGGGGTCCATCACGGCTCCTTCGAACGGGTGCAGGCCGCGGCGGACGGCTCGCTGCTGGCGGTGGGGCCCTTCGGCTCGCACCGCGTGAGCGTGGAGGATCCCCAGGCGCCCGCCGTGCTGTCAGGTGGCACGGCGCTGCCGGCGGACACGCAGCGGCTGCGCCTGGCCCCCGCGCGTCCGGGGGTGGCCACGCGTGAGCTGGTGACGCTGCCCGCGTTGGGCGCCAACGTGCACCAGGAGGCGGGCAAGGCCGTCTTGAGCTGCCTGCGCACGGGCGCGAACGGGCTGCTGGAACCGGACGGGCAGGTGCGCATCCCCAACGGGCCGGCGGTGCTGGCCTCCGCGAAGGGCCAGCTCTTCCAGGCGGCGCCCATCACCGGAGGAGGCTTCACGCTGCGGCGCTTCGCGTTGGACGCCGCCTGCACGGGCCAGGAGCTCACGCCGGCCTCCGAGGAGACCGTCACGGTGGATCCCTCCTCGCCGGAGACACGCAAGGGCTCCGCGCTCGCGGTGGACGGGACGCGCTCCGAGCTGCTGCTGGGAGAGATGCGCTACGTCTCACCGGACAAGCCCGCGCGCATCCCGCTGCTCTGGCGCTCGTGGTCGGGCGAGGGCGGGACGGCCACCGGTGAGCTCTCCGGGAGCACGGATCAATTCACGGCCATGGCGCTCGCGGGAGGCCGGGGCCTGGTCATCGAGAACGGCCGCGAGGTCTACCTGCTGGAGCGCGAGGGCACGCGCATCAACGTCCGCGCCCACGTCAACCTGGCGGAGCGGGCGTCGCCGGTGGACGTCTCACGCATCCTCGCCTTCGACGGCGTGGTGGCGTACCTGGCCATCTCCACCGTGCCGTCGGGCGTGCTGGCGCTGCGCGCGGAGGACCTCTCGGAGCTGGGCCGCTACCCGACACCGGCCCCCGTGCGCTCGGTGACCTTCGCGGGCCCGAGGCTCGTGCTGGGCATGAACGAGGCGCTGACAGTGGCCGCGCCCGTCTGCCTCGGCGCCGCGGGCCCGGCAACCTATGCGGCCTCGCTTCGTCCCGGATCCACGAACTGAGGCGCGAGCTCCTCGATGAAGCCATCAATGACGTACGGCACCGACCTGTCGCGAATGTTCCCAGCCTTCTTTGGGTGGCCAAACCCACCCGCCAGGTGTCCGACGATTTCGTGTCCCAGGTGTGACGCCAGCCCGGCTGGCGTCATGGCATCGAACGAATCGAGATAGGTGAAGATGTCGTCGGTGCCCTCGTTACGCCAACCAATGACGCGTTTGCGCTTGGTAAGCGTTCACGGGTGGTGCTCGCCTGCGGGGTCAGTGAGGCAGCGAACGGTGGGCCTCACCACGCTAGACGTGGGCGGGGGGCGGATTAGAAATACTGGGACGTGGCCACGCCCGACCCCAGAG
>NZ_RAWM01000073.1 GCF_003668875.1 Corallococcus interemptor | reverse complement strand
GGGTGGGGTGACGGCGGCGCAGCTGCGGCGGATCATGCCGAACCTGTCGCAGGCGAAGGCGGAGCAGTACCTGCCGCACCTGAACAAGGCGATGGCGGAGGCGAACATCAACACGCCCCGGCGTAAGGAGATGTTCCTGGCGCAGCTGGCGCACGAGAGCGGCGAGCTGCGCTACATGGAGGAGATCGCCTCCGGCGCGGCGTACGAGGGCCGCAAGGACCTGGGCAACACGCAGCCGGGCGACGGCAAGCGCTACAAGGGCCGGGGGCCCATCCAGCTGACGGGCCGCGCGAACTACCGGGCGGCGGGCAAGGCGCTGGGCATCGACCTGGAAGGGCACCCGGAGCGCGCGAAGGACCCGGACGTCGCGTTCCGCATCGCGGGTTGGTACTGGCAGTCGCGCAACCTGAACAGCTACGCGGACGCGGGCAACTTCCGCGAGGTCACCCGCCGCATCAACGGCGGCTACAACGGCCTCGCGAGCCGCGAGATGTACTACCGCCGCGCGCAGGACGTGCTGGGCTGAGCCCGTCTGGGACGCGGGACCCGGGTCCCAGGCCCGGGCGCATGGAGGCCAGAGGGTGCCTGTGATTCCGGGCACCTGGGCGTGGCGCACGGGCTGCACAGGGCACGGGCTCCTCCTTCCTCGGAGCGAGCCTGATGTCCCGAATCGATGCACCCGGTAGCGCCCCCCTGTCTCCCGACCCCACGCTTCCTGAACCCGAGGCTCCCTCGCCGGAGCTCCGCGTGGGCACCACTGCTTCACGCAGGACCTCCGTCAGTGAGAGCAGCGCGTCCTCGACCTCGCGCAACGAGCTGCGGCCCTATGACGGCCCCTCCCTTGCCCCTTCCACGCCCCGTCCCTCGTCGAACGCGGAGGGCCCCGCCGTGTCCGCGCGCGAGCTCCTGGCGATGGGCGGACGGCTGCGCGCTCCCTCCGCTCCTGTTCCCGAGGACGTCTATGCCTCGGTCCGCTCGCACCTGACGCGCAGCCTGTCGAACCCCTTCCTCACTGGCGGCGACGTGAAGGCCACGCACGATGCGCTCGGCTCCGTGCCTCGCGACGCGTACCGCGCCACGTTGGAACGCATGGACCGGGAGGGGCTGCTCGCCGCCTATGTGTCGCGGATGGATGCTCCGTCGCGCCTGGCCTTCCTGGAACAGGCCGCGTCCAACGGCGTCCTGTCGCGGCGCCCGGGCGGCGCGGAGGGGCCGCTCGGCATGCCTGGACGGCCGGAGACCTTCGTCAATGATCCGAAGCTGCCCTCGGCCCTTCGTGACGCCGTGAACGCCCACGCCACCGATGCCGGCCGTGCCACCGTCGTCGCCTATGACGCGTACCTGGAACGCTACGGCGATGCCGTGGCCCGGGCCGACAGCCTCCAGGCCCTTCGCGCGCTCGGGCCTCCTCAGGCGCTGGACCTGCGGGAGACGTCACTGGGCCTGTCCTGGTCCGACCCGCGGCGCGAACGCTACGAGTCGGAGTGGAAGGCCGGCCTGGGGCGCCCCCAACACTCGTTGGTCCAGGCCTACGAGACCGTCACCGCCCGCGCCCAGGTCCTCTCCGGGGAACGTCCCGCCGGGGTCTTCGTCTCCGCCGAAGCGAGCGCGGCCCACCAGATGCTCCACTTCAAGAGCGAAACCCACGTCACCGCTCGCGGCACCACCGACCTCCAGACGCAGGCGGGCATCGCCGCCAAGGCCGGGCCCCTGGGCCTGGAGTTGATGACGGACGCGCATGGCAAGAAGGAAGCCCAGCTGCAGGTGGACCTGGGCATCGCCAGCGTGAGCCGTGACTCGGAGGGCAAGGTGGAGCTGTCCCTGGGCGTGGGCCCGCATGCCCGGGCCCATGCGATGATCAACCCGCGCACCGCGGAGTTCGGCGGCGGCGTCGCCTTCGAGACCTCCCACAAGGACAGCCAGAGCCACGCCGGCCTCAAGCTGGGCTACGGCCTGCGCGGCCTCACCCCCGAGCGCGCCGCCCAGGCCGTGCGCGGCGACGTCCCCGGCCTCTTCAGCCGTCCCAGCGACCTGGACCCCGGCGTCGCCTGGGAGGCCCTGCCCTCGGAGCGCCGCGCCCTCTATGAACGGCAGGGCTGGACCCGCGAGGAGTGGACCCGCGACTCGCGGCGCTGACTACCGCACGTTCGCGGTGAGCAGCCGCTCCACCACCACCACGTCGTGCCACACCCCGTCCAGCGGGGCGTGCTTCTCATGCACGCCCACCTCCCGGAACCCCAGCCGCTTCAGCAGCGCGCGGCTGCGCACGTTGGTGGCGAAGACGCGCGAGGTCAGCTTGTAGAAGCCCGCCGCCTCCGCCTCCCGCAGCAGCGCCTCCATCACCCGCCGGCCCACGTCCCGGCCCCGGGCCTCCGGCGCCACGTAGACGCTGAAGTCCGCGATGCCCGCGTAGCACTCACGCGGGCTGTACGCGCCCGTGGAGGCGTACGCGATGACGCGCCCGTCCTCCTCCGCCACCAGCACCGGGTGGCGCTTGCCCAGCCAGGCGTCGATGTCCTCGGGCGTGCGCGGGCGCGTCTCGAAGGTGGAGGCGCGCTCGGCGAGGGCCGCGTTGTAGATGGCCGCGATGGCGGCCCGGTCCTCGCGCGTGGCGGGCCGGACGCTGGGGCGCGCGCTCATGGCGTGGACGGGGGCGGAGGCGAGAGGCGCGCCGGCGGCTTTTCCGGCTCCTCTTCCGGACGCAGGGACCAGGCGGTCCACAGCGCCAGGTGCCACGGGACGAGGAACAGGGCCACGCCGCTCGTGAACAGGGCGGACGGCAGGGCGATGAGGATCCACACCACCGCCGCTGCCCACAGCACCACGGATCCAACGAGCTGCATGTCCCGCGACCGCTGGTGGTGGCCCAGTAGGGAGACCCCCGTGGAGAGCCCGAGCGCCGCGCCGATGCCGACCGACACCTCGCCAGCCTCCGCCATCTTGGAGTACTCGAGGAAGATCCACACCGCCGCCAGGCCGCCCCACTGGTACAGCAGGCTCACCACCGCCAGGACGATGTCGCCTCCGCTCAGCCCCGGCCCCCTTCCGTTGACGCGCGGCGTCTCCAGCAGCTCGGGCGGCAGCTCCATCGCGTACGGATAGCCCAGCGCGATCAACGCCTCCTTCGCCGCGTGCCGCACCTTCATCCCGCCCGAGCCCGCGTAGTCCCCCACCGGGTTGTTCCGGTCCAGGAGCCCCAGCAGCAGATCCGCCCGCTCGCGCAGCGGCTCCTCCGGCGCGGGCATCCGCCCCAGGCCCGAGATGAGCGCGTCGATGTCCGCGCGCACCATCCCCGGCGAGCGCACCTCCTCCAGGAGGAACGTCAGCGACGGGAACGCCCCCGGATCCGCCGCCACGGGCGTGGGCAGGAGGTCGACCTCCCTGTCGTCGGTGGCGGGCTGCGGCGCGGAACGGAGGGCTTGCTGGGACATGGGTGCTCCTGGAGGACAGTCATCCTCCCGCCGGAGCGCGAGAGCAAGGGGGCCCGGAGGAGACAATGTCCGTGCGACTGCCTCAGCGCAGGAACTTCTCCACCACCACCACGTCGTGCCACGCGCCATCCAACCGAGCGTGCTTCTCGTGCTTGCCCACCGTGGTGAACCGCAGGCGTTCAAACAGCTTCAGGGTGTGCTCCTGGTTCGCGATGACGCTGGTGGTGAGCTTGTGGAGGCCGGCTTCTTCCGCGGCCTCCAGCAGCGCCTTCAGCAGCAGCTCGTCCACGCCCCGGCCCCGGACGTCCTTCGCCACGAAGAGGCTGAAGTCCGCGATGCCCGCGTAGCACTCGCGCGGGCTGTAGGCGCGGGTGGCCGCGCACGCGACGACGCGCCCGTCCTCCTCCGCCACCAGCACCGGGTGCCGTCCGTCCTCCTCGCCCTCCAGCGGCGCCTCGAAGGTCGTGGGACGCCGCGCGAGCGCCGCGTCCAGGAGGTCCGCGATGGCGTCCCGGTCCTCGGGCGTCGCGGGCCGCACGGTGGGCGGGGGCGGCGGCGCGCGCGGCCGCACCGGGGCCTCCTCCGCCGGCGTTGGAGTTGCCATGACCATCACGACGGCGCACACAAACGCCAGGTGCCACGGCATCAGCAGCGCCGCGACGAACTCCGCCTGGAACAGGGACACCACGGCCACCAACGCCCAGACCACCGGCTGGAGCAGGAACCACGCCGACGCGTCCGACTGGCGCTTCACGTCGCGCCTCGCGATGCCCCACAGCGACATCAGCGAGGGGAACAACACCAGCAGCGCCACGGCGCCGTAGCCCTTGGCGAACAGCGCCTCGAAGTCCCACGGCGTCACGCCCGCCAGCGGCATCATCCGGCGCAGCTGGTACAGCGCGCACAGCGCCACGAAGAGGGCGCTGCGCCAACCGAGGGATGCAGGGACCCGGGCCTCGGGAGACGGGGCGCCGGACGCCGCCTCCACCTCACCCCCGGCCCGCGCTGCCTCGGGGGGAACCAGGGCCAGCAGGGACGCCTCGGCCTCCTGCCAGGACTGCTTCTTGGGTTGGGACATGACGGCGCCTGTCTTCCATCACCGGGCCACCCGGGGGCAAGGGGGTGGGGCCTCCGTCCGGAGGACGAGGGAGCAGCCACCGGCGGCAGGCCACCTCCCCCTCGCGTGCGCACCCTTCCCGGGCACACGTCTGACTTCTTTTCGCGACGAGCGAGGACTCCCGATGGCGATGGAACGAGCGCAGCGGTTCGTGGACGCACTGCTGAAATTGGAGGAGCACGGCGACATCGAGCCGCTGGTCGCCCTCTTCACCGACGATGCGCAGGTGAGCAACGTCGCTTCCCCCAACGTCTTCTCCGGCGTCGACGGCGCCCGCCGCTTCTGGACCGAGTACAAGGGCACCCTCGGCCAGGTGAAGTCCACCTTCCGCAACATGATCGAGTCCGGCGACCGCGTGGCCCTGGAGTGGGAGACGCAGGGCACCGCGCGCAACGGCGCCGCCGTCGCCTACGAGGGGGTCTCCATCATCGAGTGGGACGGCGACCGGGTCCGCCGCTTCTTCGCCTACTTCGACCCGCACGCCCTGGGCCAGGAGCTCGCGCACGGCACCGCGCCCCGCTCCGAGGTGCCCTCCACGACACCGGCCTGACCCGCGTCACGACCTCCGGTGGTTCCCAAGGCCCACCCGGACCCGGTGTGCACTTCCGTGCACCCGGACCATCAGCCGGGGTAGCCTGGAATGGCATGGCCCGCCCTGTTTTCGACGGGCCGCGTCGTCCCCCGGGAACCCCATGATGACCCGCGTCATTGCCCCCCTCCTGGCCGTGCTGCTGCTGGCGGCCACTCCCGCTGGTGCGGCCTTCGCGCCGGACGCCCCCGTCCTGGTCGCCGCCGCCAAGCGCAAGCCCGCGAAGCGAAAGCCCTCCAGGCCGGTGCCGCCGCCCCCTTCGCAGGAAGCCGCCCCCGCGGCCCCGGCGCAGGTGACGCCGGACGTGGCGCCGCCGGTGTCCGCCACGCCGGAGTCCGGCTCCCCGGCCGCCCCCGCGACGCAGGACTCCGGCTCCACGCCGTCCTCCGAGCCCAGCCTGGACTTCGACCTGCTCACCCCGGAGGCGGAGGCGTCCAAGGGCCTGTTGGATCCGGACCTGCAGAAGGACCTGGAGACGCGCCGCACCATGCTCAAGCTGCACCAGGGCCTGGGTCTGGCCATGGCGGGCGGCCTCACCGCGGCCACCGTGCTGGGACAGCTGCAGTTCAACGAGTCCTTCCGGGGCGGCGGGGACAACCGTTCGCTGCTCGCCTGGCACCGGGGCGTCGTCATCGGCACGTCGGTGCTGTTCGCCACGGTGGGCACGCTGGGCCTGCTGGCGCCGGACCCGGTGGAGCGCCCGTTCCAGTGGGACACGGTGACGTTCCACAAGATCTTCATGAGCCTGGCCACCGCCGGGATGATCGCGCAGGCGGTGCTCGGCATCCTGGCGACCCACAGCTACGGCGAAATCACGGAGCCGAAGTACGCCACCGCGCACCAGGTGGTGGGCTATGCCACGTTGGGCTGCGTCGCCGCGGGCATCGTCACGCTGACTTTCTGACCCCATCCCCCCTGTCGTGAATGTCTCCGTGCGCCGGCCGTTGTGCGGAGACAAGACGTAGCCCCCTCTGGAGGACGCCGTGATTGCTCGACGACTCGTTCTGTCCGCTGCCCTGCTGCTCGCGCTGCCCGCCGCCGCGCAGGACACGAAGATGTTCTCGGTGAAGAAGGACGCCAGCAGCCTCACCTACAAGCTCATCCACAAGATGCACACCGTGTCCGGCAAGGCGCCCCCCAGCGAGGGCAAGGCCGTGCTGAAGCCGGACGGCACCCTCCAGGTGGCCGTGCGCGCGCAGGTGAAGGACTTCGACTCGCAGAACTCCAACCGCGACACGCACATGCTGGAGGTGACGGAGGCCTCCAAGTACCCGCTGGTGGAGGTGAAGGCCGTGGGCACCGGCGTGAAGCCGCCCGCCACCTTCCCGGGCAGCGTGCCCGTCACCCTGAAGGGCAAGCTCACCTTCCACGGCGTGACGAAGGACGTGCTGATCCCCATGACGGTGAAGTTCGACTCCGCGAAGCAGGTGACGGCGGACGGGTCCTTCAAGATCAGCCTGGAGGGCTACAACATCGAACGGCCCACGCTGCTGCTCGTGAAGGTGGAAGACGAGCTGGTGCTGGAGCCGCACCTCGTCTTCACGGAGGGCACGTGAGCTCGTCGCGTCGCGACTTCTTCAAGAAGCTGTTGGGCACGGGCGTGGTGGTGGCGGGCATCCCGCCCGCGTGCGCGCCCAACATCGACCCCGCGCCGGTGCTGGACGTCCCCATGCCCGGCGACGACGGCATCGTGGCGCTGGTGGTGCCGCGCTACCCGGACCTGTCCCGCGAGGGCGGCGCGGTGACGCTGCGCTTCCCGAAGGATTCGGGGCAGGAGAACCTGCTGGTGATGCACCCCACGGCGAACACCTACGCCGTGCTGTCCGCGACGTGCACGCACGTGGGCTGCCCCATGGGGTTCGATGGCCAGGAGGCCGTGTGCCCCTGCCATCTGTCGAAGTTCAACATCGAGACGGGCGCGGTGACGCAGGAGCCCGCCACGGTGCCGCTCAAGAAGTACGTGGCCACGTACAACGCGGGCACGCAGGTGCTGAGCGTCAACATCAAGGCCGGTGACGACGCCTTCCCGGCGGTGAAAGAGGGCAAGGTGACGCTGACGTTCGCCCAGTTCCCGGACCTGCAGAACGCGGGCGGCATGGTGAGCGGCACCCCCACCGGTTACGGCAAGCGCATCTTCGTCTTCAAGCTGGAGGACGGGACGTACTCCGCCGTGGACTCCGTCTGCACGCACCAGGGCTGCGAGGTGGGCTTCGAGGCGAGCATCAACGAGCTGCTCTGCCCGTGCCACGCGTCCACGTTCAGCAAGACGGGCAAGGTCGATCCCGGTGGCGCGGCCACGATTGACCTGAAGACCTTCCCCGTGACGGCGGACGCGTCCGGCGTGGTCGTCGCTATCACCTGAGCCGAACTGGGACGACGGGAGGCCCTTCCAAGCCTCCCGTCCTCTCGCACGGCTCAGCGCAGCCGGCTCCAGAACGAGCGCCGGGACGAGATGCGCTCCAGCGCCTCCTGCAGCTCCTCGTCCTGATCCGCGCGGTTGGCGATGTCCCCCATCGCGATGATGCCCACCAGCCGGTCGTCGGGCTCCACCACGGGGACGCGGCGAATCTGACGGCGGCCCATCAGCTCGATGACGCCGTGCAGGTCCTCCTCCGGCAGCACCGCCTCCAGGTCCTCCGTCATCACGTCCGCCGCGCGCAGGCCGTCCACGGCGCGCTGGCCGGTGAAGGCGCGCAGCGCGAGGTCGCGGTCCGTCACGAGGCCCAGCAGCCGCCCTTCGGCGTCCACGATGGGCACCACGCCGCAGTCCTCGTCGCGCATCAGCTGCGCCACCTCACGCAGGGCGCTGTCACGGCGCGCGGTGCGCACCTGGCGGGTCATGATGTCCCGAGCGGTCAGCGGCTCGCGCCTCCAGCGGCGGGACGTGCCGGTGGCGTCGCGTGACTCGCGCAGGCGCGGATCCAGCGGGAAGGTCTCCTCGCGCTTGGGGGCCAGCCGCTCACGCAGCCGCGCATCCTCGCGGGAGGCGGGGCGCGGGCGGCCGCGCAGCAGGGGCTCCTCGCCGCCGTAGCCGCTGCGGTCCCACTCGCGGTAGTCGGCGCGCTGGGGCTGCATCTCCTGGACGGTGTCCTCGCCCTGGGTGCGCCGGGGGCCCGCGCCGTTGGCGTAGCGCGTGTCCCGGTCGTCGCGGCCATAGGGGCCGCTGGTGCCTCCGTCGCGCTCGCCCTCGCGGTCCTTGCGCCACTGGCCGGTGTCGTCCACGTCCGTGCGCACGCGGCCCAGGCGCCACGCGGCGGCGCGGTGGAAGCGCCCCTGACGGTCCGCGGGCAGCTCATCGCGCCCGGGGCTCCAGCCGCTCACGTCGGACTCCGAGCGCTCGCGCGAGCCCGGCGGCGCCACGTCCGGCGAGCGGTGCGTGGCCATCGCGTCGGTGGGAGGCGTGGAGATGTCCGCGCGCCCCAGGTCATGCCTGCCGTTTCCGTTGCTGTAATCCTTGGTGCCCATGTGCGTCGCAAGCCTCCTCGACTTGCGAACATGGGAAGCGGGCCGGAGCACGCAAAGCTCCAGCCGGCCAGGTGCGGCGCCGCTCGCCTGTCCGCCCCCGGCCGCCGCTGGGCTTCCAAAGCCGGGCAGGCGGACGTCAGGCCACGGTGAGCGCGTCGCCCAGGTTCACCAGGCCCCGGAAGTCCTCCAGGTCCGCGCCCGCGTCCGGCGCGGCGATGGCCAGCGCGCCCCGGGGCAGCCCCTCGGCCAGCCGGGCCAGCAGCGACTGGTGCGCCTTCGCTCTCGCGTCCTCCACGTCCGCCAGGTGCTCCAGCGCGCTGACGGCGTCCGTGTCCGCGGCGTTGTTCGCGTGCGGCTTCAGCGCGGCGGCCGGGGCCAGGCCGTCCTCCCGCGCCCAGCTGCGGTTGAGCACGTAGCCCGCGAAGGGCAGCCCCTTGGCCTGGAGCGCCTCCTGGAAGAAGGTGGCCTCGCGCAGCGCGGCGGCCTCCGGAGACGTCACCAGCAGGAACGCCGCGTCCTTGGACGACAGGTGCTCGCGCAGCCGGTCCGCGTGCAGGCGGATGCCGGCGAACAGCCCTCCGAACGCGGCGACGAAGGTGCGCATCTCCTGCGCGAAGCCGCCGCCGAAGATGCCATCCAGCACCTTGCCCACCAGCGCCTGCGCGCCCTGCCACAGCCGGCCCGTGCGGCCGGAGTCGGGGCCGAAGAGGGAGATGATCCGTTCGTCCAGGAAGCGCGACAGCCGGCCCGGCGCGTCCAGGAAGTCCAACGCGTGGCGGCTGGGCGGGGTGTCCAGGACGATGAGGTCGTAGTGGCCCTCCGCCAGGAAGCTGTCCAGCGCCTCCGCGGCGGCGTACTCCTGCACGCCCGCCACCAGCTCCGACAGGAAGCGGTACAGGCGGTGCTCCAGGATGGTGCGCGCGGCGCTCTCCGTGGCGGACATCCGGCGCACCATGCGCTCGAAGACGATGCGCGGCTCCAGCATCCACACGTCCAGCCGGCCCTCGCCGCGTTTTCCGTCCGCGTAAAGGCGCTCCGGCGGCACGGAGGTGGGCTCCGCGCCGTTCTCCTTCAGCCCCATGGCCTCCGCCAGCCGCCGCGCCGGGTCGATGGTGAGCACCAGCACCTTGCGCCCCGCGCGCGCCGCGGCCACGCCCAGCGCCGCCGCCGTCGTCGTCTTGCCCACGCCGCCCGCGCCGCACAACACGAGGATCCGCTTGTCGCGCAGCATGCCGTCCAGGTTCATGGCGTGGCCTCCCGGCCGCGTGCCGCGGCGCCTTCGAGTGTGGACTCCAACAGCTCCGCCAGCCGCTCCACCAGCGCCACGCCCGTGAGCGCCAGCTCCGGCAGTCCAAGGTGCGGCACGGCCACGCCCGCCGCCAGCCGCGCCCGGGCCTGCCGCGCGCGCTCCAGCCGCTCCAGCGCCCGCTGTCCCTGGTGCGGCCCGTGCGTCTCCAGCAGCCGCTCCAGCGCCGCGCGGGACTCCGGCGTGAAGGGGTCCTCCGGCATGCGGTTGAGCACCGCGGCGGACAGGGGCAGGCCCACCTTCTTCAGCTCCGCCACCAGCGACAGCGTCTCGCTCACGGGCAGGGGCTCCGGCAGCGTGGTGACCACCACGCCCGTGCGCGCCGGGTCCTGGAGCAGGTCCAGCCCCTCGCGCACCGCCCGCCCCACGGGCCCGCCCGGCATCAGCGACAGGATGCTCCTGGGCAGCGTGGCCAGCGCCATGGCGTGGCCGGTGGCGGGCAGGTCCACCACGGTGAGCGGATGCACCGTGCGGCCGTCCGGGTGCGTGCGGCGCAACAGCGACAGGAGCTGGAACATCAGCCCCATCTCCTTGAGCGCCGGGCCCGCCTCCAGGAAGCGCCGCAGCGCCTTGGAGCGCAGCGCGGCCTCCGCCAGCCACTTCACCGGCAGGGTCTCCTCCAGGAACAGCCGGTGGCCCTCCTGCGCGGACAGCCGCACGAAGGACAGGTTCGGCCCGGCGGACACCACCTTCGGCCCGGCCTCCCGCGCGCCCACCAGCCCCGCGAGCATGGAGGGGCCGCCCTCGTCCGGAGACAGCTCCGCCAGCAGCACCGGCCGGCCCGCGCGCGCCGCCGCCACCGCCAGCGCCGCGGAGAGCGTCGTCTTGCCCACGCCGCCCTTGCCCGACACGAGCACGGCGCGTCTGCTCCACAAGGACTCCAGCACCACGCTCCCATCCCCCGCGCCAGCGGCGCGACCCTTCACGGTGAGCAAGGAAGCGCGTACCGGCAACCGGCCGGAGATGCGCCCAGGGACGGCCGTCCGCCTGGCCGCCCGCTCCACGAGCATAGCGGCTTTCCAGGCACGCCCAGGCTCCCCGCGCGCCGCGCTGACCCGGGCGTGACACAACGGCCACGGACCGCCGTCATGACGCGACGTGCGAGGAATGACCCGGCCCGGGAGGACACGTGGCGTGCGCGCGTGCGTGACCCGGAGGGTTGGACCCGCGGATTCCCTCGGAAAGAAGGGGGCACGGACTGGTGACGGGGGCCGGGTTTTGAGTACCCTTCGGCCCTCTGCGTGGGAGAGGGCATGGCGGTGCTGCGGGAGTGGGTCTTCGGGACACAGCGTGTCTCGCTGGAAGGCTCCGACATCCTCTGGATCAAGGTCCGGGGAGCGTTTTCAGAGACGGACGTGCGGGCGCTGGTGGACGTGTTCCACGAGCTGGGGGTGAACCCGGAGAAGCCCCTGTACCTCGTCGTGGACCTGAGCAGCTCCGAGGGGCTGTCGGTCGCGCCGCGCAAGTACCTGGCCGAGCACGTGAGCACCACGTGGTTCCGCGGGGCCGTCTTCTTCGGCGCCAAGCGCACGCATCGCGAGGTGCTGCGCGCGCTCGTGGTGGCGCTCAACTTCATCCGGGGCACGAAGCTGGAGGCGGAGTTCGTGGACTCGGAGGCCCGGGCCCGCGCGTGGCTGGACGCCCACCGGCGCCGTCAGGAAGCGGCGCCCCGCTGACGGCCCGCCCGGCCGGCCGTCAGTGGACGGCCCAGCGCTCGGCGATCTCCTCGCACGCGAGCACCACGTCGCCCAGCCGGCGGATGTGCGCGCGCGGCGCGACGAACAGCGAGCCCGCGAACACGTCCACCACCGTCATCAGCCGGTGGTCCGCCGGGCCCAGCCGGCACAGGTGCTGTTCCGCGAAGCGCTGCAGCAGCGTGCCGATGTACTGCCCGCTGCGCTCGTCCAGCGGGTGCGTCTTGGAGAAGTAGAGCTTCATCAGCCCCACGCGCGGGTTGCCCTGCTTGTCCAGCCGCTGCACCACCACCTCCGGGCGCACGCTGATGGTGACCCCGGCCATCTCCAGCACGGGCGGCTCCGCGCCCACCGCGCTGATGATGGCGTCGTCCAAATCCAACCACGGCACCAGGTCGGCGAAGCGCTCCAGCGCCTCCGAGCACAGCTGCATGCGCTGGGCCTCGAACTCCGTCTGCGGCACCGCGCAGGCGAAGCGGCGCTGGGACTCCCGCAGCACGTTCAAATCCAGACCCCGGCAGAGGAAGTCCGTGATGGCCTGGGACGCCTCCGGATAGCGCAGGTACTGGGCCTCCGGCGGGTGCTTCTGGTCGTGGATGATGCGCTTGCGGCGGGCGGGCGTGGCGACCAGGTACTCGCCCAGCTTGTTCACCGAGACGCGCGGCATTTCACGGGTTTCCGTCATGATTTCCCCCTCTGGAAGGCTGTCGGAATGGGTACACAGTACAGAGGGGGTCTGACATCCAATGGACAGCGGAACCTTGTCCCAAAGGGCAGGGGCACTTCCCTGGACGGGCGGGGTCCGGCGTAGGGTTCACCCCGGAAGCTGGGGGGAGGACCGCATGGAGCAACAGATTCGCGAGTGGACGTGTGGCGCGCACCGGATCCGCATGACGGCGCCGGACGTCTTGCATACGAAATACACGGGCGTGGTCGGGCTGCAGGACGCGAAGTGGGCGCTGCGCGTGTACGAGGAGATGGCGGCGCAGGGGCCGTTCTACCTGGTGGCGGAGGTGCCGGGGTCGGAGCTGCCCGCCGAGTCCCGCAAGTACCTGGCCAACAACGTGCGCGCGGAGTGGATGCGCTCGGTGGTGTACGTGGGCTCCGACCTGTCCCAGCGCGTGGTGGGCAAGGCGATGTCCGTGGCCATGCTGCTCACCGGACACGCGGCCAGCTTCGACACCGTCTTCGTGGACACCCTGGCGCAGGCCAATGCGTGGGTGGACGCGCACCGGTTGGATCACGCCCCGCGCCGCGTGGGCTGAAGCGCCTTCAAATCCCAGACACAACGAAGGGCCAGGCCGGGGCGGGGAGCCTCGGGTCCTGGCCCTCGGTGTTTTGAAGGGCGCGGCGGGTCAGCGCTCGCGGTCCGGCATGCGGTCCGGGTGGCCGTAGCGGTAGACGTCGGACACCGGGTTGGTGCCCGCGTCGCTGCGGGGGCCGTCGCCGTCCGGCATGTCGTCCAGCGATGCGCCCGGGGCGCGCTCGCGCGGGTCATACGGCTGCAGGCCGCTGGCGTCGTGGAGGCTCAGGTCGCGGTCGTCGGCGTCGTCCCCGGTGCGCGGACGGATGCCCTTCTCATCGGCCTCGGTCAGCTCGCGGCGGGCTTTGCGCTCGTCCTCCTCTTCGGGACGGGGCTGCTGGGGCTCGCCGTCCTGGCGGGGAGTCGTTGGACGTCCGTAGAAATCCTCGGCGGGCTGCGTGGGTGCGGGACGCGTGTCGTTGGTGGCCATGAAGGAGTCCCTCCGTCGATGGAGGTTCTTCACTGCCCCCCACGTCCGGCAACCTGCTCCGGAAGCACCCGCAGGGGCCTGGAGGGCAGGCAGCCAGGCATCAGGGCCCTCCCGTGCGCGGTGTCAGGGCGACACGAGGAGGATGCCCCCGGCGAGCGCGGGTGCTTCGTCATCGCCGATGGCGCGCACGTGGCCGTAGCCGAGCTGCCCGGACGTGTTGAAGCCCCAGCACAGCGCGCGGCCAGAGGAGAGCACGGCGCAGGTGTGCTGCCCGCCCGCGGTGACGGACGTGGCGGGCGCGCCGCCCACGTTGATGAAGGCGCCGCCGGGCGCGGACAGGGAGCGCGTGCTGGCGTATCCCAGACGGCCCCGGGCGCCGTTGCCCCAGCACTGGAGCTGACCGGACTCGAGCAGGGCGCAGGTGTGCTGTGCGCCAGCGGCGACCTGGACGGCGCGAAGGCCGGAGCCGAGCGCCACGGGGGTGAGGGGCGTCGCGTAGTCAGGGTTGCCGTTGCCCACCTGCCCGTAGGCGTTGGCGCCCCAGCAGCGCAGCGCCCCGGTGTCCAGCAGGGCGCAGGTGTGCTGTGCGCCCAGGGCCAGTTGCACGGCGGTGCCGCCCACGTCCACGTCACCGGCGGACGACGGCAACTCGGTGTCACCGACATCATCGTCACGGTTGTAACCCAGTTGTCCGTAGGCATTGGCGCCCCAGCAGCGGGGCCGGCCGGAGAAGAGCAGGGCGCAGGTGTGGTCGCCGCCCGCGGCCAGGTCCCGCACGGGGGCGCCGACGGGGACGTCGGTGATGGGCGGAGGCAGCGTGTCGGTATGGCCCAGGCCCAGCTGTCCGTGGGTGTTGTCGCCCCAGCAGCGCACGTGGCCGGAGGTGAGCAGCGCGCAGGTGTGACGGTCGCCCGCGGTGATGCGCAGCGCGCGGGCGCCGCCCAGGTCGACGGTGCCCACGCTGGCGATGGGCTCGTCGTCGCCAATGGTGCGCGTGTGGCCCAGGCCCAGCTGCCCGGAGGCATTGGCGCCCCAGCAGCGCACGAGGCCGGTGGAGAGCAGGGCGCAGGTGTGGCCCAGGCCGGTGGCCAGCTGCACGGCCTTCTCGCCGGGGGCGAGGGGCACGGGGCCCTTGGACGCGGGCGTCTCGTCATCGCCGATGTTGGCGGTGCCGGTGTAGCCAAGCCGGCCCTGCGCGCCGCTGCCGAAGCAGCGCACGGAGCCGTCGTTGAGCAGGGCGCACGTGTGGCTGTCACCGGCGCGGAGCTGGGCGACGTCGGTGGGGCCACCGGTCTGTACGGGCGCGTCGGGGAACTGCTGCGTGCCCAGGCGGTAGGTGGCGGTGGTGCGGGCCCCGGCGGCGTCGGTGACCTGGAGGGAGAGGTGGCCCTGGAGCGAGGGGGCGTAGTGTTGGAGGACGGTGGGGTTGGCCTGCGTGGTGAAGCCGGGGGCAGGCGTCACGGGCGCGTCCGGGGTGAAGCTCCACGCGTAGTCGAGCGTGCGCGAGGGCTGATCATCCGACACGGAGGCGGACCACGAGACGTCGGAGGTGCCCGTGAGGCGGGACGCGGCCAGGCCCTGGATGACGGGCGCGAAGAGGATGCGCACGGTGGTGCCCAGTGAGTCCGTGGACCGGTCCGCCGGGAGCACGCGGGTGGTGAACGTGGTGCTGACCGAATGTCCCGCCGGGTTCGTGACGGTGAGCGAGTGCGTGTAGTCGGTGGGGCTGGGAATGCCGAAGGGCGGCAGGTAGCGGGCGACGAAGGCGCCGGAGGTCCCGGTGAGCGTGAACGTCCCGCTGGAGGGGACGAAGGCGCCGCCGTTGTTCGCGGCGGTGAGCGTGAAGGTGAGGGCCTCGCCGGAGGAGGCCTCGACGAAGAAGGTGACGGTGGCGGGCTGGCCGAAGACGAGCTCCCCGGGGAGCTGGATGCGGGGGATGCGCGGCAGGGTGATGGGCGCGCCGTCGTTGGTGGGCGCCAGCGTGATGGCCACGGTCTCCCGGTCCGCGACGAGCGTCTGCGTGGTGCTGCCCTGGAAGAGGAGCGCACTGTTGCCGTCGTGCGCCCGCGCGATGAACGTGAGGGATTGATGGCGCGGCAGGGACTGCAGGGTGCCGGACCACCCGGAGGGCGAGGGCACCAGGTCGAAGTTCGTGAACAGCGCGCTGTGGCTGGCCGCGTCCTCCACGTCGACGCGGATGCGCGCCACGTCCGCGAAGGAGAAGCCCGCCAGCGCGCGCCGTGTCTGGGATTGCGAACCGGTGTTGTCCGTGGAGACGGTGAACGTGACGGAGGCCGTGGGCTCCGGCGTGCCCCGCTCCGTCGTCGGCGACGTACACGCGGCGGAGATGCACAGCAGCAGGAGCGCGAGGAGGGCGGGCTTCGTCATGGCTCACACGGAAGGAAAGCGAAGCGGGCGCCCCGGTGAAGCGGGCGCCCGCGTGTTCATTGAGGCGGACTACGGCGCGGTCGGCAGGGTGATCTCGATGTTGCCGCCACTGCTCGCCGAGTTGGTGGCGCCCACGTTGTTCTTGCTGGCGTAACCCAGCTGGCCGAACGAGCCCCGGCCCCAGCAGCGAGCCGCGCCCGTGGAGAGCAGGGCGCAGGTGTGGTTGCCGCCCGCGGTGATCTGGTAGGCGGTGGCGCCGTTGAGGTCCACTGCCTGGCTGGGCGCGGACGTGGGCGTCGTGTTGCCCAGGCCCAGCTGACCATAGCCATTGTAGCCCCAGCACCTCACGCTGCCCGTGGCCAGCAGGGCGCAGGCATGGTCGGCGCCCGTCGCGATCTGCAGGGGCAGCACGCCGCCCAGGTTCACGGAGACGGCCTCGGACGCCATCCGGTAGAAGCAACCGGCATTGTTGCCCACGAAGCAGCCCGACGAACGATAGTTGCCCGAGGCGTCACCCTGGCCCAGCTGACCGGAGGAGTTGTTGCCCCAGCACTTCACGCCGCCCGTCTGCGCACCGGACTTGAACAACACGCAGGTGGAGTAGCTGCCGGCCGCGACCTGCACCACGTCTCCCGCGTTCAGGGGCGGCTGCAGGCCCGGATCCCCGCTGATGCCGACCGGGTTCAAGTTGCCGTTGCCCAGCTGGCCCGCGGCGTTGTGGCCCCAGCACAGCAGCCGGCCCGTGGAGAGCAGCGCGCAGGTGTGGGCATAGCCGGCCGTGATGTCCTTGACGACCGTGTCGGCGCCCAGGTTCACGTCGCCCTTCTCCACGGGCTGCTTGGCGTCACCCACGTTCTCCGCGCTCCCATAGCCGAGCTGACCCTGGGCCCCCGAACCCCAGCAGCGCACCTTGCCGGTGTCCTTCATCAGCGCGCAGGTGTGGTTGCCACCCGCGGCGATCTTCACCGCCAGGCCGCCCAGGTTGACGTAGCCCTGCAGCGTGAGGTCGTCGTCGTTGCCCACGTCGTCGGTGTGGCCGTAGCCCAGCTGTCCAAGGCCGTTCTCGCCCCAGCAGCGCACCATGCCCGTCTTCAAGAGGGCGCACGTGTGGTTCTGTCCCAGGGCGATCTTGGAGCCCTCGCCCAGCAGCTTGACCGCCGGCCTCGCGGACGGCTTCTCGTCGTCACCGACGTCCCGGTTGTCCCCCAACCCCAGCTGGCCAGAGACGTTGTAGCCCCAGCAGTGCAGGGTCCCGTCGTTGAGCAGGGCGCAGGTGTGGTTCTCGCCCGCGCGCAGCTGGTTCACGCCCGCGAGCGCGCCCTCCGCGAGCGGCTCGTTCGGGAACTGCTTCGCCGTCACCGGATAGGTGAGCGTGGTGGTGCCATTGTCGCCGTCGGTGACGGCGAGGCTGAGGGTGCCCTGCACGTCCTCGTTGTAGTTCTGGAGCGTGGAGGGGTTCGTGTTGCCGGTGAAGACGGGCAGGGGAGACGTCGCGCCCGTGGGCGTGAAGCCCCACGCATAGGTGAGCGCGTTCTGCGGACCGTCGTCGCTGACCTTGGCCGTGAAGATGACGTTCGTCGTCATCTCGCCCACCTCGTTGCGCACGCGGAAGCCGTCCAGGCCCTGGATGACCGGGTTGAAGAGCACCTTCACCGTTGTGTCGACCACGCCGCTGCTCGACTCGTTGGGCCGCACCGTCGTGGTGAAGGTGGTGCTGACCGAGTGGCCCGCCCTGTTCCTCACCGTCACCTTGTGGCTGTACGTCGTCTGCTCCGGGACGTTTTCGGGAGGGGTGTACTGGCTGACGAACGCGCCCGAGGTGCCCAGCAGGGTGATGTCACCACTCAGCGGCGCGAAGCTGCCGTTGGTGCCCGGCGCGGGGGTGATTTCGTAGTGCAGCGCCTCGCCCAGCGCCGCGGCCACCGCGAAGGTGATGTTGCCGCTCTGGCCGGACGCGAAGGCCCGGGGGATGTTGATGCGCTCGATGCGCGGCAGCTGGATCGCCGCCCCGTCCGTGACGGGGCGCAGGGGGATGGTCAGCGTCACGTTGTCCTGCGTGAGGGTGACGTTCAGCGAGCCGTTGTAGATCTCCGTCACGGCGCCGGCGTCGCTGAAGCCATGCGCCTGGAGCGTCAGCGGGAGGTTCTTGGGCAGGAAGGGGATCTTTCCCGTCCACTTGCCGCTGCCGTCCTTGCCCATGTCGAAGTTGACGAAGATCGGCTCCGACTCCTTGCCCGGCTCGAAGACGGTGATGCGCAGGCGCACCACGTCGGTGTGCGCGATGAGCGCCGCCACGCGCCCCTTCTCCACCGAGGCCTGGGAGAAGTCCCCGGAGCCCATGCTCAGCGTGACCTGCGACTGCGTCTGCTCCGCGGGCGCGGAGGGGCCCGGCGCCTCGGTGCCCGAACTACACGCGGCCATCCACGGAGAAGACAGCGACAGCAAGAGCGCGCCCAGCATGCCGCGCGAACGGAACCAACGGGGGGACGTACGCTTCACTCGACACTCCTTGGGGAGACACAGACAGGGAAGGACAGCCAATGACTCACATCGGGCACACGCCGGCCTCACGTGCCCGGGCCGGAGCCCGGAGACACGTTTCCCGTGCCGCGCTCGGAGGGAGCACGGCCGGGGGACGTCATGGAAAACGGAGGGAATGGACAGGCTTACGCCGACCCGGGGGGACTTCCCGGCCCTCGGCGTATGGAATGACAGTGCCAGCGGGTGAAAATGCTGTCACGCCTTTTATTGGCTTCTGCGAAAGTCTGTCAATGTCTGGGTTTGCGCTGACTGGCGGGTGGAATGCGTGTCAGTCGCGGCGGACCCGCGCGGTGACAGGATTTGTCATTGCCCTCGCGCCCCCGCCTGGAGGAACGGACCGGCGATTTGACGCAACTGGTTGTCGAGTGAAAAGAAACAAGCAACTCAAGCAAGCTTGGCTAAACACCCTCACGCTTCGAAATCCGGAAAAGACAGTCATGGACCCCCAGCCGCCCTCCGCTGGTCCCGGGGGACTCGGGTGGCCAGAGTCCCAGCGGAACCCGGCTCACACCGGCTGATGCCCGTCGTCGTCGTCCTCGAGGTCCTCTCCCGGAACCTCTTCGTCCGGGCCGGCCAGCTCATCCAGCTCCTCGACCAGGTCCTGGAGGGGCAGGGGCTCCCCGTTCAGGTCCGGCGTCACGTCATCCCCCTTCAGGAACGGCGGTGGACCCTCGGACGCCATCGCGGCCTCCTCCGCGGTCAGCTCCTCCGGGTGCAGCCCGCCCTCCAGCAGCTCCGCCTGGTTGCGCCGGCCGGTGGCCT
This sequence comes from Corallococcus interemptor, assembly GCF_003668875.1. Lineage (GTDB taxonomy): Bacteria > Myxococcota > Myxococcia > Myxococcales > Myxococcaceae > Corallococcus > Corallococcus interemptor. The sequence continues at coordinate 24,462 of NZ_RAWM01000073.1, read as the reverse complement.
CCCGAGCCGCCTCCGCCACCTCCTCCGCCGCGGCCTGCCTCCCGTACGCGGGCGCGTGTTCGCGCAGCCACTCCCGCAGCGCCGCGGCCAGCTCCGCCGCCGTGCCGAAGCGATCCGCCGGGGCCTGCCGCAGCGCCCGAGCCACCACCGCGCGCAGCCCCTCCGGCACGTCGCGCGCCATCTGCTCCACCTCCTCCGGCCCCACCAGCGCCATGCGCGCCGCCACCTCCGTGAGCGGCATCCACGTGGGCCCCTGCGCCTGCACCAGCGGCAGGTCCGGCGGAGGCGGAGGCGCCGCGTCCCCCTGCGCCAGCGGGTGCTTCCCCGTCAGCACCTCCAGCAGCACCAGCCCCAGTGAGAACAGGTCGCTGCGCGCGTCCACGGGCTCGCGCCGCAGCGCCTCCGGGGAGGCGTACGCCACGTCCCCCTTCACCAGCGGACGGCTGGTGATCTCCCGCCCCGGCAGCGTGGAGAACGCGGCGGTGAAGTTCGTGAGCTTCACCTCGCCGTGCACGCCCAGGCGCAGGTTCCGGGGGCTCACGTCCCGGTGCACGATGCCCAGCGGCCGGTTCCACTCGTCCCGCAGCGTGTGCGCGTGGTGCAGCGCCTCCGCCACCTCGGAGACCACCCACGCCGCGAAGGCCGGGGACATGGGCTTGCGCCGCATGGCCACCAGGTTCAGCACCGTGTCCAGCGACCGGCCCTCCACGTACTCCATCACCACGTGCGGGACGCCCCGGTACGCCTTCAGGTGGTAGACCTTCGCGATGCCCGGGTGGTTGAGCCGGAACGTCAGCTCCACCTCCTCCACCAGCCGCCGCCGCTCCACGAAGCCGGACGGGTTGCGCAGCCGCTTGATGACCACCGGGCCGCCCATCCCGCCCCGGTAGCGGCGCCGCGCCAGCATCAACAGCTCCCCGGTGGAGCGCACCTCCAGCTTGCGCACGAACTCGAAGGCCGTGCCTCCCACCGTGAACAGCACGCGCGGCCGCCGGGGCACGCCGGGGTTCTCCTCCGTCGTCGTATCGGGCGTCTTCATGTCCTGCCTTCCAACCTCCCAGGTGGAGCGGGAATCGCTCCACCCCGCAGGTAGCACAAACCCTGTCGCGGGGAAAACCTCCAGGGTCGTCAGGAATGAAGAGGACGTGCAGGGTTCAACGCGGCCGGCGCAATCCCAGACGCTGGCGCCACCGCGCCCACAGGCGCCGCCACGCCAGACGCCGGGCCACCCACCAGGGCATGGGCGGAGGCAGGGGCGCGGCCAACCCCAGGGACGGTCCGGGCGGCGGCGGCACGGGCGGCGTGGACGCGCTGGAGTGGGGCGCCGCGCCGGGGATGCGCCGCTCGTAGGCGCGGGCCCAGCGGCGCAGCTCGCGGGCCTCCTCGTTGCCGTCGAAGTACGCGTCGGACTCCTCCGTGACGGCCTCGTGGGGCGGCGGCGCGTTGAACAGCGGCTGGTCCCAGCTGTCCGGGGCGCGCTCCAGCGCCGCGCTCAGGTCCGCGTAGAGGTCCGCGCCCATCTGGTAGCGCTCGCGCACCTCCTGGCGCAGCAGCCGCTCGCAGATGTCATTGAGGGCGCGGGGCACGCGCGGGTTGATGGAGCGCGCGGACCGCCCCTTGATGCTCTGGATCCCGCCCAGCAGCGCCGCGGCCGGCAGGTCCGGGGGGTAGGGAAAGTCCCCGGTGAGCACCTGGAAGAGCGTGAGCCCCAGCGAATAGAGGTCGTCCGTGGGCTGGTACACGTAGCGGGACATGCCCTTGGGGTTGTTCAGCCAGTAACGCAAGAGCTCCGGGCTGCGGTAGCTGGGCGTGCCCGGCGGCGGCCGACCGTCCGTGATGGCCGGCGCGCAGGCGTGGTCGCTGGAGCCGAAGTCCACCAGCACCGGCCGCTCGTCCGACGCCCGCACGATGATGTTGCTGCCCTTGATGTCCCGGTGGCGCACGCCCGCGCGGTGGATGAAGTCCAGCGTCAGCGCCAGCTCCGCGAACAGCCGCGCCACCTGCCGCGCCGTGGGCTTCGCCTCCACCGCCCAGTCCGACAGCGTGGGACCCTCCACGTAGTCCATGACCAGGAACAGGTAGCCCGTGCGCGGGTGCGGCCAGCGGTGATAGCCGCGCAGCGCCACCACGTTGGGATGGGTCATGCGGTGCAGCACGCTCACCTCCTTGAGCGTGCGCGCGTCCACCTGCGAGCCCTCCTCGGAGTCCTGCGGGCCCTGCAGCGCGAACTTCAGCGCCACGTGGAAGCCCCCGGTCTCCGCCAGGAACACGGTGCCGTAGCCCCCCGTGGCCAGGCGCTTCAACAGCCGGAAGCTGCCCACCACCTCCTGGGGCTGAAGGAGCAGCGGATGTCCTCCCTCCAGGCTCATCGCGGAGCGCCTCCTGGGCCCAGGGGATGCCGGGCGGACATGGGATGTGGGGAGTCCAATCGGAGAGCGGGGACGTGGCTGGGAGGAGGCATGCGCGAAAGGGCTGATGGGACCTGCCAGGTCCATAGCATGGCGGATGCCCCTTGGGGTAGTGTTGGTGCCGTGTCAGGTAGGATGCCGGACACCTGACTTCATGGGAGACACGGTCCGGCCAGGGGTGGGGAAGCGGCAATGAACGAGGAGCTGGCCATCACGGTGGGCACCGCGGCGCGACAGGCCCGCGAGCGGCAGGGCCTGACCCAGGGCGACGTCGCCAGCCAGGTGGGCATCGCCATGGAGGTCTACAGCCGCATGGAGCGCGGGCGCGTGCTGCCCAGCTCCACCACCTTGCGCCGCCTGTGCATGGTGTTGCGCATCCGCGCGGACACGCTGCTGGGATTGGACGGGCCCCACCCTCCAGAGGAGGCGCGCACGCTGGCCCTCGCGGACCGGGAGGAGGATCCGCCCGGCCTGCGCCGGCTGGTGCGCGCCCTGCGCCCCCTGGATGAAGAGGCGTTGAAGGCCATGGGCCTCATCATCCAGGGCGCGCTCGCGCTGCGGCAGCGCTGAGGCCCGGGCCTCTTCGAAAACTTGCGCGCCGGGGGAGAGGTGCAAGGTTTTGCGCGTGCCCGCCCCGGTGAATGAAAAGCTGAACACGGTGTTTGGTGCCGCCGCCCGCGACGCGCGGCTGCGGCTGGGACTCACGCAGGCGGACGTGGCGGAGCGCGTGGGCATCGCCATGGAGGTCTACAGCCGCATGGAGCGCGGCCGCATGCTGCCCCGCGCCCAGACCCTGCGGCGGCTGTGTGACGTGCTGGCCGTGTCCTCGGACACGCTCTTGGGCGTGGGGCCCGGCTCCGCGCAGGTGTCGCCCCAGGCCTCGCCGCGCCAGGAGGACTCGCTGGAGCTGCGCCGCCTGGTGCGCGCGCTGCGCGACCTGGAGCCCCGCCAGCTCAAGGCCGTGGCGCGCGTGGTGCGCACCGTGGTGTCCGTCATGCCCCCCACCCCTCCCGCGCCGCGCAAGAAGCCCTCCGCCCGGAAGCGCCGCGCCGGTTAGCGGCAAGAGCAGACAAATCCTCCCGGGCTGCAACGGGATGTCCGCCCGTCTGCCGGCCGGACCCGGGGGCGGGCCTTCGGGTGGGGCCCTCTCCCCAATGGCAGACAAGTGGGGGAGCACCCGGGCAGGCCATGCTTCCTCCCCCGATGCCCGCGGATGAGCCGCGGCGCCTCCAGGCGCTGCGTTCGCTGTGTCTGCTGGACACGCCCGCCTACGAACGGTTCGACCGCATCGTGCGCGCGGCGTCGCACCTGTTCCGCGTGCCCATCGCGCTGGTGACGCTGGTGGACGAGGACCGCCAGTGGTTCAAGGCCCGCCACGGCCTGGACGCCACGCAGACGCCGCGCGAGGTGTCCTTCTGCGGCCACGCCATCCTGTCCCCCGCCACCTTCGTGGTGCCGGACGCGCTGAGCGACCCGCGCTTCCACGACAACCCGCTGGTGCTGGGCGGAAGGGGAAATCAACGCCCTGGACGCGAGCGAGGCCCGCGCCGCGCTGGAGCAGCAGGACCGCTTCTTCGAAGTCTCCGTGGACATGCTCTGCATCGCCGCCATGGACGGCACCTTCCTGCGCCTGTCCCACGCCTGGAGCCGCACCCTGGGCTTCAGCGACGCGGAGCTCTACAGCCGCTCCCTGGTGGACCTGGCCCTGGACGAACTCCTGCGCGTCGCCGACGCCCGGCTCTACCGGGCGAAGGAGAACGGCCGCAACCGCATCGAAGCGGAGTGACGCCGGCGCGACGGTCAGCGCCTCAGGGATCCTTCAGCACCAGCAGCCCGCGCGACATGTCCACGACGTACACGTGCCCATCGCCCGGCACGCGGATGCCGATGGCCCCCTGGTAGAGGCTGTCGGTGCTGCGCGGGTGCGCCTCCTGGAAGGAGTCGAACGCGGCCACCTCCTTCGGGTGCGCGGGGTCCGCCACGTCGAAGACGCGCACGCCCTCGTGGTACCAGGCCACGTAGAGCTTCGTGCCCTTCAGCACCATGTTGTGGATGGACGTCTGCGGGCGCTTCCTCACCTCCCCGATGAGGCGGATGTTCGCCGGGTCGGTGACGTCCAGCACGCGCAGGTGCGCCCCCACGCGCTCGCCGCCCTCGAAGGCGATGGTGCGCCCGTTGATGGTGCCCACCGCGTTCGCGTGGCTGAACTGGCCGCTGAAGGCATACGTGCCCAGCACGGGCGTCACGTCCGGGCGCTTCACGTCCAGGACGACGTAGCCCGTGCTCGTGTGGTTGACGTAGAGCCGGTCGCCATACGCGAAGGCGTCATGCGGGTAGCTGGTGGTGTCCTCCTCGTGAGGCACGGTGATGCGGCTGAGCAACCGGGGCTCCAGCGGCGAGGCCACGTCGAACAGCAGCGTCTCCGCGTTGGGGTACGGGGACATGGCGTACAGCCGGTCTCCGTCCACGAACACGGTGTGCACGTTGATGGCGCCGCCGGGCAGCGAGCGCAGGTACTGCGGATCCGCCGGGTTCGTGATGTCGAAGACGGCGAGGCCGGAGTTGCCGCTGGCGACGTAGAGCGCGTCGCCCTTGGCCCAGACGCCGTTCCAGTAGGTGTCCTTGGGCAGGCTCACGCGGGTGACGAATACGGGGTGCGCCGGGTCGCTCACGTTGAAGACGCTCAGGCCGCCTTCCTCCGGGAACCGGGGCACGGACACCACGTAGGCGTGACCCTTGGTGACGTAGACGTCCACGGGGTAGCCCACCGGGACGGCGGTCTCGGAGACCAGGCGCATCGGCTGGGCGCCGGTGTCCTCCTCGTGGGCCAGGTTCATCCGCCGGGCATCGAAGGTGCCGGAGCGGTCCGGCACGTCGTCGGTGCAGCGCACGAAGCAGCCGGTGACGCGGCCGGGCTCCGGCACGCGGCAGCCCGCGAGCGCGTACCACCGTACGGAGGTGTCGGAGATGTAGGTCTCCCCGGTGATGAAGAACCCCTGGGGGCCCACCTCGTTGAGCACGGGGGCGTTGCCCAGGAAGCTGGGTTTCGTATCCAGGCGGAAGCCCCCGCTGAAGTTGCTCGTGGCGCTGTAGCGGAAGGTGGCCTGGTAGATGCCGGAGGGCTCCAGCGCGCCCACCGCCGCCAGGTCACAGCCGGACAGGTCGAAGCTGCTCGGGTCCGTGCAGTTCGCGCGAGGCTCCAGGGAGTTCGCGTCCATGCACGGCTCGGTGGGGACCACGTCCACGTAGTCGGTGAGCTCGGCGATGGGCTCCGGAGGATCCATCGTGCCGTCGCCCGGGCCGGAGTCGCTACAGCCAGACAAGGACAGGGCGCAGGCGAACAGGCCCGTGCCTACGAATCGAAGCAAGGACGTCATCGGATGAAACCCCCCGAAAGGCTTCGCGAACCACGGCCGGCGCGAAGCGCTGGAGAGTCTACCTCATGGCTCGGAGAGGATGAGCAGCCCGCGCGACAGGTCCACGGCGTACACGTACCCGTCGCCCGGCACGCGGATGCCGATGGCCCCCTGAAAGAGGCTGTCGGTGCTGCGCGGGTGGGCTTCCTGGAAGGAGTCGAAGGAGGCCACCTCCTTCGGCTCCTCGGGCTTTGACACGTCGAAGACGCGCACGCCCTCGTGGTACCAGGCCACGTACAGCCGCGTGCCCTTCAGCACCATGTTGTGGATGGACGTCTGCGCGCGCTTGCGCACCTCGCCGATGAGCCGGATCTTCGCCGGGTCGGTGACGTCCAGCACGCGCAGGTGCGCGCCCTCGCGCTCGCCGCCCTCGAAGGCGATGGTGCGTCCATCGATGGTGCCCACCGCGTTCGCGTGGCTGTAGTTGCCGTAGAACGAATACGCGCCCAGCACGGGCGTCACGTCCGGGCGCTTCACGTCCAGGACGACGTACCCGTTGAGCGTGTGGTTGATGTAGAGCCGGTCTCCGTAGGCGAACGCGTCGTGCGGATAGCTGCCCGCCGCCTTGTTGGGCAGGGTGAGGCGGCTGAGCAGCCGGGGCTCCAGCGGCGAGGCCACGTCGAACACCAGCGTCTCCCCGTTGGGGGAGGGGGACATGGCGTACAGCCGGTCTCCGTCCACGAACACGGTGTGCACGTCGATGGCTCCGCCGGGCAGCGAGCGCAGGTACTGGGGGTTCGCCGGGTCGGTGATGTCGAAGACGGCGAGGCCGGAGTTGCCGCTGGCGACGTAGAGCGCGTCCCCCTTGGCCCAGACGCCGTTCCAGTAGTGGTCGTTGGGCAGGCTCACGCGGGTGACGAGCACGGGGCGCGCGGGGTCGCTCACGTTGATGACGCTCAGGCCGCCGGGCTCCTCCTTCTTCCGGGGCAGCGACACCACGTAGGCGTGGCCCTTGGTGACGTAGACGTCCACGGGGTCACCCACCGGAACGGCCGTCTCGGACACGAGCCGCAGGGGCTGCGCACCGGTGGCCGCTTCGTGGGCCAGGTTCATCCGCCGGGCATCGAAGGTGCCGGAGAAGTCCGGCACGCCGTCGGTGCAGCGCACGAAGCAACCGGTGACGCGGCCGGGCTCCGGCACGCGGCAGCCCGCGAGCGCCAGGCGCATCACCTTCCTGTCGGAGGTGGTGACCTCCGCGGTGAGGAAGAGCCCGTCGGGGCCCACCTGGCGGCGCACTGGGGGAAGGCCCAGGAAGCTGGGGGCGGTGTCCAGGCGGAAGCCCGAGCCGAAATAGCTCTGGCTGTTGTAGCGGAAGAGGGCCTGGTAGACGCCGGAAGGCTCCAGGGCGCGCACCGCGTTCAGGTCACACCCCGTGAGCGGGAAGCTGGCCGGGTCGGTGCAGTTCGCCCTGGGCGACCAGTAGGCCGGGTCCATGCACGGCTCGTTGGGGACTACGTCCACGTAGTCGCCGCGCTCGATGAGGGGCTTGGGCTCCGGCGTGCCCGCGTCCGGCACGAGAGGCGGCGGGTCGGAGTCGCTACAGCCGGACAGGGACAGGGCGCAGGCGAACAGGCCCGTGCCCAGGAGGCGAAAGAAAGACGTCATGGGATGGTTCCCCCTGAGAAGTGCCGCGAGTCTATGCCACCGCCCGAGGCGGATGCGCGAGCCCCCGCGCGGCGCTAGAAGCCCGCCATGCACCCACGCCGTCCGGACATCGAAGCCGCGCTCACCGGCCTGCGCACCCGCGTGCTCGGCGGGAAGGTTGTCGACGCCTGGGGCCTGGAGCCCCGCTGGCCCACGCAGGGCCCGCGGCACCAGCGGGACGCATGGCTCGACAGCCTGGCGGGGGCGCTGGAGGCGGCGCTGACGCGAAAGGCCTTCGAGCCCATCACCATCCCCGACGGACGGAGCCCCTCGCACTGGGAGTGCATCCTCGCCCACGCGCTGGTGCGTCACGGCGGACCGGTGGCTTCCTTCCCCCACTTCTCGGAGACCTCATCGTCCATGGCGCCCTGATGGATGGGGAACCGTCGGACTCGGGGCTGGTGGTCATGGGCAACCAACGGGTGCGCGCGTTGTACGCCGGCGCGAATCACCTCGTGGCCGGGGCCCTGGACGTGGAGCTGCTGGTGCCGTCCGGCTCGGACGGCTCACTGGTCGTGGGCGGAGCACTCCCCTCCAACAAGGTCCTCAACAACTTCTGGGCGCTGTGCCGGGAGGTGGGCAGCGGCCGGTCAAAGGTGCGGCCCCCTCCGTAAGGGCCGGGTAGGCTCACGCGCACGCCATGGCCCTCACGCGTCTGGACATCGCAGGCTACCGCTCCGTGCGTCAGCTCCACCTGGAGCTGGGGCCGGTGACCGTGGTGGTGGGCCCCAACGGCAGCGGCAAGACGAACCTGTACCGCGCGCTCTACCTGCTCGCGGCGGCGGCGGAAGGAAGGCTCGCGCGCACGCTGGCGGAGGAGGGCGGCACCCCCAGCGTGATGTGGGCCGGCCCGCGCGACCTGAAGAAGCCGGTGCGGCTGCGCGTGACGGTGGACCTGGACGACCTCACCTATGAGCTGCAATGCGGCCTGGTGCAGGGGTCGCCACGTGACACGATGTTCACGTTGGATCCGGAGGTGAAGGAGGAACACCTCTGGGCGCACTCGGGAGGCCGGCGTCTGGTGTTGATGGAGCGCAAGGACCGCACGGCCTTCATCCGAGATGCGGACGGAACGCGCGTCACGTTCCCCACGGAGCTGTGGGGCGCGGAGTCGGTGATGGATCAACTCTCCGAACCGCACCGCTTCCCCAGACTGGGCGAGGTCCAGCGCACGCTGAGCGCGTGGCGCTTCTACCACCACTTCCGCACCGACCCGGACGCGCTGCCCCGGCACCCGCAGGTGGGCGTGCGCACGCCGGTGCTCGCCTCCGACGGACGCGACCTGGCGGCGGCGCTCCAGACCGTCTGGGAGATTGGTGACGAGCGCGCCCTGGAGCAGGGCATCGACGACGCCTTCCCCGGAGCCAGGCTGGAGGTGCGCGCGGAGGACGGCCGCTTCAGCCTCTTCCTGCACATGCCCGGCCTGTCGAGGCCCATGGCGGCGCCGGAGCTGTCGGACGGAACGCTGCGCTACCTGTGTCTGCTGGCGGCGCTGCTCAGCCCCAGGCCGCCGCCGTTCCTCGCGCTGAACGAACCGGAGACCAGCCTGCACCCGGACCTGCTGGAGCCCCTGGGCCGCCTCATCGTGCGAGCCTCGGAGCACAGCCAGATCTGGGTGACGACGCACGCGGAGGCCCTGGCCAACGTCATCGCGGACAAGACCGGCACCTCGCCCGTGCACCTGGAGAAAGAGGCGGGCGCGACGAAGGTGAAGCCATGACGCCCGGCCTCTACCTCACGCACAAACCCGTGGGCGCCACCAGCTTCGCCACTGTCCGGACCTTTCAGGAGGAAGCCCAGGCCACGCGCCCCGGCCGCCGCACGGCGCTGTGTCACGGCGGCACGTTGGATCCATTCGCGGAAGGGCTGCTGCTGATGCTGGTGGGCCCGGCCACGCACCTCTTCGAACACCTGCACGCCGCGCCCAAGGTCTACGAGGCCCGCGTGGAGTGGGGCACGGAGACGGACACCGGAGACCTGCACGGCCGCCCCGTCCACCAGGGAGACGCGACCGCGCTCACGCCCGAGCGCCTTGAAGCAGCACTGCGCCCGTTCCTCGGCTGGACGGATCAGATCCCGCCCGCCACCAGCGCGAAGAAGCTCGGAGGCGAGCCCGCCTACCGCAAGGCCCACCGGGGCGAGGCCGTGGAGCTGCCCCCGTCGCGCGTGTACCTGCACACCGCGCGCTGGCTCTCGCACAACTTGCCCACAGCCAGCGTCCTGGAGCTCACCTGCCGCGGCGGCTACTACGTCCGCTCCCTGGCCCGGGACCTGGGACGCGCACTCGGCTGCGGAGCGCACCTCTCCACGCTGAAGCGCACGGCCATCGGCCCGTGGAAGGACCCGGGCCCTGGTGCCCGCATCGAGCTGCACGGCCGCGACCTCCTCCCCTGGACGCACTCGCGCGCGCTCACGGATCAGGACGTGGGCGCGCTACGCCAGGACCAATCCATCGCCGCCACGCCGCTCCAGCCCCCGGACTGGCGCCTGCCCCCGGGCTACCCGGAGCCCCCCGGCCCGGTGCGAGGCTTCCACCAGGGGAAGTTGACCTTCCTGCTCACGCCCGGGGACGGAGCCCTCTGGCCCGAGACAGAGCTGCGCGGCGGCGTCTAGAACAGACGCGCCGGAAGTGATGCCTCTCGTCACCACCCCGGGGGGCGGGGGGATGGTGACAGTCATCACCGCTGGTGACTGTTGTCACCACCCAGGATTTCGCGGCATCACCGCGTAACCCCACGGAATCCTTCAGGGTGTGCAGGTGGGCAGGGCTGGCACGACGCGAGCAATAGGTCCCGGCATGACCGCTTCCGCAAAGGAAGCCGCTCCTCCCGGAGATCAAAAATGGCCACGATCGAAAAGTTCTCTACCGCCGCCCTCAACACCAAGCCGGCCCTCGGCAACAAGGAACTCTCTGTCCTTCGCGGCTCCTCGTCCCCGGCGAAGCAGGCGGCGGAGACGAAGGCCACCATCAACAACATGAAGTCGCAGCTGGATGGCCTGAAGGCGCAGCTGCACGACCTGCAGGCCCGCCACAGCCACCTCGGTGATGGCTTCTCCACGCACGGCCACGGCTGCTGGGGCCCGCGCGACAACTGGCAGCCCAAGGACGTGGGCGCCATGGTGGAGATGAACAAGCTGAACCAGACCTCCGGCCCCATCAGCGCGGAGAAGTTCGCGGACAGCATCGAGGCCGCCGTCGGGGACCTGGACGGCCAGGCCGCCTCCGGTGAGTACCGCGCCGTCGCGGACTGGGCCGCCAACAACCGCGAGCGCCTCACCCCGGAGGCCCGCCAGGTGATGGACATCTACAGCAAGTACGCGGCGCTCTCCCAGGCGCGCGGCGAGTCCGGCATCCCCCAGGGCGACTTCAAGAAGATGCTCGCGGAGATGCGCGACGTGGGTGACGCCAGCGCGAAGAAGGCGCTCGCCAACCTGGACAGCAAGACCCACGGCGGCACCGTGTCCGGCCAGGACATGGCCCGCGCCATCAAGGCCGGCACCGCGGACCACGACGGCCAGGCCGGCGGCGCGGAGCTGAAGGAGTTCGAGAAGTGGGCCGCCAAGAACGAGAGCCGCCTCTCCCCGGAGGCCAAGGAGGTCCTGGACGTCTACCGCAAGCACACCAAGGCCGCCCAGGCCCAGGGCCGCACCGGCCTCACCGACGCGGAGAACGCCGCCATGAACAAGGAGATGCGCCAGGTGGGCGCCGGTGACGTGAGCGCCCGCAAGGCCACGGAGGCGCTCGACAAGGAGCAGGGCCCCATCTCCGGTGAGGACCTCGCCGAGGCCATCAAGAAGGGCATCTCCGACAAGGACGGCCACTCCTCCACCTCCGAGCTGAAGGAGTTCGAGAAGTGGGCCGCCAAGAACGAGAGCCGCCTCACGCCCGAGGCGAAGCAGGTCCTCAAGACCTACCAGCAGGCCGCGAAGAAGGCGGGCCCCGAGGGCATGACCCAGAAGGAGGCCGACGCCATGTTCAAGAAGATGGAGGCCTTCAAGACCTTCCACGACAGCTCCATGCGCAACGCGCTGGAGGGCCTGGACGCCAAGCAGGGGAAGATCTCCGGCAGCGACCTGACCGCCGCCATCGAGAAGGGCGCGGGCGACCTGGACGGCCAGGCGGCCGGCACCGAGTTCACCGACACGATGAAGTGGGCCCGCCAGAACTACGACCGCCTCACGCCGGAAGCGAAGAAGGTCGTGGACACCTACGAGAAGTACGCCACCCGCGCGCAGGCCCAGGGCTCCACGGGCATCGGCCAGAAGGACTTCAAGAAGATGATCAACGAGATGAAGTTCATCAGCAACCCGCGCCCCACGCGCCCCGTGTTCTTCGCGGCCTGATGAGCAGTGGCAGTGGGGGGGATTTGAAGCCAGAAGTCTGAAGTGCCCCGGACCTTCGGGGGAGGGTCCGGGGCACTTGTTTTTTTCGCGGGCGCGTTACTGCTTCTTCGCCTTGGCGATGGTGGCGTGCGCCTCCTTCACCACGTTCTCCACGGTGAAGCCGAACTTCTGCTGCAGCGCCTTGATGGGCGCGGACGCACCGAAGCTGCGCATGCCGATGACGCTGCCCGTGTGGCCCACCCAGCGCTCCCAGCCGAACGCCGCGCCCTTCTCCACGGAGACGCGAGCCTTCACGTCCGGGGGCAGCACGCGGTCCTGGTACTCCTGGGGCTGCTGCTCGAACAGCTCCCACGACGGCATGCTCACCACGCGGGCCTTCACGCCTTCGGCCTTGAGCTTCTCCGCGGCCTCCACCACCAGCGCCACCTCCGTGCCGGTGCCAATGAGGATGACGTCCGGCTTGCCGCCCTCCGCCTCCAGCAGCGTGTACGCGCCCTGCGCCACGCCGGAAGCAGGCGCGAACTTCGTGCGGTCCAGCGTGGGCACCGGCTGGCGCGACAGCACCAGCACCACCGGGTGGTGCTTCTGCTGCGCGATGTAGCGCCACGCCTCCGTCACCTCGTTGGCGTCACCGGGGCGCAGCACGATGTTGCCCGGCACCGCGCGCAGGGACATCAGCTGCTCCACCGGCTGGTGCGTGGGGCCGTCCTCGCCCAGGCCAATGGAGTCGTGGGTGAAGATGTGGATGGACGGGATCTCCATCAGGGACGACAGGCGCATGGCGGGGCGCTCGTAGTCACTGAAGATGAGGAACGTGGCGCCGTAGCCGCGCACGTGGCTCAGGTTGAGGCCGTTGACGACGGAGCCCATCGCGTGCTCGCGCACGCCGAAGTGGATGTTGCGGCCCGAGTACTCGCCCGGCTTCATGGACGTGGACGCGGAGATGTACGTCTTCGTGGACGGGTTCAGGTCCGCGGAGCCGCCCACCAGCCACGGGTAGTTCTTCGCCAGCGCGTTGAGCACCTTGCCGCCGGACTCACGCGTGGCCATGCCCTTCGCGTCCGCGGGGAACACGGGCAGCTCCTTGTCCCAGCCCTCGGGCAGCTCGCGCTTGAGCAGCGCGTCCAGCTCGCGCGCCAGCTCCGGGTGCTGCTTCCGGTAGTCCGCCAGGGACTTCTCCCACGCGTCATGCAGCGCCTTGCCGCGCGCGCCCAGGCGCTCCTGGAAGCGCTGCGGGACGCCGTCGGGCACCAGGAACTGCGCGTCCTCGGGCCAGCCGTAGGCCTTCTTGGTGGCCTTGATCTCCTCCGCGCCCAGGGGCTCGCCGTGGGCGCTGGCGGAGCCCTGCTTCTTGGGCGACCCGAAGCCGATGAACGAGTTGACGATGATGAGCGTGGGCTTGCCGCGCTCGTCCTTGAAGGACTTGTAGGCCTTGGACAGCGCGTCCAGGTCGTTGGCGTCGGTGACCTTCAGCACGCGCCAGCCGTAGCCCTCGAAGCGGCGGCCCACGTCCTCGGTGAAGGCCAGGTCGGTGCTGCCGTCGATGGAGATGTGGTTGCTGTCGTAGATCCAGCACAGGTTGGGCAGCTTCAGGTGGCCCGCGAGCGACGCGGCCTCGCTCGCCACGCCCTCCATCATGTCGCCGTCGCCGCACAGCGCGTAGACGTCATGGGTGAACAGGTCGAAGCCGGGCTTGTTGAAGTGGGCGCCCAGCCACTTGCTGGCGATGGCCATGCCCACGCTGTTGGACACGCCCGCGCCCAGGGGGCCGGTGGTGGTCTCCACGCCGGTGGTCCAGTGGTACTCCGGGTGGCCCGGCGTCGCCGAGTCCAGCTGGCGGAAGTTGCGGATGTCGTCCAGCGACACGGCCGGGACGTCCAGCACCTTCGCGTCCTTCACGCGCTTCACGCCCGCCAGGTGCAGCAGGCTGTAGAGCAGCATGGACGCGTGGCCGTTGGACAGGATGAAGCGGTCGCGGTCCGGCCAGTTCGGCGTGGCCGGGTCGTATCGCAGCTCCTGCTGCCACAGCTGGTAGGCCACGGGGGCCAGCGCCATGGGCGCGCCCGGGTGGCCCGAGTGGGCCTTCTCCACCGCGTCCATGGACAGCGTGCGGATGGTGTTGATTGCCTGGGTATCGATCTTCTCGGTCGTCATGCGGCCTCCCGCGCTGAGCCTGCGTCGCGGGCGCACCATGCCGTAACCGGGGCCGCTGCGCCGCACCAAACACGCCCGTCCGTCGGCAGGCGCACGCCCCTTTCCGGGAATTACCGCCGGGCCATCGCGCCCCGGGGCGTCTTCCCCCGGGTCAGATGGTTCACTGCCTCACCCAACCCCTCCACCGTGAGGGCGAACATGGGGAATACATTGGCGATGACCGCGATGGTCCCCGAGCGCCACGACCCCCGAGGCTCCGGGTTGAGCCACACGTTGCGCTCGAAGTGCTGCGCCAGCTGCATCATCCACGTGAGCCCCTCCAGCCCCTCCTGCCGGTACTGGCCATTGGCATCCGTGCGGATGCCCAGCTCATACGGGGCCATGGATGCGTCCCCCACCATCACCAGCTTGTGATGCCGGCCCACCTGCGCGGTGAGTTCCGGCACGGTGATGCCGCCCGTCAGCTGCGGCGTGGCGTACAGCTTCCCGTAGACGCAGTTGTGGAAGTAGTAGGTGCGCAGCTCCTTGAAGTGCGTGGCCTGGCTGGCGACGCTGAACAGCCGGCTCACCAGGTGCGCGTACGGGTCCATGGAGCCGCCCACGTCCATGCACAGCACCACGCGCGTGTTGGGCCGGCGCGGCGGACGTGTCACGACCTCCAGCTCGCCCGCGTTCTTCGCGGTGGCGGCGATGCTCTCGTCCACGTCCAGCTCCTCCGCCACGCCCTCGCGCGCGAAGGCCCGCAGCTTGCGCAGCGCCACCGCCATCTGCCGCGTGTCCAGCACCAGGTCGTCGCGGTAGCCCGCGTACTTGCGCGCTCCGGCCTGCCACAGCGCCTGGCCCTGCCGCCCGCCCGTGCCGCCAATGCGCACGCCCTGCCGGGCCATGCCATTGTTGCCAAAGGCAGACGCGCCGCCCGTGCCCACCCAGCGCGTACCGCCGTCGTGGCGCTCGGTCTGCTCCTTCAGCCGCTGCTCCAGCTGCCGGCGCAGCTCTTCGGGATCCCACTGCTCCAGGAGCGCCAGCTCCTCCGGGCTCAGGTCGGTGCGCTCCTTGGCCTCCTCCAGCCAGGACAACAGCTCCTCGGTGAGCTTCAGCGCGTCGGAGGCCACACCCTGGAAATGCGCGAGGAACGCCTGGTCAAAGGCATCCAGCTGCGTCTCCGAGTGGACGAGGAGCGCGCGAGCCACGTGATAGAAACCATCCAGGCTGCTGTCATGCAGCCCGGCCTTCAGCGCTCCGGCCAGGGCAAGCGCCTCCTGCGCGCCCACCTTCACCCCGCGCTTTCGCAGCTCGTAGAAGAACGGCAGGAACATGGCGTGGCCTCCCAAGCCTGCCTTAAGCGCGAGTCCGCCGGCCGCGCCCGAAGGCCTCCGCCACCGCCACCAGGTCCTGCTCTTTCTTGAGCAGCGCGCCCAGGAACGGCAGCTGTTCATCCAGCTTCAGCTCCACCACGCCGTTGGCCTTGAGCACGGAAATCCAGTCAACGAGCTCACTGGTGGAGGGCCGCTTGCGCAGACGCGTCATCGCGCGCAGCTCGTAGAAGACCTTGAGCGCCTGGTCCGCCAGCGACGCATCCAGCCCCGGGTGGTGCACGTCCACGATGCGCTGCATGAGCTCGCGCTCCGGGAAGTCGATGAAGTGGAACACGCACCGGCGCAGGAACGCGTCAGGCAATTCCTTCTCGTTGTTGCTGGTGATGAGCACCACCGGGCGGTGCTTCGCCACCACCTCGTCGTTCGTCTCGGAGATGCGGAAGCGCATCCGGTCCAGCTCGTGGAGCAGGTCGTTGGGGAACTCCAGGTCCGCCTTGTCCACTTCGTCGATGAGCAACACCACGCGCTCCGGAGCGGCGAACGCCTCGCCCAGCGGCCCCAGGCGGATGTATCGCCGGATGTCTCGCACGTCCCCGTCCCCGAAGCGCGAGTCATACAACCGCTGCACGGTGTCGTAGACATACAGGCCGTCCTGCGCGCGCGTGGTGCTCTTCACGTGCCAGGTGAGCAGCTTCAATCCCAGTCCCTGCGCAATCGCTTCCGCCAGCAGCGTCTTGCCGGTGCCGGGCTCGCCCTTGACCAGCAGTGGACGCTGGAGCGTGAGGGCGCAATTGACGGCCGCCTGCAGGCCCTCGCTCGTGAGGTAGGAGTCGGTGCCGCGGAAGCGAACAGGGGTGGGAACCGGAGTCATGGTTGGTTCCTTTAACATCCCGGGGAATGTTTCCATCCCTCCCCAGGCGGTTGGGTGTATATCCTGCCCCACATGGCCCCACTTTCTCTTGAGACCGAACTGCGCGACATGGTCCGTCGCGAGTTGCAACTGCAACTGGCTCCCGTTCAGAAGGCCGTCGCCCGGATGGCCAATGGGCTGGATGCGCTGGACGACCTGCGGGAGATGATTCAACGGCTGGCGCCGCTCTCCAGCCGCCTCGGGGCCGTGGCGGGCGTGCGCACGCCCTCGCTGGCGCCGGAGCCGGTCCGCCGCCGTCCGGGCCGTCCGCCGAAGGCCGCCGCGCCCGCCGCGAGGGGTCCGGGCCGTCCGCCGAAGGCCGCCGCCGCGCCCGCCGCGAGGGGCCCGGGCCGTCCGCCGAAGGCCGCCGCCGCGGAAGACAACCAGGCCTGCGCCGTCATCGGCTGCAAGCGCCAGAGCCGCTCCAAGGGCTACTGCTCGGCGCACTACCAGAAGCTGCGCCTGCTCATCCGCACCGGCCGCCGTCCGGAGGCGTGGGTGGATGGAGCGAAGTCGCAGTCGGTCCCGGACGTCACGCTGCCGCGAGGCCGCGCGGGCAGCCAGGCGCTGAAGGAAGCCGCGAAACCGGCCGCGCCCGCGGCGCCGCCCAAGCCCAAGGCGTGGGTGCGCAAGAAGGGCTCCGGCGGCGGCATGGTGTCGCTGACCTGACGGAGGACGTCGTCCCCGGTGGTCCCCGCGTGACGGGTCGCCCCCAGCGGCCCGCCGTGCGTGCCTCGGGCCCGACACGCAGTGCTTCCTTCGATTGACATGCGGGCCGTGGAGGTGTGAATCCCGGCCCCATGAGCGAGCAATATCCAGTCACCGTCGCGGTCCGCCGTCCCGACGGTTCGGTGGAGCAGGTCCGGGTGGGCACGGCGTACCGGAACGACGAAGGCTTCACGCTGCAATTGGGCGAGCTGTCCATGAGCGCCACGCCCGTCGCGGCGTCGGCCCCGGCGTACCGCCGTCCCGCGTCCTCGGGCGCCCCGTCCGGTGGCGGTGGTGGTGGTGGCGACGGCACGCTCCTGCCCAACTACGGCCGCAGCAAGGGCGCCCCCGTCTACGGCGCCAGCCTCCAGGACCTGGAGTTCTACGCCAACGGCGCGCGCCGCTCCCTGGCGGACCCCAGCAAGTCGCGCTGGCACGACAAGGAGCGCCAGCTCCTGGCCGCCATCGAGGCGGAGATTGCCCGGCAGCGCGGTGAGGGTGGCGGCGGCGAGCCCCCCGCGCGCGGCGGTGGCGGAGGCGGCCGGGGCGGTGGCTACGGCTACGGCAACCCGCCGGACGACGGCGAAATCCCGCCCCCCGGCGACGACGACAACATCCCCTTCTGAGTGAAGCAGCGGACCCCCGCGGCCGGGAAATCGGTCGCGGGGGGATCCAATCGGTCCCGGCTCGCGCAATACAAGAGGTGATCACCCGGCCGACTCGGGGGTCATTGATATCGCCGGCCCGATGGTAGATACGGTCTGTGTATTCAGTATTACCAAAAGTGAATTGACACATCGCGTGTGCTTCATTCCACGCCGGTGACTTCACTTTTGAAGCATTCCCCATCCTGCGGATTTCACAGGCCTGAGGGGGTGTTCTGGCGTCGCTCGCCCTTCACGGATGACGCGTCCAGAAACCGGAACTCCGTCTTTCCGAGGGCTTAGGAGGTGGCCTGGAACGTGCTCTAGGCACCCCAGCCAGGGAATCCATCCCGTCCGGCAAGGCTGTGAAATCGCGAGGCCATGGAAATGACCGAACGGGTGTGTGTGGTGGGTGCGGGTTCGTTCGTCCCAGCACGGACCATCTCCAACGAGCGGATCGCCAAGGCGATCCCCGGCTGGTCGGCCGCCCGCATCGAAGAGAAGATTGGCATCAAGGAGCGCCGCTTCCTCTGGGACTTCGACGACGAGACGGGCCGCGCCATCCCCCCGCCGGACGACGTGCTGGGGCGCTTCTACCCGGCGACGAACACGGACATGTGTGAGGTGTCGCTGCGCCAGGCCCTCTCGCGCGGCGGCGTGGATCCGAAGGAGCTGGACGCGCTCTTCGTGGTGACGTGCACCCCGGACGCGCCGCACTTCAACCACGACGCCATGGTGCTGCATGAGCGGCTGGGCCTGCGCGAGGACGCCTTCGCGCTGGTGGTGGATGACGGCTGCGGCGGCACGCCGTACGTGCTGGACCTGGTGCGCAAGATGATGGACGGCGGCCGCTTCCGCACGGTGGCGGTGGTGGCCTCGGCGTTCACGTCCCCGCTGCTCAACCGCGAGGTCTACACGGACGAACTGC
The DNA here is from genome assembly GCF_003668875.1 of Corallococcus interemptor. Classification (GTDB taxonomy): domain Bacteria; phylum Myxococcota; class Myxococcia; order Myxococcales; family Myxococcaceae; genus Corallococcus; species Corallococcus interemptor. Next base: position 5,990 of record NZ_RAWM01000073.1, on the reverse strand, counting down.
CCCCCACGCCGGGCCGCCCCAAGGCGCTCAACGCGTACCTGTCCATGTATGTCTTCGGCGACGGCGCGGGCGCGGTGGTGCTGCGCAGGCAGCCGGGCGACGAGGACGGCCCGGGCATCCTCTCCTCATTCTCCGGCAACGCGTACGCGGAGCTGGTGTCGCGCCGGGGCGGCGGCATGCTGAAGCTGCCCTACCAGCCAGGTCGCACGCGCCCGGCCGACATGGCCTTCGTGGTGGACGGCTTCAAGGTCGCGCGCAGCTACCCGGAGTACATGCAGAAGTGCCTGGACGCGGTGCTCACGCCCACGGTGCGTGAGCAGGTGAAGCGCTACTACTTCCACCAGCCCAACAAGCGGGTGATGGACGCGTTCGTGAGCCGCGCGGGCCTGCCGAAGGAGGCCGTGGCCTGCAACGTGGATCGCATTGGCAATACGTCCGCGGCCGGGATGTTGATTCTGCTGGCGGACGACCTGGAGCAGGGTCGTGTTTCACTCGGCAGTGGGGACCTGGTGGTGGTGGCGGCCGTCGGCGCCAACGTCCATTATGGCGCCCAGCTCGTGCGGCTGTAGCGCGCACGGGTGTTGTCATCTCCTCCCCCCCGGAGATTCCCCCCTCTATGAGTGAGCAGCGCAAGGAAGTCGTGGTCCTGGAGCCCGCCATTGCCCAGGACCTGGAGAAGCGCCTGGCCCTGGCGACCCCCGACGACACGGCACGAGGCATGTTCTTCAACGGAGCGCTGAACGCGGTGCGCATCCTTGGTGGCGACGCCGCGGTGGAGAAGTGTCTGGCCGCGGTGCAGGAGAAGAAGTTCGTGGACTTCTTCAACTACCCGGTGTCGGGCTTCCTGAAGCTGTCCTTCACGGGAGCGCAGTTGATGGGGCCGCAGCTGGGCGGCTTCGACGCGATGTTGCGCAAGATGGGCACGCAGGCGACCACGGACTTCCTGTCGTCCGCGGCGGGCAAGACGCTGCTGCTGCTCGCGGGTGACAGCCCCAAGCGCCTGGTGACGAACCTGCCCACGGGCTACCGCGCGGCGGTGAGCTACGGCGACCGCAGCGTGGAGTGGTCCAGCGACCGCGCGGGCAAGCTCCTGATGAAGCGGGACTTCATGCCGCCCGCGTACCACGAGGGCGTGCTCCAGGCCGTCATCGAGGCCCTGGGCGCCCGGGGCGTCCAGGTGAAGGGCCGGCAGACGGGCCCGGTGGACACGGAGTACGCGCTGTCCTGGCAGTGACCGGAGCAGACAACCCGCGGTCCTGAAGAAGGATGGGGTCGAGCATGGCGCAGGCAGGAGCCACGGTGCGGCTGCAGTCCGGCACGGAGTGGGTGTATGCCTTTCGCTCGCAGGAGGACGCCGCGACGCCGCCGGATGAAGCGGTGTGCGCCGCGGCGCCCTTCACCCCCACGGTGAAGCTGGGCGCCGGCCTCTACGTGCCCGTGGGCGACGGCACCTACGAAAGGGTGGGCTCGGCGACGGCCTGCTTCCGGCTGACGGACCGGGCCTTCACCCCGGGCACGCAGGTGCCGTTCCATGCACGCTTCGTCCTGCCGGTGGGCGCCTTCAGCGCGTCCGGCGAGTGCACGCTCGTGAGCAATGACCAGCCCCAGTCGGGCGTGGTGCTCGCGGGCGGCGCGCTCAAGCTGGTGGAGGTGCCGCCGGGCTTCGTGGGGGGCGTGATGTCCAACCTGAGCGTGTTCAACCCGCTCAAGCTGCCCGGCTTCGCCACGGGCTCGTACTACACGCTCTACGCCTTCCGGAAGGACGCCGCGTCCAGCACCCCAGGGTGAGCCGGAATGTCGGGGTTGCCTGGGAGAATACGTCCCGGGTCATCCGACGCCATCACGAGGGGGACGCATGGAAAGCAGGTGGAATCCGCTCTACGAATCGCTCGGCTACCGGCCGCCCGCGAGCGGTAGGGGCGCGCCATCGGAGGCACCGCCGCCGGAGGACACGGACCTGCCGCTCCTCGGCGCGGAGGAGCTGGACGCGCTGAAGTCCGCCTTCCTGCGCGAGCCGGAGGACGTGCTGCGCTGGACGGAGAGCGGCCTGGGCGCGAGGGTCACGGTGGGCGCGTTCGTCGAAGCGCTGCGCGAGTTGGAACTGCTCTTCACGGACCCCGGCCAGCTCCAGGAGCAGCTGGACGCGACGGAGCGCCACGCCCGTCAGGGCACGGGAGGACTGCCCGCGGACTTCACCTTCCCGCTGAGGACGGAGGAGATCCCCATCGACCCCGCGCGCACGCGCTTCGAGCCGCGGGCGGACCTGCGCGGCTGGCTGTTGTTCAGCGGCCCCGTGTGGCTGGAGCAGGGCGCGGCGGTGAAGCAGGCCCCGTTCCGCTGGCACTTCGGGGCGAAGAGCCGCTTCGTCTATCCGCTGCGGGAGCCGGAGCCCGGCCGCCCGGTGGAGGTGGCGCTCTTCGGAGACTTCGGCACGGGCGAATACGCTTCCCGCTACATCGCCCGGCAGCTGGTGATGCGCGGCGAGCGCCTGGACTGCGCGGTGCACCTGGGCGGCGTCTTCTACTCGGGCCGCCAGGGCGAATTCGACGCGCACGTGGCGGGGCCGCTGGAGCCGCTGCTCGGGACGACGTCGCTCCTGACGCTGAACGCGCCGCCGGAGATGCGCTCGGGCGCGGGGGCCTACTTCCGCTACCTGGACGAGCGGCGGGGCGCGGGCCCCCGTCACCCGCAGGAGGGCAGCTACTTCTGCCTCGCCGCGGAGCGCTTCCAGCTCATCGGCCTGGACACCGCCTGGTTCGAAGCGGGCCGCCACCGCGAACCCGCGCTGCTGCAATGGCTGGAGCAGCGCCTGTCGGAAGGACGCCGGCGGGGCGCGATGAACATCCTGCTGAGCCACGCCGCGCCCTACGGACCGGACGCGGCGCGGCTGCACCCATTGGTGACCGAGGACCTGCGCGCGCTGGTCGTGGAGCGCGAGTGGGTGGACCTCTGGTGCTGGGGAGGCGCCCAGGCCGGAGCGCTCTATGACCGCGCGCCGGGCCTGCCCTTCCTCGGCGCCAGCCTGGGCCACGGAGGCTTCCCCTCCGAGCGGAAGGACGCCCCGGAGTACCCGGTGGCGCCGGTGCGCTTCTTCGAATCCCGGCCGCGCTTCCCGGAGTGGACGGGCGTGCGCCAGGACCGGGGCAACCACGGCCACGCGACGCTGTGGCTGCACGCGGACGGCAAGGCCTCGCTGCGCTACACGGACTGGATGGGCCAGGTGCGCTGCGAGGCGTCCCTGTCACGGCGGGCCCCCAGGGAGCCCGTGACGCTGAAGACGCTCGACGTGCGGGAGTGAGTCAGGGGCCCTCAAGCTCCGGTGATGCCGCGCTCCTTCATGTACTTGCGAAGGCCCGCGGCCGCCTGGGCGCGCACCTTGTTGTGCAGGAGCGGAGTCCACCCGAGCGCCCATCCCACGGGCCCCAGCGCCTGCCGCGACCAGGTCCAGAAGGGGAACCGGTCGGTGTGGCGGATGATCTTCCCGTCGGCGAACTCGAAGGACGCATCAATGCGGTTGAGCACCTTCCGGCCCGTCTGGCTGAAGGTGTAGCGCGCATCCCAGTGGGCGCTGCCGGTGCGGTCATCGGCCTGGACCTGGCTGAAGTCGAGCTCCAGGTCCTTGCCGCGCTCCAGCAGCATGCGCCACATGGAGGTGGCCCCCGCGTAGCGCAGGCCCTGGAACACGGCGTCGTTGAACTCCACGTCCGGGTGGTAGCAGGCGGCCATGCCGTCCGCGTCGCGCCGCTGGAAGGCCGAATAGAAGTCGGTGATGAGCTGGGAGTGCGGGTGCATGTCACCGGTCTAGCGGAACGGCCGAGCAATGGAAAAGGCCGCATGGCAGAGTCCGTCGCATGGCTCGCGACATCGTCATCTGGCCCCACAAGGTTCTCACCTCGCCCACCCAGCCCGTGACCGACTTCGGCCCGGCACTCGAGACGCTCCTCCAGGAGATGTCGGAGTCCATGGCGGAAGCCAAGGGCATCGGCATCGCGGCCAACCAGGTGGGAGTCGCCCTGCGCGTGGCCATCGTCGGCCGCGAGGACGGCACCCAGTTCGAAATCGTGAACCCCCAGATTCTCTCGAAGGAGGGGAGCGTGAAGTACGAGGAGGGCTGCCTCTCCGTACCGGACGTCTGGGAGAAGTGCCCCCGCGTCGAGCGCGTGAAGGTCCGCTACCAGGACAAGACGGGCGAGTGGCACGAGCTGGAGGCGGACGGCCGGCTCGCCCACGTGCTCCAGCACGAAATCGACCACCTGGACGGCCACGTCTTCGTGGAGCACCTGGGCAGCCTGAAGCAGAAGCTCATCAAGGAGCGCATGCTGAAACTGCAGAAGTCGCTCGCGCGCCGCAAGGACGAGCCCTCGCAGGACAAGGGAACGAAGCGCTCGTAAGCGAATGGACCCGCGCCCCGTCCCCCGCAAGGTCCAGGCCTTCCGTGAGGAGTACCGGGCCCAGGTCATCGGGCCCGGTTACCGGGGGCAGGCCCACTTCGCCTTCACCAGCCTCGTATGCCTGGGAGGAATCGCCCTGGCGCTGAGCCAGGTGGAGGCCCCCCGGCTCTGGGAGCTGCTCGGAGTCCCCGCGGTCATCGCGCTCGCGAACACCATCGAGTTCCTCGGCCACCGGGGCCCCATGCACCACCGCACCCGGGGCCTGGGCCTGGTGTTCGAGCGGCACACCGTCCAGCACCACCGCTTCTTCACCCACGAGGCGATGGCCTACGAGTCCCCCCGGGACTTCAAGATGGTGCTCTTTCCCCCGGTCCTGCTCCTCTTCTTCCTGGGAGCCATCGCCGCGCCGCTGGGAGCGCTCTGCTTCCTGCTCATCTCCCCCAACGCAGGCTGGCTCTTCGCCGCCACGGCGCTCGGCTATTACCTCGCGTACGAGTGGGTGCACTTCACCACGCACCTGCCGGGCAGCCACTGGAGCGCCCGCCTGCCCGGCATCTCCTTCCTGAGGCGCCACCACCAGGTGCACCACGATCCCAGCCGGATGGGGCGCCACAACTTCAACATCACCTTTCCCCTCGGAGACGGGCTCTTCGGAACGCGGTGGCGCGCCCCACCGGACGAGGAGCAGGCGGCTCGCCGAGGGGAGTGACGGGGAAAAAGAAAGCCGGAGCCGGGGGTTCACACCCTGGAACGGCGTGCCCATATCCCGGGCGTCTCGGGAGGAATGATCAGGCCCGGATCAATCAGGGTTTGACGTCGCCGAATCGAAGCGTTAGAGACTGGACCCCCGCGCAACGAACCGTCGGCCCCCGGGCCTCGGAAAGTCAGCGCGGGGGGAAGAAAAGGATCGACGAAGGATGTTGATCCCGAACGCGGCAAAGAGGTAGAAGCCGCGCCCCGCTCGCAAGGAACCGAAGGCAGCAGCTCGGAACCTCGGAGCGGTCAGCAGCAAACGGTCGCCACCAAAATGGTTGATCGCGGATGCGGTGGTGGTACAAGCCGCGCCCCTCGCTTCGAAGCCCGCGCACTGGCGCGGAAGGCACTTCGTTAGAGAGAGCAGCACCGACAAGAAAATAGGGCGGTCAACCAAGCGAGTTGACAGTGAACGCGGCGAAGAGATAGAAGCCGCGCCCCACCGAAGAAGCAGCAGTCCGGAAGACAACACGACGGACGCAAGGCGGTGAGGAAAGCTGACAGCGAGCGGTTGACAAGGAAGACGGCGCCGAAGTAGAAGCCGCCTCCCTCGAAACGAAGCGGCGGAAGTCACTGGACGGCGCCGACGAGATTCGAGACAGCCCGCAGGACGCAAAAGCGAAGTTGACGCTGACTGCGAACTGAAATAGAAGCTGCAACCCCGCCGGTTGAAACAAAACCGGCAACGAAGTAGACGGTAGCAAAAGTCGCGAAGCAGCACAAGCGGCTCGGTCTTTGAAAACCAAATAGCAAGCCCAAGCAGTAATGGATTGCGGAAACCGCAGTCAATTTTTTGAGGGCATCTTCATCTTCAAGAGCAGCGCTGAAAAGCGCAGCGAGAAGGGA
>NZ_RAWM01000072.1 GCF_003668875.1 Corallococcus interemptor | reverse complement strand
TGTCAGTTGGTGGCGGGGCTTTCGCCGTTGGCCCACGCCTGGGAGGAGACGCGCACGACGCCCTGGCAGCGGGCACACACCCGGCCTTCGGAGTCCATCAGCTTCGCGGAGGCGAAGACGGTGGACGGGCCGCCGTTGTCGATGACGGCCTCCACGCGCAGGTGGTTGCCGGTGGCGGGGCGCTCGAAGCTCATGGACAGCTGGACGGTGGCGCAGCGGCGGGTGGGGTCGCGCAGCGCCGGGGTGCAGCCGATGGCGAAGTCGAAGAGGGCGGAGAGCACGCCGCCGTTGACGGCCGAGGCCCCCAGGCCGCCCCGGTGCTGGGGCTGAACCTCCGGGAGCTCCACCACCACCATGCGTCCCTCCGGGAAGGACATCTTCGCGCCGAAGTGGCGCAGGGTGAGGCTCTGGTTGAAGAGCTCCGCGAAGCGGTCGAGCTGGGCCTGGGTGGGGCGGGACGGGGTGTCGGACATGGCGGGTGTCCCTTCTTATAACCCACGCTCCTGCCCGTCCCGAGGGCGGACGGCCCGGCGGGCGCCAGGGTTGGCGGAAGACCCGGCACCCGCCCGCGAAAGACGTTAGAAGGCGGGGTTCTTCCCCCTGGTGGAACCCTCCGTGAACGCCCACGAAACCGCCCTCCTCGAAGACCTCAACCCGCCCCAGGCGGAAGCCGTGCTCCACGGCGACGGCCCCCTGCTCGTGCTGTCGGGCGCCGGCAGCGGCAAGACGCGCGTCATCACCCGCCGCGTGGCCCACCTGGTGAAGGTCCGCCGCGTCTTCCCGTGGCGCATCCTGGCCGTCACCTTCACCAACAAGGCCGCGCGCGAGATGCGCGAGCGCCTCACCCAGCTGTTGGGCGCGCAGGCCAACGACCTGGTGGTGAGCACGTTCCACTCCGCCGCGTCCATGATTCTGCGCCGCGAGGCGGAGGCCGTGGGCCTGACGAGGTCCTTCGTCATCTACGACGACGGCGACCAGCTCAGCCTGGTGAAGCGCGCCATGCGCGACGCGGGCGTGGAGCCGGTGATGCAGCCGCGCGAAATCCTGCACCGCATCGACCAGGAGAAGAACGCCGCGCGCCTGCCGGAGGACATGCGCGTGGAGCAGGACGACATCCGCGGGCAGATCGTCAAGCGCGTGTACGCGGGCTACCAGAAGCTGTTGCGCGCGGCGAACGCGGTGGACTTCGGGGACCTGCTGCTCCTGTTGGTGAAGCTCTTCCGCGACCGGCCGGACGTGCTGGAGCGCTACCGCACGCGCTTCACGCACGTGCTGGTGGACGAGTTCCAGGACACCAACCCCGTGCAGTACGCGTTCCTGCGCCAGCTTGCGCCGCCGCCGTCCGCGAACCTGGTGGTGGTGGGCGACGATGATCAGTCCATCTACCGCTGGCGCGGCGCGGACGTGGACAACATCCTCCAGTTCCCCATGCAGTACCCGGGCGCGAAGGTGGTGAAGCTGGAGCAGAACTACCGCTCCGACCAGAACATCCTCACCGCCGCGCACGAGGTCATCTCCAAGAACCCGCGCCGCATGGCGAAGAAGCTCTGGAGCGAGCGGCCCAAGGGGGAGAACCTGGAGCTGTTGCTCCACCGCGACGAGCGCGCGGAGGCGCAGGAGGTGGCCCGGCGCATCCTGGCGCTCCAGCGCGAGGGCTTCATCAAGTTCTCCAGCATGGCGGTGTTCTACCGGACCAACGCGCAGAGCCGCGTGCTGGAAGAGGCGCTGCGCCTGGCGCGCGTGCCGTACCAGCTGGTGAGCGGCCGCAGCTTCTACGACCGCGCGGAGGTCCGTGACGCGTCCGCGTACCTGCGGCTGATGGCGAACCCGCGCTCGGACGCGGACCTGCTGCGCGTGCTCAACGTGCCGGCGCGCGGCATCGGTGACACCACCGAGGAGCGGCTGACGGACTTCGCGAACGAGCAGGGCCTGAGCCTCTTCGAGGCCCTGGGCGAGCGCCACCGCATCCCGTCCCTCAACGCCACCGCGCAGAAGCGGCTGGGCGGCTTCCACCAGCTGCTCCAGTCGCTGCACGCCTTCTCCCTCACGGCGAAGGACGCGGCGGGCGCGGTGGACCAGATGCTCAAGGAGACGAAGCTCGTGGAGACGCTGGTCGCGGAAGGCAGCGACGAGGCGCTCACCCGGGCGGAGAACCTGAAGGAGCTTTTGGGCGCGGCGCAGGAGTTCGACCTGAAGCGCGCGTCGGACATGGTGGCCTCAGCGCAGGCGGCCGAGGAGCGCGAGGAGGAGGCGCCGGAGGGCGTGGACTCCGCGCCGCTCACCGCGGACATCCCGCCGCTGCAGGCCTTCCTGGAGCAGATCAGCCTGGTGGGCGAAGCGGACGCGGAGGTCAGCGAAGGCCGCGTGGCGCTGATGACGCTGCACGCGGCCAAGGGCCTGGAGTTCGACGCCGTGTTCCTCACGGGCCTGGAGGAGGGCGTCTTCCCGCACTCGCGCGCGCTCAAGAGCGACGAGCCCGACGGCGGGGAGGAGATGGCCGAGGAGCGGAGGCTCTGCTACGTGGGCTTCACCCGCGCGCGCAAGCGGCTCTTCGTGAGCCTGGCGCAGTGCCGCTCCCTCTTCGGCGAGCTCAAGTACAACCCGCCCAGCCGCTTCCTCGCGGACGTGCCGCAGGCGCTCTTCGGCTTCAAGGAGAACGACCTGCCGCCCCCGCCGCGCGCCGCCGCCATGCCGCAGCGCCGCCGCAACTGGGAGGACGACGAGATGGGCCCGCGCGTGGACCGCAGCTACTCGCAGGCCTCGTCCGACATGGACGGCGTGGGCGGCGACGTGCGCGGCATGCGCGTGCGCCATGAACAGTTCGGCTCCGGCCGAATCGTCGCCGCGGAGGGCAGCGGCCCCAACGCCAAGGTCACCGTGGAGTTCGGCGGGAGCGTGGGCCTCAAGCGCGTCATCGCGCGCTTCCTGATTCCCGGCTGATCCGGTCAGGGCGGCGGTTTCCAGTATTCATGTGGACCGCCGCCTGCCCGGCCGGGGTGCGGATTGACTTCCAGACGTATCCCCAGTGGGATGACCTCCAACGAACGGAGGCGCTTCCCCCCATGGCGCAACGTCGACGATGGAAGAGTTCCGCGTTGCTCGCGGCCTCCTTGAGTTTCCTGGTTGGCTGCGAAGGCCAGATTTCTGACGCGGCGAATCCGCACAATCCGGGCCCTGGTGGTACGAACAAACCGCCCCCTGCTGGCGTGGAGCAGGCAGCGCGCTCGGTGCGCGTCGCGCGGCTGACGCATGCGCAGTGGCTGAGCACCGTGAAGGACCTGCTCAAGCTGGACGCGGCGCCCACGACGCTGGCGCAGTCGTTCCGCGCGGATCCGTCCCAGAGCGGCTTCCTCTTCGACAACGACGCTCGCGCGCTGTCGGTGGATGAGGCGCTGTGGGGCGCGTACCAGCGCGCGGCGGCGGACCTGGCCGGGCAGGTGGCCACGGACGCGACGAAGCTGGGCAAGCTGCTGCCGGCGGGCAACACCACGGACGAGGCCCGCGCGAAGGCGTTCGTGGAGTCCTTCGGCCTGCGCGCCCTGCGCCGCCCGCTGAGCGCGGACGAGGTGGAGACGTACCTCAAGCTGTACCGCGAGGGCCCGAAGGCGTACCCGACGATGGCCGCGTTCCAGGGCGGCCTGCGGCTGGTGCTGGAGGGCTTCCTCCAGTCGCCCCTGTTCCTCTACCGCGTGGAGCGCAGCACGCAGGCGGCGGAGGGCAGGGTGCAGTTGGACGCGTTCGAGGTGGCGTCCCGCCTGAGCTACGCGCTCTGGAACTCCATGCCGGACGACGCGCTGTTCGCCGCGGCCCGCGAGGGTTTGCTTGCGAAGCGCGAGGGCGTGGCCGCCGAGGCGCGCCGGATGATGGCGGACCCCCGGGCGCGCGGCGTGGTGACCGCCTACCACCAGGCCGTCTTCGACGTGCCCCGCTACGCGAGCATCCGGCCCAACACCACGCGCTTCCCCAACGTCACCACGAAGCTGGCGGAGTCCGCGGCGAAGGAGAACGCGCTCTTCGTCCAGGACGTCGTCTTCGGGCGCAAGGGGCGCTTCACGGACCTGCTCACGTCGCGGGACACCTTCGTCAACGACGAGCTGGCGCGCATCTACGGCCTCACCGGGACGTTCACCGCGGACTTCGTGCCGGTGACGCTGGACGGGGCGCAGCGCCGGGGCGTGCTCACGCAGGTGGGCTTCCTCGCGTCGCACGCGACGTCCATCGACCCGGACCCCATCCACCGGGGCGTGTTCCTGTCGGAGCACCTGCTGTGCCAGAAGATTGGCGCGCCGCCGGCCAACATCCCCGCGCTGCCCGCGCCCAACGGCCGCACCAACCGCGAGGTGGTGACGTCGCACACGGAGGCGCCCGGCACGATGTGCGCGTCCTGCCACGCGACGCTCATCAACCCGCTGGGCTTCCCCTTCGAGAACTTCGACGCCGTGGGCGGCTACCGCACGACGGACAACGGGCACCCGGTGGACGCCTCGTCGGCGCCGGGCATCGGCGGCCAGAAGGTGTCCGTGAAGGACGCGCTGGACCTGGCGGACGCGCTCGCGAACACGCAGGCGGTGCACGAGTGCTACGCGCGCCACTGGGTGGAGTTCCTGAGCGGACGCCCCGCCGTGGCGGAGGACGACGCGCTGGTGGCGCGGCTGGGCAAGCTGTCGCAGTCCGGGCAGCTGCCCATCGTGGACCTGGTCGTCGAGGTCGTGACGGGCGTGGGCTTCGTGACGCGCCACCCGGAGGAGCTGCCGTGAAACTGAGCCGTCGACGCGTATTGCAGGGCCTGGGTGGCGTCATGCTGGGGCTGCCGGTGCTGGAGGGGCTGTTGCCCCGCAAGGCCCACGCGGCGGATGCGAACGCGCTGCCCTTCGCCATCTTCCTGCGCCAGGCGGATGGCGTGGCCGCCGCGCAGAGCACCTCCGAATTGGGCAGCGAGCCGGAGCGCTTCTGGCCGGAGCCGCTGGGCAACCTCACCACCACCACGCTCGCGGGCAAGTCGCTGGTGGAGCTGGCGGACCACCGCGCGCGCCTGCTGGTGGTGCGCAACGTCAACATGAAGGACTACAACTACGGGGACGGCCACGCCCGTGGCGCGCTGCAGTGCCTCACCGCGCGCGGCCCCGCCGTGGAGGGCGTGGGCGGCGACTCCGAGGCGTCCGGTGAGTCGCTGGACCACCGCATCGGCCGCGAGCTGAACCCGCAGAAGCGCGACTCGCTCTACCTCTACGCGGGGCAGGCCGGCGGGTGGCTGGGCGGCCCCTGCATCTCCCACCGGGGCAGCGCCTCGCGCCGGGCCGCGCTGCACGATCCGTGGGTGGCCTACCAGACCATGGTGGGCGGCCCCGGGGGCCTCACGCCGGAGGCGCGCGAGCAGCTGCTGGTGCGCCAGAAGAGCCTCAACGACCTGGTGTCGGGCCAGCTGAAGGCGCTCCAGTCGCGGCCGGAGCTGAGCAGCACGGACCGGCAGCGCCTGGACCTGCACCTATCCAACGTGCGCGACCTGGAGGTGGCGCTCAGCTGCCGTGCTCGCGCGGACGAGGAGCTGCGGCTGCAGCAGCAGGCCCCCGGCTACAACAGCACGGACGGCGACGAGGTGCTGGCCACGGTGCGGCTGCACATGGACATCGCGGTGCTGGCGGTGGCGTGCGGCACCACGCGCTCGGTGGCCATCCAGGTGGGCAACGGCAACGACAGCGCCACGCGCTACCGCGACCCCACGACGGGGCAGTTGATGGAGAACTTCCACTACATCTCCCACCGGCGCGCGTCGCACGACGCGTCGGGCGGCATCATCGCGGGCTCGGACGTGCTGCACTCGCGCGTGGACGCGCAGTTCGCGCAGACGTTCAACTACCTCCTGGACCGGCTGGCGTCGTACACGCTGCCGGACGGCAAGAAGCTGGTGGACCAGGGCGTGTCCGTCTGGTTCAACGACCTGGGCAACGGGCCGGCGCACTCGGCGCGCCACATCCCGTTCATCCTGGCGGGCAGCTGCAACGGCTATCTCAAGCAGGGCGTCGCGGTGACGGCGGCGGGCGGCAACAGCAGCCCCAACCTCAACAAGATGCTCAACACCATTGGTGCCGCGGTGGGCCTGAAGAACGCGGCCGGCGGACCGCTGGATGACTTCGGCGACCCCTCGCTGCCCAAGGGCCTGCTGACGGAGCTGCTGGCCTGAAGTGGGAGCGCGCCAGCCAGGACCTGGCGTGGATTCGCCGTAGCTCCGCGTGTTTCCTGTGGCCACTTCCTGCCCTCAGGGGTCCCCCCCCCCATTTCCTTGGGAACCGGACGCTGTATACTGGCGGACAATTACGCTGAACATGGAAAGCCCGGGGGCAAAGGTCTGAGTCTTTCCGGACCCTCCGCCATGCGCGTGATCCTTCCGGCGGCGGCACGCCCCTTCGGGTGCCGCCGGCGGGAGTTCCCCTGAATGCAGCGGAGTCAATTCCATGCCCAAGCCGTGGCCCCAGTGGCCTCTGCTCCTCGCCGGTGTCCTGTCGGCGGGTTCATCCCTCGCGGCTGAGAAACTCAACCCTGTCGCCCCGGCCACGCTGATGCAGCTCCAGGTCCGGGAGCCAGCGCGTGTGGCGCAATCGCTGGCGAACCTCAAGTCGCAGAGCCTCAAGCTCGGGCTGAGCTCGCGGGACGACTTCCAGCTGGCCAACTCCAGCACGGACGCCTTCGGACAGACGCACGCGCGCTTCGAGCAGACGTACCAGGGCGTCCCCGTGTGGGGCGCCATGGCCATCACCCACCAGGGCGTGTCCGGGGGGGACATCCGCATCACCACCGACGGCCTGCGCAAGGGCATCCGCCTGCGCGTGACGCCCACGCTGGACGCGAAGTCCGCGGCGGCGAAGGCCACCCAGGAGCTGGCGCCCCAGGGCGAGCTCGCCGTCACGCCGAAGAGCGAGCTCGTCGTCTATCCCCAGACGCGGCTCGTGAACCGCTACCCCGGCAAGCCGCTGGCGGAGCAGAACGCGGCGGACTTCGACACGCAGGTCGTCGCCTACCGGCTCGCGTACCACGTGCACACCGAGCTGGAGAACGCGAAGGACGGCGTCAAGCACACGGACTTCATCGTCGACGCGCACTCGGGCGAGGTGCTGAAGCAGTGGGACTCGCTCCAGACGGCCGCCGCCAAGGGCCTCGGCCACTCGCAGTACAGCGGTGACGTCCCGCTGGACGTCTTCCAGAACGCCCAGGGCCAGTTCGAGCTGCGCGACGTCACGCGCGCCGGTGGCGAGGGCATCCGGACCTACGACGTCAACCACGCCGCCGTGCAGAACGGCGTCGTTCCCACGCTGACGCTCTACACGGACGCCGACAACGTCTGGGGCGACGGGCAGAACTACATCGTCGGGGCCAACAACACCCTGAGCACCAACGGCCAGACGGCCGCCGTCGACGCGCACTTCGGCCTGCTGGCGACCTGGGACTTCTACAAGAAGATCTTCGGCCGCGACGGCATCGACGGCCTGGGCACGCCCACCTACAACCGGGTGCACGCCAGCAACCTCTACAACAACGCCTTCTGGAGCGACGGCTGCTTCTGCATGAGCTACGGCGACGGCTCGTTCCCGGCCGCCAACGGCTTCAAGTCCATGGGTGTGCTCGACGTGACGGGCCACGAGATGTCCCACGGCGTCACCTCGCAGACGGCCAGCCTCATCTACGACGGCGAGTCCGGCGGCCTCAACGAGGCCAGCTCGGACATCTTCGGCGCCCTGACGGAGTTCTGGGTGGCCAACGGCCGTGGCAGCGCCATTGGTGACACCGCGGGCAACTGGCTCATGGGTGAGCAGCTCAGCGCCTTCCCGCTGCGCATCATGTTCCGCCCGTCGCTGGACGGCTCGAGCGTGGACGCCTGGTACCCCGGTATCGGCAACATCGACGTGCACTTCAGCAGCGGCCCGATGAACCGCGCCTTCTACTTCCTGTCCCAGGGCGTGCAGCCGCTGGCGATCAGCACCGACTTCTCCAGCACCTACCTGCCCGCGGGCATGAGGGGCATTGGCAACGACAAGGCGGCGGCCATCTGGTACCGCGCGCTCACCGTCTACCTGTTCCCGTCGTCCAACTACCTGTCGGCCCGCACCAGCAGCCTCCAGGCCGCGGCGGACCTCTTCGGCTCCCAGTCCAACGAGTACCGCGCGGTGCAGAACGCCTTCGCGGCCATCAACGTGGGCTACACCGCCGGGAACTACGACGACCGCACGGCCCCCACCGTCGCCGCGAGCGTCTCTGGCAGCTCGCCCGGCATCCAGCTGCAGGCGCAGGCCGACGACAACGTCGGCGTGGCCCGCGTGGAGTTCTACGTTGACGGAGCCCTGACGGCGAACGTCTCCGCGCGTCCGTTCCAGGTCCCGCTGGACGCCACCTCGCTGACCAACGGCACGCACGCGCTGGTGGCGGTGGCGTTCGACGCGGCCGGCAACTCCGCCGCGTCCGCTCCGGCGAGCTTCACCGTCTCCAACAGCTTCGATCAGCTGCTCATCAACCCGGGCTTCGAACAGGACACCCTGGGCTGGACGGATGACCCGTCGAACATCAACTTCCCGGTCTCCTCCGGCCCTCGCAACGGCCAGGGCTTCGCGTGGCTCAACGGCTATGGCACGACGCACGTCGACCGGCTGTGGCAGGACGTCACCATCCCCGCCGGCGTCACCAGGGCCGCGCTGACCTTCTTCCTCAGCATCACCACCTCCGAGACGACGACCACCGCGGTGCGCGACACGCTGACGCTGCAGGTGCGCGACACCTCGGGCACGGTGCTGGGGACGGTGGGGACGTGGTCCAACCTGGACGCGACGCTGGGCTACGCGCAGCAGAGCGTGGACCTGACGGCCTACGCGGGCCAGACGGTGCGCATCTTCCTGGAAGGCAGCGAGAACGCCTCGCTCGCCACCAACTTCCAGGTGGATGACTTCTCGCTGCGCGTCATCCGCGCGACGGACGCCGAGGCGCCCCGGGTGAACGCCAGTGTGGTCTTCTCCGGCACGCGCGTGGGCTACTTCGCGGACGTGTCCGACAACGGCTTCGTCAACGCGGTGGAGTTCCTCGTCGACGGCGTGTCCCTGGGCAACTCGGTCAAGTCGTTCACCCGGGCCGTCAACCTCTCCACGCTGACGGCCGGCGCGCACTCGCTCGTGGCCCGGGCCACGGACGCGGACGGCAACGTGGGGGACTCTCCCGCGGTGACGTTCTACGTGGACACCACCTCCACCCAGCGCGTGCTCAACCCCAGCTTCGAGACCTCCACGAGCTGGACGAGCGCGACGACGCAGTCGGGCTCGACGGGCATGCTCACCAGCGCGTCCTTCGCGCACACCGGCAGCCGGATGTACGTCTTCTATACCAACGCGGGTCCGGCGCGGCACTCCGTCCGTCAGTCCGTGGCCATCCCGGCGACCGCGACCTCGGCCATCTTCAGCTTCTGGCTGCGCATCTACAACGGCTCCTTCAGCGATGGCTTGCCCCACCACACCCTCAGCGCGAAGGTGCGGGACTCCGCCGGCACCGAGCTGGCGACGCTGAAGACGCTCTCCAACGTGGATGACACCGGCGGGGAGTACCGCGAGCACCGCTTCGACCTGACCGCGTACAAGGGCCAGACGGTGCAGCTGTTCTTCGACGCGGACCAGACGGCGGCCCCGCAGATTCCGGGTGGCGTCACCCAGGTCTTCCTGGATGACGTCACCCTGGTCACGTCCACCCAGGCGGACCTCCAGGCCCCCTCGCTCTCCGTGGCGGTCGACGGCAGCTACGGGACGGTGCAGCTCACGGCCAACGTGAGCGACAACGTCTGGGCATCCAGCCTCGCGTTCCTGGTGGACGACGCCCCGGTGACCACGTTCAGCGACGTCCAGGGCATCTACGCGGAGGCGTTCGACACGAAGAGCCTGTCCAACGGCCCGCACCAGTTCAAGGCGGTGGCCACGGACAAGGAGGGCAACACGACGGAGCGTGTGGTGACCTTCGAGGTCCGCAACTCCACCACCCAGGACCAGGGCTCACCGCACGTCACCGCCAGCGTGGAGGGCCTGTTCGAGACCTACGCGATGCGGGCCGAGGCCACCGACGACACGGGCGTGGCCTACGTGGAGTTCTACGTGGACGGCGCGCTGAAGGGCCGGGTCTCGTCCGCGCCCTACACGCTGCCGCTGTTCCCGATTCCGCTGGCGCCGGGGGAGCACACCCTCGAGGCGGTGGCGTACGACGCCTATGGCAACTGGTCCAAGGCGACCACCCCCTTCACGCTCCTGCCCGTCACGGTGGAGCTGGCGGAGGCGCGGCAGGTGGTGCCGGTGGGCGGCTCCGTCGCCCTGCAGGCGAACGTGGCGAACGTGGTGAACACGGCGGTGAGCTGGTCCGTGGCGGAGGGCCGCGTCTGCGGCACCGTCGGTACGGACGGCGTCTACACCGCGCCCCTGGCCCGTGGCCTGTGCCACGTGTCCGCGGCGAGCGTCGTGGTGCCCTCGGCGAAGGCCGTGGCGGACATCCAGGTCTACACGGGTGACATCAACGGCGACAACGTCGTGGACGGAGAGGACATGGGCCTGCTCGCGCAGGACTACGGCACCAACGGCTCCGAGATGACGAACCTCGATGGCGCCGGCTCCGTGAACGACAACGACATCTCCCTCTTCGTCAGCCAGTTCGGACGGTAATCCTTCATGAAAACGTGGATGAAGCTCATTGTTCCGCTCCTCATTGGAGCGCTGGCGGCCTGCACCGACCCCGACGCGGGGCCGGTGACGGTGACTCCGAAGACCGTCACGGTGAAGGCCGGTGAGAAGACGGCCTTCAGCGCCTCGGTGAAGGACGCGAAGCAGCCGCGCGTGCTCTGGTCGGTGGAGGGAGGCGACTCCCATGGCACCATCAGCAGCTCGGGCATCTACACCGCGCCGGCCGAAACCGGCACGTACACCGTGGTGGCCACCAACGCGGTGGACACCTCGAAGAAGGACACGGCCACCGTCAAGGTGGAGCCCGCGGAGGTCGGCGAGACTCCGACGGTCATCGTGAAGGTGACGCCGGAGGTGGTGACCATCGGGCAGGGGACCGTCGCGGACTTCACGGCGGAGGTCTCCGGTTCCTCCATCACCGCGGTGCAGTGGTCCGTGGAGGGTGGCGACGAGAACGGCACCGTCAGCAGCACGGGCCGCTACACGGCGCCGGACAAGTCCGGCACGTTCACCGTGACGGCCACCAGCGTGGCGGACCCGGCGAAGAAGGCCTCCGCCTCCATCACGGTGGAGCCCGTCGTCGTCGCGGAGGTCAAGGTGTCCGTGAGCCCTTCGACGGGCAACACGACCTGGGATGGCACGGTCCAGCTGACGGCCCAGGTCACCGGCACCAACAACCTGGCGGTGCAGTGGTCCGTGGAGGGTGGCGACGCGAACGGCTACGTCAGCAGCACGGGCGTGTACCGCGCGCCGAAGAAGTCGGGCACGTTCACCGTGACGGCCACCAGCGTGGCGGATGCGTCGAAGAAGGCTTCGGCCTCCATCACGGTGGAGCCCGTCGTCGTCGCGGAGGTCTCGGTGACCGTCTCTCCGAAGACGGGCACGGTGGCGCAGGATGCCGCCTTCACCCTGTCCGCGCAGGTCACCGGCACCAACAACGTCGCGGTGCAGTGGTCCGTGGCGGGCGGTGACGACAACGGCACCGTGAGCAGCACGGGCGTGTACCGCGCGCCGCGCCGCGAGGGCACGTTCACCGTGACGGCCACCAGCGTGGCGGAGCCGACGAAGTCCGACTCGGCCACCCTCACCGTGGGCCCCTATGTCCCCCCGGCGGTGACGGTGAGCGTCACGCCGAAGACGGCCACCGTGGAGCAGGGCAACTCCGTTGACCTGTCGGCTGACGTCACGGGCTCCTCCGTCGTCGCGGTGACCTGGTCCGTGGAGGGCGGTCCGGCCAACGGTACCGTCACCAGCGCGGGCCGGTACACGGCGCCCAACAAGCCGGGCACGTACACCGTGACCGCCTCCAGCGTGGCGAACCCGGCGGGCAAGGACTCCGCCGTCATCACCGTGCCCGTCGCCGGCTCGGTGAGGTACGTGGACCCCGCGGGTACGGGCTGGCGCCTGGTTCGCAACGCCAGCCTGTCCTCGGGCAACACGCTGGTGCTGGACCTGATGGGCCCCACGGGCCAGTCTGGCCGCGGCGCGGACCTGACGCTGGGGCTGGATGCGGCCACCGCGGCCTGGTCCACCGTGGAGGGCTCCGAGTACGTGGCCAACGGTGGCTATGACCTCGGCGCCGCGCCCCACCTGCTCAAGTCGGGTGTGAAGGGCGGCACGCTGAGCGTGGGCGTGTACCAGAAGGGCGCCGCGGCGCACGCGTACAACGGCGCGCTGCTGTCCGTGGCGCTGACCGTGAAGGCCACCGCCGAGACGCCGGCCGGTGCCGTGGTTCCGCTGACCGTCCTCAAGGCGCATGCGCTGCCGGCTTCCGGCTCGCTGCAGGCCATCAACGTCGCGGTGGGCACCATCACCACCGCTCCGTAGTCCACGGTCCGAAGCAGTGAGAGCGGCGGCCTTCCCCAGGGGAGGCCGCCGTTTTCATTTCAGGACTTCAGGCGGCCCTGGCTCCACGGTGAAGGTCACCTCACCCCGGGCGGGAATCTGGATCTTCCGGGGCGTGAACCGGGTTTCTTCCTCCGCGTCGGGCGGCCTGCTGGCCCGCAGCATGTATTCGCCGGGTTCGACGCCTCGCAGGATGAGGGTGCCCGAGGGGGCGGGGCCCACGTACCGGGTCATGAGGGCGCTCCCCGCCTCCATCAGTGAGATGTGCGCGGGCTGGGGCTTGCCGCTCCGGTCCTGGACCGTGAGCCGCACGGTCGCGCCGCGGTCCAGGGCCACGGTGAGCGTGTCCACGCGGGCCGTCACCTGCTGCTCGAAGGGCCGCGTGCTCCGGCTCTGGAGCGACAGGGTGAAGGGCGGGGGTGGCAGCTGCGACAGGGTGTAGACCCCGTCGCGAACGGAGACGTCGCGGGGACGCGCCAGCGCGCGGGCGAGGTCGGAGTCCCCGGGCCGGGTAATGCCCGCCCGGAAGTACTCCAACCCGGAGAGGGCTTCGCCGGTCTCCGCGTCGCGGACGTCGAGCCGCAGCGTCCAGCCCGGGTCGAGCGTCAACACGCCCAGGTCCAGGTCCACGCCCTCCACCAGCGTCACGGCGCGCATCAGCGGCATGAAGCCTTTCGCCGTCACGGTCAGGGTGGCCGGGCCCGAGGCGGAGAAGGGAAGGTCGAAGGTCCCATCCGGTGACTCGGCGGGCCGTTCGAGGCCCTGCAGTCCCGTCACCTCGAACGCGCTCACGGCCTGTCCGCCCGGTCCCACGACGCGGCCCCGGAGGCGTCCGTCACGCTCCAGCACGAGTTGGAGGGGCGCCTCGCTGGCGACCACCTCCAGGCCGCCCTGCTCCGTGCCGGGCTCGCCTCCCTGCGAGCGCCCGGGGCGGAAGGTGTAGCCCCGCAGGGAGGCCCACAGGATGTAGCGGCGGGAGGGCACGAGCCCGCGCAAGGTGAAGCGTCCATCCGCTCCCGTGCGCAGGCCGGAGGGGCCTTCGTCGTCGGCGGTGGTCCACCCGGAGGGCGCGTCCTCGGGGAGCTCCGCGGTGATGGCGACGTCCGCGAGCGGCTGGCCCGCGCCATCCACCACGATGCCGGAGCGCTCGTGGCCTGCCTCCATGCGCAGGGACACGTCCCGGTGTTCACTCGCCTGGAACGTGATGGGCCGGGACACCGAGGCGTCCATCAGGTCTCCCCGGACGACGGCGCGCAAGGTGTATGCGCCCGGGGCAAGCCCTCCAGCACGAAGCGGCCCTCCGCGTCCGTGGCGGCCTCCGCGAACACTGGCGCTTCGCCGTCGCGGGCCTCCAGGGACTCCCCCTGCATGCGTTCGAAGTCGAAGCTGCACGCGTCGCTCTTGAGCACGGGAGCCCGCGCGTCGTCCTGTCCGGAAGGGGAGGGGCAGGGGCGCTCCGACAGCGTGACCCCGGGCTCCACACGCGAAGCGGAGACGCGCACGCCCACGGCCGGACCGCGGTTGCCCAGCACGCGGCCCGTGATGCGCGCGGTGCCCGCGGGACTCGGGGGCGTGGTGATGCGCGTGGCGCGAGTCACGGGCTTCCGCTCGGACGCTGGCGTGCGCGTGGGCGTGTCCTTCGCGGAGGACGGCGCCGTGGGGTCCCACCACAGGAACGCGAGGAGCGCGACGGCGGCCAGCGCGGCGCCTCCCAGCCAAGGCGTCAGTCCCCCGGCTCTGCCATTCCCCATGCGCGGCAGGATAGCGGGGCTGCGCGTCGTGCGTCAGCGCGCGAGCGGACTCCACACCGGCTTCACGTCGCGAGACAGCGTGCCTTCGGCGGGCACGTCCAGCTCCTCGCGATGGATGCGGTCCTTGTCGCGCGTGCTCACGAGCACGGTGTAGTGGCCCGCGGGAACACGGCGGAACGTGACGGACGCGCGGGTCCATTCCTCGAAGGGATGCTGCTGGAAGCGCAGGTGGTCGAAGAGCTTGGAGCTGTCGGGCAGGGGCGCCTGACCGGGCAGCAGCAACGCGATGTCGGCGTCCGGCGGCAGCCGCAGCGTGACTGTGGCGCCGGTGGCCAGGGCGTCGAAGGTGACGCGGGCTTCACCCGAGGCAGGGACCTGCACGGTGCGGGAAGGAAAGAAGGTTTCGAGCGAGGGATCCCCACTCCAGGCGCTCACCGTGTAGTGCCCTGGGGGAATGGCCCGGAGGGTGAACTCTCCAGGACCGGGGCTGCGTTGAAGCGTCAGGCCGTCGGAGCGCAGGAAGGTGAGGTCGGCACCTATCGGCCGCCCCTGCGCGTCGCGGATGAAGCCCGTCACGCGGGCGCCGGAGTCGAGCGGGAGCGTGATGCTGTCTTCCGCCTCGCCCACCGTTGCCCGCGCCGGCAGGTGGAGCTGGGTATCCACCTCCAGCGTGAACGCGGTGGTGGGCAGGTGATCCAGCCGCAGCGAGCCATCCTTCATCGTCTGCGCTTCGAGGGCGGACAGGTAGGGCGGGCCGTCCGCGGCGCCTGCCCCATGGACCCGATAGCCGATGGCGACGGTCGCCCACTCTCCGTCGTCAGCGCGCACGCGTCCGGTGAACGGCTCGCCGGTCGCGGCGTCGCGCAGGAACACCCGCAGCTTGCGTCCCCGCGACAGCGTGAGCGTACCCAGGTCCACGTCGCCGTCTCCGTCCGGCGTGATGGAGCGGTCCAGCGTCGCGTAGCCATTGGCGCGCACCACGAACCACTGGGGACCGGTGGATTCTTGCAGGGGCTGGTCGAAGCGCCCATCCGGGTTCGTGTACCCGCTGCCGTTCACCTCGAAGAACTCCAGCGCCGCGCCGTCCTCCGGTACCACCCGGCCGCGCACGTGCGGGATGCGCCGCAGTACCAACCGGACCTCCGCCGTGTCGCTGGCCACGATGATGGACTCGTCTTCGCCCGCGTGGACGCCCTGCGACAGGGCGGCGTCGACGCGATGATCCTCCAGCCTTGCGCTGAGCAGGTAGCGGGCCGCGCTCAATGAGCGCAGGGTGAAGTGACCTTCGGCATCCGTGTGGACGCGTTCAGGCGATGCGTCCGTCATGGAAGGGGCCCTCCGGTAGCGAGGCCGGTCCGCGTCCAGCAGCACCGCGTAAACGCCGACGCCGGGCAGGGGCAGGCCCTGGGGATTCACGACGGTGCCTCGCAGGGTCCGGCCTTCCTCCAACTGGAGCGTGACGGACGGCGCCTCACCGGTCTGGACCTCCAGCGGTTGGGAGGCATGGACTTCCACGGCCTGCCTCTTGACTCGCGCCTCGGCGACGTAGCTTCCGGGAGGCACGCCTTGAAGCGTCGCCTGTCCCCGGGCATCCGTGATGCCGTCGTGGTCGGAGTCGCCGCGCGCATCCTGCTTCCACAGCGTCACCCTGGCGCCGCGCACCGGAGCGCCCGCCGTGCTCAGGACGGTGATGGACACGCGGGCACCCCGGCGCAGCACCATCCGGACGTCGCGCGACGGGCGCTCGACCACGAAGCGCGTGGGGACGAAGGTCTCGTCGATGACGTCCAGCCACGCGGGCCCCGCTTCGTCCGAGTCCAGGATGAAGCGGCCGGCTTCGTCCGTCTCGGTGGATTCCAGCTGGAAGTCCATGATGGGAAAGTCCACGTCAGGGGGCCTCACCGGACCGGGATGGAGGAGGATCCTGCGCCCCGCGAGCGGCTGGCCCGCCTCGTCGACGAGGATGCCCTCGACGGAGACGGCGCGCGAAAGGGTGAAGTCGAGCGTCTCCTCCGCCTCCCCGAGGTCGTGGGGTCTTGGCTCCGCGTCGATGTAGTGCGCCGCGCGGACCGTCACGAAGTGCGACAGCCGGAACAGCGGACCCAGCCGGTAATGTCCTCGCGCATCCGTGACGCCCTGACCGCGCGGGGACGGCGCGTTCGCATCGTTCAGATCCGCCTGCACCCGGGCGCCGGGAATCGGTCTTCCGTCCTCATCGCTGACGTAGCCCTGGAGGAACATGGCGGGTTCGAGCGTGAGGACCAGGTCGTCGCCAGGCTCCGCCTTGAGATGGGCCACGGCGTCATGTGACGCCGTCTCCGCGAAGAGCCTGGCGTACACGCCTTCATGGGACTGGAAGGAGAAGCGTCCCTGGGCATCCGTGAGGGTGGTGCTCCACTCGGGCTCGGCGGCGGGCGTGTAGAGCCGGACGAAGACGCCGGGCGCGGGGGCCCCCTTCTGGGTCACCACCCTGCCCGCGAACGTCACGGGGTGGACCAGGATGAAGGTGCCCTCCTCGCGCGGCTCCCGGTCCCGGCTCAGGAGCGGCCTGAACCCCGGGGCCGTGATCACGAGGCCATGGTCGGCCGACGGCAGGGGGCCGATGCGGAAGCGTCCATCCGAGCCGCTGGTCGCGGGGAAGAAGCGCGTGTGCTCCAGGGAGAAGACGGTGATGCGGGCCTCCGCGATGGGCACGTCTTCCTTCGAACCGTCCAGGACGACGCCTCCCAGGAAGCGTCCCTCGTCGAGCACGAGGACCACGTCCTGCTGGCCCGTCGCCACGTCCGGGAGCATCGCCACGTTCGTGCCCTGGGAGGCCCACAGCGAGACCTTGCCGCCGGTGAGTCCGTCCAGGACGAAGGTGCCGTCCTCCGCGCTGGTGATCTCCGCGACGGTGGGCGCTTCGCCTTCGCGCTTGTCGACCTGATCCACCCACTCGTCGAAGGCTTCGTCCCAGCACTGCGTCAGCCGGCGCGCAGGCGCGCTGTCTTCGGATGGAGGGCAGGAGCGCTCGGACAGCGTGACCTCCGGCTCCACGCGTGAAGCGGACACGCGCACGCCCGCGACGGGACCACGCGCATCCCGCACGACGCCGGTGATGCGTGGACTTCTGGTGGAGGACGCTTCCTGGCGGACGAAGGACAAGAGCCCGGAACCGGGAGCGCTTCGGGGCACATGATCCGAAGTGGCTCTGTGTTCGCGCAGGACGAAGAAGGCCAGAAGCAGCAGGCCCACGACGACCACGAAACCGGCTGCCTGATACCCCCTCCGCATGCGCTGCATCTCCTGAAGTGCGAAGGCGCAGGATAGCCGTTCGACGGACTCAGGGGGACGCGGCAGGCATCAGCACCGTGACGGTTTCCTGGGCCGCATCCAGGTCCACGAACTGCTTGGAGTAGGAGTCCGCGCGGACGACGTAGAGCCCAATGGGCGCGAACGGCAGTCCCTCCACCTCAGCACTGCTCCGCGCATCGAGGACTCCTTCGAATGAACCAGGGATGGGGTGGGGGTACGGATCGGGATTGCGCTCGTAACTGAACCGGATGTGGACGCGAACGCCCGCCAGCGAGCCGTGCGTCGCTTCATCCAGGATGATGAAGCGTGCCGTCCGGCTGCGCGCCATCACCAGCGTTCCCAGGTCTACATCCTTGCCGGGGCTCACCTTGAACTCCCGCAGGAGGTCGTGGAAACCCTTCGCGCTCACGACGATGCTCTGGCGGCCATCGTTCGCCAGCGGGAAGTCGAAGGTGCCCTCCAGCACCTGGCCCATGACGGTCCACCCTGGAACGCTGAAGCGAAGCGGCGTGCCGTCCTCACTCACGACCTGCCCTCGCAAACGGGGCCTGTGCTCCAGGACCAACCGGAGGTCATCCGCTCCCGCGCTGACCTGCAATGAGGACGCGTCTGGCGTTCCGCCCCGGGAGCGGGAGGGGGCGAACTCGAGGCCTTCCTTCCAGGCGACGAGCTGATACGCAGGGGCCCTCAGGTCCTTGAGGATGAAGCGGCCGTCCGGCCCGGAGAGCACGCCCTGGTCGTCGCCGCTTCTGCAGGCGGGGCCGTACATCACCCAGGCGGGAATGTCCTCGTTGGGAATGCAGGCCTTGATCCGGACTCCAGGGACGGGCCTCCCTTCGGTATCGACGGTCATGCCTCGCAGCGCGCGACCTTCGTCGAAACGCAGCGAGACATGGGCGTCCGTCCCCGGCTCCAGGTCAACCGGCTGGGAAACGGAGTCCACGCTGCCGAGCGTCCGCAGCCGGGCCTCCACGACGTAATGGCCTTCCGCCAATCCCCGCCATGCGAAGGCGCCCGCGCTGTCCACGCGGGTGGTGCGGCCCTGTCCACTCAAGGGCGCCGTGTTCCAGAGGAAGAGGTCCACGTTGGACATGGGCGCACCCCTGGCGTCCACGACCGTCCCGGAGACGGATGCACCCGGGTGCATCACCACCCGAAGACCGGTGGATGGAACCTCCACGGCCATGCGCACGGGGCGCAGTCCCTCTGTCTCCGCGATGAGTTCGTCTGCTCCATCTCCCAGGCTGTCGACGATGAAGCGCCCGTTCTCGTCCGACAGGGCGGTCTCGGCCCTGACGTTCGCCGCCAGGTAGGACGAATAATCATGGCGTACAGGTCTGAGATTCAGCCGGACGCCAGGGATGGCCGTTCCCCGCGGATCGACCACGATTCCATCCACGGACATCGCCTTGACGAGGGTGAAGTCCATGGGTTCCCGCTGGATGGCACTCAGGCTGAGTCGATGCTCACTGTTCTGGTAGCGCTCGCGCTTCAAGGTGAGTTCGACGTACCCCCCGGTCAGCGGTCCCAGCCGGTAATGGCCTGCTTCGTCCGTGAAGGTCGCTGGGGAAGGTCCATCCCGCTGGGACTGCTCCTCGGTGCGGATGGCCACATGCTCCACGGGAGTGCCCTGCTCATCCCTCACGGTCCCTTCGATGAACGTGACGGACTCCAGCCGGAGGACCGCGTTCGCTGGCGGCAAGACCTCGACCTCGCCGAAGGCGGTCTCGTCGTCGGTCCATGCCCAGAGCCGATGCGAGATGGCGGGGACCTCCTCGAAGTGGAACCGACCCTCGGCGTCGCTTCGAGTGCTCTGGGAGTCGCTACGTTCATCCCTGGCACTCAGGTGGAGGGTCAGGCCGCTCGCGGGAAGCCCGGCCGGTGTCAGCACCACGCCCGCTAGCGGGACCTTCCGCTGGAGCTCCAGCGTCACATCCGAGTCAGCGTCGAGCCAGACGTCCTCAAGGAAGGCCTTCGTCCGCCACCCCTTGGCGCTCGCGACCTTCACATAGCGGCCCGGAGGCAGGGGCCCGACGCGGAACCGGCCTTGGGCGTCCGCGAGCCCATCGAAGAAACGGGACCCGGCCTCATGAACCCACGTCACCTGGGCGCCGGGGATGGGCGCGCGCGTGAATGCGTCCACCACCTGGCCGGAGAGCAAGATGCCCTCTTCGAGCATCAGCATCACACCGTCGCTGCCCGCCTCGACCTCCGGCTGCACCGCCGCGCCTGCCTCGCCCAGGGCCCAGAGGGTCACGGCTCCAGCGGGCAATCCATCGAGCACGAACGAGCCGTCATCGTCCGTCACCGTCTGCGCGAGCACAGGCGCTTCGCCCTCGCGCATCTCCACGAGGCGCGCGTACTCCTGCTCCCGATCCGTCGAGCTGCAATCCGCCAGCAGACGTTCCTGTCTGGGGTGCTGATGATCCAGATGGGTCTCGGGGCAGGGGCGCTCCGACAGCGTGTCCGCATCCACTCGGGACGCGGACACCCGCACGCCCGCGACCGGACCTTGTGCATCCCGCACGATGCCGCTGATGCGGAGGCTTTCCCTGGATGAGGCCATGGCGGCGGAGCTCGCCCTGGGGCCAGGAAGGGACCCCGGGCCGCCGGAGGCGCTTCGGTCCGGATGGCGTGAAGCGTGCTCGTCAGCGCGCAGGAAGAAGGCCAGGAGCAGCACCACGACGCTGCCCGCGATGAGGAACGCTGCCCGGCGATGTCCCCTCGTCATGCGCGTCACTCCCTCGGGCTCAGTGGCCCGGAGCCGGCAGCGTCACCGTGACGACGTCCTGCCGCGTATCCACAAGCCCTTCTCCCCGGAGCCGCCCATCCATCTTGACCTCGAAGTGGATGGGGTAGATGGCCAGGTCCTCGAACTCGACGGCGCCCGCCTTGTCGAGGTTTCCATCAAACGAAGGAGGCATGGCGACCTCGTACGGCCAGACATCCAGGCGATGACTCAATTCAATGGAGACGCGGGCTCCCGCCAGGGGTGCCCGGGTCGCCTCATCGAGGATGACGAACCGGACCTTCCGGCCCCGGAGCAGCTTCACGGTCCCCAGGTCGATGTCCTGCCCGGGGCTTGCTTCGACGTACTGCTCCAGGCCCAGGAAGCCCTTGGCCTTCACGGTCACGTGCCAGGTCTGCCGGTCTTCCGTCAGGGGGAGGGCGAAGCGGCCATCCGCGCGGTGCTGCTCTGCCTGGAACACGTAGAACGGACCCGGGCAGGCAACGATTTCGGTCTCCCGGACTCGCAGCGTGCCAGGCAGCGGCGCGCCGTTCTGATCCACGATCTGTGCCCTCAATCGGGGAGCAGGCTCCAGAACCAATCGGACGCTGTCGGCTCCCGCCGCTACGCGCAGGGAGAGTGGGCCCGGCGTTCCGCCCTGGGAGCGGCTGGGATTGAGACGCAGGTCCTCTCGCCTGGCGACGAGCTGGTACACCGGCGCTGTCAGGTGCTTGAGGGTAAAGCGGCCGTCCGGACCTGAACGCACGCTGTCTTCCTCCGAGGCGACACAACTCAGCTCACGCACCCGCCCTGCGGAAGAGTCCTCTTGGGAGAGACAGGCCTGGACGTGGACCCCCGCGAGGGGCTGGCCCGCGGCGTCCGTCGTCATGCCGCGCAGCGTCCGGCCCTCCTCGAATCGCAGGGCCACGTTCGTGTGCGCCCGCTCCTTCACATCGAGGGTCTGGGAAACCCATTGCACGGAGCCCGGCGTGCGCTGCCAGGCCTCCAGCACGTAGCGGCCCGCCTTCAGTCCGCTCAGCGAGAACGCGCCATGGCTGTCCGTGAAGAGGTAGTCGGGGAGCGGGCGACTACCCGGAGCCGCTGAATCCCAGAGTCCGATCCGCACCTCGGGCAGGGGCTGGCCCGTCGCATCCGTGACCGTGCCGGACACGGAGGCGCCCCGGTCCAGCACCACGCGGACTCCTGTCGAGGGCACCTGCACGGGGCGCGTCAGGGGGATGAAGCCCTGGGTTTCGACGAGGAGGTCCCACTTGCCTGCTGCATCGAGCGCACCCGCGACGAAGCGCCCCGCCTCGTCGGACCTACCGAACGCATCCTCGAAGTTCGTTGCCGCAAGGGGGAACCCACCGGACGCGAGGGCCGTTCCCAGCGACAGGTACACGCCGGGGACGGGCTTGCCGTCGTTATCGGCCAGGATGCCGTCGACCGACTGGCCTGAGGTGAGGGTGAAGTCCCACGGGCCGGTCCGTGCTCCATCCAGGAGCAGTTGCTCGTGTCGAGCGTGATGGTGGTCCCCTTTCAGGGAGATGTCGACGGAGGTCCTGATCAGCGGGCCCAGCCGGTAGTGACCAGCGCCGTCGGTGACGGTCTCCGGCGGAAGACCGTCTCCCACGCCACCCGAGAGCGCCTGCACGCGCACACCGCTCAAGGGCTGACCCTGCTCGTTCCTCACGGTGCCCTCGAGGAACGTACTCGGCCGCATCTGGATGACTGCGCTGCGGGAGGGTTCCCCCCGGCTGTCGCCATACGCGGTCTGGCCGTCGCTCCAGGCCCAGACCGTGTATTCCTTTGCAGGGATGCCGTCGAAGGCGAACCGCCCCTGGGCATCGCTCCGGGTCGTCACCGTCTCGCCATACTCCGAGTTGCGCCGCAGCTGGACGGTCAGGCCACTCGCGGGGCGCTTCTCCGGAGTGAGGACCACGCCTTCGAGCCGCTGCTTCCGGTAGAGGTCGAGCGTCACGTCCACGTCCGAGTTCAGCCAGACGTCCTCGCGGAAGGCGCCAGGAACCCAGCCCTCCGCGCCCGCGAACTTCAAGTAGCGCCCCGGTGGCAGGGGACCGATGCGGAAGCGTCCCTGGTCGTCTGCGAGCACGCGGAAGAAGCGGGACGCGGACTCGTGCACCACCGTCACCCAGGCTCCGGAAATGGGCGTTCGTGCGTCTTCATCCACCACCGCGCCGGAGAGGAAGAAGCCCTCCCCCAGCGACATGGCCACGGCCTCGCTGCCGGCCTGCACCTGCGTACGCACCGCCGCGCCCGTGTCGCCCAGCGCCCAGAGGGTGAAGGCGCCCGGCGGCAGCCCCTCCAGCACGAAGGACCCATCCGCCGCCGTCACCGTCCGCGCGAACAAGGGCGCTTCTCCCGCGCGAGCCTCCACGAGGCGCGCGTTGGAGTCCGCCAGGTCCAGGAAGCACCGCTCCATCGGTGTTTCCAGCGGACGGGAGGTCAGCGGCTCGGGACACGGACGCTGCGACAGGCTGTCGGAGTCCACGCGCGTCGCGGACAGCTCCACCCCCGCGACAGGGCCTCGTGCGTCGCGCACCACGCCGGTGATGCGCAGCGAGCCCAGGGGCGCAGAGGGAAGGGGCCGCGTGGAACGTGTTCCCATGCTGGCACTGGTCGCGCCCTCCAGGGACGCACAAGCCACGCTCAACCCGCAGAGGACCGCGACTGCCCACCACCCCATCTTCCTGGCGCGCATGTGCCACCAGGATAGCAGCGTGCCTCAGGGCGTGGCGAAGCCCACCGCGTGCGCCTCCACGCCTTCGGGCGCCGGGTCCTCGCGGAAGGCCACCCAGGCCTCTCGCTGGGACTTGCGCGGCACGTACGCCAGCACGAGCTCCGCCTCCTCCTTCGGCTCGCGGCCGCCTCGCAGCGACACGCGCACGTGGACCTCCTCCGCCGCGGAGTCGCCGTGGTTCTTCACGGTGACGGGCACGCGCCACTCCTTCGCGTGCTCGCTGCGCACCGGCGTGCCCACCTGCACGGTCAGGTCCGGCGGGCCGCTGCCCGTCGTCCACGCGTCCACCGCCAGGTAGCCCATGACCAGCGCCACGAGCACGCAGCTCGATATGAAGACGACGCCCTCCAGCCAGTTCCAGTTCATCTTCATGATTGGATGAGCAACCTCCCCGCGGACGCACCCAGCGTCGACGCCAGCGCCAGCACCACCACCTGCGCGACACAGACGCTCAGGTCGTTGCCGGTGAACCGGCCGAAGAACCACAGCACCAGGGCGCTCGACAGCAGCGCGATGGCGTACGTCACGAACGTGCCCGCCAGCACGTCCCGGCGCAGGCGGCGGCGCGTGAAGCGTTTGGCGCGGGTGAAGTCGCTCTGGAAGAGGATGAGCCCGCCCAGCACCAGCGACAGCACCGCGAGCCCCAGCAGGCACCACGGCTGCGTCTCCACGGCGATCATCACGATCTCCTCCGTGGGCGCCACGTTGGCCGCGAACAGCACCGCGCCGCAGAACGCGATGACCAGCTGGCCGGGGACGTGGTCCGCGGACTCCAGCCGCTTCTGGTCCTCTTCCTCGTTCTCTTCCCGGTGCTGGCCGCCCAGCTGCGCGGTGCCCACCGACACGCCGATGGCCACCGTGCCGGCCTCCACCACCACCATGCCCACGGCCTCCTGAAGCGACGTGCCCTGGCCGATGCGGCCGATGAGCACGAGCACCGCCGTGGACACGAGCAGCCCCAGCCCCAGCTCCTCCAGCGAGTCCGTGAAGACGTCGAACCAGTCCACGTCCCGCCGGAAGCCGCCGTAGCGGTTGTACCCGAGCAGCAGCACGTAGGTGGCCACCAGGTAGCCCAGCACGCTGCCGGGATGGGACGTGAAGCCCGCCCACCACACCTCCATCGTGTAGAGCAGCGGCAGGCTGAAGAGGAGGCCGCCCGCGATACCCCGGCCGTATTCGCGCAGCGAGTCCTGTACCGGTCGTCGGCTGCGGGACGCGTTGGCTGGAGGGTCGTCAGCCATGACAGGCCAGAATCTAGGTTCGCTTTACCGAGAAGGAAGTGTCCCACGCATGGCATCGGACACTCGCCGCGGCGTGGGGCCAGGCCTTCACACGGCGGGGCTATATTCGCCGCCGTCCATGACCGAGCGTTCCTCCCAATACATCCTCACGCTGTCGTGCCCGGATCAGCGCGGCATCGTCCACGCGGTCTCCGGCTGGCTCGCCGAGCACGGCTGCAACATCCTCGACAGCGCCCAGTATGGAGACCCGCGGACGCGGCTGTTCTTCATGCGGGTGCACTTCACGGACGAGGAGGGGAAGGCGGCGCCCGCGGCGCTTCGCGAGGCCTTCGGGGCGCTCGCGGGACGCTTCTCCATGGAGTGGCACCTGCACGACGCGGCGGAGAAGCCCCGGGTGCTGTTGATGGTCTCGAAGATCGGCCACTGCCTGAACGACCTGCTGTATCGCTACCGCAGCGGCATCCTGCCGGTGGAGATTCCGGCCATCGTGTCGAACCACCGGGACTTCTACCAGCTGGCCGCGTCCCACGACATTCCGTTCCACCACCTGCCGGTGACGCCGGAGAACAAGGAGCGGCAGGAGGCGCGCCTGCTGGAGATCGTGCGCGAGCAGCGCGTGGACCTGGTGGTGCTCGCCCGGTACATGCAGATCCTCTCCGCCGGGACGTGTGATGCGCTGCGCGGGCGGCTCATCAACATCCACCACTCGTTCCTGCCCAGCTTCAAGGGCGCGCGGCCGTACCAGCAGGCCTATGACCGGGGCGTGAAGCTGATTGGCGCGACGGCCCACTTCGTCACGGGGGACCTGGACGAAGGACCCATCATCGAGCAGGACGTGGAGCGCGTGGACCACACGCTGTCGCCCGAGGCGCTGACGGCGATTGGCCGCGACGTGGAGAGCGTGGTGCTGGGCCGCGCGGTGACGTGGTTCGTGCAGCACCGCATCCTGCTCAACGGCCACAAGACCGTCGTGTTCCGCTGAGCTATCCGGCGGGGCACGCGGCGCCCGCGTCGAGCACGTCCGCGTCGTGGTGCACCCGCACCGCGCCGGATGATTCCAGGTGGCGAACGAACAGCGAGCCGAACACCTCCGCGTTGCCGCTCAGGTTGAGCGCGGCCTGGGGCGCGTAGAGGTTGCCCGCGAGCGTGCTGCCCGCGGAGATGTCCAGCGCCTGCGAACCCGCCACGTACACGCGCACCCGCGAGGGCAGGGCGGCGGAGCCCAGCGTGAGCGTGCCGGACACGATGAAGCCCCCGGAGAGGAAGAGGTCCAGCTCGCCGGGAGGCTGCACGTCCACGGTGAGCGCTTCCTTCAGGTCCACGCCGCCGGGGACGAACAGCGCGGTGCGGCCCCGGATGCGCAGCGTGGCCTGGCCCGGCCCCGCGATGCGCGAGAGCAGGAAGCGGCCACAGGGCAGCTCCAGCACGCGTTCGCCGGTGACGTCCGTCAGCGCCGAGGAGTCCAGTCCAATGGCCGCGTTGTCGTTGTCCACGGCGTGGTGGGCGATGAGCGCGGCCGGGTCGAAGCGGGAGGACTCGGAGCAGTCGCAGGGGATGACCGGGGGCACGGGCTCACGGCGCAGCTCCGACGCCTGCGCGGGGCCGGGGGAGAACTCCGGAGGAACCGTGAGCACCCCGCCCACGGTGAACGATGCGAGTGCCACGTCCCCGTTCACCCGAGCATCCATCGTCACCGTGGCGGAGGTGCCTGGACCGGAGAGGGGACCGTTGCTGTCCAGGCTGCCGCCTACGGTGAGCGGGCTGCTGAGCTGCAAGCCACCCACCTGGAGCGAGCCACCCACGGTGACACGGTCGTTCGCGGACAGGCCGCCGTTCACGCCCACGTCACCGCCCGCGCCACCGGGAGCGTAGGGCCCCGCCGAACCGCGGAACGCGTCCACGGTGAACGGCGCGCTGAAGGACAGGCCCTCGCAGGAACACGCCGCGCGGCGGAACAAAGTCTCCGCCAACCGGCCGCTGCACACCTGTGGCCCCGAGGCTGGATTGCCCAACAACAGCGGAGGCCCGCTGTCCGCGCAGTGCGCTGCCCATTCATCCGGCACGCCGGTCCCCGCGTCGGGTGAGCGCAGCGTGGCCACCGCGTCATCCACCGTGCACGCGGCACCGAGCAGCGCGGTCCAGACCACGAACCCTGTGATGCGGAGCCTCATGGAACCGTCACCGTGCCGCGCCATGCGAGGAAGCCTCCTGGCTCGGTGCGGCCCAAAACCTGTCCGACAGTCGGACAGGTTCCGAGGCTCGGAGCGCACAGGTGTGCCGCCACACTGGGGGGCGCGGCGGTGACGTTCCTTCAAAACCTGTCCGACAGTCGGACAGGTTGCCAGCGCTCGGAGGGCAAAGGCGCACCGGCACACCGGGTGCCGAGGAAGCCGTGTTGCTCCAAGCCGGTCCGACAGTCGGACAGGTTTCAACCACGCGGAGGGCGCAGGCGTGGCGCCCTCTACGCCGGATGCCGAGACGGCGGCGTTCCTCCAAACCGGTCCGACAGTCGGACAGGTTTCCGAAGCACGGAGGGCGCAGGCGCACCGTCCGCCCGGATGCGCGATGGCGGCGTTCCTCCAAACTGGTCCGACAGTCAGACAGGTTTCCGAGGCTCGGAGGGCACAGGCGCATCGTCACAACGGGTACCGAGGAGGCAGTGTTCCTCCAAACCTGTCCGACAGTCGGACAGGTTTCCAGCGCTCGGAGGGCGTAGGCGCGCTGCCCGCCACGTTCCTCCAAACCTGTCCGACAGTCGGACAGGTTTCGCGGATGTGCCGCCGACAGGCGTCCTCTCAGGGCTCTCACCTTCTCGTCCGTGAGGACAGGCAGACCCGAGGGCCTTGGTGCATCCGAAGGCGGGCCGCGCCTCATGGCGGCGACAGCTCCCGAAGCCGTGCTCGCGACGCGGCGCTCAGCGGTGAGTCCGGATGCAGCGCGAGGAACTCTCCCAGCGCCCGGGCCTCCGCCCCCGTGTCGCCGAGGGCCCGGTGGGCTTCGGCCTCTCCGTGGCGCGCCTCCGGATCCAACATGCCTCCGGGTTGCAGCCGCACCGCGTCCTGGAACTGGCGCAGGGCTCCTCTTGCGTCCCCCAGGTGTTCCAGCCGCAGCGACCCCGACGCCACGCGCGCGACGTACGCGGCCAGCGACGACGGCTCCGCGCGGATGACCCGCAGGTACAGCCCTTCCGCGTCCCTCCACTTCCCCTCGGAACGGAGCGCGTTGGCCTGCCGCAGCAGGTCCTCCGGCTTCGACGACTCCTTCACCGTGATGCTCGGCCGCAGGGGCCGGGGATGCTCGATGACGAAGGGCTCCGGCGGCGCCGGAGGGGGCAGGGGGACCGGCTCCAGCGTGGCCACCCTCGGGGGCTCCGGCACGGCCGGCTTCAGCACCACCGGCGGTGGCTGCACGGGCCTCGCGTAGCTCCACACGGCGGCGGCCGCGGCTCCCGTGAAGACGAGCGCCGCGCCCGCCATCAACCACACCGGAGGCCGCCTGCGTCGTCGCGGAGGCTCCGGCGCCTGCTGGAGCGCCGCGTCCAGCGCCGCCTGCACCAGCGCGCTCGAGCGCTTCCGGGACAGCCGCCGCGCGGGGCCACTGCCGCCATCCAGGGGCCGCAGCAGGTCGTCCATCGGCTCCGAGTCACCGTCGTCCGGGGGGCGGGAACTCATGGTGACTCCCCCTCGGGTGCCTCGTCCTCCGAGGCCAGCGCGCGCAGGGCGGTGCGTCCCAGGCGCAGGCGGCTGCGCACGGTCTCGAAGGGGACGCCCAGCTCTGTCGAAATCTCCTGCACGCTCAATTCCAGGACATGGTGCAGCACCAACGCGTGCCGCTGCTCCGTCGACAACCGGTCCAGTAACGTCACCAGCTGGCGGCGGTGAAGGTATTCGTCCGCCGGGGCTTCGTCGGACGGCACCGCCAGCAGCTCCACCGGGTCCTCACTGTAGCGGGCCTCGCGCCCCCGGGAACGCTTGAGCCACGCGAACGTGGTGCGCACCACCACCCGGTCCACCCAGCCGTGGAAACGCCCGTCGCCGCGATAGGTGGGCAGGCCCCGCACCAGCGCGATGAGCGACTCCTGCGCGATGTCCTCCACGTCCGAGTCCCCGCGCACCAGGTAGCGCACCAGGTTGCGCACCCGGGGCAACAGCTCCAGGAGCAGGGACTCGGTCGCCTCGCGCTGTCCCCGCATGGCCGCGGTCAGCCGGGCGTCCTCGCCCCGGGGCGCGACGGTCGCATGTGAGCCCGAGCTCCTCATGCCCGGCAAGGAGAACGGCCGGCGCCAGATCGGGTCATCGGTGCTCACGGAAAAATCACCATCCCCACTCCCAGTCGGGGACGCACCGGCGCGCCGTCCTCCCGGAGCACGAAGTCGCCGTCCACCGAGTAACCCAGCCGCGGCCGTCCCAGGAGCACCTCGCCCGACAGCGTCGCCTCCAGCGCGAACGCGGCGGCGAATCTCCTCCACCGCACCCGCACCGCCGGCCCCACCACGAACGCAGCGAGCCACCGCGACGGAGCAGGCTCCACCTCCGCCGCCCGCGCCTCCGTCCGGCGCCAGAAGCCCGCGACGCCCGCCCCCAGGCCCACCGTGGCCAGCCAATGCCCGGCCTCCAGGAAGGGCACGTCCGCCCACGCCAGCGCCGAGCCCTGCGTCAGCCGGATATCCGTGTACGCATCCCGCAGGTGCACCGGCAGCGACGCCAGCACCTGCGCGCGAAGGTGCAGCCGCTGGCCCGCCCACCCCAGGCCCACGGACAGGCCCTGCTGGCCTCCCGGGTGATAACCGTCCAGCGCCGCGTGCAGCCCGACCTGCAAGAAGGCCTCGTTCACGGGCTCCGCGAGAGGCGTCGCCACCTCCGGAGGAGGTAGCGCGGGAGGTGGAGGAGGAGGCGCGACGACCTCGCCCAGCGGCTCACCCGCGTCCACCGCGCGCAGCGCCGAGCGCACCGCCAGCGCCAGCGCCTCCGCGCCCACGGACCATGTCAGCGTCTCCGGCGCGCCCTCCACCCGCGCGGTCCGCACGAACAGGTGGCCCGTGCGAGGCGCCGCCACCGACACGCGCAGCCGCGCCCCCTCGCGCGTGAACCACAGCACCGCGCGAGCATCCCTCCTCAAGGCCGTCCGCTCGGCCTCACGCCACGCGCCGTCGGGCCCCGCGTCCATGGCCAGCCCGGCCTCCGCCTCCAGCACCACCGGCAGGTCGCTGCTCTGCCCCCGCACCCGCTCCAGCAGTGCGCGGTCCTCCAGGGAGGCCACGCGCGCCACCGCCCGCCACGGGTCCGCCGCCCACGCGGTGCCGCCGAGCGCCAGCACCAGGGCCAGTCCCATCACGCGCTGCCACGCCACGGCCTCCAACACGAACATGCAGTAAAACCTACCTTCCAGGGAATTCTTCTGGAAGCTCCGCCCCGTGTGAATGGCCTGTCACGCAGGGGAGGGGGCGGCGGCATGGCGGAGTCGTCCCTTCCCGCGCGGAGCAGAAGCGGTAGGGTCGCGCGCCATGAATCGCCTCCGGGAACTGCGCTCGGTCCTGAACCTCACCGTCCTCGTGGCGGGGCTGGGCTACTTCGTGGACCTCTTCGACATCACGCTCTTCGGCGTGGTGCGCGTCGCGTCGCTGAAGGACCTGGGCCTCACGGACCCCTCGGACATCTTCCAGAAGGGGCTTTTCATCTACAACGCGCAGATGGCGGGGATGATGGTGGGCGGCCTCTTCTGGGGGCTGCTCGGGGACAAGCGCGGGCGGCTGTCGGTGATGTTCGGCTCCATCCTGCTGTACTCGGCGGCGAACCTTCTCAACCCCTTCGTCTGGGACGTGAACAGCTACGCCGCCTGCCGGTTCCTCGGGGGCCTGGGGCTCGCGGGCGAACTGGGCGCGGCCATCACGCTGGTCGCGGAGTCGCTGCCCAGGGAGAAGCGCGGCCTGGGCACCACCGTCGTCGCCACGCTGGGCATGCTGGGCGTCGTCGTCGCGGCGCTCGTCGCGCAGCACCTGCACTGGAAGACGGCCTACGTGACGGGCGGCGTGCTGGGCCTGCTGCTCCTCTTCGCGCGCTTCAAGGTCTCCGAGTCCGCCCTCTTCACGCAAAAGGCCGGACCGTCGAAGGGCAACGCGCTGCTGCTCCTCACCGGCGGCCGCTTCTCCAAGTACGTGGGCTGCATCCTCGTGGGCGTGCCCATCTACTTCACCACCGGCATCCTCTTCGTCTTCGCCCCGGAGCTGACGGCGGGCCTGCACGTGCAGGGCACGGTGACGGCGGGCGACGCCATCCTCTTCGGCAGCGTGGGCCTGACGCTGGGGGACTTCCTGTCCGGCGTGCTGAGCCAGTGGATGAAGAGCCGCAAGCGCGCCGTGGGCTTCAGCCTGTGCGCGTGGTTCGCGCTGGTGCTCGTGTACGGCCTGGTGCCGGGCCTCACCCCGGCGCTCATCTACGCGCTGACCTTCTTGATTGGCCTGAGCGTGGGCTACTGGGCGGTGCTCGTCACCATGGCGGCCGAGCAGTTCGGCACCAACATCCGCGCCACCGTCGCCACGTCCGTGCCCAACTTCGTGCGCGGCTCCGCGGTGATTGCCGCCACCGCCTTCGGCCAGCTCAAGGGCTCGCTGGGCGTGGCGCACGCGGCGCTCGCCGTGGGCGCGGTGTGCTTCGGGCTGGCGCTGGTGGCCCTGGCGCGGCTGACGGAGACCTTCCACCGCGACCTGGACTTCGTGGAGTCCTCCGGCGCCGCGAACGCCAGCGCCGGCGCGAGCACCGGCGCCTGACGGACGTCAGGCCGGCGGGGGCACCCGCAGCCGCCACGCCAGCACGCGGCCGTCCAGCCCCAGCACGAACACCAGCGGCCCGCGCACCACCGGCCGCGTGCGCAGCGGCGTGTCCGCGCGCACCGTGAACGCGGTCGTCCAGCCCGGGGCCTTGAGCGCCACCAGGTTCCCCGCGTGCCCGGACGTGGGCACCAGCAGCAGGTCCTCCAGCCCCACCTGCACCCGGCCCACCAGCGGCGTGGGCAGCTCCACCCGCGCCACCTCCCGGCCCTCCGCCGTGGACAGCCCCACCAGCGACGACGGGCCCGCGCCCAGCCACAAAGCGCCCAGCGCCCGCGCGGGAGGCCCCGTCACCCCGTCCGCGAAGCGCTGCTCCCAGCGCGTGCTCCCGTCCTTCACCGACAGCGCCAGCACCCGGCCCGGCCGCGTGGCCACGAAGACGGTGTCGCGCTCCGAGTCCAGCCCCACCACCTCCGTCACCGGCTGGGACCAGCGCGGCTCCCCGCTCTCCGCGTCCAGCGCCCACAGCCCGGTGCCCAGCGGCACCACCAGCACGCCCTCCACCAGCACCGGCGCCGCCCGGAGCGCCGGGGCCACGGATGGCTGTGGCTCCAACGACTTCGCCGGGGCGGGGGCCGGCCGCTTCCACCTCGCCTGTCCGGAGTCCACCGCCAGGGCCCGCACCGCGCCGTCGGGGGCCACCAGGAAGACGGTGTGTCCGGCGTCGTCCACCACGGGCGGTGTCAGGACGGGGGGCTCGCCTCCCAGGCGCCAGCGCTCCTTGCCGTCCTGGAGGGACAGACAGGCCACCTCCCCCACCACCGTCCCCACGACGACGCTGTCCCCGGCCAGGGCGGGGGCCACCGCCACCTCGCGGCCCAGTCGGGCGGTCCACACCGGCCGGCCCTCGCGGTCCAGGCGCACCACCGCGCCCACCTCGTTGCCCAGGAGCACCCCGTCCTGGAGGGCGGTGAGCCCCGTCCTGGAGGGCGCGTCACTGGAGTACTGGAAGGCCTTTTCCACCGGCGCGCGCTGGCACGCCATGACGGCCAGCGTCAACGTCAGGCAGGGCACCAGGAGCAGGCGTGGACAGGCGCGGGACGGCATGGTTTGGGGGAGGATGACGCAAGCGAGGAACTTCGACCATGCCCACGATTCGTGACGACGAAACCCCCAACGCCACCGGCATCCCTTCATCCGCCCGGCGTACGGACATCATCCCGCCCCCCACGCTGGCGGTGACGGAGGAGCTGCTCCACGCGCTCCCCAAGACGGACCTGCACTGCCACCTGGACGGGTCCATGCGCCTCAAGACCATCCTGGAGCTGGCCGAGCAGCAGAAGATCAAGCTCATGGCCGACACCGAGGACGGCCTGGCCAAGGCCATCCACATGGGCCAGGTGTGCAAGAGCCTGGAGGAGTACCTCGTCGCGTTCGACGTGACGCTCTCCGTGCTGCAGACCGCCGAGTCGCTCTACCGCGCCGCCTACGAGCTGGCCGTGGACGCCGCCGCGGAGAACGTGCGCTGGCTGGAGGTGCGCTACTCGCCCGCGCTGCACCTGCAGAAGGGCCTGAAGATGACCACCGTCATCGACTCCGTGCTGGAGGGCCTGCGCGCCGCCAAGAAGGAGACGGGCATCAAGTGCGCCGTCATCGTCTGCGGCATCCGCCACATCAACCCGCAGACGTCCATGCGCCTGGCGGAGCTGTCCGTGGCGTACAAGAACCGCGGCGTCGTGGGCTTCGACCTGGCGGGCGCCGAGGCCAGCTTCCCGGCCAAGGACCACCTGGACGCCTTCCGCCTCATCCTCAAGAACAACGTCAACTGCACCGCGCACGCGGGTGAGGCGTACGGCCCGGAGTCC
The DNA here is from genome assembly GCF_003668875.1 of Corallococcus interemptor. Classification (GTDB taxonomy): domain Bacteria; phylum Myxococcota; class Myxococcia; order Myxococcales; family Myxococcaceae; genus Corallococcus; species Corallococcus interemptor. The sequence goes on along the minus strand of NZ_RAWM01000072.1, from coordinate 10,607 downwards.
ATCTCCCAGGCCATCCACTCGCTGGGCGCGCACCGCATCGGCCATGGCACCCGGCTGCGCGAGGACGGCGACCTGCTCAACTACGTCAACGACCACCGCATCCCCATGGAGGTCTGCCCGTCCTCCAACGTCCAGACGGGCGCGGTGTCCTCGCTGGAGTCCCACCCGCTCAAGTTCTACTTCGACTACGGCCTGCGGGTGACCATCAACACGGACAACCGCCTCATCACCGACACCACCGTGACGAAGGAGCTGTGGCTGGCCCACCGCAACCTGGGCCTGTCGCTGGAGGACCTGACCACCATCATCGTGTCCGGCTTCAAGAGCGCCTTCCTGCCGTTCCGGGAGAAGCAGGACATGCTGCGGCAGGTGAACCAGGAGATCGCCACCACCCTGGCCGCCTTCGAGAAGCGCCCCGTCGCGTCCATGCGCCAGCCGGCCTGAGCCCCCCACCATGGACGAAACCCGAGACCTTCCCCCGCCTGACTTCGACCCCTCGCGCGCGAAGGCCGCGCAGGACCTGGCCATCCCCGCCATCCTGATGATGGTGATGGCGGGCCTCACCTTCCTGTACTCGCTGGTGAGCCTGGTGACGCCGGCGGACATGTCGCAGCTGGAGTCCTTCTACGGCAACCAGGACATCCCCGAGCAGTGGAAGGAGGCCCTGCGGTGGATGATGACCCCGCTGGGCCGCTTCGTGCTCACCGTGCCCGGACTGGTGTTCAACGGGCTGGTGGGCTTCGGCGCCTGGAAGATGAAGAACCTGCGGAGCTACGGCTGGGCCCTGACGGCCGCCATCCTCTGCTGCATCCCGTGCTGCGGCCCGTGCTCCTGCCTGTCGCTCGTGCCGGGCATCTGGTCGCTCATCGTGCTCAACCGGCCGGACGTGAAGGCCGCGTTCCGCATGGGCTGACGAAAAGCGAAGCGGGCGCCCCGGAAGTGATTCCGGGAGCGCCCGCCTGAAGTCCTCACCGCCGCCGCTTCAGGTCAGGTGACCTTCATCCCCTTGGGGATGACGACGACGCCGCCGGACGTGACGTGGAAGCGGCGCTTGTCCTCCACCGGGTCGTAGCCAATGGTCATCCCGGGCGGAATCTCCACGTTCTTGTCGATGATGGCCCGCTTGATGCGGCAGCGGCGGCCAATGGTGACGTTCTCGAAGAGGATGGAGTCCTCCACCTCCGAATAGGAATTCACCCGCACCTTCGGCGACAGCACGGAGCGGTGCACGTGGCCGCCGGAGATGATGCAGCCCTCCGCCACCAGCGAGTCCGTGGCGGTGCCCACGCGCTTGTTCTCCCGGTCCGCGAAGACGAACTTCGCCGGCGGGTAGTTGTTGGGCTGCGTGATGATGGGCCAGCGGTCGTTGTACAGGTTGAACGTCGGGTCCACCTCCACCAGGTCCATGTTGGACTGGTAGTACACGTCGATGTTCCCCACGTCCCGCCAGTAGCCGCGCTCCTTGTCCTCCTGGCCGGCCACCGTGTTCTGCGCGAAGTCGTACACGTACACGGGCTCGTGCTTGTAGAGCTCGCTGATGATGGACTTGCCGAAGTCGTGCGCGCTCGTCTCGTCCGCCGCGTCGCGCACCACCTGCTTCACCAGCGTGTCCGTGGTGAAGAGGTAGTTGCCCATGGAGGCCAGGCACATCTTCGGGTTGCCCGGCATGGGCGGCGGGTCCTTGGGCTTCTCCAGGAACTGGAGCATCCGCCCGTCCGGCCCCACGTCGATGATGCCGAACTCGCGCCCCTGCTCGATGGGGACGGGGATGGCCGCCACCGTGCACGCGGCCTTCCGCTGGATGTGGAAGTCCAGCATCTTGCGGACGTCCATCCGGTACACGTGGTCCGCGCCGAAGACGAAGATGTGGTCCGGCTCCTCGTCCGTGATGATGTTGAGGTTCTGGTAGATGGCGTCCGCGCTGCCCTTGTACCAGTCCACGCCGGTGCGCATCTGCGCGGGCACCGCCTCCACGTAGTGACCCAGGAACGCCGTCAGGCGCCACGCGCGTGACAGGTGGTTGTTGAGCGAGTCGCTCTTGTACTGGGTCAGCACCTTCATCCGGTACACGCCGGAGTTGGCGAAGTTGGAGAGGACGAAGTCGATGATGCGGTAGCGCCCACCGAACGGCACCGCGGGCTTCGCGCGCTCACGGGTCAGGGGCTCCAGGCGCGTGCCAGCGCCTCCCGCCAGAATCATGGCCAGCAGCTTTGACATAGGTGCCAGCCACGTTAGCCCCCGGCCGCTGGCTCACAATGGCCGCGCGGCCCCCTTGAAGCCTTCCGTTGAGTGCCCAACCGGGCGGGGTGGATGGGAGGAATCCGACCTCCCGTTTTCGCGGCATGTAGGAGGAGGGGCGCAACCCCGTGCGTCCTCTTGGCTTGCATGGCTTCCCCGGACCTTGCGTGCTACCGTGGCTGGCGCGATGTCTGGCGACCAAACGCGAGTCACCAAGATCTCCAGCCTCACCCCGGGTCCCGAGCGCGGCGCCGAGTGCTGCCTCGTGCAGATCCACGGCCCTGAGCTGGGCAAGAAGTACGTCCTGGAAGAGACCGAGTTCACCATCGGTCGCGACCAGCACAACCACATCGTGGTGGACCTGGACAACGTGTCCCGCCGCCACGCGCGCATCTGGACCCGTCAGGGCAAGACGTTCGTGGAGGACCTCCAGTCCACCAACGGCACCTACCTGAACGACCGGGAGGTGCTCCAGGCGCAGCCCCTGCGCAGCGGGGACCTGGTGAAGGTGGGAGGCTCCATCTTCAAGTTCCTCGATGGCGACAACATCGAGACCCAGTACCACGAGACCATCTACACGCTGACCATCGCGGACGGTCTCACCGGCATCAACAACAAGCGCTACTTCCTGGAGTACCTGGAGCGGGAGATGGGCCGCTCGCACCGGTACCAGCGCACGCTGTCGTTGATGATGTTCGACATCGACCACTTCAAGCAGATCAACGACGTGCACGGCCACCTGGCCGGTGACTACGTGCTGCGCGAAATGGCCCAGTCCATCAAACGGCTGGTGCGCCGCGAGCAGTGCTTCGCGCGCTACGGCGGCGAGGAGTTCGCCATCGTCATGCCGGAGGACGGGCCGGACAAGGCGCGCCTGTTCGCGGAGAAGATCCGCAAGCTGGTGGAGGACAAGCGCTTCGCCTTCGAGGACAAGGACATCCCGGTCACCATCTCCATCGGCGTGGCGGAAGTCGCCTCGGAGATGTCGGAGCCGTCCCAGTTCATCAAGGTGGCGGACGCGAACCTCTACAAGGCCAAGAAGTCCGGCCGAAACCGCGTGGTGGGCTGAAGGCCATGGCGGACGAACGCGGCGGCGGCCCGTCCTTCCTGGCCCGCCTCATCCTCGTCCTGCTGGGCGTGGCCTTCCTGGGCGCCGCCTGGGTGTGGCACCGGAAGGACACCGACCCGAACGCCGCCCGGCTCGTGGAGCGCGTGAGCGGCGGCCGGGTGCACGGCGGCGCGGCGAACCCGTAAGGGCCCGCTCGCGCCCCGCTTCAACGAACGTCAGGTGCCTTCGCGCGACTCGGCCAGCCGGCCGCGGGTGCCGGGCAGGTTTCCGGGCGGCATCTTCCCGTAGATGTACTGCACGGTGTCGAGCAGCGTCTCGTGCACGTCGCGCGCCTTGAAGCCCAGCTCGCGCTCGGCCTTGGCGGGCTCCAGGTAGAAGAAGTGCTCGCCAATCTCGACCTCCTGCGGGTCGAGCTTGGACGTCACGCCGCGCCACTTCGCCACCTGCTCCAGCAGCTTGCCACCCCAGATGTTCACCTCGCGCGGCAGCTTCATGCGCGGGGCGGGGACGCCGGTGAGGCGCTGGAGCCGGTCGAAGAAGTCCGGCATGGCCATGTTCACGCCCATCAGGTGGCGGCCGTACACCTCGCCCCGGGTGAGCGCCTGCGCGAAGGCCTCCGCCGCGTCGCGCGCGTCCACGAAGGAGATGCCGCCGCCGGGCATGGACGGAATCTCCCGGTTGAGGAACTTCACCACCGTCCAGGTGGACGACAGGCGGTCATCCCCGGGCCCCATCAGCAGGCTGGGGTTGAGCACCACCAGCGGGATGGAGTGCTTGCGGCAGTACTCCAGCGCCAGCTTCTCTTCGTAGATTTTCGACAGGTAGTAGGGCCAGTGGGCCACGGTGGTGATGGGGTAGTCGTCGTCCTCCGTGCCCACGCGGTCCTCCTTCGACACCGCGATGGTGCCGGAGGTGGAGCCCAGGATGACGCGCTTCACACCCGCTTCGCGCACGTCGCGAAGCAGCTCGCGCGTGCAGTCCACGTGCAGCTCGTACATCCGCCGCGCGTCCTTGTTCTGGAAGGAGACGAGCCCCGCCAGGTGGTAGACGGCGTCCACGCCCTCCAGCGCGCGGCGCACGGCGTCCCGGTCCTTCAGGTCGCCCTGCCGCACTTCCGTCTTCGCGAACGCGGGGCCTGACGGCTTCGAGCGCGCGATGAGCCGCACGTCGTGGCCCGCGGCCACCAGCTTGGGCACCAGGTGCGTGCCCAGGAATCCCGTGCCTCCGGTGACGAGCAGCTTCACGCGTCCTTCCCTTCCGGCAGGGCCCGGGCGGGCGGGGTGAAGTCCCGGTCCGCGCCCACCTGCTCCAGGTCCAGCACCTTGCCCGCCCTCAGCGCGCGCACCGCTTCCTCCGCGATGTGCGTCACGTAGCGGTAGCCCTCCGAGCGCGCCATGCCCTGCGCCCGGGCCTTCAGCGACGCGTACTCCAGCGCCGGGCCCACGTGCACCTCCAGCTCCTTCGTCTTCGGGAACATGGAGCCCTTGGGCAGGGCTTCGTACGCGCCGTGGATGTACAGCGGCAGCACGTCCACGCCGTAGGTGAGCGACAGGTAGCCCAGCGTCGGCTTGAACTCCATCAGCTCGCCCGTCTTGGAGCGCGTGCCCTCCGGGAAGATGAGGACGTTGAAGCCCTGCCGCAGCGCCTCGCCCGCCACCCGCAGCGACTCGCGCAAGCTGCCCTGCCGGTCAATGGGGATGAGGTTGGTGAAGTTCTCGAACCACGCGCGCTTGAGCGGCGTGTCGAAGAAGTAGTCGCGCGCGGCCAGCGACACCATGCGCTCGCCCTGGTCGCCCAGCACCACGCGCACCAGGCCCGCGTCCAGGTGGCTGGCGTGGTTGGCGATGACGAGGAAGTTGCGGTTCTGCGGGATGAACGTCTTGCCCGTCACCTTCACGTCGAAGACGCCGCCGTAGAGCACCTTCTGCCCGAAGGACATCAGCTGACGGCCCAGCGCGGACACCGCCTCCGGCACCGGAATCTCCGCCTCCTCCGCGCGCTCGGCCTCCTTCTTGATGTCGCGCGCGCGCGTCTCCGCCGAAGGCCGGCGTCCGGAGGCCACCACCAGCTTGCGCAGGTCCTCCACCGTCTGCACCTGCGTCAGGTCTTCAATGGCGGGCAGCGGCACGCCCGCGCCCTCCAGCGCCACGGACATCTCCGTGAGCATCAGCGAGTCAAAGCCCAGGTCGCCAATGAGCTGCGCGTCCGGCTTCACGTCCGACACAGGGCGGTGGCAGACCTCGGCAACGAGCGGGTAGAGCCAGTCCGACACGCCACCCGTGGTGGGCGCCGCCTGCGCCTTCTCCTTCACGCGGCCCGCGCTGGCCGCCACGCGGTCCAGCCGCTGCAGCTCCTCCACCACGCGCTTGCGCTTCACCTTGCGGGTGGACGTGCGCGGCAGCTCGCCGTCCCAGAAGCGCAGCACCTTCACGCGCCGGTAGAAGGGCATGCCCGCGCTCACCTTGCGGAAGTGCTCCTCCAGCTCGTGGCGCACCTCTTCACGCGGGCGGTCCTTGAAGTCCGGCACGCAGAGGCACGCCACCTTCTCACCGCCGGCGTCATCCGGCAGGCCGACGATGGACAGCTCCTTGATGTGCTCGTGCTCCTGGTAGAGCTCTTCCAGTTCGTCCGGGTAGACGTTCTTGCCGTTGGCGTCGACGATGACGTCCTTGGCGCGGCCCATGAGGTACAGGCGGCCCTCGTCGTCCATGCGGCCCAGGTCGCCCGTGTGCAGCCAGCCGTCCTTCACCACGGCCTCGGTCGCCTCGCGGTCCCCGAAGTAGCCCGCCATCACGTTCGGGCCCTTGGCCAGCACCTCGCCAATGCCGTCGTTGTCCGGGTTGAGGACCTTGAACTCGATGCCCGGCAGCGCCTTGCCCACCGTGCCCTTGATGCGCTTGTTGGTGGCTTCCGACACCGCCAGCACCGGCGCGGCCTCCGTGAGGCCGTAGCCCTCGCGCATGGTGAAGCCCAGCTCGTGGAAGGCCTGGTGCACCTCTTCGGACAGCGCGGAGCCGCCCGACACCAGCACCTTCACCCGGCCGCCGAACTTGCGGTGCACCGGCCAGAACAACAGCTTGCCCAGGTTGAGCGAGCTGCGGTTGCGCAGCTCCCCGTTGGCCGCCATCAGCGCCTTGAGCGCCTGCTCCACCAGCGGCGGGCGCGCGGCCATCTCCTGGGTAATCTTGCGGTGCAACAGCTGCCAGAGCGCGGGCACGCCAATCATCGCCGTCACGCGGCCCGTCTCGAAGACGTCGCCCAGCCGGTCCGACGTGAGCTCGTCGATGTACGTGATCTCCGCGCCGCGCATGAACGGCGTGAGGAAGCCGGCGGAGAACTCGAAGGTGTGGTGCAGGGGCAGCACGGACAGCACGCCGTCGCCCACGCCCACGTCGAACGCGCCCGCCAGCTTCGCCACCAGCGACGCGAAGTTGCGGTGGGTGAGCATCACGCCCTTGGGCGTGCCGGTGGTGCCGGAGGTGAAGATGACGCTCGCCACGTCGTCGGCGGCGGCGGACTTCCTCACCGGCCCGATGCGGTCCGGGAACGCCGGGTCGCCCGTCATGGCCTCCGCGAGGCTCGCCACGCCCACGCCTTCACCCAGCGCCGCGAAGAGGCCGGGGAAGTCCTGGGCGGCCTGCTCGGACACGAGGCACTGCTTCGCCGCCGCGCGCTTCGCGATGTTGACCACCTCCGCTTCCGTGAGCGCGGGGTCCACGGGGACGGCGGTGCCGCCCGCGCGCAGGATGCCGAAGTAGCTGATGGCCCACTCCGGCCGGTTCTCTGACACCAGCAGCACGCGGTCGCCGCGCTTGATGCCCTGGGCCATGAGGTAGCTGCCCACGCGGGCCGCGTAGCGGTGCACCTCGCCGAAGGTGAAGCGCTCCTCCTTCTCCCCCGCGGCCATGCGGAACGCCACCCGGTGGCGGTACGCGTGCACGGTGGCCTCGAACAGCTCCAGCAGGTCGCGGTGCGCGGGGATGGCGGTGCGCTTCTCGCGCTCCTCGTCCAGGCCCGGGAACACCCACTTCTCCAGGCCGGGCAGGTGCGTGCCCAGGAAGTACTCGCGCCAGTCGATGCGGTCCGGCGCCCAGTCAATCTTCGCGCGGTCCGCCGGCACCATGCGCTCGTAGACGGAGCGCGTGTTGTCGCAGCGGAAGACGTAGCGGTTCTCCCAGAGGAAGGGGAGGAACAGCTCGATGAGGCCGGAGAGGCTGCCCGCCTGGGACTCCACCTCGTCCAGCGCGACGCGGGCCTTGTCCATCATGGCCTGCACGCGGGGCGCGCCCCACGCGGGCCGCACCTCGTCCATGGCCTTCTTCAAGAGCTTCGCGCCCTTGGCCAGCATGGGCGCGCTGAGCAGCTGGAACTCCTGCTTGCTCACCGGCTGCGGCTCGATGCGCGAGCGCAGCGCGTTGACCAGCGTGTTGCCCGTCTCGCGGTTGCGGTAGTAGCGGCGGCGGTACAGGCCCACCAGCTCCACGGAGCGGCTGGCGAGGAACGGGTTCACGTCACCGGACGCCAGGTTGTAGACGCGGCGCTCCTCCACCTGCATCGCGTGCGCGGTGATGCCCAGCGTGGCGCCCGCCACCTGGTCCACCGGGATGATGTCCAGGATGGCGTGGTCGCCCGCGGGGATGCCGCGCTGGCCCTTGATGCCCGCGTACGCCAGCGGCGCGGACGTGGTGAAGCCCTCGTTCCAGCCGGGGAACGGGAAGTGCGCCGCGCTCTCCACGATGGAGGGCCGCACGATGGAGTAGCGAAGCCCCGGCGTCGCGGCCATCACCTGTTCACCCAGGTGCTTGGCGTACGTGTACGTGTTGGGCCAGCCCCAGTGCTGCGCGCGCTCCATGCCCGCGCGGACCAGCTCGCCGGACAGCCACAGCTTGCGCTCGCGGCCCACGGCCAGGCGCAGCGTCTTCTCATCCGTGGCGTCGCGGCCTTCTTCCTCCAGGCGGTCCAGCGCCTTCTGCCGGAAGAGGGAGGTGAGCGCCTTGTCATCCGCCTGTTCGCGCAGGCGGGCGACGATCTTCTCCGCGTCCGCCAGCTCCTGCTCCAGGCTGAAGTCGCGCCCGTCCATCTCGTCGTGCTTGGGGAAGTAGCCCAGCACCGGCTCGTCCTCGAAGACGAGCCCGCTGCGGTTGCCCACCACGAACGCGGTGGACATGTGGATGAGCGGCACGCTCCAGCGCAGCGCCAGCGCCACCGCGTTCTTCACGCCGTGGGTGTTGACGTTGAGGCCCACCTCCAGCGACGGGTTGAAGGAGACCAGACCCGCGCAGTTGACGATGGCGTGCACCTGCCCGGTGAGGGCCGCGACCTGCGCCTCCTCCAGGCCCACCAGGGGGTCGGTGATGTCGCCATCCAGGATGGTGCACTTCTGCTGGATGAACGCCATGGCGCCTTCGTCGCCCAGGCGGTCGCGCAGCGGCTGGAAGGGCTCGCTGGGGGCCACCTTGTCGAAGAAGCGGCGCTCCGCGGACGCGGCGCTGCCCTTGCGCACGACGACGTAGACCCGGTCCAGCACGTCGCCGTAGTGGGTCAGCAGCATCGACAGCGTCACCTTGCCCACGAAGCCGGTGGTGCCGACGAAGACGATGCGCTTGCCGGTGAAGACCTGGGTGACGTCCAGCGAGGGAGGCGTGGCCATGTCCGTGTGCGACCCTTTCACTTCACGTCCACCATCACCGTGGGCGCGATGCGCAGCAGGCTGATGGACGCCGAGCGCCCCATGAAGCCGCGCGCCTCTTCAATCGCCTCGGAGAGGGTGTCCGTGCGGTCCCAGCCGAGCAGGGCCGGGACGTGGTTGTTCTCCGCGCCCGCGACGATGACCTTGCCCACGTGCTGGCGGCCGTTCTCGCCCCAGTACCACATGTAGAAGGGGTGCACGCCGTGGTAGGCGTTGCCCTTCCTGTACAGGTGCACGTAGCTGGGGTTCTCCGCGAACTCCTTCTCGTACTTGTGCTCCAGCTTCATGGAGTCCCGCGTCTCCGGCAGCAGCCGGTGGAAGAACTCGATGTAGCTGGGGTGCTGCACGGGGTCGAACTCGTCGTAGGCCGGGTGCAGGAGGATGAGCACGCCCCCCTTCTTCACCAGCGGCACGCCCCGGTTGAGGTTGTAGAAGTAGCCCAGCCCCATCACCTGCACGAGCAGCGGGTTGAGGATGGAGTTGACGCTGTAGGGGCTGACGAACGGGATGGGGAAGATGACGATGTCGCTCTGTCCCTCCACCGGCACCACGTACTGCTTCCAGCTCTGCTCCAGCGTCTTCGCGTGCGTGGGCTCCGTGGCGCCCGCGAACACGCCCGTCACGTCGTAGGGCGCGGGGATGGCGTTGAGCACCTTGCGCGCCGCCGCGCGGGGCAGCTTGGACAGCGTGTAGCGCAGGGCCTGGAACTTCAGCCGGTCCGCCTCCGTGTAGTCCTCCTCCTTCTTCGCGAGGAAGTCCGTGGGCGCGCCGAACATGCGGTTGTTCAGCGTGGTCTCGATGTGGAAGACCTTCAGCGTGTTGTCGATGACCGTGCCGATGCGCGAGTTCTTCGTGTAGAGCGCGCTCGCCTTCGGCTCCATGTAGGAGTCCGACTCGCGGATCGTCTTGGGGTTGTGGTGGTGCCGGAGCGACGCGTAGTTCGTCACGCCCGTGCCCATGGACTTGTGCCCGCCGTTCATGGGCACGAAGTTGATGTTCACGTAGACGATGAGGTCGCTCTCCGCGACGCGCCGGTTCACCGCCACCACTTCGTTGTGGCTGGTGCGCTCCAGCTCCGTCATCCCGTCCGGGTCTTCCGCGTCGTGGTTGTAGTAGCGGTCCGGGTAGTAGGCGTCGAAGATCTTCTCGCCCACCATGCGCTTCATCTCACCTTCCGTCATCCGGCGGTGCAGCGCGTTGGCGATGACCAGGTGCACGTCGTCCACGCCACTGTCCGCGCACAGCTCCAGCACCACCTCCAGGATGGACTGGCGCACGTCCGGCGTGACCATGGGCGGCAGCGGCACGCTGATGTCGTCGATGACGCACGTCAGCCGCATGCCGGGCTTGAGCAGCGCGTGCAGCGGGTCCATGCCCTCCGGGTGGTTGATGGCCCAGCGGATGGCGGCCTTCACGTTGGGCACGCCCTCCAGCGGGGGGCGGGGGAAGATGACCCGGGTGCCCACGGGCAGGTCTTCCTGGAGGAAGCCCTCGCCGTAGAAGAGCGCCCGCGGGGGGCTGCCCTTCTCCGTGATGACCACCTGGCTTTCCTCGTCGTACAGCTTCTGGAGCGTCTTGAGCGGGCGCATGGGGAGGGGGACGGCGGAAGGG
>NZ_RAWM01000071.1 GCF_003668875.1 Corallococcus interemptor | reverse complement strand
GGCCTCCTGGGGCGCTTCAGGGCGTGGGCGGGCGTGATGCGCTCGGCTCAGGCGGACGAAGTTGGCGAGGAGCTGCTGTCCGTGCGTGGTGGCGATGGACTCCGGGTGGAACTGGACGCCCCAGCGGGGGAGGGTGGCGTGGCGCAGGGCCATGAGGACGCCGTCGGGGGTCCAGCCGGTCTCCACCAGGCCTTCGGGCAGGGGGCGGGCGAGGCAGAGCGAGTGGTAGCGCACCACCTGGAGGTCCTGCGGAAGACCCTGGAAGAGGTCTGTCCCGGTGTGGCGCACGGGGCTCAGCCGTCCGTGCATGACCTCCGGTGCGTGTTGGATGCGTGCCCCGTGGACGTGGCCCAGGCCCTGATGACCCAGGCAGACGCCCAAGATGGGGACGTCCGCTTCGAGGAGTGCGTCGCGGCAGACACCGAAGTCCGCCGGGTGGTCGGGCCGACCCGGGCCCGGGGAGATGACGATGTTGTCGAACGCGAGCTCGCGCAGCTCCCGCCAGGGGCGCTCGTCGTTGCGCACGACGAGGGGCTCGGTCCCGGTGACCTCCGCCAGAAGCTGGAAGAGGTTGAAGGTGAACGAGTCGTGGTTGTCGATGAGGAGCGTCCGCTGCCGCACGGCGCGCACCTTACCGCTCGACGGGCGCCAGGAAGGCGCCGTTTCGAGCACGGCCGCCCGGTGGCCGTACCTGGCGCGCGCTGGCGCCTCGCTTGGGCCGCGGGGTCTGCTATCTTTCTTCCCATCGCACGAGTGGCGGAACTGGCAGACGCAGCGGACTTAAAATCCGCTGACTCGCAAGGGTCGTCCGGGTTCGATCCCCGGCTCGTGCACTTCTGACCGGCCAGATGCATTGGGGCTTCGGCCAGATGACTGGCAGTTGAGGACGACTGCTTTGAGTGGCACCTCGCGTGGGCGACATCCATTCCCTTGCGTAGCTACTGTTCACGCCTTCTTCACCGCGAGCGTGCCAGCCGATGCCCCGTCGACTAAAATCAGCCTGCCTGGGTAACGATAGACTTTGTCGGCTGTAGGACAGCAGGGGCTGACTTGAAGAAGTGGACAGCGATTTCAGGAGACGCTGGCTGTCCATTCATTCCGAGGTCGTCTGATGACTCCTGTAATCCCTTGTCACGATTTCGAGATGTTGTCCTGGTTCCTCGAGCGAACCGACTTCAGCTTCGTCTATGCGGACGGAGTTCCTATCGCGGAGCGTATTCCTCCTGAGCTGAAAGCGGTTGCCGCATCAGAGAAGAAAGTCGTCGTTGATCTCGCGGTGACATCCGCCAAGCTCCTGTCTAAGTTCATTGACGAGCAGGTGAACCCCGGGACTACTGCGCTCTTCAGGGGGATCGAACTCGTGGCCGTGCTGCCCAGTCCGTTGCGGACTCAGGAGTCGCAATTCTTCGAACTTCTGCTGTCGCAAATCCCTGAGTTCAAACAGGCGAAGCAGGAAGGGCGAGCGGCGATTGTCGCCGCACTCCTCCGTTCCGCGGTGGACCCAGCTGGAATGGGCATGGAGAGCGAAGGGCTGGTGAAGCATAAATGGAGCGAAGCAGAGATGGAGCAGACCATCGAACTGCACCTGCATCATCGCTCAGACAGGTCTGGCCGGGCTGAGGCCATCGAGGAACTCGCCCGGAACCTGAAGCTCGGTGTCGGGCAGGTCTCAATGGCGGTCGATGCGGTCGGTACGCTCGACCCTCAGGATCCGCGCCGCTATCCCAAGCCCAGCAAGAAGCTTGCGAGGCTTTGGGCAAGACGGGGGTTCACGAACAAGCTTGGGATATAGGGGGGCAGGGCGCTTTCGGGCGCCCCCCGGCATGCGGATGCGCCGAAGAGGAGGCGTCCTCGGATAGCATGAGGTCGGGGGGGGAACGAGATGCGTAGTGCCAGTTCTCATTCAGGGCCGCATGCAGCTCTTCCAAGTGCGAGGCCCTTCCCCCTCGTGCCCCTTCAGGTCGCGGCCGATGTACCTGGGAGATACTCGCTCAACTCTTCGGCGATCGCCTTGATGTCCGAGACCGACCACTGATCTGTCACCGAAACACTGTCGGAGTGATGCGGCTTTATCAGCAGAACGCGACCTGTCTCGGACCTGGAGTCTTTTGTCGCCATTGTTCGGGCTTCGGCCTCGTCCCTGGCTGCGACCCACTTGCGACTGACGACCGACGCTCGTTCATTGGCAATGACGTACACCGACCACAGTTTCATTGGCTGCTCCCTGGCTGGAAATTCGTTGATGACATCAAGTTCATCGGAAGCATTTACTTGAGTTTCTGTGTGGCCCATTCGCGCAGTTTCGCGACCAGGACCTGTTCGACGGCGCTCTCGTCCGTGAAGGCCGTCAGGGACCATGACTTGAGCTTCAGTTCGTCCGCGAGGGAGAGGTGCTTGTCGTGCGCCGCCCGTCCTCCACGCCACTCAGTTTGACCGGGCGCGCCCTTGCTCAGCAGGTCTTCTAGCCAATCGCCATCTCGATATTCCCGGGCGAGCTCGGGCGGCGTGGCGCCCTCGGACGGTTCGGCGTAGGCGAGCACCAGCACCGCTTGCGTCGCGCTCTTGGGCCGCAAGTGGACCTCCACCGCGACGAATGCGTTGATTCCCTCTCCATCGAGCCGCCGTGGCACATAGATGCGGCCCACGGCCCGTTGGCTCCAGGCCCCCGCCTCGTAGATGTTCCTGGCACGATGGAGTTCGACCTCGTTGCTGATGGGTACGAGCCCTGCCCGATCGAAGGCGGCATCACAGGCGAGGAGGAGCGCCTGCACCTGCTTGTAGATGTCATTGATGAAGCAGGACGCCTCGTAGATCTTCCGCCCCAGATTCTCTTCCATGCTCAGGTTCCTCGCCGTGATGGGCCGCGCCAGAAAGTCGTGTTCGACGGAAGGTCAGGGGCTGTCATGCCAGCGAAAAAAGGCCGGCCCCGGGTGGGGTGGAAGAACTGCGCCTGGGAAGGGCGCCTCCACTGCGGCTCCGTGTCCTTCCAGCCGGTGAACGTGGCGAGCCCACGACGATCGAGGACCTGCCGCAGCTGCGCGAGCAGGCATGACATGCCCCCGGACCCGCTGCCTTGGGGCAGATGCGGTGCCAGCTCACGCCATGCCAGCCAGTGGAGGTCGATGGCGGAGCGCTCGCGCCGGCTCCCCAAGCTGACCTCCAGCGCGTCTCTCGGCATCGCGGCGTGCCCTGTCAGATAGAGCAGACTGCGACGGTGGACCTCTTCGGGTCGGTAGGGCCTGGAGGGCAGGGCATCCGCCCCAAGCGCGTCCATGTAATAGCTCAGTTGGTCGCTGCTCCCCGCGCTCTCCAGAGAGTCATCCCTGGATGCATTGCTCTTGCCAGACTCGTACTTGCACTCAATGCCAATGAGATGCAGTCCCTGCGGTCCGCGCAGTAGCACCAGCACATCCACTTCCCGGGCTCGGACGCGTTGCCAGAAGTGGATGTCCGCCGAGTGGACGGGCCCTTCCACCAGGAGGCTCGCGCCATCGACAGCAGGACGTGATTGCTTGAGCCAGGTGACGAGCAGGTCCGGTGACTCCAGGCAGCGTAGAAGTCCAAAGACATTCGACGTGAGGACGTCCTCCATCCGGTCCCCGGCGTTCGTTCCGTCGCCCAGCTTTCCGTGAAGCTCCGCCGCGAACATGTCAGCTCCTGGAGGCCCGGTTGCAATCTCCAATGAGCCTACGGCAGGGGTGGAAGCTCCCAACATCCCCCATTTGGGGAATGCGGAGGGGTTCGGAAAGCCTCACGCTCACGTTTCCCTGCTACTCTTGTCGCCATGACCGGACCGCAAGCGAAGACCTGTGCGACCTGCGGGCGCGTCATCGCCGCGCATGCTGTGTACTACCGCTTCAGCCTGATGCTGGAAGGGGAGCAGGACCTGCTCGACCCTTCGGATGACCTGGAAGGCAACCCGGCTCAGGCGCTCGCGGAGATTGTCCGCCGCCTGGATGAGGGGACCGCGGATCCCGGTGAACTGGAGGCTCAGGTGCACTGGGAACGCAGTGGTGTCGTCTGCTCCCAGTGCCGCTCCGTGGCGGTGCGCATGCTCAACACCGCCACGGTCGACCCTGAACCGCATTAGCCGTTACTGGAGCTTCATCGCGTACTTGCCCAGGTGGTGCTTGAGCACATCCTGCTGCGCCTTCGCGGCCTCTTCCAATGCGTAGAGACGGCCGATCTCCAGGTGGAAGGGCCCTGCTTCAATCAACTCGTTGAGCCGCTTCATCACCTGGGGCGTGGGGATGCCGTCGTAGGCCTTGGCTTCAATGCCATCCGGGCCCTTGGGCGCTGGCTCCACTCCGTTCGGGTACGCGATGCGCCCTCCCTTGCGGACGTTCTTGAGCAGCGGCTCCGCGGCGTCTCCTCTCGCCAGCACCAGCGCCGCGTCGAAGCCGTCGGGCGCGAAGTCCCGGCAGACCTTCTCCAGGTCGTTCTGGTGGCCCTCGGCGACCGCGTCCGCTCCCAGCCTCCGTGCCAGTTCCACGCCGTCCTCTCCCGACGCCACCGCCAGCACCTTCGCGCCCAGCCTCTTCGCGAGCTGCACCGCCATGTGGCCAATGCCTCCACTGGCGCCGAAGATGAGCAGCTTCTGCCCCTGTTTGATTTGCAGGTGCTCCTCCAGCCCCAGGAGCCCGGTGAGCCCGTCCGCCGCGAGCACCGCCGCCTGCTCCACCTTCAACCCCTTGGGCACCTTCGCCGCCAGGTCCGCCTTCACCGCGACGTACTCCGCGTAGAAGCCTCCCTTGCTGCTCATGAACGCGGACCCGTACACCTGGTCTCCGACCTTGAGGTCCTTCACGTTCTTGCCCACCGCGGCAATCTCTCCCGCTCCGTCGGCTCCGGGCACGTAGGGGAACTTCGGGCCTCCGGGGATCATCTCCGCCATCTGGCCCTCGCGCTCCATCCAATCCCAGGCACCAATTCCCGCCGCCGCGACCCGCACCAGCACTTCGTCGTCGCCACAGGTGGGAACAGAGACGGTCTGGATGCCCAGGACCTCCGGGCCGCCGAAGCGGTCGAGCGCCGCGGCCCTCATCTTGTCGGGAATGGATGCTGGCATGCTGTGTCTCCCTCTCGGATTGAACGGTGTCCTCCGAGACGATGCGCATGCTCCGCGTAACGTTCAGCGTCACCGGCTCCCCGCAGGCAAGGCGGGGGAGGGGACCGCCGCCCCTCAGTCCAGCAGCTGCATGAGGTCCGCTCGCGTGAGCGCGGCGCCTCCCGTGGCGCCTCCGAGCGCGGCCTCGAAGAGCGCCCGCTTCTTCTCCTGGAGCAGGAGGATCTTCTCCTCCACCGTGCTCTGCGACACCATCCGGTAGACCATCACCGGCCGCTGCTGCCCGATGCGGTGCGCCCGGTCCGCCGCCTGCGCTTCCACCGACGGGTTCCACCAGGGGTCCACCAGGAAGACGTGATCCGCCGCCGTGAGGTTGAGCCCCGTCGCTCCCGCCTTCAACGAGATGAGCATCACGGGCGCTCCCTTCTCGTCCTGGAAGGACGCCGCCACCGCGCCCCGGTTCGCCGTGCTTCCGTCCAGGCGGATGAACCCGATGTCCGCTTCCTTCAACGCCGGCTCGATGAGGTCCAACATCGACGTCCACTGCGAGAAGACCAGCGCCTTGTGCCCGTCCGCCACCGCCGTGCCGAGCGCCTCCACCAGCGCCTGCACCTTCGAGGATGTCCGCGCCTGCTGCCCCGGCACCAGCGCCGGATGGCAGGCCGCCTGCCTCAGCCGCAGCAGCGCCTCCAGCGCCTTCAGCACGCTGCCGCCCTCCTCCAGCTGCGACACCACCTCCTCGCGCGTCGCGGCGTGGACCGCGTCGTAGACGGCGCGCTCCTGCTCCGTGAGGGTGACGTGCCGCACGGCCTCCGTGCGCGGCGGCAGCTCCGGCGCCACGTCGCGCTTGAGCCTTCGCAGCACGAAGGGCCGGATGCGCGCGCGCAGGGCCTCCGCGGCGCCCTTCTGGTTCTCCGACACCGGCCGGGACCAGCGCTCCTCGAAGGCCTTGCGCCCTCCCAGGAGGCCCCGGTTGGTGAAGTGCATCAGGCTCCACAGCTCCTCGAGCCGGTTCTCGATGGGCGTGCCGCTGAGCGCGATGCGGAAGGCCGCGTCCAGCTCATACGCCGCCCGGGCCACCTGGCTGTCCGGGTTCTTGATGGCCTGGGCCTCGTCCAGCACCACCGTGTCCCACGTCCTCGCCGCGAGGATGGCCGCGTCCAGACGCAGGAGCGCGTACGTGGTGAGCGTCACGTCCGCGGACTCGTCCAGCGTGCGCCCCACACCGTGATAGACGCTGACCTTCAGCGACGGACGGAAGCGCTTCACCTCCGCTTCCCAGTTGGGCAGCACGCTCGTGGGCGCCACCACCAGCGTCCCCCGGCCCAGCGTGCAGATGGTCTGCAGCGTCTTGCCCAGACCCATGTCGTCCGCCAGCACGCCGCCCAGGCCCGCCTGCCTCAGGAAGGTGAGCCAGCTCACGCCCTGCAGCTGATAGGGGCGCAGCGTCGCGGTGAGGTCCTTGGGCAGGTGGGGCTCGGGGAGCTTTTCGAAGCCCTGCACCAGGGGCGCCAGGCGCTCCATCACGGGCGGGGCGGGGTGCTCCAATGCCTCGCACAGGCCGGTGAGCTGGGGGATGGCGTGGTTCGCGAGGCGGCCGTCCCGCTCGCGCGCGGCCAGCAGGTCCGTCACGCGCTGGCCGTTTGCCTTCAGCCAGCCCGTGGGCAGGGGCGCCCAGCCTCCGCCCTCCAGCGGCACCAGGCCCAGGCCCTCCTCCCAGGCCCGCATCACCGCGCCCGCGTCCACCGTGCGCTTCTCACCGGGGCCCAGGCCCTCCACCTGGAAGTCGAGCGAGAAGCCCACTCGCGGCACGCCCGCTTCCGTGGTGCCGGTGTCCAGCGTGAGCATGGGCCTCAACCTCACGTCCGGGCTGACCACGCCCGCCGCGTTGCCCGTGAGGCCGCCGCGCCACTTGCGCAGCTTGTCCGCCAGCTGCACGGCCTCCTTGCCGTGGACCGTCACGCGCCGGCCGGGCGCCATGTTCAGCTCGTCCCTCAGCTGGTGGATGAGCTTCGTCTCCGTGGGCTCGTCACGCACGGGCGCGGCGCCCTGGAGGTACACGAGCTTCCCGTTGTCGATGCGCGCGGTGGGCGGCGAGCCGTACACCAGCGTGGGCAGCACCGAGAGCCCCGTGTCGAGCTTGTCGAGCTCCAGCGAGATGCGCGGCTTGAGCGTCCGGTCGATGGGCGGCAGCCGCCGGCTCTTCACGTCCACCGGCATGCGCCTGGCGAAGTCCGGCAGCACCTTGCTCGTCAGGTCCGCCAGCTGCTCCGGGGCGAAGACGCGCTCCTGGGGCAGGTTCTCCAGCCGGGCTCCGGTGAGGGGCTGCTCGCCCAGCCGGCAGAGCGCGCCCGCGCACAGCGCCACGCCGGGGCTCACCAGTTCGTTGATGCGCGGATCCCTCTCCACCTTGAGCACGGTCTGCTCGCCCCGGTCCTCCACGGTGACGCGCGGCAGGAGCGGTTCGTTGGAGACGGAGACGAGCGCGCCGTCGAAGAGGACGGTGCGCGCCTTCTCCAGCACGTGGAGCAGCGCGTCCAGCTTGCTCTGCGGAAGGGCGCCCCTCGTGGCCTGCGCGAGCAGCTTGTCCGCGAGCAGGTCGCAGGGCTCCACCTGGATGCGCGCGGCCTCCACGGGGCTCTGGAGCAGGGACGCGAGGCTCCGGGCCAACAGCCGCGCGGTGTTGTCCGGACGGACCACCAGGCGCTCCAGCTGGAGGCCTCCGTCCACGCGCTTGAAGCGGTACACCAGCCGCTCCGGCTTCGGCGGGGTGCCGGGGCGCGCGGCGGAAGGGCCCGGACGGGCAGGGGCCGCCGCCGACACGGCCTTCCGGCCTTCCGCCTGCCGCAGGACGATGGCCGCGGCGATGACGTGCTCGCAGGGGTCCACCTTCCCCCGGCAGTCGCACTCCCAGATTTCGTCCTCGGGGTAGAGGGTCGTGGTGAGCGGGGTGGGGCGGCCGGGGACCCGCACTCGCAGGACGACCTCCTCCTCGTCCGACGACTGCACCGACACGACCCCCGCGCGAGACAGGGCCTGTCCGGCGGACCACGTGGCCGGGCCTGACTCCTCCCGGATGGCTTCGAGCAGTTCCGCGAGCGCCGACATACGAGGGGCGATTCCCTAGCCCCGTGCCGCCCTGGGCGCAAGCCACCGGGCGCGTCGCTGTGACATGGCGGGACACACGCTCCGGCGCTCCTGTAACGGGGGGCGCTACAGGCCCCAGGACAGCGGTGTCAGCCGGAGCGGGGGCTTTCGAGGAAAGTCCCAATTGCTTGGGATGTGGCGTGACAGGTGCATCACGCAGGGGTGGGCAGACAGTGCCCCCCACACAGTCGAGGTCCCACACATGCACCTGAAGATGACGAGCCGCCTCCTGGCGGCCGCGTTCCTGAGCCTGGTCGCCGGTTGCCAGGGTGAGCCGGCGCAGTCCCCCGAAGGTTCCCAGTCCGCGACGCTCTCCGCCAAGGGGGATTGCGTGCAGCGGTTCGAAGGCATCACCAACTGCGCCAAGGGCAACGCGTCCCTCAGCGCCTCCGAGAAGGGCGTGGCGGTCGCCGGGCTGAAGGACCTCAAGACGGATGGCGTCTCCAGCACGTTCAACGACGCCATCACCTGGTCGCAGGACGCGCAGGTGCGCGTTGGCAGCATCACGGGCGGCTTCGCCCTGTCCGCGCGGGACGGCGACCAGGTGGTCAGCACCCTGCGCATCACCCCCGGGAAGGACCGCCAGGTGTCCGTGACGCCGGGCTTCACCGGTTCGCCCTCCGGCGCGTACCGGATGAACATCTACAACAATGGCGAGCTCGTCGGGACGAGCAGCGAGCCGCAGGCCCGGATCATCATCTTCTACAGCTGGTGGGCGTTCCTCGACTGGTACTACACGCACTGGGACTTCTTCTCCGTCCGCGCGCCGCGGGGCGGGAGCACGAGCCTGGACGGTGCCTGCGGCTGGCGCCTGCGCGTGGCTGACACGACCTTCCGCGTGAAGCTCGCGGACGGGAAGGAAGTCGTCGGCGACACGGCGGAGTTCATCGAGGAGATTGGCGACGGCGCCTATCCGTACCGCCACTTCTCCGGCATCGACGTGAACGCCAGCGCCACGGACTTCCTCGTCACGGGCGAGTCCTTCGGCCAGGAGAAGTAGGCTTCACCTCCACCGGGCGGAGGGCGCCTGCTTCCCGCCCGGTGGGCTGTCTGTCCTTGTCTCTTCCGTCGAGGAGTCGTGACGATGCGCGTGCCCTGGTCCCTCGCTGGCATCTCCGCCGGAGCGCTGCTCATCGGCGCCGCGTGGGCCACCGTCGTGCGCCGCCCCGAACCGCTGGTGCTGGGCGCGCTGCCCCCGGTCGTCCTGCCCCACGTGGAGCAGGCCGGTGGCGCGACCACCGTGGCGGACACCGGACGCAACGCCTTCGGCCGCGCGCCCATGAACATGCCGCGCTCGCGCTGGCCGGACTTCTACGCGGGCAAGGGCGTCTTCGACCGCGACTGGAGCGATTCGCGCGTGCGTCCGGCCACCGCCGGGCCCTTCTTCAGCGCCACCGGCTGCATGACCTGCCACGTGAAGGACGGCCGGGGCCAGCCGCCCGTAAGCCCCACGGAGGCGCCCGTCTCGCTGGCGTTCCAGCTGAGCGCGCCCGGAGGCACCGGTCCCCACCCGCTGTACGGCATGCAGCTGGACATGCACGCCGTGGCGGGCCACGTCCCCGAAGGTCAGGCCCGCGTCGACTTCGAGGAGACGCGCGGCACCTTCGCCACCGGTGAGCCGTACTCGCTCGTGCGCCCGCGCTACCAGTTCCAGGGGCTGGTGCACGGCCCGCTGGGCGAAGGCGCGACGTTCTCCGCGCGTGTGTCGCCGGTGAACTTCGGCCTGGGCCTGCTGGAGGCGCTGCCGGAGGCGGGCATCCTGGCGCGCGCCGACCCCGAGGACCGCGATGGGGACGGCATCTCCGGCCGGGCCAACCAGGTGCTGGACGTGGAGACGGGCGAGACGCGCCTGGGGCGCTTCGGGTGGAAGGCCAACCAGCCCACGCTGCGCCAGCAGGTGGCGCACGCGCTGGTCGCGGACATGGGCGTCACCACGACGCTCTACCCCCAGGAGCAGGGCCGGGACGCGCCGGGCGAACCGGAGGTGTCCCAGGACGACCTGGACCTGCTGATGATCTACATGCGCCTGGTCGCCGTGCCGAAGCGGCGCGACTGGGAGGCGCCGGAGGTCCAGCGGGGCCATGCCGTCTTCCGCGCCATCGGCTGCGCGGCGTGCCACGTGGACACGCCCCAGGAGACGGGGGCGGTGGAGGGCTTCGACGAGGTGTCCCGCCAGGTCATCTACCCCTTCACGGACCTGCTGCTGCACGACCTGGGCGAGGGCCTGGCGGACGGGCGCCCGGATGGCCTGGCCTCCGGCAGCGAGTGGCGCACGCCGCCCCTGTGGGGCATTGGCCTGGTGGAGGCCGTCAACCGGCACACCCGCTTCCTGCATGACGGCCGGGCCCGCTCCCTGGAAGAGGCCGTCCTCTGGCACGGCGGGGAGGCGGCCCCCGCGCAGGCTCGCTATGTGCGGCTGCCCCGGGAGGACCGGGCGGCGCTCGTCGCGTTCCTGAAGTCACTCTGAGGCTGGGACCCGGCGGCGCCCTCCCGTCCGGACGGCGGCCAGGAGTCCCGTCGCCTGGAGGAGGCTTCGACCGTCGCGGGGCTTGAGAACGGTGGACGCCCCGGGCCCTTGGGCTACCCTTCGGGCCCCCTTCATGCAGCCTCAAGCCCCCATCTCCGAGAGTACCCCCGACGTCCCGCTCGCGGTCGACCTGGACGGGACGCTGGTGCGCACGGACACGCTGCACGAGAACCTGCTCGTGCTCCTCAAGCACGCGCCGTGGCTGCTGCTGCTGGTGCCGCTGTGGGTGCTCAAGGGCAAGGCCTTCTTCAAGGCGGAGGTGGCCCGCCGCGCGAAGCTGGACGTCACCTCGCTGCCGTACAACGCGGAGCTGGTGGACTTCCTGCGCGAGGAACACGCCCGGGGGCGGCGGCTCGTCCTGGCCACGGCCGCGGACCGGAGCATCGCGGACGCGGTGGCCGCCCACCTGGGCCTCTTCGATACGGTGGTCGCCAGTGAAGCCGGCGTGAACCTGTCCGGCGCGCACAAGCTCCAGCGGCTGCGCGAGGTGCTGGGCACCTTCGACTACGCGGGCAACGACGCGGTGGACCTGCCCCTGTGGCGCGAGTGCCGGCACGTCATCGTGGTGCATGCGCCCGCGGGGGTGCTGCGCCAGGCGCAGGGGCTGGGCCGCCCCGTGCACCGCGTCTTCCAGGCGCCCCCCGGAGGCGTGCGTCCCTGGGTGAAGGCGCTGCGGGTGCACCAGTGGGCGAAGAACGCGCTCGTCTTCGTGCCCGTGCTGGCGGCGCACAAGGCCACCCAGGGCGGCATGGCGCCGCGCGCGGTGCTGGCGTTCACGGCCTTCAGCCTCTGCGCGTCGGCGGTGTACGTCATCAACGACCTGCTGGACCTGGCGTCGGACCGGCGGCATCCGTCCAAGTCACGGCGGCCCTTCGCGTCCGGCGCGCTGCCGGTGAGCGCGGGCGTCGTGCTGGCGCCGGTGCTGCTGGTGGGCGCGGCGGCGCTGGCGCTGGCGACGCTGCCCCTGTCCTTCTCCGCGCTGCTGGCCGCGTACTTCGTGCTCACGCTGGCGTACTCGCTGCGGCTCAAGCAGGTGGTGATGCTGGACGTGCTGGTGCTGGCGGGCCTCTACACGGTGCGCATCTTCGGCGGCGCGCTGGCGGTGGGCGTGCCCACGTCCAGCTGGCTGATGATGTTCAGCATGTTCCTCTTCCTGTCGCTGGCCCTGCTCAAGCGGTTGAGCGAGGTGCGGCGGCTGCGCCAGTCCAATGAGACCTCCGCCCACGGGCGGGGCTACCTGGCGCAGGATTACGAACAGCTCGCGAGCCTGGGCGCGGCCGCGGGGCAGGTGTCCGTGCTGGTGCTGGCCCTCTACATCACCAGCAAGGAAGTGACGGCGCTGTATGCCCATCCGGAGCGGCTGTGGCTCCTGTGCCCGGTGATGCTGTACTGGGTGGGCCGCATCTGGGTGCTGGCGCACCGGGGACTCGTGAACGAGGACCCGCTCGTCTTCGCGCTGAAGGACCGCGTCAGCTACTTCGTGGGCGCGGTCGCCGCGCTGGTGCTGTGGGTGGCGACGTGACGGGGACCTGGAGATGAGCACGTCGGATTCGTGGGGCCGCTTCCCCCGCGTGGAGCAGCAGACGCGCGCGCTCGTGTGGCGCTCGGATGAAGTGCCCCGGGTGGAGGGCTCCGTCCTGCCGCATGGCCTGGGCCGCAGCTACGGCGACTCCTGCCTCAACGGCGGGGGCACGGTGCTGCTCACGGCGGGGCTGGACCGGCTCATCGACTTCGACCCCACGACGGGCGTGGTGCGCTGCGAGGCGGGCGTGTCGTTGGACACGCTCCTGCGCCTGGCCGTGCCGCGCGGCTGGTTCCTGCCGGTGACGCCGGGGACGAAGTTCGTCACGGTGGGCGGCGCCATCGCCAACGACGTGCACGGCAAGAACCACCACCGGGCCGGGACTTTCGGGCGGCACGTGCGGCGGTTCGAACTGGTGCGCTCGGACGGCAGCCGCCGGATGTGCTCGCCGGAGGAGAACCCCGACTGGTTTGGCGCGACCATTGGCGGCCTGGGGCTCACGGGGCTCGTCACCTGGGCGGAGGTGCAGCTGACGCCCATCCGCAACCCCTTCGTGGTGCAGGAGACCGTCCCGTTCGAGAACCTGGACGGCTTCATGCGCGTGTCCGCGGAGTCCGAGTCGGACCATGACTTCACCATGTCGTGGGTGGATTGCCTGGCGCGAGGACGCAAGCTGGGGCGCGGCCTGTTCTACCGGGGCAACTTCGCGCCCACGCAGTTCGACCGGCTGCCCCTGGCGAAGAGCCACCTGTCGCATGGCAGCGGGCTCGCGGTGCCCATCGACCTGCCGGGCTTCTGCCTCAACCGGCTGTCGGTGTCCGCCTTCAACTTCCTGTACTACCACCGCGAGCGGACCAGGCCGTCTCCCCGGCTGGTGCACTACGACCCGTTCTTCTACCCGCTCGACAGCGTGTACGGCTGGAACCGCATCTATGGCCGGCGGGGCTTCCTCCAGTTCCAGTGCGTGGTGCCGCACGCCACCGCTCGCGACGCGCTGAAGGAGCTTCTGGAGCGCAGCGCCCGGGGCGGCCTGCCCAGCTTCCTGTCCGTGCTCAAGACGTTCGGGGATTTGAAGTCACCCGGGTGGCTGTCCTTCCCGCGCCCGGGCTACACGCTGGCCCTGGACTTCGCCAACCAGGGGGAGAAGACGTGGCGGCTGGTGGAGTCGCTGGACCGCGTGACGCGCGAGGCGGGCGGGGCGGTGTACCCGGCCAAGGACGCGCGCATGAGCCCGGAGAGCTTCGCGGCGTACTTCCCCCAGCGTGAGCGGTTCTCCGCGTACATCGATCCCGCGTTCTCCTCCTCCTTCTGGCGCCGGGTGAATCCGGCGCCCGTGTCCCAGCCTCTGCTCCCATGAAGAAAGTCATTGTCCTCGGCGCCACGAGCGCCATTGCCCAGGCCACGGTGCGGCTGCTCGCCGCGCGCGGGGCTTCGCTGTACCTGGTGGGCCGCAACGCCGCGAACCTGGAGGCGGTGGCCCGGGACGCGGCCACGCGCGGCGCGCCGAAGGTGGAGTTCCGGGCGCTGGATTTGAACGACTGCGAAGCGCACGCGAGCCTGGTGGAGCGGGCGTGGCAGGCCCTGGGCGGACTGGACGGCGCGGTGCTGGCGCATGGCGTGCTGGGAGACCAGGCGGAGAGCCAGCGCTCGTGGGCGGCGGCGGAGCTGGTGCTGCGCACGAACTTCCTCTCCGCCGCGTCGCTCCTGACGGAGCTGGCCAACCGCTTCGAGGCGCAGAAGGCCGGCACGCTGGTGGTGATTTCGTCGGTGGCGGGAGACCGGGGCCGGCAGAGCAACTACGTCTACGGCGCGTCCAAGGGCGCGCTGACCGTGTTCCTCCAGGGCCTGCGCAACCGGCTGGCGAAGTCCGGCGTGGCGGTGGTGACGGTGAAGCCCGGCTTCGTGGACACGCCGATGACGGCCCACGTGCCGAAGAACAAGCTCTTCGCGTCGCCGGAGCAGGTGGCGCGCGGCCTCCTGAAGGCCGCGGACGGACGCAAGAACGAGGTCTACGTCCCCGGCTTCTGGGCGCTCATCATGCTCATCATCCGGAGCATCCCGGAGCCGGTGTTCAAGCGGCTGAAGCTCTAGGCTTTCGCCATCGCCCTCGCGGGCAGCCGGTGGAGCGCGGCGCAGTGGGGCGCGTGCGTCTGGAGGAACTGGCGCATGCGCTCCGCGCCTTCCGGGTCGTTGCGCTGGGTGGCCGCGGCCCGAAGCGCCCAGGCGCTGATCAGCCGGACCACGAGGAGCGAGGACTGCGCCTGGTGGTGCTCCAGCGTCCGCAGGTCCTCCGGCGTTGACGGGCCGGTGACGAGCTCCGAGGCCTGGACCAGGGCCTCATAGAACACGCGGCCCTGCCTGGCGCCGGGAATGGCGGGGTTGATGTCCGCCAGGGAAAGGGCCTCGCGGGCGAGCATCCGTGCCTGTTCAGGGTCGTCCTTGCAGAGCAGGTGGCGGAGCGCGTCACTGCCCCGCTCCATGGCCTGGAGCAGGGGCGCCTTGCCCCGCCAGTCCACCGCGTTCAGTTCGTAGCGGGCCTGGGCATCCTGGCCGTAGAGGATCCTCGCCAGGGCCCGCCTCTGCGCCCGCAGCAGGTTCGCGTCCGGGAATGGGCTGGTCGGGGGAAGGAGCTCGTCCGTGAGCCGGAGGTGGGCCTCCGGGCCGGGCTGCTGGAGCGCATTGGCTTCCTTCCTGCGCACCTTGCGAATCCGGAACTGCCGCAAGGCCAGGCTCCCGGCTATGGCCGGGACGATGACGAGGAGGTAGGGGAACAGCTTGTGTTCCATGACCGACCGGGGCGCGGGCGTGGAGATGGACTCGTTCCCGCCCTCGGACGTGGGGGAGGGGGTGGTGAAGAAGACATAGAAGCTGGCCCAGAGCCCCAGCAGGACGGCCCAGAACAGGATCTTCAGGAGCGGACGGGGAACCAGCCACCCCAGGACGGGCAGCTTGCTTGGCTGACTGTGGGTGGCTTCACGGAGATAGCGATTGTTCTCTTCGCGCGACATGCGCGCACCGTAACCCGTTTCCACTCCGTGCCTGCAAAACAGACACGGAGTCGGGGATGTCTTCAACTGCCGGTGGCGTCGTTCCGCGTGAGGGCCGCCAGGGCGGAGCGCAGGTGTTCGACGACAGGCCCCAGGTGCGGGTCCTGCATCAGTTCGTGGTGGCCGCCGGGGACGACGTGCACCTCCAGGCCGCCGCGCACCAGGGGCTCCCAGCCTCGGTGACGCGGAATCTCCGAGGTGACCGCGCTGGCGCTCAGCAGCAGGGCGGTGCCGTCGTACGGCTGGGGCACGTACTTCTCGTGGGCGAAGAGGTTGGCCCGGAAGACGTTGAAGAGGGCACGCAGCTGGGCCGGGCCGGAGTGCGCATCCAGGATGCGCGCCCGGAGTCCTTCCTGGAGCAGGTGGCCCAGCATCACGTCGTCGCCCTGTGCCAGGGCTTCGTCCGGGACGGAGAGAGGCTGGCCGAAGGCGGTGGCGGTGGCATGGGCGAAAGCGAGCCGTGCGCGCGCCTCGGCGTCGAGGTGCGTGTCTGCCTTTGAGGGCTTCGTCAGGCCGTACACGTGGGCGTCGATGAGGGCGAGCAAGTCCACGGCTTCACCGGCCGCGCGCAGGCGGCGGGCCATCTCGTAGGCGATGACGCCTCCGAGTGACCAGCCTCCGAGCTGGTAGGGGCCGTGCGGCTGCACCGTGCGGATGGCTTCGATGTAGAGGTCCGCCATTTCTTCGACGGACTCCGCGACGGGGCGCCCGTCGAGGCCGCGAGACTGGAGGCCATAGACAGGCAGTGACGGCCCCAGCCTGCGCGCCAGCTCCGAGTAGGCGAGGACGTTGCCGCCACCCGGGTGGACGAGGAAGAGGGGCCGCTGGTTGGGCTCGCCGCGCTCCAGCGGGACGAGCGGTGTCCAGGCCTGCGAGTCATCGCGGAGCACCTGGGCGAGCTGCTCGACGGTGGGCTGCTGGAAGAGGACGGAGAGGGGAATCGTCTGGCCCAGCCGCTCGCGCACGACGGCGACCATGCGCACGGCGAGGAGGGAGTGGCCGCCCAACTCGAAGAAGCTGGAGCGAACGCCGACGGAGGGCACGCCGAGGACGTCCGCCCAGATGCGCGCGAGCTGCATCTCGAGCGCATCGCGTGGCGCGACGAAGTCCCGGGCTTCGATGGCATGGGCATCGGGTTCGGGCAGGGCCTTGCGGTCCACCTTGCCGTTGGCGTTGAGCGGCAGCGCGTCCAGCACCATGAGCGAGGCGGGCACCATGTACTCGGGTAGCCGCTGCTTGAGGCTCGCCTTGAGGGCGTCCACGTCCAGCGAGTGGCCCTCGCGAGCCGTGACGTAGCCGATGAGGCGCTTGTCGGAGTCCGAGCCCCGGGCCACGACGACGGCTTCGTTGACACCGGAGACAGCGCGCAGCGTGGCCTCGATTTCACCCAGTTCGATGCGGAAGCCGCGCACCTTCACCTGGAAGTCGACGCGGCCCAGGAAGTCGAGCGTGCCGTCCATCTTCCAGCGTGCCTTGTCGCCCGTGCGGTAGAGCCGTTCGCCCGGAGTGGCGGCGAAGGGGTGCGGGACGAAGCGCTCCGCAGTCAGGTCAGGACGGTTGAGGTAGCCCCAGGCGAGGCCCTGGCCGCCGACGTACACCTCACCCGCGACGCCCACGGGCACCGGGTGCAGGTGCGCGTCGAGCACGTAGACCGTGGAGTTGGTGAGCGGCCGGCCGATGGGAATGGCGCCTTCCACCACCGTGTCGCGGTGCAGGGTGTACGTCGCGGAGAAGGTGGTGTTCTCCGTGGGGCCGTAGCCGTTGAGGAACGTGGCGCCTTCCGGCAGGCGAGCAAGGTGCTCACGGACGCGGGCCGCAGGCAGCACGTCGCCACCGGCGAGGACCTGGCGCACGCCCGCGAGCGCTTCGCCCTGGTGCAGGGACATCTGCTCGAAGAGCGCGGCAGTGAGCCAGAGTGACGTCACGCGGTGGTGACGCAGCTGGGCGGCCAGCTCCTCCAGGGAGAGCGACTGGGGAGGCGCGAGGACGAGCTTCGCGCCGTGCAGCAGCGCTCCCCAGATTTCGAGCGTGGACGCGTCGAAGGCAACAGGGGCCGCCTGGAGCCAGACTTCGTCAGGCCCGAAGCGCATGAAGGTGCTGCCAAGCACCAGCCGGGTGATGCCCCGGTGGGGTACGCAGACGCCCTTGGGGCGGCCCGTGGAGCCCGAGGTGAACATGACGTAGGCCAGTGCCTCACCGTCCACGTGGATGTCCGGGGCGTAGGTGGGCAGCGCGGCGATGACGTCATGCTGCGCATCCAACCAGACGCGCGTGCCTGAGGCAGGCAGGAGTGACGCGAAGGGCTGGTGCGCGAGCGTCACGCTGACGTCCGCGTCCTCCAGAAGCGCTGCGATGCGCTCCACAGGGGCATTGCGGTCCACGGGAACGAATGCCACGCCCACCTTGAGGATGGCGAGCAGCGCCGTCACCAACTCGAAGGAGCGCTCGACGGCGAGGCCCACGCGTGCACCCGGGACGATGCCCAGAGCGCGCAGGTGATGGGCCAGTTGGTTCGCGCGTGCGTCCAGCTGCGCATACGTCAGCGTCGCGTCGCCCAGTACCAGGGCGACTGCGTCGGGCGTGCGCTGCGCCTGACGGGCGAAGTGCACGTGGACGGGGATGTCCGTCGGGCTGACGGCGGCCGTGTCATTCCACTCCACGAGGATGCGCTGGCGCTCATCGCTGGAGAGGAGCGGCAAGTGGCCCATGGACTGCTCGGGCTTCGCGGCCACGGCCTCCAGCAGCGTGCGCAGGTGGCCCGCCATCCGTTCCACGGTGCTCCGCTCGAAGAGGGCGGTGCTGTACTCCAGCGTGCCGCGCAGTCCTTCGGACGTCTCCGTGAAGAAGATGCTCACGTCGAACTTCGACGTCGCCTGGGGGGCCTCCAGGCCTCGCAGCCGGAGTTCAGGCAGTCGCACGTCCTCCGCGGGCACGTTCTGGAGCGCGAGCAGCGTCTGGAAGAGCGGCGTGTGGCTGAGGCTTCGCGTGGGCTGCAGGGCCTCCACCAGCTTCTCGAACGGGACCTCCTGGTGCTCATACGCATCCAGGACCGTGGCGCGCACCTGCTGGAGCAGCGAACGGAAGGACTGAACCGCATCCACCTTCGCGCGCAGGACGAGCGTGTTGACGAAGAAGCCGATGAGGCCTTCGGTCTCCGCGCGCGTGCGGCCTGCGATGGGCGAGCCCACGCTGAGGTCCTGCTGCCCCGTGTAGCGAGACAGCAGGCCCTGCCAGGCCGCGAGCAGCACCATGAAGAGCGAACCGCCTTCCTGGTGTGCCAGTCCACGCAGGGCTTCCGTCAACTCACGCGACAGCGTGAGGCCCAGGGTCGCGCCCGCGGTGCTCCGGATGGCCGGACGCGGCCGGTCCGTGGGCAACTCCAGCACGGCGGGAGCGCCGGAGAGCTTCCGCTCCCAGTAAGCCACTTCCTGCCGAAGCGCCTCGCCCGCGAGCGTGCGGCGCTGCCAGTCCGCATGGTCCGCGTACTGCACGGGGAGGGCCGGCAGCGGAGACGGCTGTCCCGCGGAGAAGGCCGCGTACAGGGCGGTGACTTCCCGCACCAGCACGCCCAGAGACCAGCCGTCGGAGACGATGTGGTGCAGGGTGACGACGAGCACGTGTTCGTGCTCGGCCAGTTTGAAGAGCAGCGTGCGGATGAGCGGACCGGTGCGCAGGTCGAAGGGCCGGCGCATCTCCTGCTCGACCTGGAGCCGAGCCTCGGACTCGCGCTGCGCCTCGGGCACATCCGTGAGGTCCACGAGCCCCAGTGACAGCGGATTGTCCGCGTGGATGCGCTGGACCGGCTCTCCCTCCACCTGGGTGAAGGTGGTGCGCAGGGCATCGTGTCGGCGCACGACCTCCTGCAGGGCACGCTCCAGCACGTCCGAGCGCAGGTGGCCCTCCATCCGGACGGCGACGGGCACGTTGTAGAGGGGACTGCCCGGTTCGAGCTGATCAATCAGCCACAGCCGCTGCTGCGCGAAGGACAGCGGCAGCGGGCCGTCATGCGAGACGCGGGTGAGCGGCGACGTGCTCGTGCGGGTAAGCCCCGCCAGACGCGTCGCGAGGGCTTCCACTGTTGGGGAATCGAAGAGCGCGCGGAGGGGCAGTTCGACGTTGAACTCGGCGCGCACGCGAGAGACGACCTGCGTGGCCAGCAGGGAGTGGCCACCCAGTTCGAAGAAGGAGTCCTTCACGCCCACCTGGGGCAGACGCAGCACCTCCGCCCAGATGGAGGCCAGCTTCGCTTCGGCTTCCGTGCGAGGCGCTTCGTAGCTGGTGCCCGACTGCTGCGCCTCCGGCTCCGGCAGGGCCTTGCGGTCCACCTTGCCGTTGGAGTTGAGCGGCAGGGCCTCCAGCACCACGAATGCGCTGGGCACCATGTACTCGGGCAAGCCCTGTCGCAGGTGGGCCTTGAGGGCTTCCGTCTCCAGGGAGGCCTCGGCCTTCGGCGTGACGTAGGCAACGAGGCGCTTGTCGGCGGCTTCTCCCTTCGCGACGACGACAGCGTCCTTGAGGCCCGGTGCGCGGCGGAGCGCCGCTTCGATTTCGCCCAGCTCAATGCGGAAGCCGCGCACCTTCACCTGGAAGTCGATGCGGCCCAGGTACTCCAACCGCCCGTCCGTGCGGTAGCGGACGCGGTCACCCGTGCGGTACATGCGGCCACCTGGAGGACCGAAGGGCTCCGGTACGAAGCGCTCCGCCGTGAGTTCTGGGCGAAGCAGGTAGCCGCGAGCCTGGCCTTCACCGGCGAGGTACAGCTCGCCCGCGACGCCAACGGGTACCGGCTGCAACGAGGCGTCCAGCACATACGCGCGCGTGGCGGGCAGGGGACGGCCAATGAGGGGTACCTCATCGCGGCCAACGAGAGACGCCGTGGAGTAGGTGGTGTCCTCCGACGGGCCGTAGAGGTTGTAGAGCTTCTGCACCGTGGGGACGGCGTAGACCTGCTTCGCCAACGTCTCCGGCAGGGCCTCACCGGCAAGGTTGATGACACGCACGGAGAGGGGCACCGCGTTCAGGCGCAGCAGTTGCGCCATGGCGGAGGGCACCGTGTTGACGAGGGTGACGTGAGAAGCCGTCGGCAGCTCCGCCAGATGCAGGGCGTTCTTCGCCACGACCACCGCGCCGCCACTGGAGAGAGGCGCGAAGAGTTCGAAGACGGAGAGGTCGAAGTTGAGGCTCGTCGCGGCGAGCGTGCCCTTCAGTTCCTCGGCGGTGAACGTCTCCAGCGCCCAGTGGAGGAACGACACGGCGTTGCCGTGGGAGATGGCGACGCCCTTGGGACGGCCGGTGCTGCCGGACGTGTAGATGAGGTAGGCGAGGTGTCCCGGGTGGATGTCGACAGCGGGCGCCGTCGTCGGCTGCTTCGCCAATTCCACATCCGAGTCCAGGCACACCGGCGTGGCCCGGGTCTCCGGCAGGGCGGGGAGCAGGTGCGAATGGGCGACGAGGGCAGGGCCCTGCGCGTCCTCCAGCAGCCAGCCCAGACGCTCACGCGGGTAGCTCGGGTCGAGTGGCACGTAGGCGCCGCCGGCCTTGAGAATGCCGAGGGCTCCGATGACAAGGTCCTCGGTGCGCTCGACGCACAGGCCGACGCGGACTTCGGGCCCGACACCCAGGCCACGCAGACGATGCGCGAGCTGGTTCGCCTTCGCATCCAGCTCCCGGTACGTCAGCTGCTTCTCCGGCGTGATGACGGCCAGTGCATCCGGCGTGCGGCGCACCTGGGCCTCCACCATCGCGGGGATGCTGGGGACCTGCGCCACCTGCGAGGCCGGAGGATTCCATTCGACGAGCAGTTGCCGACGCTCGGGCTCCGTGAGCAGCGGCAGGTCACCGAGCCTCGTGTCCGGCTTCTTCGCGATGGCCTCCAGCAGCACGCCGAAGTGCCCGGCCATGCGCTGAACCGTCGCCGCGTCGAACAGGTCCGTCGCGTACTCCAGCGTGCCGACGAAGCCATCCTTGCCTTCACGCAAACCCAGCGAGAGGTCGAACTTGGCGAAGTGTGCTTCCAGCGGCAGGGCCTGGAAGGACAGGCCGGGCAGACGCAGCGCCTCGTTGGGCGTGTTCTGCAGGACGAACATCGCCTGGAACAGAGGGCTGCGGCTCAGGTCTCGCGCGGGCTGCACCGCTTCGACGAGCTTCTCGAAGGGCAGGTGCTGGTGTTCGAAAGCCGCGAACGTCGTGCCGCGCACCTGGGTCAGCAGCTCCCGGAACGTGGCCCGAGGGTTCAGCCGGGCGCGCAGCACGAGCGTGTTGACGAAGAAGCCGATGAGTCCTTCGGTCTCCGCCTGCGTGCGGCCCGCGATGGGCGTGCCCACGCTGATGTCATCCTGGGCGGAGTAGCGCGACAGCAGCAGCTGGAAGGCCGCCAGCAGCGTCATGAAGGGCGTGGCGCCTTCACGCTGCGCCAGCGACTTGAGCGCATGCGCGACGTCCGCGGGAATGCGTACGTCCACCGTGGCGCCCCGGTGCGACTGCACGGGCGGACGCGGACGGTCCGTGGGCAGCTCCAGTGCCGCGGGCGCTCCGGACAGCTGCCGCTTCCAGAAGTGGATCTGCGCCTCCAGCGCTTCCCCCTGAAGCCAGTCGCGCTGCCACGTCGCGAAGTCCGCGTACTGCACGGGCAGCGGTGCGAAGGCCGGCGTGCTGCCCGTGGCGAAGGACTCGTAGAAGGCCACCATTTCGCGGACGAGGACGCCCATGGACCAACCGTCGGAGACGATGTGGTGCATCGTTACCAGCAGCAGGTGGGAGTCCTCGGCCAACCGCGCCAGCGTGGTGCGGAGCAGCGGGCCCCTGGCGAGGTCGAACGGCCGACGCGCTTCCTCGTTGGCCAGACGTCGTGCTTCTTCCTCCCGCAGCGCCTCCGGCCGGGTGGAGAGGTCCACGAGCGGCAGCATCCATCCACTGGCTGCATGGATGGTCTGGATGGGCTGGTCCTGGTGCGAATGGAAGGTAGTGCGCAGGGCTTCGTGACGCTGGACGAGTGCTTCGAAGGCACGGCGCAGGGCCTCCGTGTCCAGGTGCCCGGAGAGCTGGAGCGCGGTGGGGATGTTGTAGGACGCATCCCCGGGCTGGAGTTGGTCCAACAGCCACAGCCGCTGCTGGGCGAAGGACAACGGCCGAGGGCCGTCATGCGTGACGCGAGTGAGCTTCGGGGCCTGGGCGCTCGCGCTACCGTGCAGCCGCGTGGCAAGTGCTTCCACCGTGGGGGACTCGAAGAGCGCGCGGAGGGGCAGTTCGACGTTGAACTCGGCGCGCACGCGGGAGACGACCTGCGTGGCCAGCAGGGAGTGGCCGCCCAGTTCGAAGAAGGAGTCCTTCACGCCCACCTGGGGCAGACGGAGGACTTCGGCCCAGATGGAGGCCAGCTTCGCTTCGGCTTCCGTGCGAGGTGCTTCGTAGCTGGTGCCCGACTGCTGAGCCTCCGGCTCCGGTAGGGCCTTGCGGTCCACCTTGCCGTTGGAGTTGAGGGGCAGAGCGTCCAGCACCACGAAGGCACTGGGCACCATGTACTCGGGCAAGCCCTGGCGCAGATGCGTCTTGAGGGCTTCCACCTCCAGGGACGCATCTGCCTTGGGCGTGACGTAGGCGACGAGGCGCTTGTCGGCGGCTTCTCCCTTCGCGACGACAACGACGTCCTTGAGGCCCGGTGCGCGGCGGAGCGCGGCTTCGATTTCGCCCAGCTCGATGCGGAAGCCACGCACCTTCACCTGGAAGTCGATGCGGCCCAGGTACTCCAACCGTCCGTCCGTGCGGTAACGGACGCGGTCACCCGTGCGGTACATGCGGCCACCTGGAGGACCGAAGGGCTCCGGTACGAAGCGCTCCGCCGTGAGTTCTGGGCGAAGCAGGTAGCCGCGAGCCTGGCCTTCACCCGCGAGGTACAGCTCACCGGCCACGCCGACGGGCACGGGCTGGAGTGAGGCATCCAGTACGTACGCGCGCGTGGCGGGCAGCGGCCTGCCGATGAGGGGCACCTCGTCCCGGCCAACGAGAGACGCCGTGGAGTAGGTGGTGTCCTCGGACGGGCCGTAGAGGTTGTAGAGCTTCTGCACCGTGGGGACGGCGTAGACCTGCTTCGCCAACGTCTCCGGCAGGGCTTCACCGGCGAGGTTGATGACACGTACGGAGGCCGGCACCGCATTCAGGCGCAGCAACTGCGCCATGGCGGAGGGCACCGTGTTGATGAGGGTGACATGGGAGGCGGTGGACAGCTCCGCCAGATGCAGGGCGTTCTTCGCCACGACCACCGCGCCACCGCTGCTCAACGGGGCGAAGAGTTCGAAGACAGAGAGGTCGAAGTTGAGGCTCGTCGCGGCGAGCGTGCCCTTCAGTTCCTCGGCGGTGAACGTCTCCAGTGCCCAGTGGAGGAAGGAGACGGCGTTGCCGTGGGAGATGGCGACGCCCTTGGGCCGGCCGGTGCTGCCCGAGGTGTAGATGAGGTAGGCGAGGTGGCCCGGGTGGATGTCCACCGCGGGCGCCATCTTCGGCTGCTTCGCCAATTCCACATCCGAGTCCAGGCACACGGGCGTCGCAGACGTTTCGGGCAGCGCGGAGAGCAGGTGCGAATGGGCGACGAGGGCGGGGCCCTGTGCGTCCTCCAGCAGCCAGCCCAGACGCTCACGCGGATAGCTGGGGTCCAGCGGCACGTAGGCGCCCCCGGCCTTGAGGATGCCGAGGGCTCCGATGACAAGGTCCTCGGTGCGCTCGACGCACAGGCCCACGTGGACCTCGGGCCCGACGCCCAGTCCACGCAGACGGTGCGCGAGCTGGTTCGCCTTCGCGTCCAGCTCCCGATACGTCAGCTGCTTCTCCGGCGTGATGACGGCCAGCGCATCCGGCGTCCGGCGCACCTGGGCCTCCACCATCGCGGGGATGCTGGGGACCTGCGCCACCTGCGAGGCCGGAGGATTCCATTCGACGAGCAGTTGCCGATGCTCGGGCTCCGTGAGCAACGGCAGATCACCCAGCCTCGTATCCGGCTTCTTCGCGATGGCCTCCACCAGCACGCTGAAGTGCCCGGCCATGCGCTGAACCGTCGCCGCGTCGAACAGGTCCGTCGCGTAATCCAGTGTGCCGGCGAATCCGTCCCGGTTTTCACGCAGGCCGAGGGAGAGATCGAACTTCGCGAAGTGGGTCTCCAGCGGCAGGGACTGGAAGGACAGGCCGGGCAGACGCAGCGCCTCGGTGGGCGTGTTCTGCAGGATGAACATGGCCTGGAACAGCGGGCTGCGGCTCAGGTCTCGCGCGGGCTGCACCGCTTCGACGAGCTTTTCGAACGGCAGGTGCTGGTGGTCATAGGCCGCGAGCGTCGTGCCTCGCACCTGGGCCAGCAGCTCCCGGAACGTCAAACGCGGGTCCAGCCGGGCGCGCAGGACCAGGGTGTTGATGAAGAAGCCGATGAGGCCTTCGGTCTCCGCCTGCGTACGGCCCGCGATGGGCGTGCCCACGCTGACGTCGTCCTGTGCTGAGTAGCGCGACAGCAATAGCTGGAAGGCCGCCAGCAGCATCATGAAGGGCGTGGCACCTTCACGCTGCGCCAGCGCCTTCAGCGCATCCGCGGTGTGCTTGGGAATCTGCAGATCCACCGTGCCGCCCCGGTGCGACTGCACGGGGGGACGCGGATGGTCCGTGGGCAGCTCCAGCGCGGCCGGGGCTCCGGACAGCTGCTGCTTCCAGAACTGGATCTGCGCCTCCAGGACCTCCCCCTGCAGCCACTTGCGCTGCCAGGCCGAGAAGTCCGCGTACTGCACGGGCAGCGGCGGGAGCGAGGGCGACTGGCCCGTGGAGAAGGCCGCGTAGAAGGCCGCGAGCTCTCGGACAAGGACACCCATGGACCAGCCGTCGGAGACGATGTGGTGCATCGTCACCAGCAGCAGGTGGGTGTCTTCACGCAGCCGCACCAACGTGCTGCGCAGCAGCGGGCCCCTGGCGAGGTCGAACGGCCGGCGGGCCTCCTCGTCAGCCAGCCGTCTCGCTTCCTTCTCCCGCAGCGCCTCCGGCCGGCCGGAGAGGTCCACGAGCGGCAGCGTCCATCCGCTGGCGGCATGGATGGTCTGGACGGGCTGGTCCTGGTGTGACTGGAAGGTGGTCCGCAGGGCTTCGTGACGCTGGACGAGCGCTTCGAAGGCACGGCGCAGGGCCTCCGCGTCCAGGCGTCCTGAAAGCTGGAGCGCGGTGGGGATGTTGTAGGACGCATCCCCGGGCTGGAGTTGGTCCAACAGCCACAGCCGCTGCTGGGCGAAGGACAGGGGGCGCGGGCCGTCCGCGTGGGTCTGCGTGCGCGGCGGCAGCTGGAGGCTGGGCGTGCTCGTCTGGATCCGCTCCGCGAGCGCGGCCACGGTGGGCGCTTCGAAGAGGGCCCGCAGCGGCAACTCCACACGGAAGGTGGAACGCACACGCGAGACGAGCTGAGTGGCCAGCAGCGAATGGCCACCCAACGCGAAGAAGTCGTCGTGGATGCCCACGCGCTCCACGCGCAGCACCTGCGTGAAGAGGGCCGCGAGCTGTTCCTCAGT
The DNA here is from genome assembly GCF_003668875.1 of Corallococcus interemptor. Lineage (GTDB taxonomy): Bacteria > Myxococcota > Myxococcia > Myxococcales > Myxococcaceae > Corallococcus > Corallococcus interemptor. The sequence goes on along the minus strand of NZ_RAWM01000071.1, from coordinate 17,742 downwards.
GGGAGTGCTCGGCGCGACGTAGGTGGAGGCGGCTGCACCGCCCTGGGGCGCGGGGAGCGCCTTGCGGTCCACCTTGCCGTTGGTGTTGAGCGGCAGGGCTTCCAGCACCAGGAAGGCGGCGGGCACCATGTACTCGGGCAGGTGCTGCTTGAGGAATGCACGCAGCTCGGTGGTGTCCAGGGGCGCTCCCGCCTCGGGGACGGCGTAGGCGGCGAGTCGCTTGTCACCGGGCACGTCCTCGCGAGCCAGCACGACGGCCTGATGCACGGCAGGGTGCTTCAGCAGGCAGGACTCGATTTCACCCAGCTCGATGCGGAAGCCGCGCACCTTCACCTGGAAGTCCGCACGGCCCAGGTAGTCGAGCATCCCGTCCGCACGCCAGCGCACCACGTCGCCCGTGCGGTAGAGGCGGGCTCCGGGCGTGGAGGAGAAGGCATCCGGGATGAAGCGGTCCGCGGTCAGCTCCGGCCGGTTGAGGTAGCCACGAGCGACGCCTTCGCCGCCGATGAAGAGCTCACCGGCGACGCCCACGGGCACCGGGCGCAGCGTGCGGTCCAGCACGTAGACGCGCACGTTGGGCAGGGGCCGGCCGATGGTGGGAGTGGGGGAGGCGTCGAAAGCGCAGGCAGTGGCGTCGACGGTGCACTCGGTGGGGCCGTAGACGTTGAAGACGCGCGGACGCGGGGCCTGGGCCAGGTGGCGCCAGGTAGCGGGGTCCACGGCCTCACCCCCCACGAGGACGCGGCGGGGGATGGACTGGCGCTCCAGCAGGCCTTCATCCACCAGCAAGCGCAGGTGCGCGGGCGAGCAGTCGAGGACTTCCAACGCATCCTGGCCGATGCGGTTGACGAGTTCGGCCACGTCGGCGCGGGCTTCGTCGGGGACGATGCAAAGCGTGTGGCCGTCGAGCACCTGGATGAGCTGCTTGACGGAGGCGTCGAAGGAGAGCGGCGCGTTGACGCTGACGCGCTCCCCCGGCTGGGCATCCGCGTGCACGGTGGCGGCGAGGGCAACGCGCAGGTTCAGCACGGAACGGTGCTGAATCATCACGCCCTTGGGACGGCCGGTGCTGCCCGAGGTGTAGATGATGTACGCCAGGTGCTCTGGAGTGACGGACGTCACCGGAGCGTCCTGGGCCTCAAGCTCCGCGGTGTCGGAGTCCAGGCAGAGGGTGTGCGCGGAGTGCGGAGGCAGTGAGTCGCGCAGCCGCTGCTGGGTCAGGACGACCGGCGCACCGGTGTCCTGGAGGACGTGGGCCAGCCACTCACGCGGGTAGCTGGGGTCGATGGGGACGTAGGCACCACCGGCCTTGAGTGCGCCGAGGATGCCCACGAGGGCTTCGACGGAGCGCTCCATGCAGAGCACCACGCGCACGTCAGGGCCTACGCCCAGCTTCATCAGCCGGTGCGCAAGCTGATTGGCTCGCGTGTCCAGTTCACGGAAGGTGAGGCGTTCATCACGGCAGATGACGGCGAGCGCGTCAGGCGTACGAAGGGCCTGGGCGCTGAAAGCCTCATGAATGCAACGGTCGCGAGGGAACTCCGCGCTGGGGCCGTTCCAGTCCACGAGCAGCTGCTGCCGCTCCGGAGCGGAGAGCAGCGGCAGGCTCGCGAGCGTTGCCTCCGGCTTCGCGGCGATGGCCTCCAGCAACACGCCCAGATGCCCAGCCATGCGCTGGACCGTCGAGGCATCGAAGAGGTCCGTCGCGTACGTCAGCACGCCAATGAAGCCCTGCGGCGAGTCGCTGAGGGTGAGCGTGATGTCGAACTTCGATGCACGGGTGTCCACCGGGACGCTCTGGAAGGACAGCCCGGACACCCGAAGCGTTTCGGTGGGCGTGTTCTGCAGGGAGAACATCGCCTGGAAGAGCGCGCTGCGGCTCAGGTCTCGCGAGGGCTGGAGGACCTCCACCAGCTTCTCGAAGGGCAGGTGCTGGTGCTCGTAGGCCGCGAGCGTCGTGCGGCGCACCTGGGCCAGGAGCTCCCGGAAGGTCTCTTGCGGCTGGACGTGGGCGCGCAGGACCAGGGTGTTGACGAAGAATCCGATGAGGCCTTCGGTCTCCGCCTGCGTGCGTCCCGCGATGGGCGTGCCCACGCTGATGTCGTCCTGCGTGGAGTAGCGCGACAGCAACAGCTGCCAGGCCGCGAGCAGCAACATGAACGGCGTCGCGCCTTCCGCCTGGGCCAGGGACTTGAGCGCCTGCGAGACCTCCGGAGAGACGCGCACGTCCACCGTCGCGCCCCGGCGTGACTGCACCGGCGGGCGCGGCCGGTCCGTGGGCAGGTCCAGCGCGGACGGAGCCCCCGCCAGCTGCTGCTTCCAGTAGCCGAGCTGTGCCTCCAGGGCCTCGCCCTGGAGCCATCCGCGCTGCCACAGGGAGAAGTCCGCGTACTGCACGGGCAGCGGCGGGAGTGAAGGCGTCTGGCCGGTGCTGAAGGCTTCGTAGAAGGCCGCCACCTCCCGGACGAGCACGCCCATGGACCAGCCGTCGGAGACGATGTGGTGCATCGTCACCAGCAGCAGGTGCGAGTCCTGTCCCAGCCGCACCAGCGTGCTGCGCAGCAGCGGGCCCGTGGCCAGCTGGAAGGGGCGCCGGGCCTCCGTGGCCGCCGCGCGCTGTGCCTCCTCCTCCCGCTGGGCTTCAGGGAGCGAGGTCAGATCGATGAGGGCCAGCTCCCAGCCAGAGGGCTCCTGGATGCACTGCGACGGGTCCTCTTGATCCGAGGAGAGCGTGGTGCGCAGCGATTCGTGGCGCTCCACCAGCGCTTCGAACGCGCGGCGCAGCGACTCCATGTCCACCGGGCCCGTCAACCGCAGGGCCGTGGGGATGTTGTACGAGATGTCTCCCGGCTGGAGCTGATCCAGCAGCCAGAGGCGCTGCTGGGCGAAGGACAGCGGAATCACGTCTCCGCGCGGCAGGGCACGCAAGGGCGGGGCCTGGAGTCCGGTGGCCCGGGCCGCTTCAATCCTCGGCGCGAGTCCTTCGACGGTGGGCGCTTCGAAGAGGGCCCGCAGCGGCAGCTCCACGCGGAAGGTGGTGCGCACGCGCGAGACGAGCTGGGTGGCCAGCAGCGAGTGGCCTCCCATGGCGAAGAAGTCGTCGTGGAGGCCCATGCGCTCCACGCGAAGGACCTCGGCGAAGAGCGCGGCGAGCTTCTTCTCTGTGCCGGTGCGCGGGGCGACGTAGACGGAGCTCCGGGGCGTGTTCCCCGGCTCCGGCAGGGCCTTGCGGTCCACCTTGCCGTTGGCGTTGAGCGGCAGCGCGTCCAGCACCATGAAGGCAGACGGCACCATGTACTCGGGCAGCCGCTGCTTGAGGCCTGCCCGGAGGTCATCCGGCGTCAGCTCGTGGCCCGCGCGTGCCGTGACGTAACCGATGAGGCGCTTGTCCGCGCCGGCGCCCCGGGCCACGACGACCGCCTCGTTGACGCCCGCGGCGGCGCGCAGGGCGGTCTCGATTTCACCCAGCTCGATGCGGAAGCCGCGCATCTTCACCTGGAAGTCGGCGCGGCCGAGGAAGTCGAGCGTTCCGTCCTCCCGCCAGCGCGCCAGGTCGCCCGTGCGGTAGAGCCGTTCGCCCTGAGTTGCGGCGAAGGGATGGGGGATGAAGCGCTCCGCCGTGAGCTCCGGACGATTCAGGTAGCCCCACGCCAGGCCGGGGCCTCCGACGTACACCTCGCCCGCGATGCCCACGGGCACCGGGTTCAGGCGCGCGTCGAGCACGTAGGCCGTGGAGTTGGAGAGCGGCCGGCCAATGGGGATGGCCCCCTCCACGCGCGAGCCGTGCTCCATGGCGAAGCCCGTCGAGAGGGTGGTGTTCTCCGTGGGGCCGTAGACGTCGTGGAAGGTGGCGCCCTCCGGAATCCGGGCGAGGTGCTCCCGCACGCGATCCGCGGGCAGCACGTCACCACCGGAGAGAATCTGGCGCACGCCCGCGAGCACCTCGCCCTGGTGCAGGGCCATCTGCTCGAAGAGCGCGGTCGTCAGGAACAGCGACGTCACGCGGTGGTGACGCAGCTGTTCGGCCAGCTCCTCCAGCGACAGGGAGTGCGGCGGAGCCAGGACGAGCTTCGAGCCATTCAGCAGCGCGCCCCAGATTTCGAGCGTGGAGGCGTCGAAGGCGATCGGCGCGACATGGAGCCAGACCTCGTCCGCGCCGAAGCGCATGAAGGTGCTGCCGAGCACCAGACGGGTGATGCCCCGGTGCGGCACGCAGACACCCTTGGGGCGGCCCGTGGAGCCTGACGTGAACATCACGTAGGCCATGGCCTCGCCGTCCACGCGGACGTCCGGAGCGTGGGTGGGCAGCGAGGCGATGATGTCACGCTGTGCATCCAGCCAGACGCGCGTGCCGGTGGCCGGCAGCAGTGAAGCGAAGGGCTGGTGGGTGACGATGAAGTGGACGTCCGCGTCCTCCAGCAGCGACGCGATGCGGTCCACCGGAGCGTTGCGGTCCACGGGGACGTAGGTGGCGCCCACCTTGAGGATGGCGAGGGTCGCCGCCACCAGCTCGAAGGACCGCTCGACGGCGAGGCCGACGCGCGCACCCGGGACGATGCCCAGGCCGCGCAGGTGCCAGGCCAGCTGGTTCGCTCTCGCGTCCAGCTGCCCGTACGTCAGCGAATCCCCTCCGAGGACGAGGGCGATGGCGTCCGGCGCGCGCTCGGCCTGCCGGGCGAAGTGGACGTGGACCGGGACGTCCGTGGGGCTTTCGACAGCCGTGTCGTTCCACTCCACGAGGATGCGCTGGCGCTCCTCGCTGGAAAGCAGGGACAGCTCCGCCACGGGCTGGTCGGGCTGCGTGGCCACGGACTCCAGCAGCGTGCCCAGATGGCGGACCATCCGCTCCACGGTGCCGTGCTTGAACAGGGCGGTGCTGTACTCCAGCGAACCCACGAAGCCCTGGGGCGAGTCCTGCATCGTCAGGTTGAGGTCGAACTTGGCGGAGCGGCCCTCGGTCGTTACCTGCTGGAAGGCGAGGCCCCGCACCCGCAGGTCGCTGGTGGGCGCGTTCTGCAGGGCGAACATCACCTGGAACAGGGGGCTGCGGCTCGGGTCCCGCACGGGCTGGAGTGCTTCCACCAGCTTCTCGAAGGGCAGGTGCTGGTGTTCGTAGGCCGCGAGCGTCGTGCCCCGCACCTTCGCGAGCAGCTGGCGGAACGAGTCCTCCGGCGTCACGCGCGTGCGGAGGACGAGCGTGTTGACGAAGAAGCCGATGAGGCCTTCGGTCTCCTCCTGCGTGCGGCCCGCGATGGGTGAACCCACGCTGACGTCGTCCTGCGCGGAGTAGCGCGACAGCAACACCTGGAACGCCGCGAGCAGCACCATGAAGGGCGTGGCGCCTTCACGCTGCGCCAGTGCCTTGAGCACTTCGGATGTCGCCTGGGGAATCCGGACGGAGACGGCCGCACCCGCGTGGGACTGGATGGCCGGGCGGGCGAAGTCGGTCGGCAGCTCCAGCGCGGAAGCGGCGCCCGCGAGCTGCTGCTTCCAGTAGCCCAGCTGCGCGTCCAGCGTCTCGCCCTGGAGCCACTGGCGCTGCCGTTCCGCGAAGTCCGCGTACTGCACGGGCAGCGGAGGCAGCGTGGGCGTCTGACCGGAGCTGAAGGCCTCGTAGAAGGTGATCAGCTCCCGGACGAGGACGCCCATGGACCAGCCGTCGGAGACGATGTGGTGCATCGTCACGAGCAGGAAGTGGTCCTCCTCGCCCAGCCGCACCAGGGTCGTGCGCAGGAGCGGGCCCTGCTCCAGGTGGAAGGGCAGGTTCGCTTCCTTCAGGAGCCGGCGCTGGGCATCGGCTTCACGCAGCGCTTCCGGCAGCGCGCTCAGGTCCACGCGCGACAACGTCCACGCATCCGGCGCCTGGATGTGCTGTGTGGCCTGTCCTTCGTGCTCATGGAAGGTGGTGCGCAGGGACTCGTGGCGAGCGACCAGTGCTTCGAAGGCGCGGCGCAACGACTCCACGTCCACGGGGCCCTTCAGCCGGAGCGCCGTGGGGATGTTGTACGACGCGTCCCCCGGCGTGAGCTGATCCAGGAACCAAAGGCGCTGCTGGGCGAAGGAGAGCGGAATGGTGCCCCTGCGGGACGACTTCCGGAGCGCGGGAGCCCCCTGGACCGTCGTGGGCCGCGCGTCCGCGAGCTTCAGCGAGAGGGCGGCCACGGTCGGCGCATCGAAGAGGGCCCGCAGCGGCAGCTCCAACCCCAGCGTGGCCCGCACGCGCGAGACGAGCTGAGTGGCCAGAAGGGAGTGTCCCCCCAACGCGAAGAAGTCGTCGTGGAGGCCCACGCGCTCCACCCGGAGGACCTCGGCGAAGAGCGCGGCCAGCTGCTTCTCGGTGTCGGTGCGCGGGGCGACGAAGGCGGCGGTGCGCGCGGTCTCGTCCGGCTGGGGCAGGGCCTTGCGGTCCACCTTGCCGTTGGCGTTGAGGGGCAGCACGTCCAGCACCATGAGCGAGGCGGGCACCATGTACTCGGGTAGCCGCTGCTTGAGGCTCGCCTTGAGGGTGTCCGCGTCCAGCGAGTGGCCCGTGCGAGCGGTGACGTATCCGATGAGGCGCTTGTCCGAGTCCGCGCCCCGGGCCACCACGACGGCTTCGTTGACACCGGAGACAGCGCGCAGCGCGGCTTCGATTTCACCCAGCTCGATGCGGAAGCCACGCACCTTCACCTGGAAGTCGACGCGGCCCAGGAAGTCGAGCGCGCCGTCCTCCCGCCAGCGTGCCTTGTCACCGGTGCGGTAGAGCCGTTCGCCCGGAGTGGCGGCGAAGGGGTGCGGGACGAAGCGCTCCGCGGTCAGGTCAGGACGGTTGAGGTAGCCCCAGGCGAGGCCCTGGCCTCCGACGTACACCTCGCCCGCGACGCCCACGGGCACCGGGTGCAGGTGCGCGTCGAGTACGTAGACCGTGGAGTTGGTAAGAGGCCGGCCGATGGACACCGTGCCGTTGACCACCGTGTCGCGGTGCATGGCGAAGGTGGTGGAGAAGGTGGTGTTCTCCGTGGGGCCGTAGCCGTTGAGGAACGTGGCGCCTTCCGGCAGGCGAGCAAGGTGCTCACGGACGCGGGAGGCGGGCAGCACGTCGCCACCAGCGAGGACCTGGCGGACACCCGCGAGCGCTTCGCCCTGGTGCAGGGCCATCTGCTCGAAGAGTGCAGCGGTGAGCCAGAGTGACGTCACGCGGTGGTGACGCAGCTGGGCGGCCAGCTCCTCCAGCGAAAGCGAATGGGGAGGCGCGAGGACGAGCTTCGCGCCATGCAGCAGCGCGCCCCAAATCTCGAGGGTGGACGCGTCGAAGGCAACAGGGGCTGCCTGGAGCCAGACTTCGTCAGGCCCGAAGCGCATGAAGGAGCTGCCGAGCACCAGGCGGGTGATGCCTCGGTGGGGCACGCAGACGCCCTTGGGGCGGCCCGTGGAGCCCGAGGTGAACATGACGTAGGCCAGCGCTTCACCGTCCACGTGGATGTCCGGCGCATGCGTGGGCCTCGCGGCAATCTCAGCGGACTGCGCATCCAGCCAGACGCGGGTGCCGGAAGCAGGCAGCAGGGACGCGAAGGGTGGGTGCGTGAGCGTCACGCTGACGTCCGCGTCCTCCAGGAGTGCGGCGATACGCTCCACGGGGGCATTGCGGTCCACGGGGACGAAAGCCGCGCCCACCTTGAGGATGGCGAGCAGGGCCGTCACCAACTCGAAGGAGCGTTCGACGGCGAGGCCCACCCGCGCACCCGGGACGATGCCCAAAGTGCGCAGATGGTGGGCCAGTTGGTTTGCCCGGGCTTCGAGCTGTGCATACGTCAGTGTCGCGTCGCCCAGCACCAGGACCACCGCATCGGGCGTGCGCTGGGCCTGCCGGGCGAAGTGGACGTGGACGGGGATGTTCGTGGGGCTGACGGCCGCCGTGTCATTCCACTCCACCAGGATGCGCTGCTGCTCCTCACTGGAGAGCAGGGACAGCTCCGCCACGGGCTGCTCGGGCTTTGTGGCCACGGCCTCCAACAGCGTGCGCAGGTGGCCCGCCATCCGCTCGATGGTGCTCCGCTCGAAGAGGGCGGTGCTGTACTCCATCCATCCGGTGAAGCCCTGGGGTGAGTCCTGCAACGTCAGGGTGAGGTCGAACTTGGCGGAGTGGCCCTCGGCGACAGCCGGCCGGAAGGTGAGGCCCGGCACGCGCAGCGCTTCTCCAGGCGCATTCTGGAGGACGAACATCACCTGGAAGAGAGGGCTGCGGCTCGTGTCCCGCACGGGCTGGAGGGCTTCCACCAGCTTCTCGAAGGGCACGTGCTGGTGCTCGTAGGCCGCGAGTGTCGTGCCACGCACCCGGGAGAGCAGCTGTCGGAAGGAGTCCTGCGGCTGCAACTGGGCGCGCAAAACCAACGTGTTGACGAAGAAGCCGATGAGGCCTTCGGTCTCCGCCTGGGTACGGCCGGCGATGGGCGAGCCCACACTGACGTCGTCCTGGCCCGAGTAACGGGACAGCAGCGTCTGCCAGGCAGCCAGCAGCACCATGAAGGGCGTGGCGCCTTCACGCTGGGCCAGGGCCTTGAGCGCGTCGGACGTCGCCTGCGGAATCCTCACGGAGAGCGTTGCACCCGCGTGGGACTGGATGGCCGGGCGGGGGAAGTCGGTGGGCAACTCCAGCGCGGCCGGAACCCCCTGAAGCTGGTGCTTCCAGTAGCCCAGCTGCGCGTCCAGCGTCTCACCCTGGAGCCAGTTGCGCTGCCACGCCGCGAAGTCCGTGTACTGCACCGGCAGCGGGGCCAGAGAGGGCGTCTGGCCCGTGGAGAAGGCCTCGTAGAAGGCCACCAATTCCCGGACGAGGACGCCCATGGACCAGCCGTCGGAGACGATGTGGTGCATCGTCACGAGCAACAGGTGCTCATCCGCCGCCAGCCGCACGAGGGCGGTGCGCAGCAGCGGGCCATTCCGCAAGTCGAACGGCTGACGCGCATCCGCTTCGACCTTCCGCTGGGCTTCGGCTTCGCGCTTCGCTTCAGGCAGCGTGGAGAGGTCGATGAGCGGCAACGCCCACGTGCCAGGCGCGTGGATGTGCTGGGCGGCCTGGCCCTGGCTCTCACGGAAGGTGGTGCGAAGGGCGTCGTGGCGGGCCACCAGCGCTTCGAAGGCGCGGCGCAGGGACTCCTCGTCCAGCCGGCCCGTCAGCCGGAGCGCGGTGGGGATGTTGTAGGACGCGTCGCCCGGGGTGAGCTGGTCCAGGAACCAGAGGCGCTGCTGGGCGAAGGAGAGGGGCTGCGGGCCGTCCGCCTGGGTCCGGGTGAGCGGAGGCAGCTGGAGGCTTGGAGCCTGGGAGTGGAGGCGCTCCGCGAGCGCGGCCACGGTGGGCGCTTCGAAGAGGGCCCTCAGCGGCAGCTCCACGCGGAAACCAGCGCGCACGCGGGAGACGAGCTGGGTGGCCAGCAGGGAGTGGCCCCCCAACGCGAAGAAGTCGTCGTGGATGCCCACGCGCTCCACGCGCAGCACCTGCGTGAAGAGGGCCGCGAGCTGTTCCTCGGTGGGGTTCCGAGGCGCGACGTAGGTGGAGGCAGCTGCCCCGCTCTGGGGCGCGGGGAGGGCCTTGCGATCCACCTTGCCGTTGGTGTTGAGCGGCAGCGCTTCCAGCACGAGGAGCGCGGAGGGGCGCATGTGCTCGGGCAGGAGCTGCTTGAGCCAGTCCTTGAGGACTTCGGGCGTGGGCGCGGGCTCAGTGCCTTCCGGAGGCACCACGTAGGCGACGAGCCGCTTGTCGCCAGGAATGTCCTCGCGAGCCAGCACGACGGCTGCGTGCACCTGGGGATGCTTGAGGAGGGCGGCTTCGATTTCGCCCAGCTCAATGCGGAAGCCGCGCACCTTGACCTGGAAGTCCGCACGGCCCAGGTAGTCGAGCATGCCGTCGGCACGCCAGCGCACCACGTCGCCCGTGCGATAGAGGCGGGCACCCGGAGTGGAAGAGAAGGCGTCGGGGATGAATCGGTCCGCAGTCAGCTCCGGCCGGTTGAGGTAGCCGCGAGCGACGCCTTCGCCGCCGATGAAGAGCTCACCGGCGACACCGACGGGCACGGGGCGCAGCGTGCGGTCCAGCACGTAGACGCGCACGTTGGGCAGGGGCCGGCCGATGGTGGGAGTGGGGGAGGCATCGAAAGCGCAGGCAGTGGCGTCGACGGTGCACTCGGTGGGGCCGTAGACGTTGAAGACGCGCGGTCGCGGGGCCTGGGCCAGGTGGCGCCAGGTGGCCGGGTCCACCGCTTCGCCGCCCACGAGGACGCGGCGGGGGATGGACTGGCGCTCCAAGAGGCCTTCATCCACCAGCAAGCGCAGGTGCGCGGGCGAGCAGTCGAGGACTTCCAACGCATCCTGGCCAATGCGATTCACCAGCTCGGCCACGTCGGCGCGGGCTTCGTCGGGGACGATGCAAAGCGTGTGGCCGTCGAGCACCTGGATGAGCTGCTTGACGGAGGCGTCGAAGGAGAGCGGCGCATTGATGCTGACGCGCTCTCCCGGCTGGGCATCCGCGTGCACGGTGGCAGCAAGCGCGACGCGCAGGTTCAGCACGGAACGGTGCTGAATCATCACGCCCTTGGGACGGCCGGTGCTGCCCGAGGTGTAGATGATGTACGCCAGGTGCTCTGGGGTGACGGACGTCACCGGAGCGTCCTGGGACTCAAGGTCCGCAGTGTCGGAGTCCAGGCAGAGGGTGTGCGCGGAGTGCGGAGGCAGTGAGTCGCGCAGACGCTGCTGGGTGAGCACCACCGGAGCACTGGTGTCCTGAAGGACGTGAGCCAGCCACTCACGCGGGTAGCTGGGGTCGATGGGGACGTAGGTGCCGCCCGCCTTGAGTGCACCGAGGATTCCCACGAGGGCTTCGACGGAGCGCTCCACGCACAGCACCACGCGCACGTCGGGGCCCACGCCCAGCTTCACCAGGCGGTGAGCAAGCTGATTGGCGCGAACCTCCAGCTCACGGAAGGTGAGGCGTTCATCGCGGCAGATGACGGCGAGCGCGTCAGGCGTGCGAAGGGCCTGGGCGCTGAAGGCCTCATGGAGGCAGAGGTCTCGCGGGAACTCCGCGCCAGGCCCGTTCCAATCCACGAGCAACTGCTGCCGCTCCGGAGCGGTGAGCAGCGGCAGGCTGGCGAGAGTTGCCTCAGGCTTCGCGGCGATGGCCTCCAGCAACACTCCGAGGTGGCCCACCATGCGCTGCATGGTCGAGGCGTCGAAGAGATCGCTGCTGTACTCCAGGACACCGACGAAGCCCTGAGGCGAGTCCTGCATCGTCAGCGTCAGGTCGAACTTCGCCGAGTTCGCTTCGAGCGGAAGCTGCTCGAAGGACAGCCCCTGCACGCGCAGCGCCTCCATGGGCGTGTTCTGCAGGGAGAACATCGCCTGGAAGAGCGCGCTGCGGCTCAAGTCGCGCACGGGCTGGAGGGTCTCCACCAGCTTCTCGAACGGCACGTGCTGGTGCTCGTAGGCCGCGAGCGTCGTGCCGCGCACCTGGGCCAGGAACTCCCGGAAGGTTGCCTGCGGCTGGACGTGCGCCCGCAGCACGAGCGTGTTGACGAAGAAGCCGATGAGGCCTTCGGTCTCCGCCTGGGTGCGACCCGCGATAGGCGTGCCCACGCTGATGTCGTCCTGCGTGGAGTATCGCGACAGGAGCACCTGCCAGGCCGCGAGCAGCAGCATGAACGGCGTGGCGCCTTCACGCTGAGCCAGGGCCTTGAGGGCCTCCGAGAGGCGAGCGGGAACGCGCATGTCCACCGTGGCGCCCCGGTGCGACTGCACGGGCGGACGCGGGCGATCCGTGGGCAGGTCCAGCGCGGCCGGAGCTCCCGAGAGCTTCTCCTTCCAGTATCCGAGCTGCGCCTCCAGCGTTTCGCCCTGGAGCCAGGCCCGCTGCCAGACAGAGAAGTCCGCGTACTGCACGGGCAGCGGCGCGAGGGCGGGCAACTGATCCGCGTGGAACGCCGCGTACAGCGCGGTCAACTCCCGGACGAGGACGCTCATGGACCAGCCGTCGGAGACGATGTGATGCATCGTCACCAGCAGCAGGTGCTCCGCCTCGTTCAGGCGCACCAGGGACGTGCGAAGGAGCGGACCCGCTTCCAGGTCGAAGGGCCGACGGGCCTCCAGGTTCGCGAGGCGGCGGCCCTCTTCGTCCCGCTGGGCCTCGGGCAGCGAGGACACGTCGAGCAGCGGCAGGACCCACGTCGCGGGCGAGTGGATGCGCTGCGCGGGTTCACCCTGATGCTGGAAGAAGGTGGTGCGCAGCGTCTCATGCCGCGCGACCAGCGTTTCGAAGGCGCGGCGCAGGGACTCGACGTCCACGTGGCCCTTCAGGCGAAGGGCGGCGGGGATGTTGTACGCGGCGCTGCCGGGCTGGAGCTGATCCAACAGCCACAGCCGCTGCTGGGCGAAGGACAGGGGCGGCGGGCCTTCGTGGGTGGCGAGCGGGAGCGGCGGGAGCCGGGCGCTTGCCGTGGCGGTGCGCAGGCGCACGGCGAGAGCGGCGACGGTGGGCGCCTCGAAGAGGGCGCGCAGGGGCAGCTCCGCGTTGAACGCCGCGCGGATGCGAGAGACGAGCTGGGTGGCCAGCAGCGAGTGGCCACCGAGCGAGAAGAAGTCGTCGTGGACGCTCACGCGCTCGCGGCGCAGGACCTGGGCGAAGGCGTCGGCGAGCTTCTCTTCCGTGGCGTCACGAGGCGCGACGAAGTCCGCGAGAGGCGAAGCGTCGGGGACGGGCAGGGCCTTGCGGTCCACCTTGCCGTTGGGGCTGAGCGGCATGGCCTCCAGCACGAGGAACGCGGAGGGCACCATGTACTCGGGCAGCCGCTCCTTGAGAAACGCGCGCACCGCGATGGTGTCCAGCTCCTGGCCCTGAGTGGGCACGAGGTACGCGACGAGCCGCTTGTCGCCGGGGACATCCTCACGGGCAAGGACGACGGCCTCATGCACGGAGGCATGCGCGAGGAGCGAGGCTTCGATTTCGCCCAGCTCGATGCGGAAGCCGCGCACCTTCACCTGGAAGTCGAGCCGCTGGAGGTAGTCCAGCTGGCCGTCGGCGCGCCAGCGCACGGCGTCACCGGTGCGGTAGAGGCGGGCACCTGGGGCGGAGGAGAAGGGACTCGGGATGAAGCGCTCGGCCGTCAGGGCAGGCTGGCCAAGGTAGCCCCAGGCGAGGCCTTCGCTGGCGAGGAAGAGCTCACCCGGGACACCCACGGGCACCGGCTGCAAGTGGGCGTCGAGGACGTACGTACGGGTGTTGTCGATGGGACGGCCGATGGGAGGCCGCGTGCTGTCGTCGCGCAGGACGGGGGTGAAGGTGGCAACGACGGTGCTCTCGGTGGGCCCGTAGTGGTTGAAGAGGGCCGCGGGTACCGAAGGAGGAGGGCCGTGGTGGAGGGCGTCGCCACCCGTCAGCAGGGCGCGCAGGGCGATGGGACGAGGCCACTCCTCACGCAGCACGGCCTCGGCGAGGGGCGTCGGCATGAAGCAGGTGGTGATGGCTTCGCGGGCCAGCCATTGAATCAGCTGGGCGGGCTCGGCACGCACGGCGTCAGGCGGGACGACGAGGCTGGCGCCGGAAGCCAGCGAGGGCCACACCTCCCAGGTGGAAGCGTCGAAGGCGACGCCGGCGGTGAGGGCGGTGGAGTCCCGAGGCGTCAGCGAGTAGGTGCGCTGGTGCCAGGAGATGAGGTTCATCAACGCGCGGTGGTGGACGGCGACGCCCTTGGGGCGGCCGGTGCTACCGGACGTGTAGATGACGTAGGCCAAATCCTCTGGCCCCACGGACGCCACCGGGAGTGGCTGCATGTGGGCCGCGGACTCCACCTCCAGCGGGAGGACGCGCGCGGAGAGAGAAGGCAGCGAAGCACGAAGGTGTTGCTGGGTGAGGAGGACGGACGCGCCGGAGTCCTCCAGCATGAAGGCCAGACGCTCCGGCGGGACACCGGGCGCGATGGGGACGTAGGCCGCACCCACCTTGAGGACGGCCAGCAAGCCCGCTACCAACTCCGGGGAGCGCTCCGCGAGGACGGCGACGCGCTCGCCACGGGAGACGTGCAACTGGACGGCAAGCCCGTGCGCCCAGGCGTCGAGGCCCGCGTAGGTGACGCTTCGCTCACCCATGCGCACGGCGATGGCGTCGGGCGTGCGACGGGCATGCTCGGCGACGACGTGGTGGATGCAGGTGTCGCGCGGGAAGGCGGTATCCGTCTCGTTCCACTCGACGAGAAGCCTCTGCCGCTCCTCGGCCGTCATCACCTCCAGCATGGAGACGCGCGCGTCGGGCTGGGCTGCAAGAGAGGAGAGAAGGACGCCGAAATGCCCCATGAGGCGCTGGACGGTGGAGGCGTCGAAGAGGTCGGTGCTGTACTCGAGGAAGCCAGTGAGGCCCTGAGGCACCTCAAAGAGGGTGAGTGCCAAATCGAAGCGGGAGGAGTTGCCCTCCAGGGGGATGGGCTGGAAGGCCATGCCCGGCACTCGCAGCGCCTCGGCGGGGGCGTTCTGCAGGACGAGCATCACCTGGAAGAGAGGGCTGCGGCTCAGGTCGCGCGAGGGCTGGAGGACCTCCACCAGCTTCTCGAACGGGACGTGCTGGTGCTCATAGGCCGCGAGGGTGGTGGCCTTCACCTGGGAGAGCAGCTGGCGGAACGTCGAGCGCGAATCCACCTGGGCACGCAGGACGAGCGTGTTGACGAAGAATCCGATGAGGCCTTCGGCTTCCGCATGGGTGCGGCCGGCAATCGGCGAACCCACGCTGATGTCGTCCTGGCCAGAGTAGCGCGACAGCAGCAGCTGCCAGGCCGCGAGCAGGAGCATGAAGGGCGTGGCGCCCTCGCGCTGGGCGAGGCTGCGCAGTGAGTCCATCAACTCCACGGGGATGCTGACAGGCACTGTGGCACCGCGCCGGGACTGCACGGCTGGGCGCGGGCGGTCCGTGGGCAGCTCCAGTGCCGCGGGGGCTCCGGCCAGCTGCCGCTTCCAGTAGCCGAGCTGCGCCTCCAGCATTTCGCCCTGCAGCCACTGGCGCTGCCAGAGCGCGAAGTCCGCGTATCGCACCGGCAGCGGCGCGAGCGATGGCGCCTGTCCCGCACTGAAGGACGCGTAGAGGCTCGCCAACTCGCGGATGAGGACGCCCATTGACCAGCCGTCGGAGACGATGTGGTGCATCGTCGCGAGCAGGACGTGGGACTCCCCCGAAAGCTTGAGGAGGGCGGTGCGCAGCAGCGGCCCATGCACCAGATGGAAGGGCTGCCGGGCCTCCCGAGTGGCACGCCGCAGCGTCTCCGCCTCGCGCGCGGACTCCTCCAGACCGGACAGGTCCTCCACGGGGAGCGCCCATTCAGCGGGCGCATGAATGCGCTGGAAGGGCTGACCCTCTTCTTCGAAGAAGGTGGTGCGCAGGGCTTCATGCCGCGCCACCAGCGCCTCGAAGGCACGACGCAAGGCTTCCACGTCCAGGCGTCCGATGAGTCTCAGCGCGACGGGGAGGTTGTACGACGCGTCGTCCGGGGTCAGCTGATCGAGGAACCAGAGGCGCTGCTGCGCGAAGGAGAGCGGCAGGTGTCCTTCGGTGCGGGTCCGCGTCAGCGAGGGCAGACGCGTGCCGGTCGCGGCGCGCTGCAGGCGCTCAGCCAGGGTGGCGATGGTCGGCGCCTCGAAGAGGGCGCGAAGCGGCAGCTCTATGTCGAGCGCGGCGCGCACTCGGGCCACCAATTGAGTCGCGAGCAGCGAGTGTCCGCCCAGTTCGAAGAAGTTGTCCGTGCGACCCACGGTGGGGACGCGCAGCACCTCGCTCCAGAGGGCCGCGAGCTTTTCCTCCAACGGAGAGGCGGGTGCTTCGTAGGCGTGCGAGGCCCGGAGCACACCCGCGTCCGGAGCGGGGAGGGCCTTGCGGTCCACCTTGCCGTTGGACGTCAGCGGCAGCGCCTCCAGGGGGACGAAGGCGGCGGGCACCATGTACTCAGGCAGGTGCTGCTTGAGGTGGGCACGCAGGGCCGTCACATCGAGGGCTTCACCCACGACGTAGGCCACCAACCGCTTGTCACCCGGCGAATCCTCGCGGGCGAGCACGACGGCGTCCTTCACGGCGGGGGCAGCCCGCAGGGCGTTCTCGACTTCACCCAGCTCGATGCGGAAGCCGCGCACCTTCACCTGGGCATCAATGCGGCCGACGAAGTCCAGTTGGCCATCCGCGCGCCAGCGCACCACGTCGCCCGTGCGGTAGAGGCGAGCCCCTTCTTCTCCGGAGAAGGCATCTGGCACGAAGCGCTCGGCGGTGAGGCCTGGCCGCCCCGCGTATCCACGCGCGACGCCCACGCCACCAATGTGTAACTCACCACGCACGCCCACGGGCACTGGATGCCCATGCGGGTCCAACACGTAGACGCGCACGTTCGCCAGCGGCTTGCCGATGGAGGGCACGTTCCCATCCGCCACCACCTCACCGAACGTGGCGATGACGGTGGCTTCGGTGGGACCGTAGGTGTTGAGCAGGCGCCGCCCCGGCGCCCAACGCGCGACAACATCCGCGGGCAGGGCTTCACCGCCGGAGATGACGGTGCGCACCTTGGGCAGCCCTTCAGAGGACGTGGCCGCCAGAGCTGCGGGAGTAAGGCTGACGACGCTCAACTCCTGCTCACGCAGCAGCACGGGCAGCGGCGCGCCCGGCATCAACTTCTCCAGCGGCGCGAGCACCAGCGTGGCGCCGTTGCAGAGCGTGGTGAAAATCTCCTCCACCGACAGGTCGAAGCTGAGGCTGGCGAACTGCAACACACGGCTGCCAGGGCCAATGCCGTATGCCACCGCTTCGTGGGTGACGAGGTTGGCGACGCTGCGGTGTTCCACCGCCGTGCCCTTGGGCGTGCCCGTGCTGCCCGACGTGTACAGCAGGTACGCCATGTTCGCGGGCGTCACGCCCGTTACCGGCGCATCCGTCGGCTCCATGGCGAGCGCAGCGCGCTCCGTATCCAGGCAGAGCGCGCGTGCATGCAGTGCTTCCGGGAAGCGGTCCACCAGCGGCTGCTGGGTGACGAGCACCTGCGCGGCGCTGTCCTCCAGCATGAAGGCCAGGCGCTCGCGGGGCAGCAGCGGATCCACCGGCACCCAGGCGCCACCGGCCTTCAGGATGCCAAGCAGGCCGATGACGATATCCAGGGAGCGCTCGACGCTGAGGGCGACTCGGACCTCCGGGCCCACGCCACGACGGCGCAGGGCATGGGCGAGCTGATTGGCCCGGGCGTCCAACTGCGCATACGTCAGCTGCGTCCCTTCGAAGACCGCGGCAACGGTCTCCGGAGCGCGTCGCACCTGCGCCTCGAAGAGCGAATGCATGCAGGCTTCGGGGAAGGGCGCGCGCGTGGCGTTCCAGTCCACCAGCATTTCTTGCCGCTCGCGGGTGGTCAGCAGCGGCAACCGAGCGACAGCCTCATTCGGCTGCGCGACGGCCTGCTGCAGGAGCACGCTCAAGTGCTCGGCCATGCGCGCGGCGGTGGAAGCGGTGAAGATATCGGTCGTGTACTCGAGATAGCCCTTGAGGCCCGCGTCCGTCTCCAGCACCTGGAGGGTGAGGTCGAACTTGGCGGAGAAGGTGTCGAGCTCCAAAGCCTCCAGCTTGACGCCCTCCACCGTGGCGGCGCCGCGGAAGGAGGCCTGGTAGGTGAGCATCACCTGGAAGAAGGGAGTGCGGCCTGGGATGCGCTCGGGCTTCAACTCCTCCACGAGCCTCTCAATGGGAAGCTCCTGGTGCTCCTGGGC
>NZ_RAWM01000070.1 GCF_003668875.1 Corallococcus interemptor | reverse complement strand
CCCGCGCTCGTGCTGCCGCGCCGCGTGCCCTCCGCCTCGCCCGGCCCGGAGGCGGTGACGGCCGCCGCGTCCGCGCTCGCGCTGCTCCAGTCGAAGCTCAAGGGGCCCAGCTGGAAGGTGACGCGGCTGGCGCGCAAGGCCCGCCACGCGCTGCGGGTCCTGGGCGGCGTGGACCCCGCGGCGCACCCGGCCCTGGCCGCGCCCTTCGCCGCGCTGATGGCGCACGTGGTGGGCCCCAAGGCGGAAGGCCGGCTGCCGGTGCGCCACGCGCTGGGGCTTTTGTCCCAGGTGGACGTGGCGGCCTTCCAGCGCGCGGCGGAGATGTGGAAGGCCGCGCCCGCCGGCTCCGTGCCCGCGGGCCTGGCCGCCGCGAAGACGCTCAACGACCCGGAGCTGGCGCTGCGCGTGACGGCGCTCCTCGCGGAACGCCCGGACCTGCGCGACGGCTCCGAGGACGCGTGGACGAAGCGCTGGGCCGCGCTCAAGCCGCACGTGGAGGCCCACCTGTCCGGCGTGGGCCAGTCACTCGCCGCCTTCGTGGGCGGCGTGGACGCGGGCTCGGACGCGCACCTGTCGAAGCGGCTCTCCCGGCTGGGAGCGTGACGCTTCGGGCCCGTGCGCCGCGTCCGGGCCTACGGTGCGCCTTCCGCCGCGCTGCCGTTGTCGGACGCGGCGGGCTTCTTCTGGAGGGATTCGGCCGTGGGCTGACGGTCCACCTCCTCCGGCGGGTAGGCCAGCGCCGCGCCCAGGTACTTCTTCGCCTGCACGCGCCGGCGCTCCGCCTTCGACAGCCCCTCCGGGCTGAGCAGCGTGGCCTCCGCCTCGCCGGCCTTCTCCACGACGTGGCCGTCGCAGAAGAACCACTCGGTGCGCTTTCCCTCCGGCGACTCGCGCGCGAAGTAGAGGTCCGGCTGGCCCACCTTCGAGGGCTTCGGGCACCAGGTCTCCTTCGCCTTCGCCTCGCGCTCGGCGCCCTGCTCGCGCCACTGCTTCTGGGCCTCGCGCAGCGCCGCGGCCGCCTGGATTTCAGGCCCCAGCGCCATCCGCTCCCGCGCCTCCGAAAGCAGCGTCGCGCCGCGCTGGGCCAGGTCCGGGAACGCGCCCGCGCGCCGGAAGTCGCAGGCCTTCAGCGCCTGGAGGTTGGACTCGTGCACCTTCAGCACCGGGGGCAGTGTGCGCAGCCCCTCCTCCAGCAGCGCCAGCTGCTTCGCGTGCTCCAGCCCGTCCGGGTCCAGGGCCTGCTCCGTCTCCTTGATGAAGCGCGCCAGCAGGCCGTTCACCGCGGTCAGCTCGTCCTGGAACCAGCGCGGCTCCGAGTCGCAGGGGCTCGCCTTCGCCCCCGTGTAATCCCGATACTCCGCCCGGGACATGCCCAGCGCGTAGTGCTGGACCGGAGGCGCCTGCTTCGCCGCGCAGCCTCCGAACACCGCTCCCAGTCCCAGGAGCGCGATGCTTCGTGCCAGTGTCATCATCCGGTCCATTCTGCCAGTCCTATGGGCCCCTACAAACCCGCGAAAAGCTCCCTGGACGGGGAGCGGCCGGGGGACATGCCGTGAGTGACAGGGTTGTGACAAAAGCACGGGCGGGCTTTCGGGGACCGCGACCCGGGGTACGAGGGGGAGCATGAAGCCCCGGATTCTCCTCATCATTGGCGTGCTGGCCGCCCTGCTGGGGGTGTTCTACCTCCTGGCGGCCCCGGAGGCGCCCCGCACCGAGACGCCCGAGTCCGTGTCCGCGCCGCTGCCTTCGCGCAAGCGCGTGACGGACATCACGTTCCTCTACAGCACGGAGAAGCGGGCGTGGGTGGAGGCGGCGCTCGCGGACTTCGAAAAGACGCATCCCCGGGTGCGGGTGACGCTGGTGGGGCAGGGCTCGCTGGAGGCGGCGCAGGGCATCCTGGAGGGGCGGGAGAAGCCCACGGTGTGGAGTCCGGCGGACAGCGCGGAGCTGCGCATGCTGGCGGCGGACTGGGCGACGGACCCCTCGCACGGGCCGCTGTTCGCCACGCAGGGGGACGCCGCGCCGCACCCGCTGGTGATTACACCGCTGGTGTTCGTGGGCTGGCAGGACCGGATGGACGTGCTGCGCAAGGCGGGCGGAGGCGCGGCCCTGTCGTGGAAGACGCTCCATCGCGCGGTGGCCAGCGACCGGGGCTGGCCCGCGGTGGGCGGCCCGCCGGAGTGGGGCTTCGTGAAGCTGGGCCACACGGACCCCACGAAGTCCAACTCCGGCCTGCAGGCGCTCCTGTCCGCGACGCTGGAGTACCTGGGCCGGCGCGAAGGCGTGAAGCAGGGGGACCTGTTGGATCCGGGCTATCAGGCGTGGCTTCAGGGGCTGGAGCGGGGCGTGACGCGCTTCGAGCCGTCCACGGGCACGTTCATGACGGACCTGGTGCGCTACGGGCCATCCCGCTACGACCTGGCGCTGGTGTACGAAAGCCTGGCCATCGCGCACCTGGGCCACGCTCAGGGCCGGTGGGGGCAGCTGCGGGTGGACTATCCGCCGGTGACGCTGTGGAGCGACCATCCGGCGGCGGTGCTCCAGGCGGACTGGGTGACGCCCGAGCAGCGCGAGGCGGCGCTGGAGTGGGTGACCTTCCTGCGCAGCCCGGAGGTGCAGGCCCGGGCGCTGGCGTTCGGCTTCCGGCCGGCGGATCCGTCCGTGCCGCTGAAGACGCAGGACGCGGACAACCCCTTCACGCGGCTGGCGGCGCAGGGCATCCGCGTGGACGTGCCGCCCGCGGCGGACGTGCCGGACGCGTCCGTGCTGCGCACGCTGTTGAACCTGTGGTCGCGCATGGGTGTCGGGCGCTGAGGCGCGCGTGGTAGCTTCCCCTCGCGGGCGCCGGCCGGGTCGCCCTTGAGAAGCCGAGGGGGAAGTCCAGATGACACGTCGTGGGAAGGGGTGGCTCGCGCATCGCGCGTGGGCCCTGGGATTGCTGCTGGTGTTGGGGCTGGGCGCGTCGTGTGACACGAAGCCCGGACCGCCTCCGGTCATCGAGTCGCCTCCGGACATCAAGCCGCCTCCGGACATCGAGCCGCCTCCGGACATCGAGCCGCCTCCGGACATCGAGCCGCCTCCCCCGGTACCGGACGATGGACTGCCACGGCCCCAGGTGCTGGCGGAAGGAGCGCGGCTGCTGGAGGTGGATGCGCGGCAGCGCTTCATGCTGTTCGTCCGGGACGGGGGCACGTACGCGCAGGCCCTGCCGGACGGAGTGCCGGTGCGCATCTGCGGCGAGGCCGAGTCGGTCTCCGTCTCGGATGACGGCGACAAGGTCCTGCTCTGGAGCCCGCAGGGGCAGGACGTGTCCACGCGGTCGTTCTGGCTGTGGCGGCGGGGGACGCCCGCCGCCATCCTCCTCACCTCCCGGCTCTGGGGCGGCTGGGAGTTCGACCCGCCCATGTCCTACGTCGCCTACGCGGACTTCGAGGGCTACGGGAAGTCGTCGCCCCTGCGCATCGTGCGAACGGCCTCCTGCACCCCGGAGGCGTGTCCGGTCTGGGAGCCGTTCCCGCGCATCGCGCGCGCCAGCCCTTCCGAGGAACCATCGCCCCAGATGCTCCTGTGGCAGGACGGGCACATCGTCTCGCTCGACGTGATGTCCGGCGCCCTCACGGACCTGGGCCCGAGCGTGATGGGCCCGCTGCGCTCCGCGAACCGTGCCTGGTACGGCCTCTTCGACGCGGAGAACCACCTCCAGGTGTTCGACACGGCCACGCGGACGCTCCAGTGGGAGCACGTCTGGCGGGATGAAGCCACCCGCGCGAAATGGCACGTCTCCAACGCCTTCTTCACGTCCGCGGGCAGCGTCGTCCTCAACATCCGCTCGAACGCCGACGTGGTTCCTCCGAACCAGAGCGACACCGTCGTCTGCGACGCGGCGGGCTGCCGGGACACCCAGGGCGGCACCTGCTCGCCCGCGTCGTCCGACCCGGAGGTGCTGGGCTGCCTCATCGACCTCTGCCCGGGGCGCGACTGCTGGGTGTATGAGTATTCCTATCTCGATGCAGCCGGGCGGACGCTCGTCTATCTCGACAGGGACGCGAGTGTCTCCGCGGGGCCCATCTTCAGCCCGGCGCAGGACCAGGTCTGGATGGAGGGCTCGCCGAAAAGCACCCTCAAGTGGAAGGATGCCACGGGGACGCGTCAGACCGCCGTGGAGGGGTTCGTGGAAGGACTCCTGTTCCTCTTCACGCCCGCGCCCCACCAGCTGGTGTTCACCCGGGCGCTGCCCGACGGAAGGGGCGGGACGGATTTCCGCCTGTCCCGCTGGGATGGCCAGACCGTGTCCGACGTGGTCCGGCTGGGAGGCTCTCCTGCCTGGGCTCGCTCCTCGTTCAAGGTGCGTGACAACCCGCGCATGCTCTACGTGACCCTGGGCGGAGAGAAGGGGCCCTTCACCATCGTCCAGGTCCCGCTCCCCTAGTCGAGCGGACCTGCGCGACGCGACGATTCTCCAGCACTTCGAACCCTGAGGCCGACCATCTCCGTGCCAGGAAATCAGGCTGCCGCCGTATCACTCCCATGACATCCATGACGGGGAGGCAGCGCATGCCGTTGCTTGGAAGCCGTTCGTTCGCGGGACGCGCACTGCGGGTCCTGGGGCTCGTGCTGCTCGGGGTGGGGTTGAGCCACTGCAAGGGGGATCCCGACGGAGTGGATGCGGGCGTCGACGCCAGCGTGGATGTCGGCGAAACACCGGACGCGGGATGGGACGCGGGGCCTCGGGTCCAGACGTTGATGCAGGACGTGAACCTGCTGGACGTGGATGCCCAGCAGCGGTGGCTCGCCGCGGCACAGCGGGATGACGGGGGGACGGTAGCCCAGGACCTCGCGACTGGAGAGACCCGGCGCATCGCCCCCGCTGCCGATCGCGGAGCCTTCTCGAGTGATGGCCGCGTCCTGGTCCTCACCCGTTCCCCGGGAGGGGGCAACACCGCCTGGCTGTGGCGGGCGGGGGACGCGGAAGCCTCCGTGATGGGCACGCAAATCTTGAGCAACGTGGCGCTCAAGGAGGGCGCCACCCCCTATGCCGCCTTCCTCGAAGGGACCGCCACGGGGGGCTCGGAGCTGCGCAGGGTGTTCCCCCAGGCGTGCGATGGGGGGACGTGCCAGGTCGAGACGTTGGCCCAGGTCGAGGCGGAGTGGGCAGAACCCGCGGGCATCTCCGTGGGGGAGCGCTTCCTGTGGCTGCGGGGCACGCGCGCCACCTGGGCCTTCGATACGGAGCTGGGAACGCTCACGGAGATCGAAAGAGGCTTCAACAACCTGGTGCGCGTCTCCCAGAGCGGCAATCGTTTCGCGCGGCTTACTTCCGAGCGACACCTCCTGATGTACGAGACCCGGACGCAGGCCCTGCTCTGGGAAGTGGTCGTCCCACCGAGCGATAAGGAGCTCCGGGAGGTCTCCTTCCTCGACGAGGACACCGTCATCGTCGGCAGGGCCAATGACCTGGGGGCGCACCCTCGCGAGAACTCCGTTGCGTGTACCTCACGGGGGTGTGAATCGCTTGGCGACACGCTCTGCCGTTCCCGGAGCATGGGTGGCGCGACGGTGCTCTTCTGCTCGGCCACGGTTTGCTCCGGTGTCACCCCTTGCGAGCGGAGTTACGACTTGATGCGCAGCCCCGGGGTGACGCTCTCCCATCTGGAGGGAGCCATCGACCTTGAGCCCACCCTGAGCGATGACCTGTCGACGGCGGCGTGGATGACCTACGAAGTGAGCAACCCGGCGGGGAGCCGGACCCTGATCCGCGAACGGGGGATGACCTCGCAGTGGCTCGCCTTCCCACGGAAGATCGACATGACGGTCTTCTCCTTCGTGCCGGGGCAGCAGCGGTTCGTCTTCGTCAATCCGAAGCAGGATGCGAACGGCGGTGTGGAGAACGTGCTCTCGCTCTGGGACGAGGCGGGCGTGGAGGAGGTCGGCGTCGTCGAAGGCACGCCCGTCCACCCCCTCTTCCGGACGTCGCCGCCCGCGCTCTATCTGAACGCGTCGCAGCCGGCGTCGGATGGCGGTGCCGACGTGAGGATCCTCCAGCGCTTCGCGCTCTGAGTCCAGGCGCGCTCCGTGGCGCTCTTCGTGGAGGCGGACGCCGAACGTCCGGCTCCCATCAACCCCGCGCCTACCGCACGTGCGCCAGGAACTCGGAGACGCGCAGCGCCCACGCCTCCGCGGAGTCCAGCTCCGAGCGCGCATCGGCGTAGCGGTCGAACGACGCCTCCGAACCGTCGCGCGCGAAGAGGGCCGCGTTGAAGTCCTTCTGCGCCGTGGTGAGCCACTGGCTCGCGCGCATGCGCAACCAGCCCGCGACCTGCGGCGTGGGCTCGACCTGATTCAAATCCAACGAAGTGGGGTGGAAGTCCACAGCCTCTCCATCCTTCTCAAACTCTGGCGTTCCGTGCATGGACCGGATGGTTGCCACGCCCCCGGGGATGAGCACCCGACCCGGATGGACGAGACAAATGTCGGTTCCGCACAGTTGCCAGTGCTGAAATCTTCGCTGGAGGACGGAACGTCAGACTGGCGGGCTGCGTCAGATGACGCCATCCCACCCGGTGTCATGGCGACGGAAGGCGTCGCGGATGGCGTGCACGGTGGGCTCGGGGAGGGGCCCCTGCTCCAGGGTGCGAGCGTTGGCGCGCAGGTTGTCCAGCCGCGTGGTGCCCACGATGCAGGTGGCCACGCCCGGCGCGAACGCGGTGAAGCGCAGCGCCAGCTCCGGCCAGTCCAGGCCGTCCGTCTGGAGGGCCATGCGCTGCATGCGGTCCCAGTACTCGCCCACGTCGTGCGCGAGGGGACGTCCCGGGAAGCGCCAGGGCGCGTTGGCCAGGGGCCGCTTGGCGATGACGCCCACGCCGCGCTCCTGGGCCCTGGCCACGCCGTGGTCCAGCGAGCGCTGGTCGAAGAGGTTCACGGACGTCTGCACCACGGCGAACGCGCCCGTCTCCAGCGCGGCGTCCAGCCCGGCGTTGTCACCCGAGTACGCGGCCGCGCGCACCTTGCCCGCCTCCACCGCGCGGGTGAGCGCTTCAATGAGCCCCGGCCGGTGCAGCACGTCCGGCGGACACGAGTGGAAGTGCAGCACGTCCAGCACGTCCGTGCGCAGGCGCTGGAGGGCCAGGTCCACGCCGCGCGTGATGCACTCGGGCGTCCAGTCCTCCACGCCGGGCACGCCGTAGCCGCACTTGGTGGACAGCACGAACTCACGGCGGCGCGCGCCGAGGAACCGGCCAATGCGCTCCTCGGACACGCCGTAGCTGGGCGCGGTGTCGATGAGGGTGATGCCCGCGTCCAGCACGCCGTTCAGCAGCGCCTCCGCGTCGCGGTCGCTCAGCGCCTCATTGCCCACGGGCCCCGCGCCGAAGCCGAGCGCGGACACCGTGAGGCCACTCTTGCCCAGGGGACGTTGAATCATCGGGTGGGGCCCTCGCCACGCGCCGCCAGGTCGATGAAGCCGCGGATCCAGATGAGGTTCACCGCGTCGCACGCGTCCTGCGTCGTGGGCGTGGTGGTCTCCAGCGCGGCGGCGTACGGCACGCCCTGGCGCATGTACCAGTCGGTGACGCTGCCGTCGTGGAAGAAGATGAGGCCGTGCTCGTCCGCGTAGGCGTTGTCGTCCACCTTGCGGCTCTTCACCACGGTGGCATGCGCGGCGGCGGCCTCCTGCAGCGGGCGATAGGCGGCCTTGTCCCCGAAGACGTACGCGTACGTGGCCACACCGCCCAGGTAGTTGTCCTGATGGATGTCGAGCGCCGCGTCCGGAGCCGGGAAGCGCGCCAGGTCCGTGCGCACCGCGCGCGTCTCCTTGGGGCCGCCGTCATACAGGGCCCAGCGGAGGATGGACGGGTCGCCCACGAGCTCACCGCGCCACTCACCGGGAGCGACCTCGTAGCGCATGAAGTCGTTGTTGGGCTTCTCGCCGCTGCGGTTGTAGCGGGTGCCGTCCTCGAAGCCGGAGGGGTTGATGCAGGGGTAGACGCGCAGGCCCACGCCCCTGGACTTCGCGTACGCGACGATGTCCGGCAGGTGCTTCGCGAGCGTCAGGGGCCCGGCGGGCTCCTCCCCATGGAAGCCGGACGTGATGACGAGCCAGCGGTCGCCCGGGACGATGAGGCGGAAGAGGGGATAGTCGCGCCCCCCTTCGTGTACCTGGCCGTATTCGGAGAGCTCACCCAGGGAAGCGTGGGAGCGGATGCGTCGAGCGTAGTCGGTGTAATCCACCGACCGACAATAACCGCGCGCGTCATCCCTGCCCACGAAGGTTCACGGCGCTACACGGAATGTGTCATTCGCCGCGCACCGTGGGAGGGCGTTACTTTGCGCCGGTGTGCTCGCGGAAGTCGCTGGCGAGCGTCTGGCGCTGGGCGGGCGTGAGCGTGCGGTGGACCTCGAGCACGGCATCCACGGCCTTGTGGGCGAAGGCGCGCGCGGCGTCGATGCGCGCATCCACCAGGGAGTGGAGCTTCGCCGCGTCGGGCGTGTCGGACGTCAGCTGCGTGACGGCCTCGGCGCGGGCGGCCTGCTGGCCCTCCATGAGGGACTGGCCTTCGTTGAGCAGGCGGTCCTTCACGGCGTGGATGGACGAGCGCTGGGCCTCGGTGGCGTTGAGGTCATCCAGCTTGTCGTCCAGCTTCCAGGTGACCATCTGATGGATGCGCTCCGGGTCGGGCGTGCCGCGGTGATGGCGGCCCCAGCCGAAACCGGTGAGCAGGGTGACGGCGACGACGGCGGTACCGGCGATGGCGAGCGTCTTCTTCATGGCGTGTGACTCCAGGCGTGGGGTGTCGTTTCCCGCTGCTTGACTGGAGCCAATATGGAAGCCGCTGGTTGCGTGGGTTTGAGCACGCGGTGAAGAAGTGTGAAGGCCTGGGGGCGAGCACGCAGCGCCGTCCACGCGGCAGGCACACGAGGGTGTTGGCGGTGCTGTCGTTGTGGCCGTTCTTGAAGAACCCGCGTCCCTGCGGACCGTTGAACACCACCACGCCCAGGCCCGCCGCCGCGGCGGTTCGCCTTGCGCATTGCGTGCGCCATGGGCCCGGGTCGCCACCACGCGCCCGTCTTCAATGACAGCAATGGCCAGTCCCTGCGCGCCGGTTGCGGTCATCGCTCGTGCCGCTTCCGCATCCATCGCGGCGATGTCCGGGACGGGCGGCGTCTCACGGACCCCTGGCGTGATGCGTCGCACCGGCGCCGCTCCTTCTTTTCCAGGGTGCTTTGCGTTTAGATGCCTTCCACGCCTCCAGAGACTCACGGTTCTTTCATGTCTCAGTGCCCTGACGAGAACGAGCTGCTGGACGGGGCGCGGGCGCGGCTGTCGGCGGAGGCGCAGGCCCGGCTGGAGTCGCACCTGGACGGGTGCGCCGCGTGCTGCGAGGTGCTGGCCGGCCTGGAGGGTGGGCGCTCCCTGTCCCTGCGCGACCCGCGGCGCGAAGCACCGCCGGAGCCGGAGGAGATGCCCCGGCCCGGTGCTCGCGTGGGCCGCTATGTGCTGCTGCGGCGCGTGGGAGAGGGCGGCATGGGCGCCGTGTTCGCCGCGCATGACCCGGACCTGGACCGCCAGGTGGCGCTCAAGCTGCTCAAGCCCGGCGTGGTGGCGGACGCGGAGGCTCGCGGGCGGCTGATGCGGGAGGCCCAGGCCCAGGCGCGGCTGTCCCATCCGAACGTCGTGACGGTGCATGACGTGGGCCTGGACGGCGACACGGTCTTCCTCGCCATGGAGCTGCTGCGCGGTGGGACGCTGCGCCGCTGGTTGGCGGAGGCACCACGGACCTGGCGCGAGGTGCTGACGCGCTTCGTCCAGGCGGGGCGGGGTCTGGCCGCCGCGCACGCGGTGGGCCTCGTGCATCGAGACTTCAAACCGGACAACGTGCTGCTGGGCGAGGATGACCAGGTGCGCGTCGCCGACTTCGGCCTCGCTCGCGCCGGGCCCGTCCAGCCTGGCGCGCTGGATGCCCCCGCCGCCTCGGTCCCCGTCCGCGAGCCGCCACTTCTCGCGGGTGCGACGCCCACCGGCGCTACGCTGGGCACGCCCGCGTACATGTCCCCGGAGCAGTGGCGGGGCCAGCACGCGGATGCGCGCAGCGACCAGTTCAGCTTCTGCGTCGCGCTGTACGAGGCCCTCTTCGGCCAGCGGCCCTTCGCGGGGGACACGGCACTGGAGCGCGCGCGAGCGGTCTTCGAGGGCCGGGTGCTGCCACCGCCCCGGGACTCGCGGGTGCCCGTCGAGGTGAGGCAGGCGGTGCTGCGCGGCCTCGCCAGCAATCCCGCCCTTCGTCACCCTTCGCTGGACGCGCTGCTCGCACGGCTCGAGCCCGCTCCGCGCGCGTCACGCTGGCGCCTGGCCTCCTCGGCGCTGGCCCTGGGCGTGGTGATCAGCGCGGCCACGGGCCTTGTCGTCATGCGCGGCGGCGAGCAGCGGGTCTGCACCGGCTTCGAGTCCCGGCTCGCGGGCACCTGGGACGCGGCGCGGCGGGCGCGGCTGGAGCAGCGCTTCCGCCCGGGAACGCCCGGTGTGCCCGAGGCCACCTTCGCGTCCACCGTGCGCGCGCTGGATGCCTATGCCCAGGCGCTGGTGGCCCAGGAGCAGCGGTCCTGCGAGGACACGCGCGTGCGGCAGACCCAATCCGAGCGGCTGATGGACCTGCGCGCCGCATGTCTGGATGGCCGGCGCCAGGCCCTCCACGTCCTGGTGGAGCTGCTCGAGGGCGGGGAGCGCGAGGCGCTGCTGCGGGCCCCGGAGGCGGCGCGGCGGCTTCCCTCGCTGGCCGCGTGCGCGGACCGGGCGGTGCTGGCCCGCGTGGATCCGCTGCCCGAAGCCCCGGAGACCCGCGCGAAGCTCGCGTCGCTCGTCCGTGAGCTGGACGGGCTGCGCGCGCAGGGCGCGGCCGGCTTCCACGCCCGGGCCCTGCCCCGGCTGGAAGAGGTGGTGGGCGCGCTGCGGGGGTTGGGACACCGCCCCACGCTCGCGCGGGCCCTGCTCCTGCTGGGCGAGCTGCGGGGCACCGACGGCGGCTTCACGGCGGCGCGCGAGGTGCTGGAGGAGGCCGTGCGGGTCGCGGAGGCCGGACACGACGACGAGACCGCCGCGCACGCCTGGAACCGCCTCCTCTACACGGAGGGCGAGGGGCTGGGCCTGGTGAAGGAGGCCCAGCGCACCGCGCGCATGGCGGAGGCCGCCCTGGCCCGGCTGGGACCCGAGGGCTCCGCGGAAGTGGCGTCGGAGCTGCACCGCTACCGCAGCGCCTTGAGCTACCGGCAGGGCGAGTTCGCGCGGGCCCTCGCCGACGCCGAGCAGGCCCTGGCGCTGCTGGAGCACGCGGAGGGCGCGCAGGACGAGGCGCTCGCGGAGTCCCTCACCGGCATGGGCCGGGCCCTCAACAGCCTGGGCCGCTACGCCGAGGCGGAGCGGCACTACGCCCGCGCCCTGACGTTGGTGGATGCCGTGTACGGGCAGGACCACCCGCTGCGCGCGGTGTACCTCAACAACCTGGCCACCGCGCTGCGGCTCCAGGGCCGGGTGGCGGAGGCTGTCGAGCGCTACCGCGAGGCGCTCGTGCTGGGAGAGCGTCACTACGGAGCGGATCACCCCACCACGTGCGTCATGCGCACGAACCTGGGCGACGCGCTCGCGCGGCAGGGCCGGTTGGAGGAGGCGCTGACGCACTACGAGCGCGCCCGGGCCAGCCTGGGCGGCGGCGGGGACGGGGAACGGCTGCGGCTGGCGGCCGTGCTGCTGAGCCTGGGCAACGCGCGCTCGGACCTGGGGCAGCTGCCGGAGGCGGAGGCCGTCTACCGCGAGGCGCTCGCGCTCCAACTGGCGCAGCTGGGCCCGCGGCATCCGGACGTGGCCCTGTCACGCAACAACCTGGGGTCGGTGGCGCTCGACGCGGACCGCCTGCGTGAAGCGCGCGAGCACTTCGAGGCGGCGCGTGAGCTGTGGGAGGCCGCGCTGGGCCCGGAGCACCCGAAGGTGGCGAGCGCCCTGTACAACCTGGGCAACGTGGCGCTGCGCATGGGCCGGGTGCGCCCGGCCATTGCCTACCTGCGGCGGGCGCTGGCGGTGCGCGAGGCGGCACTCGGTGCGGAGCACCCCCGCGTGGTGCCGACGCTGGGGCTGCTGGGCGAGGCGCTGTGGGACGCCGGCCAGCCACGCGAGGCCCGTGAGCTGTTGGAGCGGGCGGTGGCGCTGTCCACGCGAGTGGAGGTCTCCCCGCCGGACCATGCCCGCGCGCGCTTCGCGCTCGCCCGTGTCCTCTGGCCGACGCGCGCCGAGCAGCCCCGGGCGCTCGCCCTGGCGCGCGAGGCGCTGGAAGCCTATTCGCGCAGCTCGCCCATCAATGCGCCCCGCGTGCGCGAGGTGCGGGCCTGGCTGTCCGCTCACGGCCCTTCGTGAGCCGGGCGCGCGTGTCCCCGCCCGCGTGGGCGGGCCTGTCGCTGGAGGTGGGCCATGCCGTCCGAACAGACCGAGTTCTTCCTCTCGCGGGCTCCCCGCGCGCTCGTCCCGGCGCTGCGCTCGCACCCCGGGCTGGAGCAGGTGCTCCAGGAACTGGTACGGGCCGCGCGCGAGGCCTGGCCGGAAGTGGGCCTGGAGGTGGAGGCCTTCCTCGCGCACGCGGCGGAGCGGCTGCCTGCCACGGGTGACGCCGGTGCCGTGCTCGCGAGCCTGTGCGCGGAGGACCTCGCCCTGGCGTTCACCTGCACGCGAGGGAACGCGCGGGCCCTCCAGACGTTCGACGCGCACGTCCTGTCGCAGGTGGGGACGTGGCTGCCGGGCGAGGCGCCGTCACAGGTGGATGAGCTGCGGCAGTTGCTGCGTCAGCGGCTGCTCGTCCCGGTGGGCGGGGCCCCGCCGAAGCTGGCCTCCTATTCCGGGCGTGCCCCGCTGGCGCAGTGGGTGCGGGCGGTGGCGCTGCGGCTCCACATTGATCAGCAGCGCGCCGCGCCCCGCGAGCAGCCGGTGGGCGAGCGGCTGCCGGGGCTGGCGGAGCGGTTGGGCGCGGACCCCGAGCTGGCCTTCATCCGCGAACGGCACCAGGAGGACTTCCGCGGGGCCTTCCGCGCGGCGCTGGGCCGGCTGGACACGCGGGAGCGCAACCTGCTGCGGCTGCACCACGTGCATGGCCTGTCCATGGACGCGATGGCGGCCACCACGCAGGCGCCGCGCTCCACGGTGGCGCGCTGGATTGCCCGCGCCCGCGAGCGGCTGCTGGCCCTCACCCGCGAGGAGCTGACGGCGCGGCTGGGGCTCACCACGGATGAGCTGGACAGCCTGCTGCGCCTCGTGCGCAGCGAGCTGGACATCAGCCTGCGCCAGCTGCTGGCGGACTGACCCCCACTCCGGAATCCCGCGGCCGGGTGAGACGAAATTCTCAACTTCTCGTCCCTGGGGAAGAACAGTAACCGCGGGAAACACGGGATGTCGCGATGCGTCGAGGCGCGGGGCGTCGTGGGAGTCGTGTGTCCGGCGGTGCGCGTCACTCAAGGGAGGAAGCCCATGAAGCAGTGGACCCGATGGAGCACCGCCAAGTCCGCAGTCACCGCCCGTACCTGGGCCATGCCGTTGGCGTTGCTGGGCATGGTGGGGTGCACGAACGACGTCGCGGGGGATGAGGCCAGCGCCCCCGCTCCGCAGGACGCGCACGTGAAGGCGTGGGTGCCGGAGACGGCGGTGCCCGCTCCGGCGCACGCGGAAGGAACAGAGCACACGCTCCAGATGGACTGGGCCCTCCAGGAGAAGACGGTGGAGGACCTGACGGACCACTCGGCGCTGATCATCGACGGGAAGGTGGAGTCCACGCGCTACGACGTCCTGCGCACCTATGCGCGGTCGAAGACGGAAGGGGCGACCCCGGGTGAGCTGAGCGGCCTCTACACGGACCTGCCCGTCACCATCGCGACGGTGCGGGTTTCCAATATCGCGCGCACGTCGAGGGACCTGCGGAGCGCGTCGGGCGGTGTCGTCGCGCAGGGGGCCACCGTGGACGTGATGTATCCCGGCGGCCTGCTCGCCGACGGCTGCACGCTCGCGCCGGAGGACAGCCCGCTGCCGGCGGTGGGGGAGCAGGCGGTCCTCTTCCTCGCGCCGCAGGAGGGCGTCAAGCCGCTGGCCGCGCAATCCCTGACGGGCGTCTACGCCGTGACGGGAGGGCCGGTGGGGCGCGTCCTCGTGAAGGGGGGCTTCGTGCAGGGCCCGAGTTCGTCGCGTCACGCCACCGCGCTCAAGGAGCACCTGGGCGGCCCCGTTGACGCACTGCTCGCCCGGGTCGGCGCCCGCGCCCGGGCCGTCGAGTACGTGCGCCCCGAGGCGCGCGCGGTGCCCTCGGTGGAAGACGCGCCGAGCGGGCCGCGCGCCCAGAGCTGGTGCGGGGTTCCACTCTTTGGCTACAGGTGGTGCCGCTACCCCACGAACGTCACGTACACGGACTTCACGACCACGCGGTGGCCGGTCGGCGACGCGATGAACGCGTGGATGTACACGAGCATCTCGAACGGCCTGTACCTGCACTGGCGCGGCAGCGGTTCCTCCGACGTCATGGTCTATGAGAACTGGTACGGCAACAACGGCTGGCTTGCCTATACCTGGAACTACGCGTCGGGCGGCTGCATGACCGGCAGCGTCGTGAACATGAACAACACCTATCACGCGGGCGCGTACCACGCGAAGAGCGTCAGCGTGCATGAGATTGGCCACACGCTCGGCATCGCGCACCACTGGGATTGCAACTCGATCATGTACTCGAGCCCCACCGTCTGCGGGTCGGCCGTCACGTCCTGCGACGCCCAGGTGGCGGCGGAGCTGTACCGGTACTGACGCCGCGGCCTCGCGCGTGGACGGTGGTGCTCGCGTTCGTGCTCATGCTGATGACGCTCGTCGTCGGGAGCGTCATCGTGGTCAACGTCGCCCTGAGCGTTGCGTGCGCCATACATAGGCCCGGGTTGGCAGAAGGCGTGGCACAGCCGCTGACAAGCAACACACCCAGGCCCCAGGCCCCAGGTCCGCGGTGCTTTCCGCAATCGGCTCTCCTCCAGCACGCATCACCCGCGAAGCAGGAAACGTACTTCATGGTTTCGCGTGGAGGAGGACTTCCGTCCGGAGAACACCCACTTGCAGGCGTATCGCGCGGCAGGAGAGCTTCTTCCGGACGCCCTGGAAGCGCCATCCCCCGGAAGAGGTAAAGACAGTCAACGTCCGTCTGGACATCGTGCGCCCCGAACACCGACCCTTGGGGGCATCGCACAGGCATGAAGATTCATCGGATGTTGGCAGTGGTCGCGGGGATGTTGCTGGCGGGTTGCGGTGGCGGTGACGACCCGGGGGAGGACAATAAGCCCCCGGTGACGTGCTCCGCGGCGAACTGCACGGGCTGCTGTTTCAACAACACCTGCCAGACGGGGAACACCGCCTCCGCGTGTGGCAAGGCCGGGGCCGCGTGCATGGCTTGCAACGCGGCCCAGGTCTGCAAGACGGATCAGACGTGCGGTGCGGATCCGGCGGGTGTCTGGTTCGTCCAGCCCACGTCCGCTCAAATCACGGCCAGCAACAACGGCACGGCCTGGGATGCGGATGGCTCCGCGCCGGATGTCTTCGTGGAGATGCAGTGTCCGGGGGCGACTGCGTCCTCCGTCACCCCGGAAGTGGAGAGCTACACGCCCGCTTGGACTTCGGGCGGCTGCACCGCCACGGCGGGTCGTCTGCTCACGGAGCCCTGGGCCTTCCGCGTCTGGGACAGTGATGTCAGCGTCAATGACACCATCACCGGCGTCCTCCTGTATCAGTTCAAGGAGGCGGACCTCTCCGCGGGCCGTGTCACGCTCCAGGCTTCGGGGGGAATGATGTCCATCACCCTCGGCGTGCGGAAGCAACCGTAGGGCGCGAACCGAGGCCTGCCCGGGCTGCCATGGCAGGCCATGGGTTCCCCTGTCGAGCCATCTTCCGGCGCCAGTCCTCCGGCACCCGAATCGCCACGCCCGCGCGTGTGGCCGGTGCTGGTCGCGTTCATCCTGCTGCTGCCGGCGATCTTCGTGATGACGCTCATCGTGGCCAACATCGCGATGGCGGTGGAGATGGCCCGCGCGGGAGTGGACCCTCAGGACAGCGAGGCCATTCGGGCCGTGACGGAGCAGCTCTGGCCGATGTCCTGGCTGCACGTGGCGGTCATCATGACGTCCAGCCTCCTGGTGATGCTCGCCGCGCTCCTGGGCGGATTCCTGTCGCCGAAGCCCCTGAAGGAACGGTTGCGCTTGGGGACGGGAACGGCATTGCCCTCGTGGGCCTGGGGCGCCGCGCTGGTGGGATGCTTCACGGTGGGGCAGGCCCTGGAGAGTCTGTCGGTGCTCGCAGGTGTATGGAATTACGCAGTGGCGCTGAAGAGTTTGTAGGCCACGAGTCAAGGCTCGGCTGCGACCTTCGCGGGGCTGGTGTTCGTGGGAGTGGTGACAGTTCTGCGGCGTCGGCGCTTGCTCTGTCTGTCCAAAAAGCTCGGAGCCGCCTTGCACCCGCAATCCAAGGCAACCTAGCGTTCGAGGTCGCAGTCCTTCTCCTTGGAGGCAATCGATGAGGAAGTTGCTCTTTGGCGTCGCGCTGGCGGTTCCCGCGTTGGTGGGCCTTGGAACGTCCGCATATGCCCCGAAGGCCGAGGCGGCTCCGGCGCAGAGTTGCGAGTGGGACTACTACGCGGATGCCACCTATTCGGAGATGGTGGGCAACGCAACCCAGACGTGCAGCGGACGGACGTACCTCACGGGCATCCGGACGCCGTACTCCCAGCTGGTGATCTGCTTCCCCTGTTGAGGAAGCGGTTCATGGCGGGTGCCGCGACCTTCAGTGCGAAGTGAGCAGCACCCGCCGCCGCAACTCGCGCAGGGCGTCCAGGTCGGGGGCCAGTCGTCGAACCTCCGCCATGGCCGCGTCCGCTGCCTTCAGCGCTGCACCCGCCAATCCCTCTCGGTACGTGTGCGCGGAGTAGCCCATCCACTGTTCCCAACGCGAATAGAGCTCCACGGGCCAGTCGGCGAGGTGGACTACCACGTAGTAGGGCGTGGCTTCGGGCTTCGCGGGGCCGCAGCGCAGGAGCCATAGATGCGCCTCCGCCAGGAGGACGCCGTTGCCTTGTTTGGCTTCAGCTCTCCAGAGATCAAAATAGCCGCGCGAGAACCGCTCCCTGTGCGGCCAGTGCGCCAGACATTCGAGGTGCAGCGGCGCGTCGCAGTAGGGCCAGAGCTCATCCCCTTCATCGAAGAACGCGCCGGAAGTCGCGGTGTACGGCTTCGACAAGTCGGTGCTGCCGCAGATGGGGCAGCTTGTAAGTCCTTCCAGGATGATGGCCATGGCATGACACCCTACTCAGGGACCCACGGCGCCGCGAGCTTCACCCGTCCCATCCGGCAGCTCCGCAGCAAGCTTCGCCCTCAATGAGGCCACGACGTTCGGATGGTCTCCCGACACGTCCCGAAGCTCCGAAGGATCCGACACCGTATCGAACAGCTGCACCCGCACCCCATCCGGCGTGGGCAGCTCCAACAGCTTCCAGCGCCCCAGATACACCCCGCGGTGACGCGACCGTCGCACCGGTCCCTCCCACTCCGGCTTCAGCGCGATCTCCCCCGTGTCTCCCTCCACCATCGCAATCTCATAGAGCCACGGATACGGCATGCGCACCGTCTGGTACGGCTGACCATCCCGGTCGCTGAACCACACATCCGTCTCAATCAACGCGGGCACGTCCGGTAACGCCTTGGGCTCTGGCCCCGGCCGCACGAGCGACGCCAACGAGCGTCCCCGGAACGACTCCGGCGCGGGCACGCCCAGCAAATCCAGCACCGTCGGCGCCACGTCCAGCGACCGCGCCCGCTGCGTCACCTCGCGCCCTGACGCCACCTGCCCGGGCAGCCGCACCACGAACGGGATGCGCAAACCCGCGCTGCCCCACAGATGGTCGCCGTGCCCCTGGCCCAGTCCCTCGTCCTCCAGGTGCTCACCATGGTCCGACAACAGCACCACCAGCGTGTCGTCCCATCGGCCCCGCCGCTCCAGGTCCGCGCGCACGTTGCCCACCAGCCCATCGAACGTGCGCACCGCCGCGTCGTAGTTCGCTCCCAGCGCCGCGACGTCCTCCGGCGTGGTCGCGGGCGCGTTCGGATCCACCTCCATCCTCGGCGTCGCCCCGAAGCGCCAGGGCCCCCGGTAGCCGTGCTCCACGTACTGCCCCTCCTGCGGCCACGGCGCCGCGTAAGGGAAGTGCGTGGAGGACGCGAACACCACCAGCGCGAACGGCGCGTCCTCCGGCATCCCGTCCAGCACGCGCCGCACCCGCGTGCGCAGCGGGGCAGGGTCCGTCAACTCCGGGAACTCGCCTCGCTCCTTGAACAGCCCCGGCGCCAGCGCTGTCCACGGCAGCAGTGCCACATGCGTGATCAACATTCGCTGCCGCACCAGGTCCGGGAAGCGGAAGTCCGGCGCGGACGTCACCTGGAAGCCGTACGGGAACCGCGAGAAATGATCCCCCGCGTAGTCCGCCACCACCGCCGTGCGGTAGCCCTGCGCCTCCAGCGCCGTCGCCAGCGTGGTGAGCTTCGCCTCGCGCGCCTCGCGCCCCACCAGCGTGTGCACCACCGGGTGTTCGCCCGCGTACTGCGACGTGAGCAGCGTCGTCCACGACGGCGCCGTGCGCGGCACCTGCACCACCGTCTCCCGGAAGCGCGTTCCCTCCTCCATCAGCCGGTCGATGTTCGGCGACGTGGACCGCGAATAGCCATTGCCCGACAGGTGGTCCGGCCTCAGCCCGTCCGACGCCAGGATGAGCAGGTTCGGTTTCGCGCGCCCCGCCGGCTCCGGCTCTGACGGGTTCCACGCCAGCTCCAGCCCCGTGAAGCCCGCCACCGCCGCCGCGGCCGTCATGCCCCCCAGCACGCCGCGCCAGCGCGGGGACTCCGCAAGCCACCGCGCCACCACCGCCAGCACGCTCAACACCGGCAGCACCAGCGCCGCGAACACCCAGCCCGACGGCTGCGTGCCGCTCAACCCCCGCAGCACCGCCGCCGTCACCTCCGAGCGCGCATACAGCGTCGCCGCGTACAGGTGCGGATGCCGCGCCATGTCCCCCGCGACGAGGAACGCCTCCACCACCAGGCACCCCAGGCCGCTCAGCCAGAACACCGCGCGCCGGCTCCGCCCCGCCGCCCACAGCCCGGCTCCCAGGAGCGCCCCCAGCACCAGCCCCACCACGCAGTACGCGCCAATCAGCCGCGCCACCTGCCACAGCACCACGCCCCGCCACGTGTTCCACACGTACTCCGTGACGATGCCGCTCTCATTCCCCTGGTAACCCAGTTGCATGTTCAGCAGGGCACAGAGCGTGTAGAGCACCAGGAAGACGAGCAGGCCCGCCCGGCAGCCCAGCAGGAGGGCGCAAGCGAGCGTCGGCGGTGTGCGGGCGAAGGTGGGCATCCTGGGGCAGCGTGGTCACGAATCCCACGGCGGTCACCCCATGCCGGAAGGGAGTGCCCACGCCCGGACGGACGGGGGGCCGGAATTCCGCTCCGGGTGTTTCCCAGGCCGGTTTTCCGGGCCCCGCACGCGAGCGTCCTGCTTCTTTCCCACAGCCCCGTCACTGGACTGGCGAGCAGGGGTTGCGGGCTCTAGTGTTCAGGCGCCTCTTTCTTCACCGGGAGCCGGAACGCCCATGTCCTTTACCCACCTTCACCTCCACACCCTCTATTCGCTGCTGGATGGGGCCATCCGGATGAAGGACCTCATCAAGACGGTGAAGGAGAAGGGCATGTCGAGCGTGGCCGTGACGGACCACGGCAACATGTTCGGCACCATCGACTTCTACAAGAAGGCGAAGGACGCCGGCATCAAGCCCATCCTCGGCCTGGAGGCCTACGTCGCGGGCCCCAAGGGGCGCGAGGACCGCTCCGAGAAGGTGGCCCACCACCTCATCCTCCTGGCCAAGAACGCGGAGGGCTACGCGAACCTGCGCTACCTGTCCTCCACCGCGTACATGAACGGGTTCTACTACCACCCGCGCATCGACAAGCAGGTGCTCGCGGAGCACAGCAAGGGCCTCGTCGGCCTCACCGCGTGCCTGGGCGGTGAAGTCACCAGCGCCTGCTTCCGCGGCGACATGGACCACGCCCGCCGCGTGGCCGCCGAATACAAGGGCATCTTCGAGCCCGACAGCTTCTACCTGGAGGTCCAGTCCAACGGCATGGCCGAGCAGGACAAGGCCAACGAGAACCTGAAGCAGCTGTCGCGCGACCTGGACATCCCGCTCGTCGCCACCGCGGACGCGCACTACATCAAGCGCGAGGACGCCAAGGCGCACGAGCTGCTCATGTGCATCGCCAGCGGCAAGACGCTGGCGGACAACAAGCGCCTGCGCCACTCCACGGACAAGCTCTACGTCACGAGCCCGGAGGAGATGCTGGGCTTCTTCGCCGACTCGCCGGAGGCCGTGCACAACTCCATGCGCATCGCGGAGATGTGCAACGTGGAGCTGAAGCTGGGCAAGCCCATGCTCCCCACGTTCAAGGTGCCGGACGGCCACACGCCGGACACCTTCATGTCGGAGCTGGCCTACGAGGGACTGCGCCAGCGCTTCAAGGAGCTGGAGGGCCAGTACCCCATCGACCGCGAGCAGTACCAGGCGCGCCTCACGCTGGAGCTGGGCGTCATCCAGCGCATGGGCTTTTCCGGCTACTTCCTCATCGTCCAGGACTTCATCAACTGGGCCAAGGACCACAACATCCCGGTGGGCCCGGGCCGCGGCTCCGGCGCGGGTTCGCTGGTCGCCTACGCGCTGCGCATCACCGACCTGGACCCCATCCCGTACAACCTCCTCTTCGAGCGCTTCCTCAACCCGGAGCGCGTGTCGATGCCGGACTTCGATATCGACTTCTGCCAGGACCGGCGCGACGAGGTCATCAAGTACGTGGGCCGCAAGTACGGCGAGATGAACGTGGGGCAGATCATCACGTTCGGCTCGCTCAAGGCCAAGAGCGTGCTGCGCGACGTGTGCCGCGTCTTCGGCCTGCCCTTCAGCGAAGGCGACCGCATCGCCAAGCTGGTGCCGGAGGTCCTCAACATCACCTTGAAGGAGGCCATCGAGATGGAGCCTCGCCTCAAGGAGATGATCGAAAAACCCCAGAACATCGGCGAGGTGGAGGGCAACCCCGTCACCACCAAGGACGTGCTGGAGATTGCGCTCGCGCTGGAGGGCCTGCACCGCCAGCCCGGCATGCACGCCGCGGGCGTGGTCATCGCGGACAAGCCGCTCTGGGAGTTCGTGCCCGTCTACCAGCCGCCGGGTGAGAAGATCCTCATCACCCAGTTCGCCAAGGACGAGGTGGAGGCCGCGGGCCTGGTGAAGTTCGACTTCCTGGGCCTGAAGACGCTCACCGTCATCCAGCACGCGCTGGACCTGGTGAACCGCAACCACGGCAAGGACATCAAGCGGCACGAAATCCCGCTGCACGACGAGAAGATGTGGCAGCTGATGGCGGAGGGCGACACCGCCGGCGTCTTCCAGATGGAGTCCAGCGGCTTCACCGAAATGGTGATGAAGCTCAAGCCCACGTGCTTCGAAGACGTCATCGCCGCGGGCGCGCTCTACCGCCCGGGTCCGCTGGACTCCGGCATGGTGGACGTCTTCATCAACCGCAAGCACGGCCGGGAGAAGGTGGCCTACCCGCACCCGAAGCTGGAGCCGGTGCTCAAGGACACCTACGGCGTCATCGTCTACCAGGAACAGGTGATGCAGATCTCCCAGGTGCTGGGAGGCTACACCCTGGGCCGCGCCGACCTTCTTCGCCGCGCCATGGGCAAGAAGAAGGCGGAGGTCATGCAGGCCGAGCGCGCCGGCTTCCTGGAGGGCTGCAAGGCCAACAACGTGGACCTGAAGGTCGCGGGCGAAATCTTCGACCTGATGGAGAAGTTCGCCGAGTACGGCTTCAACAAGAGCCACTCCGCGGCGTACGGCCTGGTCACCATCCACACGGCGTGGCTCAAGGCCCACTACCCGTGCGAATTCATGGCCGCCCTTCTCACCAGCGAGAAGGACAACACCGACAAGGTGGTGAAGCACATTGGCGAGGCCCGCGAGTCGGGCACGCAGGTGCTGCCCCCGGACGTGAACCAGTCCGACATGGCCTTCGGCGCGGTGGACGGGAAGATCCGCTTCGGCCTGGGCGCCATCAAGGGCGTGGGCGAGGGCGCCATCGAGTCCATCCTGGAGGCGCGCAAGGACGGCCCCTTCAAGAGCCTCTTCGACTTCTGCGAGCGCGTGGACGGCCGCCGCGTCAACCGCAAGGTGATGGAAGCGCTGGTGAAGGCCGGCGCCTTCGACTTCGAGAAGCGCCCCCGCGCGCAGCTCTTTGAAACCATCGAGCGCGCGATGAACCGCGGCTCCTCCAGCCAGAAGGACCGCGCGGCGGGCCAGAGCTCGCTGTTCGGCATGCTCGCGGGCCCGGAGTCCTCCGGCGCGGGCCTCAAGGACGACTACGCCCAGGTGGAGGAGTGGCCGGAGAAGGAGCGCCTGGCCTTCGAGAAGGAGTCCATCGGCTTCTACGTGTCCGGCCACCCGCTGTACCAGTACGAGAAGGAGCTCAAGCGCTACGCGCGCCCCATCACCGCCGTGCAGCGCGCGCGCCGCGACGAGAAGCTCACCGTGGCGGGCATCATCACCGTGCTGCGCGAGCGCCCCACCAAGACGGGCAAGCGCATGGCGTGGGTCACCATCGAGGATTTGTCCGGCTCCACGGAGCTGGTGTGCTTCCCGGGCAAGGACGGCACGCGCAACGTGATGGGCAAGGACGGCAAGTGGTCCAAGCAGGGCCCCAAGCCGGGCTACGAGCACTGGGAGCACCTGCTCAAGTCGGATGACCCCATCCTCGTCACCGGCACCGTGCAGATTTCCCAGCGCGACGAGAACACGCCCACCGCGGAGCTCATCGTCGAGGACATCCAGAGCCTCAAGGCCGTGCGTGAGAAGCGCACCAAGCGCCTGGAGCTGCGGCTGCCCGCGGAGATCGTCACCGAGGAGCGGCTGGCGAAGCTCAACGAGCTGGCGAAGAAGTACGCGGGCGCGACGCCGGTGGCGGTGAGCGTGCTGTTCCCCGGGGAAGCGGAGGCGCACATCTCCGGCACCACCCTCAAGGTGCAGGTGAACGACGATTTGCTCCTCGCCGTGGACCGCCTCTTCGGGCAGAAGGTCGTGGAGTTCGGCTGATTTCGAAAGGAAGCGACTCCATGGCGGACAGCGTGTTCAAGGACGGGCTGCTCAAGGGCAAGACGGCGTTCGTCTCCGGCGGCAGCAGCGGCATCAACCTCGGGATCGCCACCGCGTTCGTGAAGGCGGGCGCGAAGGTGGCCATCAACGGCCGCAACGTGGAGAAGCTGGAGGGCGCGGTGAAGGGCCTTACGGCCCACGGCACCGCCATGGGCGTGGCCGCCGACGTGCGCGACTACGCGTCCGTAGAGAAGGCCCTCCTGCAGGTGAAGGACGCGTACGGCGAAATCGACATCCTGGTGTGCGGCGCCGCCGGCAACTTCCCCGCGCCCGTGCTGGGCATGTCCTCCAACGGCTTCAAGGCGGTGATGGACATCGACGTGCTGGGCACCTTCAACGTGTCCCGCGCCGCCTTCGAGCTGCTGCGCAAGCCGGGCGCCGCCGTCATCAACATCTCCGCGCCCCAGGCCTACCTGCCCATGGCCATGCAGGCCCACGTGTGCGCCGCCAAGGCCGGCGTGGACATGCTCACCCGCGTGCTTGCCATTGAGTGGGGCGCCGCGGGCGTGCGCGTCAACGCCATCACCCCGGGCCCCATCGCGGGCACGGAGGGCATGAGCCGCCTGGCCCCGTCGGAAGAGGCCCGCACGAAACTCGCGGAAGCCCTGCCACTCCAGCGATTCGGAACCCCGGACGACATCGCCCGGCTGGCCCTGTTCCTGGCCTCGGACGCCGCGTCGTACATCACCGGCTCCATCATGGTCTGCGACGGGGGGCAGTCCCTCCTGGGCGGTGCCGCGGTGCTTCAAGCCATCAACGGCTGATCCAGTTGACGTGCAAAGTTCCGGTGCCACTTCGCGGGCACCGGGGGATGTCTGCTAGAAAGCACTGCAACCCCGCGTGAAGCGCTTGTCGCCGCGCGGGGTCTGCTCGCTGGACGGAGACATTCATGTCCCCACGGATCGCTGTGCTCGCCCGCTGTCTGGGGTTGGGCGTGCTGTGCCTAGGGCTGTCACTCGGCTGCAAGGATTCAGGAACCCCGCCGCAACCTCCGCCGGAAGTGGAGAGCGTGGTGGACGCCGCGGCCTCCACGGTGGCGGTGGACCGGCCCACGGGCGTGGTGGCGAACGGC
Source organism: Corallococcus interemptor (assembly GCF_003668875.1). Taxonomy (GTDB): domain Bacteria; phylum Myxococcota; class Myxococcia; order Myxococcales; family Myxococcaceae; genus Corallococcus; species Corallococcus interemptor. Next base: position 19,944 of record NZ_RAWM01000070.1, on the reverse strand, counting down.
GTCGACACGGCGGTCGTCACGGTGACGGCGCTGCGCAAGGGCGACAACTCGCGGCTGTCCGGGCGCGCCGTGTCCGTGACGGTGGAGGGCGCCTCCGTCCAGGAGAGCGCGCTCGTCACCGACATCAACGGTGAGGCGCGTGCCCACGTGCTGGCCACGGAGCCGGGCGTGAAGACGGTGAAGGCGTCCGTGAAGGACGACACCGGCAAGATGGTGGCGCTCAGCCAGACGGCCACCGTGGAGTTCGTGAACGTCAGCACCGTGAAGACGCTGGCGTTCCGCTCCGCGCTGCCGGACGCCGTGGCGGGCGAGCCGCTCAAGCTCCTGGTGGTGGAGGTGCGTGACGGCGCCGGGGCGGTGGTGACGGACAGCACGGCGGAGGTCACGCTGTCGCTGGGCTCCGGCGGCATCGTGTTCCCGGAAGGCCTGCTGACGGTGACGGCGGTGAACGGCGTCGCGACCTTCCCGGACGTGGTGCTGAACAAGGCAGGCGGGGGCTACCACTTCATCGCGAACGCGCCGGGCTTCGAGCCCGTGGCCAGCACCTTCTTCAAGGTGGTGCCGGGCCCGGTGAAGGGCCTGGGGTACGACCGCTTCCTGGATACGGTCACGGTGGGGGTGGCGGAGTCCCTGGAGGTCACGCTCGAGGACGCGCACTCCAACACGGTGACGGACTACACGGGCACGGTGACGCTGACGTCCACGGACGCGGCCGCGACGCTGCCCTCGCACACGTTCACCGCCGCGGACGCGGGCAGGTTCAAGTTCCAGGGCATCACCTTCCGCACGCCCGGCGAGCAGTTCCTGACCATCGCGGACAGCGCGGGGGCCTTCTCCTTTGAAATGCGGGTGATGGTGTCCGCCGCGGCGACCGCGTCGCTGGCGTTCACGCCGCAGCCGTCCAACGGCAACGCGGACTCGGCGCTTCCGGACGTGAAGGTGTCGCTGCTGGACGCGCGCGGCGACGTGGTCTCCACGGCCACGTCGGTGGTGACGCTGACCCTGACCGGCCAGCCGGACTTCACGGCGGTCCCGGTGGCGGCGGTGAATGGCGTGGCCACCTTCTCCGGCCTGCGTGTCACGACGGCCGGGACGTTCACGTTCACCGCCACGGTGGGGGCCCTGACGCGGGAGAGCCAGCCCTTCACGGTGGGCGCCGGCGCCGCGGCGAAGCTCGTGCTGGCGGCCTTCACGGATCCGGTCGACGCGGGCGACGAGAATGACGTGACGGTGACGGTGACGGATGCCTTTGGCAACCGCCGCCAGGACTACGCGGGCACGGTGCACTTCACGTCCTCGGACGCGCAGGCGGTGTTGCCGGCGGACGCGACCTTCGTCCCGGCGGACGCGGGCCAGAAGACCGTCTCCGGCCTCGTGTTCAAGACGGCGGGCGCGCGGACGCTCACCGCCACGGACGCAGCGACCCCGGCGCTCACGGCGACGGTGGACGTGGAGGTGCGCGCCAGCGCGGCCGCGTCCTTCGAGGTCATCGCGAGCACGAGCCCCGTCGCCGCGGGTCAGTCGCTGGGCTACGAGCTGGTGGCGCGTGACGCCTGGGGCAACGTGGCGAAGGATTACGCGTCCACGGTGACGTTCACCTCCACGGACACGCAGGCGGTGTTGCCCGGCGCGTACACGTTCACCCTGGTGGACGAGGGCCGGCACACCTTCAGCGTGACGCTGCGCACCGCCGGGGCGCAGGGGGTCACCGCGGAGGACGTGGCGGACCCCGCGCTCACGGCCACGCACACCTTCACTGTTGGCGCGGCGGCCGCGAACCACCTGGCCTTCGTCTCCGCGCCCACCACGGGCCCGGTGCGGCAGGACCTGGCGGACATCGAGGTCGCGGTGCAGGACGCCTTTGGCAACACCGTCACCGGCGCCTCGGTGGACGTGCAGCTGGCGCTGGCGGGCGGCTCCTTCGCGCAGGGCATCCCCACGCGCTCCACGGTGGACGGCGTGGCCACCTTCAGCGGCCTCAGCGTGAATGATGAAGGCACGTACCAGCTCCAGGCGAGCGCGGACGGCTTCCAGGCAGTCACGTCCGGGGACCTCGCCATCTCCGACACGCAGGCGCCGGCCGCCGCGGCGGGCTTCAGCGCGACGGCGGTGGACGGTGCCAGCATCCGGCTGGACTGGCAGGCGCCGGGCGATGATGGCGCCCTGGGCACGGCCGCGCAGTACGAGCTGCGCTACGCCACGTCCGCCCTCGACGACGCCACCTTCGGCTCGGCCACGCTCGTGACGGGCGTGGGCGCGCCCCAGACGGCGGGCACGGCGGAGTCCTTCACCGTCAGCGGCCTGACGGCGGGCACGACGTACTTCTTCGCGCTGAAGACGTTCGACGCGGCGGGCAACGCCAGCGTGCTGGCCACCGCGAGCGCCGCGACCACCGACCCCTGCAGCGGCTACGTGTGCACGCCGCCCGCGCCCCAGTGCGCGGAGGACGGCTACTCGCGCGAGGTCTACGCGTCGGTGTGCGTGGTGCAGAACGGCGCGCCGGCCTGCGTGGACGGCGACACGACGCTGGAGACCTGCACCGGCGCGGACGCGGTCTGCTACGCGGGCGCGTGCACCACCGCGCCGCACCCGGGCGCGGGCGAGCTGGTCATCTCGGAGGTGATGCACTCGCCCTCCGCGGGCACCACCGAGTACCTGGAGCTGACCAACACCACGTCGCACCTGCTGGACGCGCAGGGCCTGTCGGTGACCCTGGTGAACAGCGTGGGGACGGAGACGACCTTCACGGTGAACCACAACCCCACGCTGCTGGTGCCCCCTGGCGGCCGGACGGTGCTGGCGCAGGACGCGAACTTCACGCGCAACGGTGGCGTGGCGGCGAACACCGACTACGGCATCGACAAGTTCATGGACAGCACCGGCTCCATCACGCTCAAGCAGGGCACGGTGACGGTGGACAGCCTCACGTACACCAATGCGTTCCCGCAGGCGACGGGCCGGGCCATGAGCCTCGCGTCCAGCATCATCGGGACGAAGGGCAGCAGCCAGGCCTGGTACTGGTGTGAGTCCTCCGGCAGCCTGGATGGTGGAGACCGGGGCACGCCGGGGCAGCTCAACGACGACTGCGGCCTGAACGTGGAGAAGCCGCTCAACTGGTGCGCCATCCAGTACCCGAAGACGTTCCCGTCCCCGGACAACACCTACCCGGCGATCATCAACACCGGCGCCAGCTACGACATCTACAGCCAGTTCTACAGCCGCGACGTCACGCAGCGGAACACGACGGGCAACGACTTCTACCCGCTCATCGAGGCGCAGCTGGGCTACGGCACGGACGCCACCAACCCGGCGGGCTGGACGTGGACGGCGGCGGACTTCAACCCGGGCTTCACCACGCCGGGCTCGAACAACGACGAGATGAAGGCGGTCCTCCAGATCCCCACGGCCGGCACGTACAGCTACGGCTTCCGCTACCGGTTCGCGGGCGAGGAGTGGGTGTACTGCGACCAGTCCGGCAAGGTGGAGCCGTCCGCGGGCACCTACGGTTCCGTGACGGTGGTGAAGCCGCCGCTGACGAACCACGTGGTCATCAGTGAGTTCGCCTCGAAGGGCCCCGGCAGCAACCCGACCAACCCCAATCACAGCGACGAATTCATCGAGCTCTACAACCCGACGAACGCGCCGGTGACGCTGACGGGCTGGAAAATCCAATACAAGTCCGATACGGGCAATGCCTATTCGACCCTTGTCACGTTGGGCACGGTGAGCATCGCGGCCCATGGCTACTACCTCATCGCCAATACCGGCTATGTAGGCACGGTCGCCCCGAATGCGACCTATACGAGTGCGACCGCGCATACTGCGGGCCACATCCGGATCGGGCCCGGCGCGCTGACGACGGCTGTGAACGACACGGCCACCGTGGACAAGCTCGCCTGGGGAACCACCGCAACTTCACCAGAGGGCACCGCCCCCGCAGCCTTTGTCGCTGACGCTGCGGGCAGCCTGGAGCGCAAGGCTGTATCCACCTCCACCCCTGCATCCATGGATGCTGCCGATGCGCTGCGGGGCAACGGTCTGGACACGGACCAGAATGGGTCTGACTTCGTGATTCGCACGACGCGCAACCCGCAGAACGCGAGCAGTCCGCTCGAGTTCTACTGACGCCTCCGGCTCTTGATCGGTCCCAGGAAGGCCGCCTCCGGCATGCACGCCGGGGCGGCCTTCCGCCATTTCTAGCGCATCCCGGCTCGTGACAGACTCCGCCCGCCGCACACCCACTTCGGGCGCGGGCCGTCCGGGAAGGAATGCTCATGTCTTCGCGTCGCGTGCTGCTGGCTCGGTGCCTGGTGGTGGGGCTGCTGGCCCTGGGCGTCCCGGTGGGGTGCGGAGAGGACCCGAAGGTCCCTTCCCCCCTGGTGGCCCCGGAGAAATGCTCGGTGGAGCTCTCCCCAAGTACGGATCCGTTGCTGGCGAACGGTCAGGACACCATGGTCGTCACGGTCACGCTGCGCAACGCGGACGCCATGCCGCTGTCCGGACGCGTCGTGAACATGCAGGCGGGGACCGGCGACGGCTTCACCCTCTTGCAGGAGAAGGGCCTCACGGATGGCCAGGGGCAGAACCGCGTGGAGGTGCGCGCCACCACCCCGGGCACCAAGACGGTGTACGTGTCGGCGAACGAGCTGGATGGCGTGAGGGTCATCCTCGGCGAGGTGGCGATCGAGTTCCGGTAGCCCCGTCCCCATATCCATGGGGGGCGACTGGCTGAAGCCCGCCCGTCCGCCGCCCGACGGACGGGGCAGGGGAGGGCGTCCACTGCACGGCACCCGCTTGCCTCACCTCACACGGATGCTGCCAGGGCCCCCGGAGCGCATTAGCCTTGGGCACCACACCCACGGCTTGAGAGGAGCCCATCCCGTGTCCGAGCCCCTGGTCCCAGACGCCGCCCGCCATGTCACCTGCCCGCCGGAGGAGTTCCGCCGCGCGAGCGAAGAGGCCCTGGCCAAGGCCCGCGACGGCATCGCGCGTCTGAAGACGCTGCCTGCCTCCACGCCCTCCCAGGACGTCCTGGAGCTGTTCGACGAGTCCTCCGCCGCCCTGGACGACGCCGCCTCGCGCGCCAGCGTCGTGCGCCACACGCACCCGGAGGCCACCCTGCGCGAGGCCGCCGAGCAGTCCGAGCAGGCCATCGAGAACCTGGCCAACGACATCCGCATGGACCGGGGCGTCTACGACGTCCTGGCGCGCGTGGACCTGTCCGGGGCGGACGCCGCCACGCGCAAGTGGATGGAGAAGGTGCTGCGCGACTTCCGCCGCGCCGGCGTGGACCGCGACGACGCCACCCGCGCCAGGGTGAAGGCGCTCCAGGAGGAGCTGGTCCGCATTGGCCAGGAGTTCAGCCGCAACATCAGCCAGGATACCCGCAAGGTGTCGCTGCCCCCGTCCGCGCTGGACGGCCTGCCGGAGGACTACGTGCGCGCGCACGCCCCCGGCGAGGACGGCCAGGTGCGCATCTCCACGGACTACCCGGACCTGGTGCCCTTCCTCACCTACGCGCGCGACGGCAAGGCCCGCGAGGAGCTCTGGCGCGCCAACCGCCAGCGCGGCTACCCCGCCAACGTGGACGTGCTCCAGAAGCTGGTCCAGAAGCGCCACGAGCTGGCCACGCTGCTGGGCTACCCGCACTGGGCCGCCTACGCCACCGAGGACAAGATGGTGCGCACCGCGGACGCCGCGGGCACCTTCATCCGGAAGATCGCCGACGCGTCCGAAGAGCGCATGAAGCGCGACTACGCGGTGCTCCTGGAGCGCAAGCGCAAGGACGACCCGAAGGCCGACAAGGTGAACCCGTGGGACTCCGGCTACCTGGATGACCGCGTGAAGGCGGAGCAGTACGCCTTCGACTCGCAGACGGTGCGCCCGTACTTCGAATACACGCGCGTGAAGCAGGGCGTGCTGGACCTCACCGCGCGCCTCTTCGGCGTCACCTACCGCCCGGTGAAGGACGTGCCCGTGTGGCACCCGGACGTGGAGGTCTACGACGTCTACGAGGGCCCCGCGCTCAAGGGCCGCTTCTTCCTGGACATGCACCCGCGCGCGGACAAGTACAAGCACGCGGCCCAGTTCACGCTGACGAGCGGCAAGTCCGGCCGCCGGCTGCCGGAAGGCGCGCTCATCTGCAACTTCCCCAAGCCCGGCACGGAGCCCGCGCTGATGCAGCACGGCGACGTGGAGACGTTCTTCCACGAGTTCGGCCACCTCTTGCACCACATCTTCGGCGGCCACACGAAGTGGGCGGGCCTGTCCGGCGTGCGCACGGAGTGGGACTTCGTGGAGGCGCCGTCGCAGATGCTGGAGGAGTGGGCGCGCGACGTGACGTGCCTGCAGACCTTCGCGAAGCACTACCAGACGGGAGAGGCGCTGCCCGCGGAGCTGGTGGAGCGCATGCTCGCCGCGGACGAGTTCGGCAAGGGGCTCTTCGTGCGCCAGCAGATGTTCTACGCGGCGCTCAGCCTGGAGCTGTACCGGCGCGACCCGAAGAACCTGGACGCCACCGCGCTCGTGCGTGAGCTGCAGGGCCAGTACATCCCCTTCCCGTACCTGGAGGGGACGTACTTCCACCTCACCTTCGGGCACCTGGATGGGTACTCGTCCAACTACTACACGTACATGTGGTCGTTGGTCATCGCGAAGGACCTCTTCACGGTGTTCCAGACGAAGGGGCTGCTCAACCCGGAGCCCGCGCAGGCCTACCGCCGCGCGGTGCTGGAGCCGGGCGGCTCCGACGACGCCGCGCGCCTCGTGCACCAGTTCCTCGGCCGCGACTACGACTTCCGCGCGTACGAGGCCTGGCTCAACAAGGCCGCCTGAGTGACGGCGAGGGGCCCCGGCTTGAAACGCCGGGGCCGCCCCGAGCCTCACGTCATTCCACGTCGGTCTTCTGCACCCGCCAGATCTCCTCCGCGTACTGCTTGATGGTGCGGTCGGAGGAGAAGATGCCCGCGCGGGCGACGTTGATGATGCACTTCTTCGTCCAGGACTCCTGGTCCTTGTAGGCGCGCGCCACGTCCTCCTGCTTCGCCGCGTAGGCCGCGAAGTCCGCCAGCACGAGGTAGCGGTCCTCGTTGAGCAGGCTGTCCACCAGCGGCTGGAAGAGGTTGCGGTCCTCCGGAGAGAAGAAGCCGGAGCGGATGAGGTCCAACGCCTCGCGCAGCTCCGTGTTGGACTCGTACACCTCACGCGGCCGGTAGCCGGCCTTCTTGCGCGCGATGACCTCGTCCGCCGTGAGCCCGAAGAGGAAGAAGTTCTCGTCGCCCACCGCGTCGCGGATTTCAACGTTGGCGCCGTCCAGCGTGCCCAGCGTCAGCGCGCCGTTGAGCATCAGCTTCATGTTGCCCGTGCCGGAGGCCTCCCAGCCCGCCGTGGAAATCTGCTCGGACACGTCCGCCGCGGGGATGATGCGCTCCGCCAGGCTCACGCGGTAGTTGGGCAGGAACATCACCTGCAGCCCCGTGGCGCCCGCGTCGCTGTTGACGACCTCCGCGATGCCGTTGATGAGCCGGATGGTCAGCTTGGCCAGGTGGTAGCCCGGGGCCGCCTTCGCGCCGAAGAGGAACGCGCGCGGCGTGATGACGCTCGCCGGGTCGCGCCGCGCCTTCATCCACAGCGCCACGATGTGGATGGCGTCCAGCAGCTGCCGCTTGTACTCGTGCAGGCGCTTGATCTGCACGTCGAAGATGGCGTCCGGATTGAGCTGCACCCAGCGCAAATCCCTCACGTGCTGGGCCAGGTCCTCCTTGTTGGCGCGCTTCACCTCACGGAAGGCCTTGCGGAACTCCGCGTCCTCCGCGAGCGGCTCCAGCTTCCGCAACTGATCCAGGTCCGTGACCCAGCCCTCGCCGATGCGGCTGGTGATCAGCTTGGACAGACGCGGGTTGCACCACGCCAGCCAGCGGCGGGGCGTCACGCCGTTGGTCTTGTTGTTGAAGCGCTCCGGGTACATCTGCGCGAAGTCCGGGAGCACGTCGCGGCGCAGCAGGTCCGTGTGCAGCGCGGCCACGCCGTTGATGCTGTGGCTGCCCACGACGGCCAGGTGGGCCATGCGGATCTTCTTCTCCGGGCCCTCCTCCACCAGGCTCATCCGCTGCTGCTTCTCCACGTCGAACGGGTAGCGGATCTGCACCTGGCGCATGAAGCGCTGGTTGATCTCGAAGATGATCTCCAGGTGGCGCGGCAGCAGGCGCTCGAACAGCGACACCGGCCAGCGCTCCATGGCCTCCGCCAGCAGTGTGTGGTTGGTGTAGCCGAACGTCTCCTGGGTGATGGACCACGCCTCGTCCCAGAGCAGGCGCTTCTCGTCCACCAGCACGCGCATCAGCTCCGCCACGCCAATGGCCGGGTGCGTGTCATTGAGCTGGATGGCGCACTTGCGGCTGAAGTCCCGGAAGTCGTCGTGGTTCTTCAGGTAGCGCCGGACGATGTCCGCGATGGAGCACGCCACGAAGAAGTACTGCTGCTTGAGGCGCAGCTCCTTGCCCGCCTGGAACGCGTCGTTGGGGTAGAGGACCTTGGAGATGACCTCCGAGTCGTTCTTCTCCACCACCGACCGCTCGTAGTCACCGGCGTTGAACAGCAGCAGGTCGAACTCCGCGCTCGCGCGCGCCTGCCACAGCCGCAGCGTGTTGACCGTGTTGTTGCCGTAGCCCGCGATGGGCGTGTCGTACGGCACGCCAATCACAGTCTTGCCGCCCACCCAGCGCGCCACCGGCCGGCCATCCGGGCCCTGGTGGTGCTCCACGCGGCCGAAGAAGCGCACCGGCACGGCCTTCTCCGGCCGGACGATCTCCCACGGGTTGCCGAACTTCAGCCACTCGTCCGCGCGCTCGACCTGATGTCCCTCCACCAGGTCCTGGGAGAAGATGCCGAACTCGTAGCGGATGCCGTAGCCCATGCCCGGGTAGCCCAGGGTGGCCAGCGAGTCCAGGAAGCACGCCGCCAGCCGGCCCAGGCCGCCGTTGCCCAGGCCCGCGTCCGGCTCCATCTCCAGCAGCTGCGTCAGGTCCACGCCGACTTCCTGCATGGCGGCGGCGGCGGCCTCGTACATGTTGAGGTTGAGCAGGTTGTTGCCCAGCGCGCGACCCAGCAGGTACTCCGCGGACAGGTAGTAGGCGCGCTTGACGTCCTGCTCGTAGTAGGTGCGCGCCGTCTTCACCCAGCGGTCCGTGAGGCGGTCGCGCACGGCCAGGGACAGCGCCATGAAGCGGTCGTGCGGCGTGGCCGTCTCCGGGTTCTTGCCGCGCGAATAGCGCACGTGTTCGAAGAAGCCGCGACGGACGCTGGCCGCGTCGAGCCCGGTGCGGCCGCTGTCTTCGGGAGTTCCCGAGGCGGAGGGCGGGGGCGCTGCGGGGCGCGCGGAGGCGGGAGGAGCCATAAGTCGGTCGTCTCGAGGGTCGCGAAGAGGTTGAAGGACTGCGGGGCGCACTCGTGCTTTTGACGCGGGCCGCCCATGACGGAAGGCTACCGTGTCACGCCAGCCCAGGGCAGCGGAAACCCACGGCTTCCATGGAGGTCGGCCGCTTCCTCCGTCAGGGAGGGAAGGTGCTGGGGGACCCGCCGTGACGCGGCGCGGCCACAGGGAATGACAGACATCCACACCGCCTTCGTGAGAGGGACCGAAAACGCGCAAAACTGGAGTACAACGCTTACGAATGTCCCTTCCCCTGGATGACCTGGAAGAGCGCATCGCCCTCACCCGGCCCGGGGACACCGTGCGAGGGCTGAGCTTCGCGGCGGTGCTGCGGCTCGTGCACCAGCGGCTGGGGCGTGACGCCTCGGAGCGCCTGCGCGCGCCGCTCATGCAGCGCAGCCCGGTGGACTTCTTCTCCTACCCGGCGGTGGACTTCCTGCGCCTGCTCGCCTTCGCGTCCGAGGCGCTGGAGCCCCAATACGGCACGCGCGACGTGGCCCTGCGGGCGTGCGGAGAGGCCATCGTGGGGACGTTCCTGGAGTCCACGGTGGGGCAGACGCTCCTGCGCCTCACGTCCGGTGGCGGAGACCCCAAGCGGCTCTACAGCAACGCGCCCACGTCGTACTCCACCGCGGTCAGCTACGGACAGCGCGAGTACCAGGCCCTGGGCGACAAGCGGGTGCGGCTCTGCTTCAAGGGCGACCTGCTGCCCGTGCAGGTCCACGAGGGCATCCTCGGCGGCGCCCTCACCGCGCTCCACCGCGAGGGCAGCGTGCGGGGCACCGAGCGCGGCCTGGGCGACTCCGAATTCCTCATCGAGTGGACCTGAAAAAGCGACGGGCCCCGCTCCACCGTGAGGGGGAGGGGGCCCGTGGGCTTGAAGCGCGGGAGGGCGCTACTTCGTGGCGGTGGGCGGCGGGCCCGCCTTGCCGGCGACGGCGGCCACGGACACGGCGTCCAGCTGCTGGGCCATGTCCTGCGCCTTGGCGAGGAAGTCCGACGTCAGCTCCTTGGGCAGCGGATCCGCGCGGGGGAACTTCTGCGTGAGCGGGTTGGCGTAGGCGCCGTTGCGCTTCAGGCCGAAGTGCAGGTGCGGGCCGGTGGAGCGGCCGGTGTTGCCGGAGTAGGCAATCACCTGCTTCTGCCGCACGCGCTGGCCGGTGCGCACGCCGTCGCCAAAGCGCGACAGGTGCATGTACTGCGTCTCCATGCCGTTCGCGTGGCGCAGGACCACCATGTTGCCCGCGGCGCCCGCGTTGCCCGCGGACACGACGGTGCCGTCCGCCACGGCCCACACCGGGGTGCCAATGGGCGTGCCGTAGTCCACGCCGTTGTGGTTCTTCACGTACTGGAGCACCGGGTGGAAGCGCGACCCGAAGCTGCTGGTGACGTGCGCGTACTTCAGCGGGCTCTTGAGGAAGGTCTTCTTCGCGCTGGCGCCGTCCTCCTGGAAGAAGTTGGCCTCGCCGTTGGGCAGCACGTAGCGGAACACGCGCTTGTTGCCCACCAGGCCGCCTTCATACGTGGCCGCCAGCACCTCGCCGTAGCGCAGCACGCGGCCCTTGGAGACGAACTTCTCCACCAGGGCCTTGGCCCGGTCGCCCTTGCGCACGTCCCGGTAGAAGTCGATGTCCCACGCGAACACGTCCGACAGCACCAGGCCGATGGACGGGTCCTCACCGGCCGCCAGCGTCGCCTCGTACAGGGACGAGTTGATCTCCAGCGAGACCACCGACACCTGCTTCTCCACCTCGATGGAGCGCTTGCTGCCGACGTACTTCTCCCCGTCGCGGCGCACCTGCCACTCGTCCACGGTGCTCTGGCGGTAGTCGAAGAAGTCCAGCTCGCCGTTCTTCATCACCAGCCGGAACTGGTCACCCACGCGCGACTTGCGGAAGTCGAACACGCCCTCCAGCGCGGAGATGACCGCCGTCACCTGCTCGTCGGGCAGGGCCGCGTCGTGCAGCGCACCCGCCAGCGTCTGGCGCGGCTCGATGCGGCGGTTCTTGATTTCGAACTGGGTGGCGGCTTCGGACGTCGAAGCCACCCCGAGGGCGGCAAGGCACAGGAGGGAAGCGGTCTTCATGGGGGGCGATACAGGATTGTAGAGGACTGTTGGTCCTCCGCCCAAATCCTGACCGCACTTCGCCGCCCGCCTGCCTGCTTGCTGGTTACAGCTCCACTTTCTTTTCCGAGTGGTGCTGCCCGTCGTAGCGCAGGAGGGTCCCCTTGCCGTCGTAGCGGGTGATGATGTTCACCGGCCGGCGCCACAGGGACTGGAGGTTGCGCAGCGTCTCCCGCGCGTAGTCGCCCTTCAAATCCTGCCCGTCGTGCTTGTGCGCGAGCAGCAGCTCCGAGCGGTTCTCGTAGTTGCCGTCCACCACTTCGATGATGGGCTGGCCGAAGTTGGTGAGGGACGTGAGCAGCTTGTTCTTCACCTTGCGGAACTCGCGGTCCAAAATCTCCCACGAGTTGCGCTTGTCGTTGAAGCCGTAGACGAAGAGCTTCTGCTGCTGGGCGAACTCGGCGGTGAGGAACGTGTCGATGAAGGTGATGTCGTTGTAGTGCTTGCGCACCTCGAAAATCTTCTCCCGCCCCGCGCCCAGCTTCTTGTCCCAGGCCTGGCGCGCGCGAAGGTCATCGCACTCGTCCCACTCCTTGCCGAACTTGCCCTTGTTCCACCGGTCCTCGATGTCCCGCCACAGCTCGATGCCCAGCTTGTACGGGTTGATGGCGCCGGGGCGCACGCCCATGGTGCCGGAGTGGTGGTCCGCGTAGTCGATAATCTCGTCGTCGCGCAGCGCCCGGCGGGTCATGATGGTGGAGTGCCAGTAGCTGGCCCACCCCTCGTTCATGATCTTCGTCTGGCCCTGCGGCGCGAAGTAGTACGCCTCGTCGCGGAGGATGGAGAGGATGTCCACCTCCCACGGCTCCAGCGGCGCGTGCTCCAGCAGGAAGTAGAGCACGTCGCGCTGCGGGCGCTCCGGGAAGCGCTTGCGCTGCTGCTTCTCGTCCTCCGCGCGCTTGCGCTGGGAGTCCATGAACTCGGAGGGGTTGATGAAGCCGCGCATGTACTCGCGGTTCACCTTGAAGCCCTCCACGCGCTCGTTGGACTTCGCCTCTTCCTCCGCGCGCTGCGGGTCTGGATTCCGCCGGATGTGGGGCGCGTGCTGGTCGATGAGGTTCTCCAGCGACAGCGTCCGGTCGATGAAGTCCTCCACCTTCTCCACGCCAATCTTGTCCACCCACCGCCGGACGCGGGTGGCGTGGTTGGCCATGTCGTCAATCATCCGGCGGTTGGTGTGCCGGAAGGAGAAGTTGTTCTTGAAGAAGTCGCAGTGACCGTAGACGTGGGCCATCACCAGCTTCTGGTCCACCTCCGGGTTGCTCTCCATCAAGTAGGCGTAGCAGGGGTCGTTGTTGATGACGAGCTCGTAGATCTTCGACAGCCCGTACTCGTACCCCTTCGCCAGCTGCTCGTACTCCATGCCCCAGCGCCAGTGGGGATAGCGGGTGGGGAAGCCGCCGTAGGCGGCCACCATGTTCATCTCGTCGTAGGACACCATCTCGAAGACGGTGTCGAAGAAATCCAGGCCGAACTCCTTGGCGTAGCCGTGGATTTCATCCCGAAGCGCGGCGAGTCGCGGCGTGAGGCTCTTGGGCATTGGGGCGGTGGCTCCGGTGGGGAATGAGACAGAAGCGCCTTTCAGCGCCCCTTGCCGAGGAAGTCCTTGATGGAGGCGTAGATGGCGTCCTTGTCCGCGATCTCGCTCAGCGCGACGTTGTTCGTGTCACCCACCGCCTCGCGCAGGTCCTTGATGAACTGCCCGCTGCCGTAGGGGGACTCCACCTGCCCGTAGGCGAACTGGTTCACCTGCGGGAGGATGTCGTTGCGGAGCATCTCAATGCACTGGCGCGTGTCGTCCGCGCTCCAGTTGTCCCCGTCGCTGAAGTGGAACGGGTAGATGTTCCACGCGCTCTTCGGGTAGTCCGCCTGGATGATGTCCCGGCACAGCTTGTACGCGCTGGAGATCATCGTCCCGCCGGACTCGCGGGTGTGGAAGAACGTGTCGCGGTCCACTTCGCGCGCCACCGCGTCGTGGATGATGTAGCGCGACTCCAGGCCCTTGTACTGGTGCTTGAGCCACGTATCGAGCCAGAAGCTCTCGATGCGGACGATCTCCTTCTGCTCGTCTCCCATCGAGCCGGACACGTCCATCATGTAGATGATGACCGCGTTCGTCTCCGGCAGCTCCTGCAGCTTGTAGCTGCGGTAGCGCCGGTCCTCGCGCGTGGGGATGATGACCGGCATCTTCGGGTCGTAGGTGCCGGTGGCGATCTGCCGCTTCAGGGCCTGCTTGAAGGTGCGCTTGAAGTGGCGCAGGGACTCCGGACCCGTGGTGTTCACGCCGGTGTACTTCACCTTCTGCGTGACGATGCGCTCGTTCTGCCGCCGTTCAATCCGCGGCAGCTGGAGTTCTTCGCCAAGAATCTGCGCCAGCTCCTCCAGCGTGACGTCCACCTCCAGGGCGTGATCGCCTTCGCCCTGGCCGGCCTGATGCCCGTCCCCGGGCTCCACCGCCCCGGGGCCGAGCTGCTGACCCACGTCACCGTCACCCTGTCCGACGCCGCCCTGCTCCTTGTGGCCGTACTTGAAGCGCGGGATGTCGATGAAGGGGATGGGGATGCTGATGGCATCCTTGCCCTTCTTGCCCAGCATCTCGCCCTTCTGCACGTACTTGCGCAGGTTGGCTTTGATCTTCCCGCGGACGATCTGTTTGAAGCGGGAGTGGTCCTGGTGGATCTTCAAGGTCACGGTGTCACGTCCCTCTTGGAGTCAATTCGCCAGGCGTTACTCCTTGGCGTCACCGCGGGCGAAGATGCTGGCCACGAAGTTCAGCACGTCCGTGGAGCAGATCTCGCAGTACCCGTAGTTCTTCATCATCCGGTCCTTCACCAGGTCGATCTTCTCCTGGGTCTCCTTGTCCACGACGGACGACACCAGGTTCTTGAGCTTGATGCTGTCCTTCTGGTCCTCGAACAGCTTCAGCTCCAGCGCCTTGTGCAGCCGCTCGTTGGTCCGGTAGTTGAAGGTCTTGCCCTCCACGGCGAGCGCGCCGATGTAGTTCATGATCTCGCCGCGGAAGTCGTCCTTGCGGCTCTCGGGGATGTCGATCTTCTCTTCAATCGACCGCATCAAGCGCTCATCCGGCACTTCATAAATACCGGTGTACTTGTTGCGGACCTTCTCCTTCTGGGTGAAGGCCTTGATGTTGTCGATGTAGTTGCCGCACAGCTTGCCGATGGCGTCCTCGTCGGCGCTGATGGCGCGCTGGACCTCGTTCTTGACGATGTCCTCGTACTCCTGCTTCACCGTGGTGAGCAGCTCCTTCATCCGCTTGCGCGCGTCCTCGGTGTTGATGAGGGAGTGCGTCTTCAAGCCGGCTTCCAGCTCGTTGAGCACCATGAAGGGGTTGATGCAGCCCTCGCCCTTGTCGCTCACCAGGGCGTTGGAGATCTTGTCCTGGATGTAGCGGGCGCTGATGCCCTCCAGGCCCTCGCGCACGGACTCCTTGCGCAGTTCCTTGATGTTGTCCTCGGTGAAGTTGGGGAGCGTCTTGCCGTTGTAGAGCTTGAGCTTCTGCAGGAGCGACAGGTTGTGCTTCTTGGGCTCCTCCAGGCGCGTGAGGACGGCCCACATGGCGGCCATCTCCAGCGTGTGCGGGGCGATGTGCTTGCCCTTGATGGCGCGGGAGTTGAAGTCCTTCTCGTAGATCTTCACCTCCTCGGCCAGCTTGGTGATGTACGGGATGTCAATCTTCACCGTACGGTCGCGCAAGGCCTCCATGAACTCGTTGTTCTCGAGCTTCTTGTACTCGGGCTCGTTGGTGTGCCCGATGATGACCTCGTCGATGTCCGTCTGAGGGAACTTCTTCGGCTTGATCTTGTGCTCCTGCGACGCGCCGAGCAGGTCGTAGAGGAACGCGACGTCCAGCTTGAGCACCTCGACGAACTCGATGACGCCGCGGTTGGCGATGTTGAACTCGCCGTCGAAGTTGAAGGCGCGCGGGTCGGAGTCCGAGCCGTACTCGGCGATCTTCCGGTAGTTGATGTCGCCGGTGAGCTCCGTGGAGTCCTGGTTCTTCTCGTCCTTGGGCTGGAAGGTGCCAATGCCCACGCGGTCCTTCTCACTGAAGATGAGCCGGTTGACGTGGACGTGGCCCATGACCTTGGCGAAGTCTCCGCCGTACTGGGTCATCAGCTCCTTGAAGACGAAGCGGCAGGCGGGGCACAGCTCGCAGCCGTTGGGAATCGTGTAGCCGGACTCCGGCGGGGACAGCTCGGAGAAGACCTTGTCACGCCACTCGCGCGGGATGAGGTTGAGGGGCTCCTCGTTCATCGGGCACTTCATCTTCTCCTTCGTCACCGTGCCGTCCGGCTGCTTCTTGTCGGTGAGCCAGGAGAAGGTGTACGCGGCGCCCTCCGGCGTCTTCGAGTACTCCTCCATGCCCTTCTTGAGCAGGCGGGCGATGGTGGACTTGGACGAGCCCACGGGCCCGTGCAGGAGGATGACGCGCTTCTCCGTGCCGTAGCCTTGCGCCGCGGACTTGAAGACGTTGACCAGCTTCATCAGCGGCACGTCCAGGCCGAAGATGGCGTCCCGGCCGCCGAAGCGCTCGTCGCTGAAGAAGTGGTAGCGGGTGAGCTTCTTCTTGTTGTCGATGTACTCCGACTTCCCGTGGCTGAGGATCATGTCGTAGATCCTCTGGAAGGCGGTGCGGGTGACCTTGGGGTTCTTGCGGACGATTTCGAGGTAGTCCTCGAAAGAGCCCTCCCAGTTGAGTTCCGCGTAGGTCTTCACGTCCTGGAACGCGGCGATTCTGGAGACCCACGAGCCCTTCTCAGCGTCCTTCATGTCTCTCCCTCGTAGCCTCACAGGCGGACGCGAGAACTCGCGTGCTTCCGGGAGGCCAACATGGTGAACCTGGAGGGCTGGAAGGCCATTCCACACCCACTCCGAAGAGGTCCCAGGCGACGACAATCGCGATGCTTCAGCCCCTTCGGGACCCCGCCGCGGAGTGGGACCGCGCGTTCGGCTCGTGTCGGAGGGGAGCCGCCCTCCTCCACGGGGTGAAAAGGCACTTCGATTATAAGGACCGGGACGCGCGCTGGGAGGAGCCCCCCCGGTGCGATGTGTCCGGTCCCACCTCACCCAAGCGCGTACTTCCCGACGCTTGGGCTTTTGCTGGAGGACATCCCGTCCGGGCAGGCCCTCCCTGTGGGGCGGCGTCCGTGTCCGCTCCACATGTCGGCGTGACGGCCGGCGCGCCGGTTCCATCCCGTCCAGAACGGTCCGTAACGGCGCGAAATCCACGCTGCCCGGCGAAGTGGTTCCCGAGCCGGAGCAGGGCAGGCGGGCGGGCACCGGGCAGGGAGGTGGGACGCTGACTTGGCTTTGAGCCCTGCCTGCGTATCCTCGCGCGCGCCATGGTTCCCGCTTCGAGTCCCGCCGCCCTTGCTTCCCCTCCCGCCGCCGTGCCCGGTCTGTCCGCGGTGCCCGCACCCCAGCCCGAGCCGTCCATCCGGTGGTTGGTGGGCCTGCTGCTGTTGGCGGCGCTGCTCCCCCGGCTGGGGGTGTTCTTCATCAACGAGAACCTGTTCGGTGACGCGGTGGTGCGCACGGAGCTGGCGGAGCGGTGGCTCGCCGACCCGCACGTCATCACGTCCTACAAGGACGGCACGTACCAGTTCGGGCCGCTGCACGTGTACCTGGTGGGAGCGGTGCTGTCGGTGTTCGAGCGCGACGTCGCGGGCCGGCTGGTGAGCCTGTTGTTCGGCGTGGCGTCGGTGGTGCCGTTGTTCGCGCTGACGCGGCGGCTGTTCGGCTGGCGCGCGGGCGTGGCGGCGGGGCTGGCCTTCAGCGCGTGGGGCATGCACCTGCAGTTCTCCACCACGGCGGGCAGCGAGGCGGTGTCGCTCTTCTTCATGCTGGCGGTGTTCGCGCTGGTGGCGGAGGGCGTGGAGGAGAACCGCTTCCAGCCGCTCTTCTGGGGCGCGGTGCTGCTCAACTTCGCGTGCGCGCTTCGCTACGACGCCTGGCTGTACATCCCGCTCATCACGGTGGCGCTGGTGTTCAGCAGCGAGGACCGGGTGGCGTCACTCACGCGCGCGGTGGGCTTTGGCCTGGTGTGCCTGCCGTTCCCGCTGCTGTGGATGCAGGGCAACGAGCTGGCGCACGGTGACCCGTTCTTCCCCATCAACGCGGTGGAGGGCTTCCACAAGCAGTGGGTGGCGGACTCCGGCGGGGCGGGAGGGGCGATTGGCTGGCGGCTGCAGCAGCTGGGGTTCTGGCCCGCGGTGGCGCTCTTCACGCTGACGCCGGGCGTGGCGCTGCTGGGCGGCGTGGGCATGGTGCGCGCGTGGAAGAAGCACCCGGAGACGCGCTGGCTGGTGGTGATGGCGGTGCTGCCCACGGTGTACTTCACGCTGCGCGCGGCGGTGCTCCTGAACTTCGTGCCCCTGGCCCGCTTCACGGTGACGCAGCTGGTGCTGCTGCCGGTGTTCATGGCGCCGGGCCTGGCGGCGCTGGTGGGTAACAAGGGGCCCTTCGCGCGCCGCGCGGTGGTGGGCGTGAGCGCGGTGCTGGCGGTGGTGATGCCGGTGGCGCTGGGCCTCTACACGTTCCGCACGGAGGGCGGGCTGCATGACTCGCTGCGCCCGGTGAGCCCCACGTCCACGAACCCCGTGGCGGTGATGCAGGTGGCGCGCTTCCTCAGGGAGGAGGTGGCGGCGAAGGGCGGCGCGGCGGCCATCGATGATGATCCGCGCTACATGGACCTGCAGGTGGCCTTCTTCTCCACGCTGCCGGAGATGCGCATGGCGCGCGTGCGCTGGGACACGTTCCGCCAGCGCCTGCAGGACGCGCGGCCGGAGGTGCTGGTGCGCTTCGACGGCGGCAAGCTGGTGAAGGACCCGGGCGTGACGCTGGACGGGCGCACGCTGACGCTGGACGGCGTGGTGTACCAGGAGCAGGACGGGTTCTCCGCCCCGCTGCACGTGTACCGGCGCCAGCCGTAGTCAGGCGAGGGCTTCAGCCCTCCGGGTCGTAGTTGTCGTCGTAGCCGTCGTCGTCCTTGGGGCGGTGCGCGTCCAGCCAGCCCTGCAGGATGAACTGCGCGGCGAGCTGATCAATCACCTCCCGCCGCTTCTCCCGGCGCACGTCCGCTTCCAGCAGGGTGCGCTGGGCGGCCACGGTGGACAGCCGCTCGTCCCACAGCTCCACGGGCAGGCCGAGCGCGCTCTCCAGCACCTGCGCGAACTTGCGCGTGGCCTCCGCGCGGGGCCCCTCCGAGCCGTTCATGTTGAGGGGCAGCCCCAGGACGAAGCGCGTCACCTCGTGCTCCTTCACCAGCCGGGACAGCTCCGCCAGGTCCCCCTTGAGCGAGGTGCGCCGCACGGTGGTGACCGCCTGGGCGGTGAGCCCCAGTCCATCCGAGACGGCCACCCCGATGGTCTTGGTGCCGTAGTCGAGCCCGAAGGTGCGCATGGGCGCGGGACTCTAGCCGCAATCCTCCCGGGCGGACCGACCCGTCCGTGAGTGGGGACGCGGCGGAGGGGCCTGGCTGTCCAACCCCGCGTTTCGACTCGCCCCGCGCGCGGCCGCGCCCGGCACCGCCGCTGCAATGCCCGTCCGCGTCCGAAGAGACGGCGCGCGGCACCCACTTCAACCCGCCGCGCGGGAGTAGCGATGCTCGACATCCTGAAAGGCGTGGCGAACCTGCTGGGCGGTCCCATGACCGCCGTGGCCGACCTGGCGGGGGACGCCCTGGGGCTTCCCCCCGTCCTCACGAACTCCATCAAGACGGCCGCGGGGGTGATGAGCGGCAACGTGATGATGGCGGCCAGCGGCGCGCTGGGCGTGGCGGATGAGCTGAAGAAGCACCCGTCCGCGAAGACGGAGTACTGCGCACCCCAGGACGCGGCGAAGGCGGGCATGGGCTACGCCCCGGGCACCGCGTCGTCCGGGTCCACGCAGGCGGGGGGCACGTCCGGAAGCCGCAGCCCGTTGGATCCCAAGCTGCTGGACTACGCGGACTCGCTGCGCACGCTGGAGGCGAACTTCGGCTACCTGGACCTGCTGGACGGCAAGAAGGACGGCACGCTGTCGCACGCGGACCTCCAGCGCATCTCGCAGGACAAGAACGTGTCGCCTTCGCTGCGGGACGCGGCGAAGTTCCTCGTCGACAACCGGACCTTCTTCGAACAGCTGGACACGGCGAAGTCGACGTTCCTCCAGCTGCCGGTGCCGGCCTTCAACGACGACCGCTTCGACCTGCGCAGCCTCCAGCAGGAGTCCAAGCGGCTGGCCTCGGAGTTCGCGAAGTACGGACGCCCGGAGCGCCCGGGCAGCCGTCCGCCCCCGTCGACGCAGGACTGTAAGCCCGCGCCGAAGGACTGCGCGCCGCCCGCCACCGGGGGCGGCTCCAGGCCGGGGCCGGGGAGCGGCACGGGGC
>NZ_RAWM01000006.1 GCF_003668875.1 Corallococcus interemptor | reverse complement strand
ACCTATTAAGTCGTCGGCAGCGTCAGATGTGTATAAGAGCCAGGTTCTTCCTGGGCGTGGCGGGGGTGGTGGGCTTCCTCCAGGGCGAGCCGGCCCGGGTGAAGTGCCTGGCGGCGTCCGGCCTCAAGGACGTGAGCGCCGCGGACCTGTACCCGGTGACGCGCTTCCTCCCCATGGCGGCCGAGGCGACGCGGCTCTTGCGCCCCCAGCTGGGCGACTGGGAGCAGGCGCTGCGCTACATCGGGACGCAGGCCACGGTGGACTTCCTGGCCTCCATGTTCGGCCGGGACTTGATGAACGCGGCCGCCGGCAACCCCTGGCGGATGCTCCAGCACATGGCCGAAGGCTACCGCGCCGCGGTCAGCTACGGCGAGCGCAGCGTCCTCTGGACGGGCGACCACAGCGCCCGCTTCGTGATGCGCCGGGACTTCATGCCCGCGCCGTACCACGAGGGCGTGCTCCAGGCCGCCCTGGAGGCCGTGGGCGCGCAGGACGTCCAGGTGCACGGGCGGCAGCTGTCGCTCCTGGACACCGAGTACGACGTCTCCTGGTAATCCCGGGTTGACGGGGCTGCGCGCGGGCGCGTGACGCGGGACGTTCACCAGCCAGCGCTCGGTGGTGAACGTCCGCCATTTCTCCCGCTGGCGTGACAGGGAGGGCCACTAGCATGTGGTGAAACAGGCCCACACCCCACGGGAGGAGTCACGCGAATGGATGCAGCACGAGGCTCCCGGCCGGTGGGGCGTTGTCGGGCCCTGGGGCTGATGGCCGGGGCCCGGGCATGACTCCCTTCCGGCTGCTGCTGGTGGAGGACAGCGTCAACGACGCGGCGCTGGTGACGGCGGAGCTGGAGCAGGCGGGCTACCTGCCCACGACGCGGCGCGTGGACACGCTGGAGGCGCTGCGCGACGCGCTGGCCGCCGGGGCCTGGGACCTGGTGCTGTGCGACCAGCGGCTGCTGGGCTTCACCGCGCTGGACGTGCTGTCCCTCCTCCATGAGGAGGGGCGGGACGTGCCCCTCATCGTCCTGTCCAGCCAGCTGAGCGAGGACCAGGCCGTCACGCTGATGAAGGCGGGCGCGCGCGACTGCTTCTCCAAGGACCGGCTGGCGCGGCTGGGCCCGGCGGTGGCGCGCGAGCTGGAGGAGACCCGCGTGCGGCGCGAGCGCGCCCGGGCGGAGCTGGACCGCGACATCCTGTCCCGGGCCAGCGAGCTGCTCACCGCGTCCCTGGAGCAGGCGGCGCGGTTGGACCAGCTGGTGCAGCTGATGGTTCCCCGGGTGGCGGACTGGTGCGCCTTCTTCCTCCAGGACCCGGACCAGGGCGGCCTGCGGCTGGTGGCGCTGGCGCACCCGGACGCGGAGCGGCGCGCGCATGCGTGGAAGCTGGACCAGCGCTTCCCCCTGGACCCCCTGGCCGCCGCGGGCCCCGCGCACGTGCTGCGCACCGGCCAGCCGGAGTTCATGCCGGACGTGCGCAAGCGCCCGGAGCCCATCACCCGGGACGTGGCGCACCAGCGCGCCATCGAAGGGCTGGGGCTGCGCTCCGTGGTGAACGTGCCCCTGCCCGGCAACGAGGGCCGGCTGGGCGTCATGTCCATGGGCACGCTGGGGGACCGGGTGCTCGCGCCGGTGGACCTGGCGCTGGCGCTGGAGCTGGCGCGCCGCACGGGGCTGGTGCTGGAGAACGCCCGGCTCTTCCAGGAGGCGCGCGAGGCGGTGCGCCTGCGCGACGAGTTCCTCACCGTGGCCGCGCACGAGCTGCGCACGCCGCTGACCACGCTGCGGCTGCAGCTGGGCACGCTCCTGCAGCGCTCGGAGGCGCACCGGCTGGAGCCGGACGTCGTCACGCGCCTGGAGCGCAGCGTGCGCCAGGTGCGCCGGCTGGGCACGCTGGTGGAGGGCCTGCTGGACGTGTCCCAGCTGTCCAGCGGCGAGCTGTCGCTGATGCCCGAGCGCTTCGACCTGGAGGAGCTGGTCTCCGAGGTGCTGGAGCGCTACCAGGCGGAGGCCGGCGCGGCCGGGTGCGAGCTGCGCCAGTCGCCGCGCCGCGGGCTGTGGGGGACGTGGGACCGGCTCCGGGTGGACCAGGCGGTGGCGGCGTTGATATCCAACGCGCTCAAGTTCGGTCCGGGGCGGCCGGTGGAGGTGGACGTGGGCCGGGAAGGCGGCTTCGCGCGCATCCAGGTGCGCGACCGGGGCATCGGCGTGCCCGTGGACCAGGTGGAGCGCATCTTCGAGCGCTTCGGCCGCGCGGTCAGCTCGCATTCGTATGGAGGCCTGGGACTGGGGCTGTACCTGGCCCGCCGCGCCGCGGAGGCGCATGGCGGACGGGCCTGGGCGGAGCCCGCCCTGTCGGGTGAGGGCGCGCGCTTCACGCTGGAGCTGCCGCTGGAGAAGGAGACGCGCGAGTGAGCCGGCCGCTGTTGGTGGTGGATGACGACACGGACCTGCGGGAGGCGCTGGAGGAAGTGCTTCGCGACGCGGGCTACACCGTGCTGGGGGCGGGCAACGGCCTGCAGGCGCTGGAGGTGCTCCGCCGGGAATCCGTGCCGCCCGCCCTGGTGCTGCTGGACATGATGATGCCGGTGATGGACGGCGCCACCTTCGGCCGTCAGATGCGCCAGGTGGAGGCGTGGAAGGACATCCCCGTGCTCGTCTTCTCCGCGTCCGCCAACGCGCGCCAGGTCGCGGAGGAGATGGGCGCCTGCGGCTACCTGCGAAAGCCCGTGGACGTGGAGACGCTCCTCAAGGCCGTGGACTCCAACAAGGCCCCCGAAGCCGTCTGAGCTTCCAGGCGCTCCCCACCGCGGACTCCCCGTCCCGCGTGGGTTGACGCTGCGCGCGAGCCCCTGGTAAGTGCGTCCTTAACACTTTCCCGGCGAGGCCTGTCCGATGAATCCCCACATGCTCGCCCAGCTCCTGGTCCAGCTCATCGTCATCATCACCGTGTCGCGGTTGATTGGCCGGGGCGCCCGGTGGCTGGGGCAGCCCCTGGTCATCGCGGAGGTGGTTGCGGGCATCGCGTTGGGCCCGTCGCTCTTGGGGTGGCTGGCGCCGGGCGCCATGCAGTGGCTGTTCCCGGCGGAGTCCATGCCGTTCCTGAAGATGCTGGCCGAGGTGGGCCTGGTGCTCTTCATGTTCCTCATCGGCCTGGAGCTGGACCCCAAGCTGCTCAAGGGGCGCGGGCACGCGTCGGTGGCCATCAGCCACTCCAGCATCGTCGTCCCGTTCGCGCTGGGCGCGGCGGCGGGCGCGCTGTGGCTCTACAAGTCGCTGTCCAGCCCGGACGTGCCGTTCTCCTCGTTCGTGCTGTTCATGGGCGTGTCCATGAGCATCACGGCCTTCCCGGTGCTGGCGCGCATCCTCACGGAGCGCGGGCTGATGCAGTCGAAGCTGGGCGCCATCGCCATCGCGTGCGCGGCGGTGGACGACGTGACGGCGTGGTGCATCCTGGCGTTCGTGGTGTCGCTGGTGCGCGCGTCGGACCTGGCGCACGCGGGGCTCACCACGCTGTTCGCGCTGCTCTACATCGGCTTCATGCTCCTGCTGGTGAAGCCGTTCCTCGCCCGGCTGGGCGCGCGCGTGGCCAACCGCGAGGGGCTCACCCAGAACGTGGTGGCCATCACGCTGGTGCTGCTGCTCGGGTCCGCGTGGACCACCGAGTCCATCGGCATCCACTCGCTCTTTGGCGCCTTCATGTTCGGCGCGGTGATTCCCAAGGAGGGCGGGCTGGCGGCGGCGCTGGCGGAGAAGCTGGAGGACGTGGCCGTCGTGCTGCTGTTGCCGGTGTTCTTCGCCTTCAGCGGCCTGCGCACGCAGCTGGGCCTGCTGGACACCCCGGAGGCGTGGCTCACGTGCGGCGTCATCATCGTCCTGGCGTGCCTGGGCAAGTTCGGCGGCAGCGCGGTGGCCGCGCGCCTCACGGGCCTGCGGTGG
The DNA here is from genome assembly GCF_003668875.1 of Corallococcus interemptor. Lineage (GTDB taxonomy): Bacteria > Myxococcota > Myxococcia > Myxococcales > Myxococcaceae > Corallococcus > Corallococcus interemptor. The sequence goes on along the minus strand of NZ_RAWM01000006.1, from coordinate 135,999 downwards.
CGGGAGGCCGGCGCCGTCGGCATCCTGATGAACACGCGCGGCCTGATGGAGCTCATCGTGCTCAACCTGGGCCTGGACCTGGGCGTCATCTCGCCCACGCTCTTCACGATGATGGTCATCATGGCGCTGGTCACGACCTTCATGACCACGCCGTTCCTCAAGCTGCTGTATTCGCCGGCGGAGCAGGCGCGCGACCAGTTGCTGCACACGCCAGAGCCCGCGCTGCCCGCGTCCTCGTACACGGTGCTCCTGTGCGTGTCGCATGGGCAGGCCGGTCCGGGCATGGCGGTGCTGTCGCGCGCGCTGTCAGGTGAGCGCAAGGAGGCGAACCTCTTCGCGCTGCACCTGTTGTCCCCGGAGCGCTCGCTCAAGGCCCGAGGCGAGGAGGCGCTGGACCCCGCGGCCGCGTCCGGCGGCGCGCTGGCGCCCCTGGTGGGACGCGCGGAGAAGCTGGGGCTGTCCGTGCGCACGCTGTCGTTCGTGTCGTCGGAGCCCGCGCGGGACATCTGCCGCACGGCGCAGGCCAAGCGCGCGGACCTGGTGCTGCTGGGCTGGCACAAGCCGCTCTTCAGCCAGACGGTGCTGGGCGGCACCGTGCACGAGGTGATGCAGGAGGTGGGCGGCACGGTGGCGGTGCTGGTGGACCGGGGCCTGTCGCAGGTGCGCCGGGTGCTGGTGCCCTTCGTGGGCAGCCGGCATGACCGGGCGGCGCTGGGCCTGGCGCGGCGGCTGGTGAAGCAGGCCGGCGCGGAGGTGACGGTGCTGCACGTGACGTCTCCCAAGGACTCGGGGTCGGGCACCGGCGCGGGCCGCGCGCAGGTGGAGGAGCTGTTCCCCGCGGACGAGGGCGCCTCCGTGAAGCTCAAGGTGGTGCGCCACGCGTCGCCGGAAGAGGCAGCGCTGGAAGAAGCGAAGGCGGGTTACGACCTCGTGGTGGTGGGCCTGGGGGCCGAATGGGGCCTGGAAGACCGGTTGTTCGGCGTGCAGCGCGAGCGAATCGTTCGCGACGCGCCCGCCTCGCTGCTGCTCGTGCATCATCCGGAGGCGGCGACGGTGCTGGCCCAGACCCCGGAGCAGGCCCGGACGCAGGGGACGGCTCCGGAGACGACGCAGCCCGTCGGCGCGCGGAGCTGAGCGCCATGCACCTGGGTGCCACACTTCGTCTGTTGCGGGTGGATGCCGGGTTGTCCCTGCGCGACCTGGCGCGCCGCATTGGCGTGTCCAGCGCGTACCTGAGCCGCGTGGAGAACGGCGTGGACGCGCCGCCCACGCAGGAGCGGCTGACGGCCATCGCCCGGGAGCTGGACGTGCCCCCGGGGCTGCTCATGGACGTGGCCAACCGGGTGAGCCCGTACGTGGCGGGCTACCTGGAGGACGTGCCCGCGGCGGGGACGCTGATGCTGGACATCGCGCGGCGCCAGCTCACCGGCGCGCAGCTGGCGCGCGTGCGGGCCTTCCTGGACGCGGAGTTCCCCCTGCGCGAGGCGCGCGGCCACGAACCCGTGCCGCCGCTGGCGCCGCTGCTGTCCCCGGAGCGGGTGGTGGTGGGGCTGTCCTGCGGGGACTACGAGGACGCGCTGGACGTGGCGGCCGGGCGGCTGGCGGCGGCACTGCCAGGCCAGGACGCGGCGGCGCTCGCGGAGGGGCTGCGCAAGCGGGAGGACGCGGTCCCCTCCCAGGTGGGCAACGGCGTGTCGGTGCCGCACGCGTTCGTGGCCGGCGCGGCCCCGGTGGCGGCGCTGGTGACGCTGGCGCGGCCCCTGAAGCTGGACGCGCCGGACGGCCAGCCCCTGCGCCTGGTGGTGGCGCTGGTGGACGGCCACGTGGGCCGCGCGCGGCTGATGCGGCTGGCGCACGTGGCCCGGCTCGCGGGGCGTGGGCTGGCGGACCGGCTCCACGGCCTGCAGGACCCGCGGCAGGTGCTGGAGACGCTGGAGGAGCTGGAAGCGCTGCGCTAGCGCCTGCCTTCAGCGCCTGGGAGGCACCCAGTGCTCCCAGGCCCCGAGGTCGCGGAAGCCCAGGTGCCGGTACACGCGGATGCCCGCCGGGGTGGACTGGAGCACCATCGCGGTGCACCCGCGCTGGCGCGCCTGGGCGATGATGCCCCGCATCACCGCCGACGCGAGCCCCAGCCCCCGGGCCTCCGGCAGGGTGGCCACCAGGTACACGCCCGCCGTGTCCGCCACGTCCACCACCAGCCCGCAGGACAGCGCCCGGCCGTTCTCGCGCGCCACCACGGTGTGCACCGGCAGGCGGGGCGGCCGCTGCCACACGGCGAGGATTTCCCGCCACTCGGCGCCATAGGTCTGGACGTTGATTTCGACCAGGTCGTTCATGTCCTCCACGGGCTCCACCGGCACGCTGGGGGCCGCGTCCGGCAGGTCCTTCAGCCAGGCCCCCATGGCCACCACGGTGAAGTCCGGCCGGTAGCCCGCGGCGCCCAGCACGCGCGTCGCGTCCCGCTGCCCCGGCGTCAGGGTGACGCGCCACTGGGACAGCCCGTGGCTCCGGTAGAAGTCCATGACGGCCGGCAGCGCGGCCGCCAGCGCGTCCGCGTCCGTGAAGAGGACCTGCTGGAAGTGCGCGTCCTGGTAGATGGGCAGCGCGAACGCGTCCACGCCGGGCAGGTGCAGGTGGCGCAGCGGGCCGCGCTCGGCTTGAAGGCGTTTGAAGGCGATGAGGTTGGTGTGAAGTCGAGAAGTGAGTTCGGCATCCGTCATGCGGGCCGGCAGCCTAGACACGGGGACGACGGGCAAAGAACAGCCGTGGAGGAAAGGGCGCGCGCACGGTGCGCCACGGGGTTAGGTTTCCATCCCTTTTCGCGCCCGCCCCCATGACCCCGCGCTTCTTCCCGTTCGATCCACGCCCCACCCGAATCGCCCTCATCCTGGGCGCGTGCCTCCTGGCGGTCCTCACCGCGTGGGCCCTGGCGGACTACCGGGGCGGGGGGGGGCTGGTCGCCATGGCGCGGGCCGGCATCAGCGCGGGCCTGATGCTGACCTTCCTCGTCTCCGTCCACCGCCTGCGGCCCCGCCAGGAGTGGGGCATCACCCTGGACGCCGCGGGCGTGCGGGTGGCCCGCCCCTTCAGCGGCCAGCCGCTGGAATTGCGCTGGGGACAGTTGGATTCCGTGCGCCGGGTCGGCCGCAAAGGGAGCGTGCTCGGGCTCTTCCTGAAGGAAGAGGGAAGGGTGCTCGTCACGCGACATCTTTTCGCCCGCAAGGCTGTTTATGAAGAGTTGATCGCGGCGCTGGAGGACCGCCTCCCGCCCTCGCGTTTCGACGCCTGATTCATGAATCTTTCCGCAGCCTTGCGTGGGCTCCCGGAGCTTGTCCGGGATGCCCGGTGGTGGTAGGCACAACAGGCTTGAGCCCTGTCGCAACGGCAGCCTTTCCCAAGGACACGCTTCACATGGAAAAGACCCCCGCTACCGGTGTCGCGCCGGCCGCGCCGCCCGGCGAATATGGAACGGACGCCATCACCAAGCTCGAAGGGCTGGAGGCCGTCCGCAAGCGCCCCGGCATGTACATCGGCGATACGATGACCTACGGGCTCCACAAGCTCGTGTACGAGGTCGTCGACAACTCCGTGGACGAGGCCCTGGCCGGCCACTGCACGGACATCGACGTGGTCATCCACGTCGACGGCTCGCTCAGCGTCCAGGACAACGGCCGCGGCATCCCCGTGGGCCCGCACCCCGACCCCAAGTTCAAGGGCAAGGACACGCTGGAAGTGGTGCTCACGGAGCTGCACGCCGGCAGCAAGTTCGGCAACGGCGCGTACAAGGTGTCCGGCGGCCTGCACGGCGTGGGCGTCACCTGCGTGAACTTCCTGTCGGAGTGGTTCAAGGTCCGCGTCCAGCGCGCCGGGAAGATCTACGAACAGTCCTACGCGCGCGGCGTGTCCAACGGTTCGCCCCAGGAAGTGGGCACCACGGACAAGCGCGGCACGATGATCCACTTCAAGCCGGACTCCACGGTGATGGAGACGGCGGACTTCAACTTCGAGACGCTCAGCCAGCGCCTGCGTGAGCTGGCGTTCCTCAACGCGGGCCTGCACATCACCATCCGCGACGAGCGCACCCAGAAGGAACACGACTTCAAGTTCGACGGCGGCATCTCCTCCTTCGTGGAGTACCTCAACAAGGCGAAGGAGGCGCTGCACGACAAGCCCGTCTACATCAAGTCGGAGCGCGAGGGCGTGTCGCTCGAAATCGCCATGCAGTGGAACGATGGCTACGACGAGCGCATCTTCACCTTCGCCAACAACATCAACACCCACGAGGGTGGCAGCCACTTGTCCGGCTTCAAGGCCGCGCTCACGCGCACGCTCAACAGCTACGCGGAGAAGGGCGGCGTCTGGAAGGACCTGAAGGAGACGCCCACGGGTGAGGACGCGCGTGAGGGCCTGTCCGCGGTCATCTCCGTGAAGCTCTCCAACCCCCAGTTCGAGGGCCAGACGAAGACGAAGCTGGGCAACAGCGAGGTGAAGGGCCTGGTCGAGCAGATGGTGAACGACCAGCTCGCGTCCTTCCTGGAGGAGAACCCGCCGCTCGCCAAGAAGGTCGTGGCGAAGATTGGCGACGCGTGCCGTGCCCGCATCGCCGCGCGCAAGGCGCGTGAGACGGTGCGCCGCAAGGGCGTGCTGGACGGTGGCGGTCTGCCCGGAAAGCTCGCGGACTGCCAGAGCCGCGACCCGCACGAGAGCGAGCTGTACATCGTGGAGGGTGACTCCGCAGGTGGCTCCGCGAAGCAGGGCCGGGACCGGCGCAACCAGGCCATCCTCCCGCTGCGCGGAAAAATCCTGAACGTGGAGAAGGCGCGCTTCGAGAAGATGCTGACCAGCGCCGAAATCGTCACGCTCATCACCGCGCTGGGCACGGGCATCGGGGCGGAGGACTACGACCCGGAGAAGGCGCGCTACCACCGCATCATCCTGATGACGGACGCGGACGTGGACGGCAGCCACATCCGCACGCTGCTGCTCACGTTCTTCTACCGGCAGATGCGCGAACTCATTGACCGGGGCTACGTCTACATCGCGCAGCCGCCGCTCTACAAAGTCACGCGCAACAAGAAGGACACCTACGTCAAGGACGAGCGCGCGCTGAACGAGTACCTGCTGCGCATCGCCGCGGAGCACTGCCGGGTGAAGACGCCCGCCGGGGAGCTGGGCGGCGCGGAGCTCAAGGCGCTGCTGGAGAAGGTCATCACCTACGAGGAGCGGCTGGAGAAGCAGGCCAAGCGCCGCGACGCGCGCATCGTGGACGCGCTGGTCCAGGCCACGGACCTGCGCGCGGAGACGCTCGTGGACGCGGCGGCGGTGGAGGCGCAGCTCGCCACCATGCGCGAGTACTGCCAGCGCCGCATGCCGGAGGTGGTGGGCCGGCTGGCCACGCGGCTGGAGAAGGACGCGGAGCAGCAGGAGGCCCACCGCCTGGTGGTGACCACGGACGTGAACGGCTCCATGCGCGAGTCCGTCTTCGACCACGCCTACCTGTCCTCGCCGGAGTACCTGGAGCTCGTCGCCCTGCGCGAGGTCTTCCACTCGCTGGGCAAGGCGCCCTATCGCGTCCAGGTGGACGGCGGTGAGGTGTCCGCGTTCTCCGTGCAGGAGGTGCTGGCCGCGGTCCGCAAGGACGCGCAGAAGGGCCTGGGCCTGCAGCGCTACAAGGGTCTGGGCGAGATGAACCCGGAGCAGCTCTGGGAGACGACCATGGACCCCAGCCGCCGCACGCTGCTCCAGGTGCGCGTGGAGGACATGGTGGAGAGCGACGAGATCTTCTCGCTGCTCATGGGCGAGGCCGTGGAGCCCCGCCGCGAGTTCATCGAGCGCAACGCGCTGGACGTGCAGAACCTGGACATCTGAGGTTCGCAGCACGCCGTGTCTGAAGCATCACGCCGGGCCCCGGGAGAAAGACCCGTGGGCCCGGTGCCGTTTTCGGCTCCGCGCCCACGTGCCCTTCCCATCCTTTTCGAGCCGGGCCGCGGATTGAAGCACGGCGGCCCCCGTGAGCCCTTACGGAAGGAACCTGGCAACCAGTGACCAGCGCGAGGACGCCCCCGCGCGCATGTTGAGGATGGCGGTGATGCCGATGACGCCCGCCATGGTGGCGAGGTTCACGATGCCGCCCACGTCCAGGGCCTTCATCGTCCTGGCGGCCTTCTCCGGCGTGCCCACGGTGGGCGTCAGGCCCGTCTCCGAGGGGACCGCGCCCTCCGGCGCCTGCCTGGCCAGGAAGGCCCCGCCGAAGATGTTGGCCGCGCCCAGCGCCACGCTGGCGCCCAGCAGCACGTCCTTGGCAATCACCAGCCCGCGCGTGGTGCCGTCAATCTCCCGGCCCGTCAGCCGCGAGCGGCCCACCAGCCAGGTGATGGCCGCCAGGCCCAGCGACGCCGCGTTGACGATGTTGAAGCCGTTCCACGCGGCGTTCACCACCTGACCGCGCTCGGCCGTGGAGCCAATCACCTTCACCGCGGGGTTGAGGGCCACCTTGCCGAAGAGCGAACCGCCGAACCCGGCGGCGAGCCCCAGGTTGTGCAGCACCAGGCCGGTGGAGGACAGGACAGGCGTCATGGACGGACTCCATTGGAGAAGAAGTGGATGTCCGTGAGGGTAGGCACGGGCCCTTCGCGCGGGAGCAGCGCGTCAGGGCATCACCGTGAGTGAATCAGACGCCTGCCTGCCGCACGGGCTCCCGGACGGGGGCCCGGGAGGCCGCCTGCTACCGCTCGGAGCTGCGGGCGCCGCGCAGGGCCTCCGCGCGCTCCTTGCGGGACATGTTCGTCACGTCGACGATGTCGAAGTCGAGCGCGCCCTGGTTGTCCGTCAGCTGCAGGTCGGGGAAGACGCAGCGCAGGTCCTGCACGCCGGACACCTGGTAGCGCTTGCCCGTCTCGAAGAGGCGGTGCGAGCTGCGCACGGACTCGGCCTTGGGGCCCGTCTCCATGCACAGCACCGTGTGCACGCGGCCGAAGGAGCCGGAGCGCACCTCCGCGAAGTCGTCGCGCACGGTGAAGGCGTAGGTGGACCTGGGGTTGAGGCCGCGCAGCAGCATCTGGTGCTGGGGCTTCACCTGCAGGGCGTTCTTCTCCGGCTCGAAGAGCACGGAGCGCGGCGGGATGTACGCGGACTGCCGCAGGTGCACGCGGATGGAGCCGCGGTTGTCCTCCGGGCCGGTGGTGTCCAGGGCGAAGAAGTGGAGCTTCTTCGCGCCCTTGAGGGTGCGCGGCGCGTTGCTGATGAAGCCCACGGCGTTGTCCGCCGGCAGGTCGCCTTCCGCGTAGTAGACGAGCGTGCCGGACGCGGTGCCGTCGCCCTCCGCGAAGGCCGCGCTGCCCTCCGTCCACACGGAGTAGGCGGCCCCGGGCGACACGTCGATGGTGGCCGTGGGGTACTCCGGCAGCGGCAGCGCGTTGTACATGGGCCGCAGCACCAGCAGGCGCGTGGGGTAGTCCACCTGCCGCATCTCGCGGTCCTTGTCGTCCGCCAGTGCCTCCACGCCCGCGTCGGCCTGCGGAGCGGCGGCGGCCAGGCCTCCATCCGCGTCCGTCTCCATCCCCGCGTCCCCGGCGGGAGCAACTGCTGCGACGGCGCCCGGGCCCGCGTCCGTCTCCAGGGACGGGGCGCCCGCGTCGAGCGCGGCGGACGTGGTGGGGATCTCCGACGCCATCTGCGTGGTGCCGGGCGCGACCTCCAGCTCCGCCTTGAGGTGGACTTCGGCCTGGTTGGGGGTGAAGCGCCGCGTCCAGGCGCGGTAGCCCGGCTTGGTGACGACGATGGTGTGGGGCGTGCGCTGGTCCGCGCCGATGATGCGGCTGGGCGTGGGGCCGACCGGCCGGCCGTTGACGACGACGGAGGCCCCTTCCGGCTTGGAGGTGATCCACAGGACGACGGGCTCGTCGCTGCCCTCCGGCATCTCCGGCGGGGACAGGAGGTGGATCATCAGGCCGATGAAGATGACCACGGCCGTGAGGCCGAAGACGACCATGCTCAGCTGGCGCACCTGCTTCGCGCGCTTCTGCTCGCGCTCGGCGGCCTCGGCGGCCAGCTTGTCGCGCGCGTCGTCCGCGGTGGTGCGCGCCCGGGGGGACTCCTTCTCCTCGGGCTGCGGCGGCTCCGGCGCGATGGCCGTCTCCACCGGCGTGTCATGCGGCGCGGCCAGCGTGGGCATCGTCCGGGGGACCGCCGTGGGCTCCGTGCCCCCGTCGGTGTCCGGCTCGGGCGGAAGCTCCGGCGGCAGCGGGCGGCGGCCAGTGCCGGTGTTCTCCCGGGTGCCCCCCGGCGTCACGCGGCGCGCGCCGGTGGTGCTCTTGCGCACGGCGGTGGCCTGGGTGGACGAGCGGCGCGGGGCGCTGCCATCCGTTGACGGGCGCAGGGCGGGTGCGCTGCCGGACGCGCGCACGCCGGGGCTGGAGGGCCGCGCCACGCCCGCGCTGGACGGGCGGGCCACGCCAGAGCTGCTGGGGTTGCCAGGGTTGGAAGACCGGCCGTTGCTGGACGGCATCCGCGCGCGGCCCTGCGAGGGCTCCGACCCCGGCGACTGCCACGCGGCCAGCTGCTCCTTGAAGCCGGGCGGCAGCTCCACCTTGCGTCCCTCGGCGGCCAGCTCCTCCGCGAAGAGGTACGTCATGAGCTGGCTCAGCATCGTGGGCGTGAAGCGCGGCGTGTCCCGGTAGAGCAGCTCCACCGAGGACTCGCTCAGGTCCTTCGCCGTCTGGTACCGGGCCTCGCGGTCCACCGCCATCGCGTGCGCGACGATGGTCTCCAGCTCCTCGCCAATGGCGGGGTTGATGGCGGACGGAGGCAGGCAGTCGCCGGTGATGATGCGGGGCAGCACGGTGACGAACTCGCCCTCGAAGGGGCGCCGGCCGCAGAGCATCTCGTAGAGGACGACGCCCGCCGCGTACACGTCCGTGCGCGCGTCCAGGTCCTGCCGGCCCTGCGCCTGCTCCGGGGAGAAGTACGGGTACTTGCCCTTGAGCGTGCCAGGGGACGTCTTGGCCTCCACCGCGCTCGTGGCCTTGGCGATGCCGAAGTCGATGACCTTGACCTCGCCCTCGTACGAGATGAGGACGTTGTCCGGGGACACGTCGCGGTGGACCAGGCCCAGCATCTGGCCGTCCTCGCCCACGTGGCGGTGCGCGTAGTCCAGGCCCTCGCACAGCTTGCCGGCGATGTGCAGCGCCAGCGGCTGCGGGAAGAACCCGATGCCCGCGCGCGACGCCCGGCGCAGCACCTTCGACAGGGGCTGGCCGTGCACCAGCTCCATGGCGATGAAGTACTGCCCGTCCACCTCACCGAAGTCGAAGACCTGCGCGATGTTCCCGTGCGTCAGGCCCGCGACGAGGCGCGCCTCGCTGATGAACATCTCCACGAAGTCGTGGTCGTCCACGAAGTGCGGGAGGATCTGCTTGATGACGCAGGGCTTGGTGACGCCCATCGCGCCCGTCATGCGCGCGCGGTAGGTGACCGCCATGCCCCCCGCGGCAAGCTTGGAGATCAGGACGTACTTGCCGAATTGCTGGGGACTGGGTTCTGCCACGGGCGGGGAGGCGGGGCCGGGTTTGGGGAAGCCCCAGCATACTCGTCTTCCACCGAAAGTCCCGGATGCGCTCGCATGGCATGCGAAGATTTCGCTGCGGGTGCTGACTGGCCAGTCAGTGACGCCCTGGTGGGTTGGAACCGCCCTTGTGCAGGAGGGGACGTTCCAGGTGGGTGGGTGGAGCAGGCGTGAGGCGGACTGTTGCGCCGGTTCACACTTCTTCACGCTGCTTCGTTCGGCGCATTCCGGGGGCGGGGTTATCTCCTGCGCCATTCCGGGCTTCGGGCCGGGGTGGGAGGGGTGGAAGGCCGCTCCCAGGGAAGCGAGACGACGGCCATGGGGCATGGGCGCCCGGTGTGGAGTGCGCGGGCCACCTTCGCGGTGGGCCTGGGGCTTTGGCTCGCCTCGGGGGCTGCGTGGGCGCAGGACGGCGGGGGCTGGCGGTCCGCCTTCGACCTGCTGGCGAGCGGCCCGGAGCTGGGCGGCAGTGACATCCCCCGGGACGTGCCGGCGCGCCGGGGTTCGGACGCGTCGGTGGTGCCGCCGGAGGTGATGGCCCGGGTGCTGACGGAGGAGGGGCCCCGGCCGGTGCCCACGGCGTCCGCGGAGGGCCCGGTGGTGGCGCCGGAGGCTCCGGACGCCGCTCCGGATGCGTTGGAGGCTGGCCGGGTGTCGGAGCCCCGCGTGCGGCTGGTGGAGGACGCGCCCCGCCCGCCGTTCAAGGTGGCGCCGGTGGCGGTCGCGGTGGTGCCGGGCCTGCTGCTGCACGGGCTGGGGGCGTGGACGGCGGGGGACACGCAGACGGCGAAGGGGCTGTTCGCGGCGGAGGCCATCGGGCTGGGGCTGATTGGCGCGGGGCTGGTGCCCATCGCGTTGACGGGCGCGTCGCGAAAAACCATCGGGCCGCTGTACGCGGTGACGCTGACGGGCGCGGGGGTGTTCTCCCTGTCGATGCTGGCGAACCTGTACGCGGTGACGTCGCCGGCGTTCGACCCGGGGCGGGTGCCGGACACGCTGCCGCCGCTGGAGCTGGACCTGGGCTACCAGTACGTGAACGACGCGACGGCGGACTACCGGAACTTCTTCGCGCTGGGCGCGGTGGCGCGGCTGTCGAAGGTGCAACTTCAGGCCTCCGCGCGGCTGGCGCCGGACGAGGGCAACACGTTGATCCGCGCGGGCGCGGCGTACCGGCTGTGGGGCGCGCCGGAGCGGACGCTGGGGCTGGACGGGGATGGCACGTCGTTGGACGTGGAGGGCTTCGCGACCTACCACCGCTACCCGACGGAGGGCTTCACGCTGGGCGGCGGGGAGGTGGCGCTCAAGGGCCGCTACGCGATGGCGCGCTTCGGGCCGCGCTTCGCGGGCTCGTTCGTGGAGGGCGGCGTGGGCGTGTCCGCGCAGGCCTACAGCTATCCGGGGCGCGTGGACGACGACAACCTGTACGGCCAGCTGCTCTACACGTTCGGCTATGGCGTGTGGCTGGGGCGGGGCGGGCCGCTGCGGGGCGAGGCGGTGCTCTTCTACGACCACCGCAAGGACGGGCTGGTGGGCGGCCTGCGCGGCCGGGGCGGCGGCATGGTGGGGTCGTTCGGCTTGAAGGGGCGCGTGCTGGTGACGGAGCGCTGGGGCGTGGCGGCGGAGGCGCAGGCGGGTGGCGCGCTGATGGGGCGGCTGTCGCTGGTGTACGCGGTGGGAGGTGACACGTGAGCGGTGGACTTCGTGCACTGGGGTTGACGGCGGCGCTGCTGCTGTCCACGGGCTGCATGCGTCCCAGCGAGGACCGCGCGGTGCGGGACACGCGCGTGGGCCGGGCGGAAGCCGACGCATTGAAGGTGGAGGTGGAGGGCGGGCTCGCGTCGGTGCGGACGCTGGCGTCGGGGACGCTGGAGCTGTGGGGCCAGGCGCCGGTGTTCACCACGCGCGTCACGGCCGCGGCGGATGCGCGCACGGACTGGCTGTTCACGGTGCACAACGCGATGCCGGGCGCGGAGCTGGTGGCCGTGGACGGAGCGGGCTCGCCGCTGGACGTGGTGGCGCTGCCGGACGCGCACCCGACGGTGAAGGCATGGCGCGTGGCCCTGCGTCCGGGGACGGACATGCGCCTGACGGTGGCGCCGCCGGACTGGGACACGCGTGAGCCGTTCCGTTTCGCGGCGCTGGCGGACGTGCAGGAGGCGCTGTCGAAGGTCGGGGATGTCTACGCGAAGCTGAACCAGGACCCCAGCCTGCGCTTCATCTTCTTCGCGGGGGACCTGACGGAGTTCGGCACGCGCGAGCAGCTGGAGGAGTTCCAGCAGCGGCTGGAGGCGGACTCGCGCATCCCGCTGTACGCGACGCTGGGCAACCACGAGACCTTCACGGACGACGCGCGCGAGTACCAGCGGCTGGTGGGCCGGGCCAGCCAGCACTTCACCTTCCACGGCGTGCACTTCAGCCTGGTGGACTCCGGCAGCAGCACGGTGGATCCGCTGGTGGAGGAGGCGCTGGACGGCTGGCTGGAGGAAGCGCGCGACGCGGTGCACGTGGTGGCGATGCACATCCCCCCGTTGGATCCGATTGGCGTCCGGGGCGGAGGCTTCGCGGTGCGCAACGAGGCTGCCGGGCTGGTGGGGAAGATGGCGCGCGCGGGGGTGGACCTGACGCTCTACGGCCACATCCACAGCTACTATTCGTTCTCCAACGCGGGCATCCCGGCGTTCATCTCCGGAGGCGGCGGAGCGATTCCGGAGCGCTTCGACGGGGTGGGCCGGCACTTCCTGGCGGTGGACGTGGATCCGTCGGCGGGTGTGCGAGAGGTCGGTCTGGTGCGGGTGGATTGATCAGCGGGGTCGACATTCCGGCTGGTTAGAAGACCCCCTTGAAAGGACACTGAACATCTGGGCAGATAGGCGCCGTTCAAACGCCTTGTGAGGAGGCCTGTCCATGTTCGAAACCCCCGAGAACGATTCCATCTCCCCCGCGCTGCGCGCGCTGCTCGAGCTGTTCGCCACGGACCTGGCGGACGTGAAGTTCCCGGACGTGGACACGGCGGTGCTGGGCGAGTCCGCGGCGCACGTGCGTGAGAAGGCGGAGGCCGTGGCCCGGGCGCAGGCGGCGCTGGACGCGGCCCGGCACGCGCTGAACGAGAGCCAGGAGTCGCTCTTGCAGAAGGGCCAGCGCGCGCTGGCGTACGCGAAGGTGTTCGCGGAGGACGACGCGGACCTGGGCGCGAAGCTGGAGGCCATCCACCTGCCGCGTCCGGTGCGCAAGGGAGGCCCGGCCCAGGCGGAGCCGGTGGGCGCCACGCCGGGCAACGACGACAACGCCCCGCGCCGCCGCGGCCGTCCCCCGAAGCTGCGCCCGGTGGCCAACCTCTTCACGGACGGCGGCAACGGGCAGGACGGCGCGCAGGAAGAGGCCGCCGCGAGCCTGCAGTCGTAAGCCGGTCCCCTGGCCTCCGGCCCGGCGCTCCTGCGAGGGAGTGTCGGGCCGTGTTGTTTTCGGTGGGATGCCGAACTGGGGCGGAGCCTCGAAGTTGAAGTAAGGAGGCAGGCATGATGCCCAAGGCGGAGGCCCCGGATGCTTGAGCGGTTGGAGATGGAGGGTGTGGGCCCCAGTCCGCGCCTCTCGTTCGAGTTCGCGCCGCGCCTCAACCTGCTGACCGGAGACAACGGTCTCGGAAAGACGTTCGTACTCGAACTCGCTTGGTGGGCGCTGACTCGACACTGGGATGAGCCACCAGCCCTGAGAAAGGCTGACTGGCACGGTCCCTCATTCATCAAGGCCGGAATTCGCGGCAATAACGCGCAGATCTCCATCCGTCGAGAGGTTGGGCCGTTGGCACCGCTGGAGTTCTATGGCCTCCCTAATAACGGATTGACCATCTACGCACGTGTAGACGGTGGCTTCTCTGTATGGGACCGGATCCGGAACCGCCAAAGAGACGGCCACTCACCTGTGCCTTTCCTTCAGTCTTATGACTTCACGCCCAATCAACTATGGAACCGCTTGGAGAAGGATGGGCGCACGCTCTGCAATGGACTGATCCAGGACTGGGTGGCATGGCAGATAAAGAATGCAGAGCCCTTCCAGAGGTTGAAACGAGTTTTGACGGCGCTCTCGCCAGGGGAGCAGGAACCTCTTGTCCCTGGAGAGCCCACGCGGATTAGCGTGGATGACGTTCGTGACATACCGACTCTGCAGATGCCCTACGGAGTGGTGCCTTTGACGCATGCCTCGGCTGCGGTCAAACGCATCGTGGGGCTTGCGTACTTGTTGGTTTGGGCCTGGGAAGAACATGAACGTGCGGCGGCGCTCCGTCACGAACGTGTGACGGACCACATCGTGCTGCTCGTCGACGAACTGGAGGCCCACCTTCATCCGCGCTGGCAGCGACTCATTCTCCCCTCGCTGCTCGAAGTCGTCCGGGCCCTTCGAGAGGACGTGAAGGTCCAGGTGATTGCCGTCACTCACTCACCCTTGGTCCTGGCTTCGGTCGAGCCCCTGTTCGATGAAGCGCAGGATGCGCTCTTCATGTTCGACCTGGTGGGCCAGGAAGTTCAGGCCACCAAGGCGGAGTGGCGCCCACGCGGAGACGCCAACGCCTGGCTCACCTCCGAAGTCTTCGACCTGAAGGAACCCCGCTCCGTGGAGGCCGAACAGGCCATCACGGCGGCGAAGGCCGCGCTCAAGGATCCGAACCTCCCCATCGAAGAGGTCCGCCGCATCCACAACGAGCTCTACCGGGTGCTCCGGGACACGGACCCCTTCTGGCCACGATGGCTTGCGCGTGCGGAGGCCGCGGGCATCGAACCATGATCCACGTCGATCCGCAGCCAGAGCCCGCGGACTTTGATGCGCGGGTTCGCCAGAAGGGAAAGGAAGATCTCCAGGGCACGGACGAACTGCGTCCTCATTGGCGGCACTGCATCCCCCAGCTCTGGCAGGCGTACCGGGGCATCTGCGCCTACTCCTGTCTCCACATTCCGCGTGGGACGGGAGCCATGTCTGTCGACCACCTGCTGCCCAAGTCGAAGCAGCGTGCGCTGGCCTACGAGTGGAACAACTACCGGCTGGCCTGCAGCCGGATGAACGCGCGCAAGAATGCCTTCGAGGAGGTCCTCGACCCGTTCGAGGTGCAGGACGGTTGGTTCGCGCTCGACCTGTCCACGCTGCAGGTCACTCCTGGCGCGGGACTGGCGGCTCCAATCCAGCAGCGCGTCCAGGACACCATCGATCGCCTCGACCTCAACGACGATGAGTTCATCACCGCGAGGACGGCGTACTACGACAGCTATCGGGACGGGGACCTGACCTTCCGGCACTTACGGAAACACTTCCCCTTCCTCGCCATGGAGCTCATCCGCCAGGGACTGGCTCCCAAGGACTCCTGAAAAGAAGACCGCGTGTCCCCGGACGGTGTTGCCGGGAGCACGCGGTCATGTGTTCACCGAAGGGCTAGTTCTTCGGGAACGCAGTCCAGCCGGCCAGCCAGTTGGTGGTGCCCACCGCGCCGACGAAGCGCGCGCTGGTGTCGAAGCCCGCGCCCGGGGTGGCCGCGTTGTCCGGGTTGAGCGCCGGGGAGCCCGCCGCCGGAGCGAAGTTCGGGGCCTCCAGGTTCAGCGCCGCCGTCAGCTGCGCGTCCACGACCTTGTTGTTCAGGCCCGCGGCCAGCACCTTCTCCGCCTCCACGAACTTGCTCACGTCCGGATCCGTCACGTTGCCCGCCGCGTCCTTCTTGGGGTTCGGCGCGTTCGGGATGGAGGCCGTGTCACCCTTGTTGCTCCAGAAGAACGTGTTCTGGATGGACAGCTCCGGGGTGGCCGCGTTCCACAGCGCCGCGGACGCCGTGCCGTCCACGTCCACGGCCTTGTCCGCGAAGTGCGCCACGATGACGTTGCGCAAGAGGCCGCCCGCGCCCGTGTTGAACACCAGGCCCTCCTGCGCCGGCGTCGTGCCCGCCGGACGGCCGGAGCCGATGAACGTCGCGTTCCAGATCTCCGGCACCGTGTGCGGCTGCGCGCCGTTGTCGTTCTTGTTGCCGGAGGCCTCGATGCCGCGGTTGCCCACGGTGCCGTTCTGCTGCACCACCAGGAACTGCACCTTGCCGCGCCAGCCCAGGTCGTAGTCCAGGCCGTCGTCGTCCGGCTGGCTGATGACGATGTGCTTCAGGCCCGCCGTGCCGCCGAACATCTCCACGCCGTCGTCGGCGCCCTTGTGCACCTGCACGTAGTCGATGTCCGTCGCGCTGCCGCACGCGCCCGTCGTCAGGCCGTTGAGCTCGTTGTCCTCGGCCAGCTCGTAGCCCGCGAACTCGATGCGCGCGTACTTCAGCTTGCCGCAGTCGTGCGCGTCGTCGGCGTTGGCGCCGCCGCCGTACTTCGTGCGCGTGTCACCGCTGGTGGCGAAGAAGCCCTCGATGGTGTTCTCACCGCCGGCCACGTTGATGCGCGCCTTGCCCAGCAGCACCACGCCGCCCCAGTCACCGGCCGCGCGCGTTCCTGCCGCCTGCGCGCTGGTGAAGACGATGGGCTTCTCCGCCGTGCCCACCGCGTTCAGCTTCGCCTCGCGCGTGATGACCAGCGCGCTGCCCGTCCCGCCCTTGATGGTGACGCCCGGCTCGATGGTGAGCGTGCCGCTCTCCACGAACACGTAGTCCTTCAGCGTGTACGTCGTGCCGGCCTTCCACGTCGTGTCGCCCTGGATGCTGCCGGACACGTCCTGCCCGGTGGCCTGCGGGTCCCCGCCGTCCGGGGTGTTGCCCGGCTTCGGGTCGTCCTCGCCGCAGCCGGCGAGCAGCGCGAGGCTGGAGAGCGTGAGGACGGAGGCAAAGAGGTTCTTCATGTTGGATACGTCCTTTCAGGGGAAATGGGAGGGGCTACAGGGCCCAGCCGAGCGACGCGGTGAACGCCACGCCGGGCTTGTACGTCTGCACCGTCACGTCCCCCTGGCGGAGGGTGACGGACGCGTTGAGGAGGTTCGCGGCGGTCAGCTTCAGCTGCGTCGCGCCCAGCTTCTGCGTGAGGCTGAGGTCCACGCGGTGGAAGGGCCGCTCGTACACGTCCGGCAGGCCCTGCACGCCGACCTCGCTGATGCGTTGGCCGTACACGTTGTAGAGCACGGCCACTTCCGTGCCGCTCTCCGGCCGCTCGTAGCCCACGTTCACGTTGACCACGTAGGGGGACTGGCCCTGAAGCGGACGGTCCTTGTTCGTCTGCGCGCCCAGGGCGGCGTCACCCAGGTCCACCCGCGACTGGATGAGCGTGAGGTTCGCGCCCACGCGCACCGGGCGCAGCGCCGGGCTGAAGCGCGCCAGCGACGTGCGCGCCTCCAGCTCCACGCCGTAGCTGTCCGCGCCGGCCGCGTTCTCGAAGCCCAGGTCGCCCGAGTCCGGGTTGCGGATGACGCGCTCGATGGGGTTCTGGAAGCGCTTGTAGAAGGCGCTCGCGGCCAGCACGTCGTTCTCGCCCACGAACCACTCGGCGCGCAGGTCGACGTTGTGGATGCGCGTCTCCAGCAGGTCGGGGTTGCCGGACACGTTCCGGCGGCGCACGAAGTCGAAGAAGATGAAGGGCGCCAGCTCGCGGAAGGTGGGCCGCGCCAGCGTGTAGCTGTAGCCCGCGCGCAGGTTCACCTCCGGGGACAGCGCGTACGTCGCGTTGAGCGACGGCAGCACGTCCAGGTAGCGCTGATCCGCGCCGCCGTTGCCGCTCTCCACGCCGGTGAAGGGGTCCTTGAGCGTCAGCTGCTGGCTGGACGCCTCCACGCGCACGCCGCCCACCAGGCGCAGCGGCTCCACGGGCTTGTAGTCCGCGGACACGTAGCCGGCGTGGATGCCCAGGAAGGCGTTGTAGGCGTCATCCGCGCGGGTCGTCTCGCGCACGATGATGGAGCTGCCCACGTTCTCCGGGGAGAAGAGCTGCTCGGGGGTCTGGGTGCGGTCCACCGGCTCGTCGGTGAGCAGGTAGCGGAAGCGGCGCGCGTTGAAGTCGCGGAAGGACACCTGCGTGAGGCCGCCCACCTTCACGCGCAGGCCGGAGGTGAAGGGCAGGGTGAGGTTGAGGCTGCCGCCGGTGGACGTCTCGCCCAGGTCCGCGAAGAAGCGCTCGCCGCTGTTGGGCTGGTTGGGGAAGGACAGCTGCGCGTCCGGGTTGCTGAGGGCGGCGCTGTAGAGCGTGTCGCGCGTGTCCGGCTCGTCGCGGTCCACGCGGGAGATGTTGGCCTGCCAGTCCACCTCGGAGTCGCCCAGCAGCCCCAGGCGGTGGAAGCCGCGCAGCTGCGTGAAGGACAGCGCGCGGGTGATGAACTGGAGGCGGGTGCTGGCATAGGCGTCGCCGCGCACGTTGTTGTTGCCGTTGGCGGTGTACGTGCGCGTGTCGGTGCCGCGCGTGTAGAGGCTGAAGAGGGTCAGCTCGTTGTCGCGGTCGAACTGGTAGCCCACGCTGGCCAGGCCGCTGAGGTTCGCGGTGGAGAAGCCCTGCGTGGTGCGCGCCACGTCCTGGGAGATGAGGCTGCCGGACTCGTCGCGGGCGGCGCGGGCGAAGTCACCCGTCTGCACGCCGTCGCGGTGGCCGTAGTTGACGGTGGCCAGGTAGCCCAGGCGCTGGTTGCCGAAGCGCAGCGTGTCACCCAGGGACGCGCCCAGGCCCAGGTTCGGAGCGGCGCGCGTGGTGCGGCGCTCCCAGATGTTGGAGAAGCTCTCCCACTGGCCCTCCAGTTGCTGCGCTGACTCACCGCCCGCGCCCAGTCGGTGGTCGCTGGGGATGTCCCTGGGCAGGCCGCGGCCGGAGGAGGCGAAGCCCAGCGTCTCGCCGAAGCCGCCCTGCGCCTGTGCGTTGCGCGTGCGGAAGGTGGTGACGGTGTCGCCGCCCAGGGTGAGGCGCGGCTTGAACTCGAACTGGGACGGGTAGGTGTTGGTCTCGATGAGCAGCGTGCCGCCGCCGAAGGTGCCCGGCAGGTCCGGCGTGTAGCTCTTCACCACGTTGAGGTTCGCGAGCAGGCTGGTGGGGAACAGGTCCAGCGGCACGCTGGGCTCGTCCGGCTCGGGGCTCGGCAGGAGCGCGCCGTTGAGGAGCGTGGTGGCGTAGCGGCCACCCAGGCCGCGCAGGAGCACGTAGCGGCCGTCCACCACGGTGGCGCTGACCACGCGCTTCACCGCGTCACCGGCGCTGGAGTCCGGCGTGCGGGCAATCTCCTGCGCGCTGATGGCGTCGGAGACGGCGGCGGCCTTCTTGCGGTCCTGGAGCAGGGCGCCTTCGGCGCGGCGGTCGGAGCGGGCCTCGACGACGACCTCCTGCACCGCGCCCACGTCCGCGCTGAGCGCGACGTCCAGCTTCGTGGCCTTGCCCTGCGTGACGACGACGCCCGTGATGCGGCGGCCCTGGTACACGTCGTAGAAGGCGCGCAGGTCGTACTTGCCCGGCGGCAGCGCCAGCCGGTAGTTGCCGTCCAGGTCCGTGAGGGCCTGCTTGTCGGCGCCCGTCACGACCTTCACGGTGGCCTCGATGAGACCTTCACCGTTGGCCTCGTCCGTCAGCCGGCCGTAGATGCCCGTGAAGTCCGGGGGCGGCGTGGCGGCTTCGGTGACGGCTTCATCGCCCATGGCCGATTCATCGGCGGACGGATCAGCAGGCTGCGGGTTCGCGGCGCTGCCGGGCTCCGTGCCTGGCGGAGACGGAGGAAGCTCCCCGGCCGGCTGCTGACCGGGGGACGCGGAGGGCGAAGGCGCGCCGGGTGCCTGCGCGGAGGCAGGCAGGGTGATGAGCACGAGTGACGCGACGACGGCGCGCACGAAGGTCGAGAAAGACAACACGGCTCTCCTTGCCGACAGCGACGCGCACTCAACGCGACGCCCGTGGCATTGGGATGAAGGGTTTGTGACGTCTGTGGCGGGGGAGGGAAAACTCGGCGTCACGAACCGCGCGCGGCTTCACGAGAGCCGCGCGCGGGGCGCCTGGAGTCAGTCCGCCAGTCGTTCCGGCAGCACGGCGACGGTGATGTTCCCGCCCCGCGCCAGGTCCAGCACTTCCATGGCACTGCCGTACGGCACCGCGTCGCCCGCGTCGAAGAAGACGACCTTGTCCGCGCGCGCGTTGAGCATCCGTTGCAGCCGCACCACCACTTGGTCGCGCGGCACTTCTTCATGGTTGATGCGCAGCGTGCCGGCCTTGTCCACCGTGAGCACCACGGGCGGCTTCGCGTCCGGCGGTGGAGGCGTGGCCTCCTCCTTCTTGTCCGGCTTCGCGGGCACGTTCATCCACAGGTTCTTGGTCATCAGCGGCGTGACGACCATGAAGATGATGAGGAGGACGAGCACCACGTCCACCAGGGGCGTCACGTTCATCGTGGGGCGGACGCCGCCGCCCTTGTTGCCACCGACGTCGAATGCCATGGCGCGTGCCTCCCCTTCAGTTCTTCTTCCGGTCGATGACCTGCAGGCTGATGCCCGGGAACCCGATGTCCTGCATCGCCTTGAACACGCCGCGCACCTGCGCGTACGCCACGCCCTTGTCCGCCTTGAGCACCACGGGCGCGTCCGGCTTCGCCTGGTGCAGCGCCTTGAGCTCCACCACCAGCGCGTCCCGGTTCAGCTGCTTGCGGTCCAGGTAGAACGACCCGTTGGCCGCCAGGCTCACCGTGGTGGGCTCCAGGTTCTTGTTCTCCGCGTCGGGGTTCATCGCCGCGGGCAGGTCCACCGCGGCGCCGGCCTCCAGTTGCGGCGTGACGACCATGAAGATGATGAGGAGGACGAGCACCACGTCCACCAGCGGCGTCACGTTCATCTCCGGCGTGAGGCTCCTACGCGTGGCCGACATCGCCCGCCTCGGTCCGCGTGGAGACGACGTCCGTGGCGCCCGAGTGCGTGCCGCCGTGGGCCGCCACCGCGCGCTTGTCGCCAGCCATGTCCTCCAGGTGGTCCATGAACTCGCTGCGTGCCTGCTCCAGGGAGAGCAGCAGCGCGTCCGCGCGGGTGGACAGGAAGTTGAACATCAGCACCGCGGGGATGGCGACCAGCAGGCCCAGCGCCGTGACGACCAGCGCCTCCGCGATACCGGCGGACACCGCGCCCAGGCCACCGGAGCCCTCCTTCGCGATGCCGGCGAAGGCCTCGATGATGCCCACCACCGTGCCGAGCAGACCGACGAACGGCGCCACCGAACCCACCGTGGCCAGCACCGACATGCCCCGGCGCACGTCCGCGGTGATGCGCTCGTTGATGCGCACCAGGTCGCGCCGCGTGAGCTCCACCGCGCCCAGCTTGCCGGCCGGAGCGCGGGACTTCGCGAGGAACGTCTTCATGCCACCGCCGAGCATCATCGCCAGGTGGCTGCTCTTGTTGCCGTCCGCCTCCTTCACCAGCGCGTCGTGCTGCTGCTGCGCGAGCAGGGGACCGGCGCGGCCCGCGAACTGGCGGGACGCGGCGCGCGAGCGGAAGAAGACGAACAGGCGCTCGAAGAACACCGCCAGCGACGCGACCGCGAAGGCGACCAGCGTCCAGGCGATGCCCAGGGCGAAGACGCCCATGTGCGCGTAGATTTCCTTGAGATTGAAGTTCATGGCGATGGCTCTCCGAAGAGGGGAGGAAGGCGTCAGGACTTGAGGCGGAACGGGACCTTGAAGATGCGGAAGACGGCGGTGGGCTGACCGGACACGACGGCGGGCTTGAAGCGCCACGTGCGCACGGCGGCCAGCGCGGCGCTGGCGAAGGGCTCATCGCCGCGCATCACCTTGAGGCCGGTGACGCGGCCGTCGGCCTCGACGACGCCCTTGAGGATGACCAGCCCCTCGAGCCCCTTGGAGCGGGCGTCGGCGGGGTACTCGGGGATGAGGTTCGCGGCCAACGGCTCCGGCGGCGTGCCCGTCTCCGGGAGGTTGATGGGCTGCGCGCGGCCACCACCGATGGCCATGCCCTCGCCGCTGCCGGTGCCACCCACCACACCGCCAGGGACGAGCGTGCCCGTGCCGCCCACGGCCATGGGCGCCGCGGCGACCACTTCCTTCTCAGCCTCGGGCGGCTTGTCGAGCGGCACCGCGTCCGGCGCCTTCAGCGGCGCGGGAGCGACGGTGGGCATCGCCGCGGGCGGAGGCGCTGCCCTCGCCACGGGAGGCGCGGCGCGGGGCGGAGGCTTCGCGACGGGAGGCGGCGGCGGGGGCGGCGGCTTCGCCTCCACGACGGGAGGCGGCGGAGGCGGAGGGGGACGGAAGACGACGTCCACCTTCTTCTCCTTGATGACCTCCTTCACCGTGTTGGCCGCGGTCATCGCCGCCACGGCGATGAGTCCGAAGACGGCGACCGACGCGGTGGTGGAGAGCGCGAACCGCCGGGCAGCGGGGGCGCTGGAAGCGCTGTCGAACGTTTCGAACATGACGGGGACGCATATAGCGACACCGTGTGTCACGAAGGTTCAGGCTCCGTGACACTTTGCCCCCGGGCATGTCTCGATTGGGTCACGGACCGCGAGCGTTCAAGAATCCGCGCGGCAGGTGGGTCACGGTCTTGTCGGAAATCACCGCCGTGGGCGTTCCATGCCGCCGCGTCTGCCACAACAGGGCGATCAGCAGCGCGGCGTACGCCACCGCGAACGGACGCAAGAGCAACACGCGCCGGGCCCCTTCCGCTCCCAGCACGGCGTCCGACACGGCCACGCCGATGAGGGCCACGATGGCCACGCACGCCTGCCCCAGGCGCGAGCGTCCCTCCAGCGCCACGCGGATCACCGGCCACGCGAGCAGGTAGTTCGCGCGCCACGCCAGCGGTGACAGCAGCGTCACGCCCAGGCAGCAGAACGCGAGCAGCTCCACCGGACCGGGCCGGGCCCACACGAGCGCGGCGATGAACAGCGCCATCGCCACGGCCTGCGCCAGCGTCATCGCGCCTGCGGGAGGGATGGACTCCGGGGGCAGCACCAGCGACAGCAGCAGCGTGGGCAGGCCTTGAGGGTTGTGACCCAGCGCCCAGGGCGGCGTGGTGCGCGCCAGGATCTCCGTCCAGTCACGCAGCTGTGACAGCGTGCCCGTCCACCCGTAGCGGCCCAGCGTGGGCAGCACCAGCAGCACGCCGAAGAGGGCGGTGGTCCCCACCACGCGCCAGTGCCTGCGCGCCAGGAAGAACAGGCCCAGCAGCGCGGCCGGAGGCTTGAGCAGGCACGCCACGGCGAAGGCCGCGCCGGGACCCCACGCGCGGCCCCGCTCCGCACCGACGGCCGCGAGCACCAGCAGCCACAGCAGCACGGCGTCCACCTGACCGTAGAAGATCTCGAAGGAGAACGCGGGCAGGAGCGCGGCGGTGGCGAGCACCGGCGCCCACGGCCATGGCGCCGCCTCATCACCCCTGGGCACCGCGCGGCGCGTGAGCACGGACACGGCGCCCAGCGCGAGCACGGAGCCCAGGTTCCACAGCGCCACGGCCGCGCGCGGGGGCAGGGCGGTGAAGGGCAGGAACAGGGGCGCGGTGACGGGCGCGTACTTGAACGGCATGGTGCCGTCTTCCGCGCGGTAGAGGTCCGTGCCGTCGCGGAAGCGCTCCGCGGCGGTGAGGTAGACGCGGAAGTCCGCGCCGCGCCGGGGATGCTGGCCCACCGCCACGGCCGCCACGGCGAGCACCAGCAACAACGCCCACTCCACCTTCAGGGATGCGCGTTGGCGGTGCTCGTTCACGGACAGGGACACGGTGGGGCGCGCACCATTCCACGCGGGGGCGCCCCGCCGCAATCACAGGCCGTAGGCTTCCAGCAGGCGCAGCCACACCTCGCTCACGGTGGGGTACGACGGCACCGCGTGCCAGAGCGTGTCCAGCGGCACCTCGCCCGCGACGGCGATGGTGGCCGCGTGGATCATCTCGCCCACGCCGGGCCCGGTGAACGTGGCGCCCACGATGACCCGGCGCTGCTCGTCCACCACCAGCTTGGCCGTGCCCTGGAGGTCCTTGCCCATGACGGACGCGCCGGCCACGTTGCCCAGCTCGTACTGCACGGTCTTCACCGGCACGCCCGCCTTGCGCGCCTTCTCCTCGGTGAGGCCCACGCTGCCCACCTGCGGGTGCGTGAAGATGACCTGCGGCGTGGCCTTCGCGTCCGCCCACGCCTTCGCGGGCTTGCCCAGCAGGACGTCGCCCAGCAGCCGCGCCTGGTACTTGCCCATGTGCGTGAGCAGGTTGCGGCCGTTCGCGT
This sequence comes from Corallococcus interemptor, assembly GCF_003668875.1. Lineage (GTDB taxonomy): Bacteria > Myxococcota > Myxococcia > Myxococcales > Myxococcaceae > Corallococcus > Corallococcus interemptor. Next base: position 112,308 of record NZ_RAWM01000006.1, on the reverse strand, counting down.
CGCCGCACGCATACAGCCAGCCGCCGTCCACGCCCGTGGCGCGCAGCTGATCATCCACCTCGATGGACGCGCCGGGCTTGAGCCCCACGGTGTCCAGCCCCAGGTCGTCCGTGCGCGCGGTGCGGCCCATGGCGACGAGCAGCGCGTCCGCGCGCAGCGTGTCCCCGCCGGTCAGTGTGATGGTGTATTCGCCCTGCGCGCCGGAGCGCTGCACCTTGGTGGCCTGCGTCTCCAGGAGCACGCGCACGCCGGAGTCGCGCAGCGCCTGGGCCACCTGCTCGCCCACGAAGGGTTCGAAGCGCTTGAGCACGCGGGGCCCGCGCTGCACCAGCGTCACCTCCGAGCCCAGCTCGCGCCACGCCTGCGCCAGCTCCACGGCCTCCACGCCGCCGCCCAGCACCACCAGCCGGCCCGGCACGGCCTTGGCGCCGGTGCCCTCGCGGTTGTCCCACGGGTTGGAGTCCTTGAGGCCCGCGATGTCCGGCAGGCGCGGCTTGCTGCCGGTGGCGACGACGACCGCCTGCTTCGCCTCCAGCTCGCGCACCTTGCCGTCCTTGCCGGTGACGGCCACCTTGCGCGGGCCGGTGAGCCGGCCGTGGCCGCGCATCACGGTGAGCTTCGCGCCCTCGGCCCACTTCACCTGGGACTTGTCGTCGTAGTTGGACACCATCTGGTCGCGGTGCTTGAGCACGGCGTCGGCCTTGAGCGGCCCCTGGATGAGCTCGCGCACGCCGGGCGTGTGCTTCGCGAGCCACAGCGTCTCACCGGGGTGCAGCAGCGCCTTGCTGGGCATGCAGGCCCAGTAGGAACACTCGCCGCCCAGAAGCTCGTGCTCCACCAGCGCGACCTTCAATCCGCCCGCCGCCGCGCGCGCGCCCGCGTTCTCTCCAGCGGGACCCGCCCCAATCACCACCACGTCGAAAGTCTCGGCCATGACGCCTCCTGGCCCCTGCTTGCCCCGGGATGGCCGTCCCGCCAATCCGACCGGCGCCGCGCGTCGGATGGTGGATGGAGCGGCTGGTCACCAGAGGACAGCCCCGCCTTTGTCAGGACCTGGAATGTCCCCGCGTCCAGGCGGGCACGGATGCGTGTGTCTCTTCCGCGTTCGTGGACGGTCCGTGCGGCGGATGCGCGGCGGGAGGTGTGCCATGGGACGTGTCGCCAAGGTGGTCTCGGTCCGCTCCGCGAGGGCTCGCTTCTAGCGTCACCGGAGGCGTGTCCGCGTGGGGGCACTCACGTGCACACCCGGCCGTGCTTCCGGCACGGCTTGCAGGAACCCGTCTTCTTTCATGTCCTCTTCCAGGCATCGCCGTACCCGCGCGTCCAACCGGCGCTCGGGCTCCTCGCTGTTCCATTCCGAAGCTCCGTCCGCGCGTCACCTGCGCGTCCAGTCCACCCTCTCCGACGACGTCTCGCTGCTCTTCCGCGGCGAGCTGTCCGACCCCCGGCTCGAAGACGTCACCCTGGCGTCGTGCGAGCTGTCCTCCGAAGGCCGCACCGTGCGCATCGGCTACACGCTGCCGCACGACGCGGACCCCGCCGCCGTGAAGGAGGCCCTGTCCCGAGCAGAGGGCTTCCTGCGCTCGCGGCTCGCGCAGCACCTGAACCTCAAGCGCACCCCGCACCTGCGCTTCGTCCTCGTGGGCACCGCCCCGCGAACGGAGCCAGCGGAAGGAGGTGACTCATGATGCCCCGCGTCCTCGAAGTCCCACCGGGCGCGGTGCCGCTCCTCGCCTGGGCGCGCACGGTGCCTGTGGCGGCCCTGAAGCAGCTCCAGCAGCTGGCCGCGCAGCCCTACGTCACGGAGCACGTGGCGGTGATGCCGGACGTGCACCTCGCGTCGGGCGTGGCGGTGGGCACCGTCTTCGCCACCGAGGCCCACGTCGTCCCCGGCGCGCTGGGCAACGACCTGGGCTGCGGCGTGAGCGCGCACCGCTTCGCCTTCCCCGCCGCGTCCCTCTCGCGCGCGGACCTGGAGCGCGTCCTGTCCCAGCTCGCCCGGGTCATCCCGGTGGGGGACGCGGTGCACCGGGGCAAGGGCCTCCCCCTTCCTCCGGGGCTCGAAGCGCCTCCGCTGTCCACCCACAAGCTCGCCCGAGCCTGGGAACGGCTGGCGCCGCGCCATCTGGGCACGCTTGGCGGGGGCAACCACTTCCTGGAGCTGGACCGTGATGGGGCCGGGGACCTCTGGCTGCTCATCCACTCGGGCTCGCGGGGCGTGGGGGGCGCCGTGGGGGAACACCACCAGCGGGTGGCCCAGGCCATGGGCCAGGGGACACCGGCCGCGCTCCACACCGGTACGGGGGAGGGCCAGGCCTGCGTGAATGACCTGGACCTGGCGTGCCGCTTCGCCCGCGCGAACCGGGACCAGCTCGCCGCCCGGGCCCTGGCCGTGCTGGCGGACGTGCTGGGCGTGGCCCCGGACCCGGACAGCGCCGTGGACGTGCACCACAACCACGTCGCCTCCGAGACGCACTTCGGCCGCGTGCTCTGGGTCCACCGCAAGGGCGCGGTGGGGCTGGACGCGGGGGCCCGGGGGCTCATCCCCGGCTCCATGGGCACGGCCTCCTACGTCGTGGAAGGGCTGGCGCAAGCCCGGGCCTTCCGCTCCTGCTCCCACGGCGCGGGCCGGGTGCTCACCCGCAAGGAGGCCCGGGCCCGCATCCGCCCGGACGCCCTGGTCCACGCCCTGCGCCGCGTGGTGTTCGACCCGGGCCGGACGCACGCCCTGGTGGAGGAGGCGCCCGCCGCCTACCGGGACCTCACCGAGGTGCTGGAGGACGAGGCGGACCTCGTGACGCCCCGCGTCCGGCTCACGCCCCTGGCCGTGCTCAAGGGCTGAGGGCCTGGAAGGGGAGGGGGGCGCCTGTCGGGTGGATGACAGCCCGGCCGGGTGATCCACCCCCCGCACTCCACGGACAGGGGGGCCAGCGTCAGAGTGGGTTCCCGCGCCCGTCAAAGTGCCGTAGTATCGGCCCACGAGTACGCGTGCGAACCTGCTGGGGCGTCGTCTAATGGCAGGACGTCAGACTTTGACTCTGATTATCAAGGTTCGAATCCTTGCGCCCCAGCCACTCCGCTCCGGGGGGACGCGGTAACGTCGTCCGTCCGGAAGCAAAGGCGGTGGGCTGATGCCGCAGAAGACGCTCCTGCTGGTCACCGTGGGCAGTCCACCGTCCGCGCTCGTGAACGCCTTGCAGGATCCGTTGGCGACCCATCTGGGCGTCAGCGCGGTCTTGAGCCGGATGGCGTTGTCGTCGCCGGCCTACGCCTTCAACAAGGACCGGAGCCAGTACCACTGCAACGCCATCATGCGCCGGTTGGGGACGGTGCTGGATGAGTCGCCGCAGGACCTGGTGATGGGCGTGACGGACGCGGACCTCTTCGAACCGGACTCGCCCTTCGTGTTCGGTCAGGCGGACCGGGAGTCCAAGGTCGCGGTGATGAGCCTGTACCGGCTGCGCCAGGGCGCGGAGGGGGAGACGCTCCGCCGCCGCGTGCAGGTGGAGGCGGTGCACCAGGCCGGGCACCTCATCGGCCTGTCGTACTGCGAGGACTCGCGCTGCGTGATGTTCCTCCCGCAGTTCCCGCAGGACATCGACCGCAAGTCGCTGGGCCCCTGCAACGTCTGCCGCAACGAGCTCAACCGCCTCAGCCGCTGAAAAAAGGCGCGTGCGCGCTCCCGGACACGGGTGCGCGTGAATGCCTGCGTGCGCGTTGACGTCCTGTCCGGCGCGGCCTGTAGTGTTCGGGCGCGAAGCGCGTGTGGGACAGGGCCGGCACGGCGGGAGACACAGTGATGATGGGCATGCGGCGATGGCTCGGCGGTGTGGTGGCGGTGGGGTTGTTGGGGGCGTGCGAGCCCACGGACTTTGGCGGTGGCGGCACCACGGGTGACGTCCTCTTCGACCGGGGCTTCGCCTTCGTGCGCGAAGACCGGAACGTCTACGTGGTGGACGACGACGGCGACCCCAACAGCCCGCAGCGGCTGACGACGGCGGGCGGCGCGTACACGCCCTCCATCTCCAGGAACGGCAACAGCATCGTGTTCGTGCAGCGCTCGGGCAGCACGTCGTCCATCCAGACGGTGCCCACCTCGGGCGGTCCGGTGGCCACGCTGCTGAGCAGCAACGACGCGGCGTGCGGCAACTGCACCAACTTCCGCGGGCCCACGTTCAGCCCGGACGGCCGCACCATCGTGTTCGCGTTCGACCGGGGCTCGGGGTCGCAGAGTTCGCTGGGGCGCATCGCGGCGGATGGCAGCGGCTTCGTGGACCTGACGCCCGGCACCACCATCGCGTACGGCGCGCCGTCCTTCTTCCCCAGTGGGACCACGGTGGTGGCGCCCGCGGGCACCAGCGCCTTCCAGTTCAACCAGCTGGCCTTCGTGCAGGTGAACACCGGAGCCATCAACAACGTGTCGCTGGGCAACGAGGTGCTGGCCATCGCGAACCGCGCGGTGGTGTCGCCGGACGGGCGGCAGATTGCCCTGGATGGACGGCTGTCGTCGGGCAGCACGCGCATCTTCGTGGGCAACGTGACGGCCCAGAGCATCAGCGGAACGCTGCGGCGGCTGACGGACTACACCGCGAGCACCGTGCAGGAGAGCTTCCCCAGCTGGGTGAGCAGCACGGAGCTGGGCTTCCTCTTCAACGACTCCGGCGGTGACCCCAGCATCTACCGCGCGCCGGTGTCCTCCACGGCCAGCTCCGTCTCGCTCGCGGTGCCCGCCGCGAACGAGCCCTTCTACGGGCCCAACTAGTACGCGCCCAGCTGCCGTTGCGGCCGGGTGGCGGGCGGCCTCGAGTGCGAGGCCTCGTCGTAGTTCCGCAGCTTGTTCGAAGGCGGGGGCCCCCGGGTCTGCGGAGCCTGCTTCGCGGGCGCGTTCATCATCATGATGAGGGCCAGGGCCGTGAACACCACCAGTCCGAAGATGCCGGTCAGGGTGCCGAGCAGCCCCATCTCCGAGCCCACGCGCTGGTGCAGGTGGGGGTTGTCCGGCAGGTAGAGGACCTCCAGCAGATCGCCCGGGGATGAGCCGTGGGACCGGAACAGGCTGCGTTGTTCCTTGTACTCGCCAGCGATCTCCGAACCGTCCGGCAGGAAGAAGACGTACTCCACGATGCGGTACTTGCTGTTCAGCCAGCTCGTGCGGACGCGGAGCACCTTGCCCCGCGCGTGCAGGCCGTGCTCCTGCAGCCGCTGGGTGAACTGATACTGGCGCCACATCTGCACCATCATCACCAGGGGCACCCCGATGAAGAACATCAGGATCAGGATCGCGTTCAGGGGCATGGCCGCCTCAGGATGACGGGGTTGGGGACTCCGGGGCAACCGGCGCTGCCTTCGCCAGCAGCGCCACCCCTCCGATGAGGGTGAGGAACACCAGCACGACGGTGAAGAAGACGGCGAGCCCCAGCGACATCACCCCGTGGCCCTCCGGGAAGCTGCGGCGCGGGTCGCTCTGGCCGTACTGCACCTGGATGCGGTCCCCGGGGCGCAGCCGCGTCCACAGCGCCTTGGAGATGTTCCGCCGGTGCTGCTGGCGCTCGCCCCCCTGGGGCGTGAAGGCGTAGACGAGGATGAAGTCGCTGTCGTCCGAGGCCGCCAGGAACTCCTTCTTCACCACCGTTCCTTCCGCGTGCAGCCCCTCGCGCAGGATGCCCATGTCCCGCCGGTACGACCCCCAGGTCATCACCAGCATGGACACCCCCAGCACCACGAACGTCGCGCCCATCACCCGCGCCGCGAAGAGAGCCACGCCGTGCCTCCTGCCACCCCCTTAAGCGAGCTGCCGGCGATGCGAAACGGTAAGGCCCGCTGGGCCCCTTCAGGGCGCGTAGAACACCCTTGCGAAGGCCACGGCCATGAGGACCACCAGGCCGAAGATGCCAGCCATGACGGTGTGCCGCTCGACCTCCACCTCCGAGCATTGGTGCCGGTGGGGGTCTTCCGGCAGGTAGCGGACCTCCACGGGAATGCCCTCGAACACGGACTGGGACGGCAGCCTGTCCTTGTGGACCTTGTACTCGCCGCGGATCTCCGGCCTCCCCGGCGGGCGGAAGACGTACTCCACGACGAAGACGTTCCGCTTCATCCAGCTTTCGCGGATGTGGACCACCTTGCCCCGGGCCAGCCGTCCACGCTCCCGCAGCGCCAGGGTGAGCCGGTGCTGGCGCACCAGCAGCACCATCACGCCCAGAGGGGCCAACACGAAGAACACCGTGAACAGGATCACGTTGAGGGAGTGCATGGCGGGCTCGGGATGCAGGGACGGGAGGCCTTCCCCCGAAGTCTACCACCCTGCCTTGAGCGGGCTCCTGGCGTCGCGTCCTCCGAACCGCCATGCTCCCTCGCGTCCTGCCGGAGGTACGCACCGTGTCCCTGTTCGATGCCGTCGCCGCGGGTGACCGCGCCGCCCTGAGCGCCCAGCTCGACGCGGGCGCGGACCCCAACCCCTACGACGACGAGGGGCGCACGCCGCTGATGGTGGCCGCGCGCTCGGGCCAGGATGACCTGGTGCGCGTGCTGCTGGAGGCCGGCGCGGACCCCACGCTGCCGGACAACGTGGGCGAGACGCCCTTCGTCGCCGCCGCCGCGTACGGCCACGTCAACGTCTGCGCGCTCTTGTCCCCGCACGCGACTCCGGATGAGAAGGACATGGCGCGCACGCTGCTCAAGAACCAGGGCATCGATGAGATTCCCGCGCGTCCCTCGCGCGCGTCCGAGGTCTCGCCCGACGATTTCCGCCGCAAGCTCGCCTCCGCGGGCGCCTACGTCGCGGGCAAGCTGGGCGACGCCGGGGCCACCAAGCGCCTGGAGCGCGTGCTCCGCTCGGAGGGCAACGCTCCCAAGGGCCGCAAGTAGCAAAAGCGAAGGGCCCGGCCGCTCCCATTTCGGGGAGCCACCGGGCCCTCGTTACAGCCGGACCTCTTGCTACTCCGGCTTGGCGTTCACCACGGGGCTGGGGCTCACGGTGCCGCCCTTGTTGCTGACCTCCATGGAGTCAGCGACCAGCTCGGTGATGTCCTTGATTTGAATCTGATCACGGGCGGTGTCGTTCTTCGCGTCGTTGAGCATCGTGGAGCAGAACGGGCAGGCCACCGCGACGATGCCCTTGCCGCCCGGCTCCTTGTAGTCGCCCACCATGCCCGGCTTCTTCTTGTCCGCGGCGTCGGGGAAGGGCGTGTTCGGGTCCTCCGCGTGCTTGAGCGTGAGGGCCGCCTCGTTCATGCGGTTGTGGTTGATGCGCGTGCCGATGTGCTCCTCCATCCACATCCGGCCGCCACCGGCGCCGCAGCAGAAGCCCTCGCGCTTGCTGCGCTGCATCTCCACCACTTCCAGGCCCGGGATGGCGTTGAGCACTTCGCGGGGCGCGTCGTACACGCCGTTGTGCCGGCCCAGGTAGCAGGGGTCGTGGTAGGTCAGCTTCGTTCCGGCGTTCATCACCGAGGACAGCTTGATGCGCTTGTCCTTGAGCAGCTCGTTGATGAGCTGCGTGTGGTTGATGACGCGGTACTCGCCGCCGAACTCCGGGTACTCGTTCTTGATGGTGTTGAAGCAGTGCGGGCACTGCGTGATGACCGCCTTCACGCCCATCGCGTTCCAGGACTCGACGTTCGTCTTGGCCAGCGTCTGGTACAGGTACTCGTTGCCCATGCGGCGCGCGGAGTCGCCGTTGCACATCTCCTGCTTGGACAGCGTCGCGAAGGACACGCCCGCCTCGCGCATGATCTTCACCAGCGCGCGGCTCACCTTCTTCTGCTTGTCGTCGTAGCTGCCCGCGCAGCCCACGAAGAAGAGGTACTCGTACTCGCCGCCGTCACCCCAGGTGGGCAGCGCCAGGTCCTCCGCCCACTCGTCGCGCCGGTCCTGGCCCAGGCCCCAGGGGTTGCCCTGGCGCTCCATGCCCTCGAACACGCGCTGGATTTCGGGCGGGAACTCCGCCTTCACCTGCACCTGGTAGCGGCGCATGTCGATGAGGCGCGGGACGTTCTCGATGAACACCGGGCAGGCCTGCTCGCACCAGCCGCAGCTCGTGCACGCCCACACCGTCTCCGCCTTCAGCGCGCTGCCGACAATCTCAGGCAGGGGCTCCTTGGTGCCGTGGGGGCCGTAGCCCTCCTCCACCCACTTCTCGTTCTCCCAGATCCAGTGCTTCAGGTCCTGGTTCACGCCCTTGTGCGTGAGCGGCTTGCCCGTGATGTACGTGGGACAGTGCGTCTGGCACCGGCCGCACTCGGTACAGGAGTACAGGTCCAGGCCGTTCTTCCAGGTGAGGTCCTTCACCGTGGCGGTGCCGAACTCCTCCTTCTCCAGGTTGGGCGTGGACAGCTTGCCGGTGGAGTGCGTGCGCTGGAAGAAGACGTTGGGCAGGCCCGTGATGATGTGGAAGTGCTTGCCCAGCGGCAGGAAGTTCAGGAACGCCAGGATGATGGTCAGGTGGATGAAGAAGCCCGCCACGCCCAGCACGTGCGCCGCGGTGGCGCCCAGGGGCATCATGGCCAGGCCCGTGAGGCTGGTGATGGGCTCCCACCAGACCATCGCGGCCGGGGCCGCCGGCACCTGCGTGGCGCCCATGGGCACCTGCTGCGCGGCGGCGTGCGCGGCCACCATGTGGCTGCCACCGAACATGAACTCGGTGATCATCAGGCCCGCGATGAAGCCCAGGATGAGGTAGGCCTCCCAGGACTGGGACATGCGGTCCGGCTTCACCTTCCAGCGCGTCCACACGAAGTAGGCCACGCCCGCCAGCGCGAGCGCCGCCACGATGTCCTTCACCAGCAGGTAGACCTTGTAGAGGCCCAGGAGCGGCGGAGCGGCATCCCACGCCGGGTGGGACAGGTCCGTGAGCACGTCCAGCGCAGTGGACGAAAAGCCCATCACGAACAGCATGATGGTGCGCACCGCCAGCACCATGAACGCCGCGTAGATGAAGATGTGGAACAGGCCCGGCGTGAACTCCTCCGGATCCACCATGCGCTTCTGGCCCAACCCGAAGCGCACCAGCTGCGCCACGCGGTAGGGGATGTGGTCCAGCCGGTTCTCCTTCTTCATCGCGAGCAGCACGCCCACGCGGCCGGACATCGTGATGACGAAGAGTGAGACTGCGCCTGCCAGCAGCAGGCCGGTGATGATGGGGTTCATGGAACCTCTAGACCCTCTGGGCCGCACGACGGCAACGCCTGCGTTGCTGCGACGCGGCAATTCTGGAGTGTGAATCAACCCTAGCAAGGGTGATTCGCGAATCAAGCATCGTGCGGAGGGCGTGTCCGGCAGCGGTTCCTCCACTGCTCCCAGGGAGCCGTCCAGGGTGGTGCCCACCCACCCTCCCGCCCGGACCTTCCGTGCACGAAACCCACCCCGCCTGGCGTGCCGGAAGGCAGGCGGCCGGGCGTGGTCCGGCGGACGCTCCAGGAACTTTGCTGTTCCGAGGGCTTTACAAAACAGGAGCGGGCCCCCAACATGTCAGTAAATCGGTCAAGAAGTGCTTGTAAAGGGACCCGCATGGGGCGGGCCCGGTTGACCGACGCAGGGCGTCCAAGGGGACGCGAGCCGCTGCTGGCCGTACACCCCGTGAATGGAGCGCCAAGGAGCCGGACATGAGCCACGACGAGAGCACGTACCTGGACGAGGGGCGGGACGACCTGGAGCTGACGGCCGAGGGCGAGTTCGGACGGACGGTGAAGCCGGTGGAGCCCACCGATGACCGGCGCTGGGGTCACCTGGATGAAGAGGCCTGGGGCGGCTGGCACGTGGCGGAGTGAGGCCCAGCCCCCGCGGCCCGTGGCCTGCGCGGGGGCCTTCGTTGACGAACCTGTCGGACACTCGGACAGGTTGGGGAGTCATCACTCCCGGACGCTGATGCAGTGCGCTGGATGCCATGACGCTCCCCGGCTTCGAGCGGGTCGAGCCTGGCGGACGCGGGGCCCCGGAATGACCGGTGGCGGACCCTCCAGAAGTAAATTCGTAAATACCTGAACGGTCCTGCGGAAAAGCAGGTGTCTGTAGGTGACGCGCGGCGTCCGGAGCGGGCGTGGCGCGCTGATCGCCTCCACGCCGCGTGAGGGCCCCGGTCGGGCCGGACACGTTGCTTTCACGGCCTGAAACCCGACATCCTCCAGGCATACGCGACAGGAACTTCGGGAGACGGCGACGCGGGCCCGTGTGCACAGGGGCGCTGCCGGGGCTCCAGGGCGTCGTCGCGACAGGATTGGCGGGCAGGCAGCATGGGCCCACCCACCATGCGGGAGCGCGGATGAAGCAGACGGCCTGGGCAGTGGAGCGCGACGCGGAAGGCGGCCGCGAAGTGCTGCTGCTGGTGACCCTGGAGGCCGAAGCGGAGACGCCTCGGGCCCCGGTGGCGGTGAACCTGGTCATCGACCGCAGCGCGTCCATGCGGGGCGCGCCCCTGGCCGCGGCGGTGGAGGCGGCGCGCGCGCTGGTGGAGCGGGCGGGCCCGAAGGACTACGTGGGCCTGCTCACCTTCGACGCGGACGCGGAGCAGGTGCTGCCCGTGCGCGCGATGGAGCCCAACGCGAAGGCGGCCTTCCTGAAGACGCTGTCCCGCCTGGACTCCGGTGAGGGCACCGCGCTGCACGAGGCCGTGGAAGAGGGCGCGGAGGCCGTGCGGCGCGTGCTGGTGCCGGGCGCCCGGCCGCAGCTGCTGATGCTCACGGACGGCGAGCCCTCCGTGGGCCCCACCGCGCTGGGTGAGTTCAAGGTGCTGGGCCAGCGGGTGCACGACTCCGGCGTGGCGCTGCACGCGCTGGGGCTGGGCAGGCACTACCTGCCGGAGATTCTGGAAGCCCTCACCGGCCCGTCCGGCACGGGCTTCACGCACGTGGACGACGCGGAGGGGCTGCCGCTGGCGGTGGGCGCGCTGGGCGCGGAGCTGTTCGGCGAGGTGGTGGCGGACGCGCGCGTATACGTGCTGCCCACGGGCTTCGCGGACCTGCGCTGCCGCCACCGCTACCCGTCGCGCGTGGAGGGCGACGCGATGAGCGCCGCGTTGGGGGCGGTGTCGCACGCGTTCCCGCGCCGCGTCCTCTTCGTGGGCGGGCTGGAGAAGGCGGAGTGGAACCTCACCGTCAACGCCTCGTACACGGAGCACGGCGACACCCGGCGGGTGTCCGTGCCGGTGACGCGCCTGTTGCCGGACAGCGACGAGGGCCGCTTCGTGCGCGCGGTGTCCGCGGAGCTGGAGCTGGTGTCCTGCGAGGCCGCCGCCTGGAAGGCGCTCTCCCGCCGTCAGCAGGACGCGGCCGAGCGGGCGCTCGAGGGCGCGGACAAGGGGCTCTACAAGCTGGCGCGCCTGGGCTCCGCGGAGGTCCCCGCGCAGCGGCACGTGGACCGGCTGGCGGACCTGCGCCGCGCGGTGGAGCGCCGGGCGGCCCAGCCGTCCGCCCTGGGTGTGCGCCGGGCGCAGTCGGAGGTGTCGCGCATCACCATGAGCCGCATCGGGCCGGCGCTCCCGGCCCCGGCTCCCGCCCGCGCGGCCCTGCCCGCCGCCGCGAACGGCGGCGCGCCCCCGGCGGGGGCCCTGGACGGCGCGGCGATGCTGCCCTGGAAGACGGGCAACACCGAGTCGTAACCGCCCGGAGTCCTTGAGCGTATGGAGAGGGCGCGGGGGCCGGCGTGGCCCCCGGCGCCGGGCGTGCGGGCGTGCGGAATGCCCGGCTGCCCGGAAGGTTGAGTGCACCCTGTGGGGACGCATCCCAGGTAGCACGGCGTTTCCAGGTGGATTAACGGGAGTCGCATGACGCATCCGTGGAGCAAGAGGTCTGGAAGCCGGCTCGGTGGGCTGGGCGTGGTGGGCGCGTTGCTCCTGGCGACGTGGGCCCAGGCCGCGCTGCCTCCCACCGCCGTGGGCAGCACCGCGCCGGACGAGGGCGACCCGCGCCTGGAGGGCGCGCTGCTCCTGGACGTCACCCAGGTGAAGGCGGGCGGCGACTTCCGCGTGGGCGTGCGCCTCAAGCTGGACCCGGAGTGGCACGTCTACTGGAAGAACCCGGGTGACTCCGGCCTGGCCACGGACGTGTCGTGGGACATCCCGGGCGTCACCGTCGGGGATTTGCGCTGGCCCTTCCCCAGCACGTTCCGCACGCCGGACGGCTTCATCACCACGCACGGCTACCACGACGAGGTGCTGCTCTTCGCGCCCGCGCACGTGTCGGAGAAGGCCGACGGCACGCTGAACGTGGCGGCGGCGGTGGACGCGCTCGCGTGCAAGGTGCACTGCATCCCCGCGCAGCTGGTGCTGACGCGCACGCTGCCGGTGGGGCCGGAGACGGTGCTGGACCCTGAGTTCGCGCAGCAGTTCGACGCCTCGCAGGCCCGGGTGCCGGCGCCGGTGGGGACGCAGGGCGCGCCGCGCGTGGCGCTGACGCTGGAGGGCGCGTCGCTCACCGCGGGCAAGCCGTTCACCGGCAAGCTCACCGTGACGGGCGCGGACGGCAAGCCCTTCGCGGGCGGCGTGGAGGAGGACTTCTTCGTGCCCGGCCGCATCGCGGGCGTGGATACGGTGGCGCTGACGCAGACGGCGCCGGGGACGTTCGCGCTGAAGGGCCAGGCGTCGTCGATGGTGCCCAAGGTCGAGCCCCGGCTCACCGGCTCGCTGCGCCTGGGCACGAAGGCCACGGGCTATACGGCGGTGGACGTGGACACGGCGCTCGCGCCGATGGTGGCGGCGGCCGGTGCGGTCGCGGGCCCGGCGCCCCTGAAGCTTCCGTCGGTGAAGGACGCGATGGGCAAGGTGCAGCCCGCGGTGGTGGCGGCGCCCGTGGCGGCCGAGTCTCCGCTGGGCCTGGGCGTCGCGCTGCTGTTCGCGTTCCTGGGCGGCGCGCTGCTCAACCTGATGCCGTGCGTGTTCCCGGTGCTGGCGCTCAAGGCGTACGGCTTCACGCGGATGGTGCAGGAGGAGAAGGGCAAGGTGGCGCCGCACGCCGCGGCGTACGCGGGCGGCATCCTGGCCACGATGCTGCTGCTCGCCGGCGCGGTGCTGGCGGTGCGCGCGGGTGGGGCCAGCGTGGGCTGGGGCTTCCAGTTCCAGGAGCCGCTGTTCGTCGCGGGCGTGAGCGCGGTGCTGGTGGCGTTCGCGCTCAACCTCTTTGGCGTCTACACGCTGGGCGCGGACGGCACGGCGCTGGCGGGCAAGGTGGACCAGAGCCACGGCCTGATGCGCAGCGCGGGCGAGGGTGTGCTGGCGGTGGTGCTGGCCACGCCGTGCTCGGCGCCGCTGCTGGGCACGGCGGTGGGCTTCGCGTTCGCGGCGGGTCCGGCCACGGTGATCGCCGTGTTCATGGCGCTGGGCCTGGGCCTGGCGCTGCCCTTCTGCCTGCTGGTGCTGGTGCCGGGGCTGGCGAAGCGGCTGCCCAAGCCGGGCATGTGGATGGAGCGCGGCAAGCAGTTCCTGGGCTTCGCGCTGCTGGGCACGACGGTGTGGCTGGTGTGGGTGATGGGCGGGCTGGCCGGCGTGGACGGCATGGCGCGGCTGTTGGCGTTCCTCATCGCGGTGGGCCTGGTCACGTGGCTGTATGGCCAGTCGCAGGGGCTGGAGGGCGGACGCCGGGGCGTGACGATGGCGCTGGCGGCGCTGGTGCTGGTGGGCTCGGGTGTGGTGGCGCTGCGCTTCGAGGAGGCGCAGGCGTCCGTGGAGACGCGCGGCGCGGTGGCGTCGTCACACGGTGGGGCGCAGGCGTGGGACGAGGCGGCGGTGACGGCGGCGCTGGCGGCGGGGCAGCCGGTGTTCGTGGACTTCACGGCGGACTGGTGTCTCACGTGCAAGTTCAACGAGCGCACCGTGCTGTCGCGCGATGATGTGCGGCAGGCGTTCCTGAAGCACAACGTGGCCTTCTTCGTGGCGGACTGGACGCGGCGGGACGCGCGCATCACCACGAAGCTGGCGGAGCATGGCCGCGCGGGCGTGCCCATGTACCTGGTGCTGAGCCCGGGTGCGCCGGACAAGCCGGAGGTGCTCAACGAGCTGCTCACCGCGGACAGCGTCATCCAGGCGGTGCAGCGCGCGGCGGAGTGTGGGTCCCCGTTGAAGGGGGGCTCGGTGGTGTGTGCCCGGCCTTGAGCCGGGATGTTGTTCGTTCGTGCGCAGCGTTCAACTCACTGGAGGTTCCGTCATGAAGCAGGTCTTCACGGCATTCGCTCTCACCGCGGCGTTCGTGTCCGCGCCCGTCTTCGCTGCTGACACCGCGGAGGTGGGCAAGCCCGCTCCGGCGTTCACGCTGAAGGACGAGGCGGGCAAGGCCCACTCGCTGTCCGAGTACAAGGGCAAGGTGGTGGTGCTCGAGTGGACGAACCCGGAGTGCCCGTTCGTGAAGCGGCACTACGAGGCCAAGACGATGCAGAACACGCAGAAGGGCTTCGACGCGAAGAAGGTGGTGTGGCTGACGGTGGACTCGTCCTCCACGCACAACGCGAAGAGCGCCGCGGACTGGAAGAAGAAGGAGGGCTTCAGCCAGCCGGTGCTGCTGGACACGGACGGCACGGTGGGCAAGAGCTACGCGGCGAAGACGACGCCGCACATGTACGTCATCGACGGTGAGGGCGTGGTCCGCTACGCGGGCGCCATCGACAACGACCCGCGCGGCAAGGAAGCCACCAAGGTGAACTACGTGCAGACGGCGGTGGACTCGCTGCTCAACGGCAAGCAGGTCGCGACCCCGACCTCCGAGCCGTACGGCTGCTCCGTGAAGTACAAGAGCTGAGCGACCGTCCTGAAGGCCCGTGTCCCTGTGAGGGGACGCGGGCTTTCTCAGCGTTGCCATTGTCATTTTTCTTCGGGAAATTTCGTACCACCATGCCCGCTGCCGTCCATCCCATGCTCGAGCCTGGCCGCGTCTACCGGACGAAGGAGTTGGCTACGTGGGGCGTGAATGCGCCCCGGCTGGCCCGGCGATTGGTGGGCGAGGGCGTGCTGATTCCCCTCGCGCATGGGCTCTACGCCTGTCCGAAGCGAGGGCGCTTTGGCGTGGTGGCGCCGTCCGACGAAGCCATCATGAAGGCGTTCCTGGAGGGCAGCCCGTTCGTCTTCACCGGGCCGGAGCGGTGGAATGCGCTCGGGTTGGGGGCCACCGCGGTCTTCGCTTCGGCGCTCGTCTACAACACGAAGCGCTCGGGCCGCTTCGAGTTGGGGGGCAGGACCTTCGAGCTGCGGCGGGTGGCCTTCCCCCAACCGCCGACGCCGGAGTGGTTCGTGGTGGATCTCTTCGAGAACGCCGTGAGTGCTGGCGTCGTGCCCGCTGCGCTGACGCGTGCCTTGGCGCGTTTGCTGAAGCGCGGCGCGTTCAACGCCCGGCGGCTTGGAGAGATGTCGGAGCGGTTTGGTAGGCAGAGCACGCGTGAGTGGATTCGCGAAGCGATCCGCTCCGCCTCTGCATGACCTTCATCCACGACGACCCTGAGTTTGATCAACTGCTACGAATCGTCGCTGACAAGCGGCGGCTCTCCCTTGCGCTCACCGAGAAGGACTACTGGGTGACCCACACGTTGTGGGCACTGCATGACGCGGGCTTCGAGGTCTGGTTCAAGGGAGGCACGTCGCTCTCGAAGGGCTTCTCGCTCATCCAGCGGTTCTCGGAGGACCTGGACCTCAAGCTGGAAGCGGGGACGGTTGACCTTCCCGGGGTGACGGATTGGAGCCGCACGGGAGTGGGAGCGACGAAGGTCCGCCGGGCGTACTTCGAGGCCCTGGCTGAATGCATCCAGGTTCCTGGCGCGCGGACGGAACTGGACGCCGATGGAGCGGACCGGTACTGGCGCTCCGCGAACGTGCGCATCCTGTATCCCGCGCAACATCTGGGAGGCATGGCGGGCGTCCTGCGTCCCTTCGTCCTCCTGGAGGTCGGCAACGCGCGAGTGACGCCCTTTGTCCGGCGCGACATGGCGTCATTCGTCCACGAGGAGCTGGAGGCCCAGCGGCAGCTGACGGACTTCAAGGACAACCGCCCCAGGGCCGTGCGGTGCGTGCATCCCATGGTCACGCTGCTGGAGAAGGTGGATGCGCTCCAACGTCGGCTCCAGAGGGAACCGCTGGAGCCTGCGACCTTCGTGCGCCACTACGAGGACGCGGCACGCATCATCGCCGCCGAGGATGCGCTACCACCTCTTGCTGACTACCCGGACGTCCGTGCGCTGGCCGAGGAGATGATCCGGCAGAAGCAGATTGTGGCACCTCCGGCCGGTGATTCGCGGCACTTCCTCCCAGGTGGTGAAGGTACTGCGGCCATCCGTGCTGCCTTCGAGGCGATTGCCCCGATGTTCTGGGGACCGCGTCAGACGCTGGATGAAGCCGTGGCGGTCATCTGTGCCTGGCTCACCCGGTTTCATTCCGCGTCGCGGTGGGCGTAGTCCGGGCCCAGGCCTTCGATGCGGTAGGCGTTGCCGGGATAGGTGCGGTTGAGCGTCGTATCCAGGGTCGAGGGGTAGCGCTCCAGGGAGACGTGGCGTTTGACCCGCTTGCGCAGCTTGAGGGCGCCTCGGACCAGGCCTCCGACCCAGGCGGGTGGGGATTCGAACTGGATGGCGGGCAGCAGGCGCCGGGGCACCAGGCTCAGGCTGATGGGGGCCACCAGTGGACGCAGCGGGCGCGGCACCCAGCCGGCGAGGATGTCCACGGTGGATTGGGCCACCCGGTGGCTGGCTTCGTTGGGGACGAACTCTCGCGCCTCGTAGTCCCGGATGAAGGCGTCGTAGGCGGGCTTGTCCTCGGGGAGGTCCTTCAGCCCCATTCGGCGGCCGATCTCGCACCAGTAATGGAACCAGGCCTCCTGCTCGTGCCCGGTGAAGGGACGCCAGCCGTACTCCTTCATCCACTGGATGGGGAAGTCGATGAACGTCCACAGCACGAAGAGGAAGTCCTCGTTCGGGATGCGGAAGAAGGAATGGATGTGGTTCATCTGCTCCAGGGAACGGCGCCCTGCCTCTCCCTCCCAGCCGCACTCCATGAACCGCGCGATGAGCAGCCGCGTGTCGTCGTAGCGCTTCTGGCCCCGCTTGTTGAACTCACCCGTGCGGTCCAGCAGCCGTGAGACGGAGCGGCTGCCGTACGTGTGGAAGAGCGCGATCTCCGTGGACCGCACGATGTCGAACGGGAACTCGTAGTTGGTCAGCAGGTGCACGATGCGCTGGCAGTCGCGCCGCGCATCCAGGGAGGCGATCTCCTGGCTCACCTCTGGCAGCCGCGCTCGCCAGAAGGGCTTCCGGTAGACGGGCCCGGGCACGTGAGCGGCGGAAGGCTTTCCCGCGCCGCTGAAGGGGCAGCCCGTGGCATCAGCGGGAGAGACCGGTGGGGGCATGGCGGCTCCGGGAAGCGAGGCGACTGGCGATGCTACCCCGCTCCGCGACGCCTTGTCGGAGGATGGGACGCGCCGGACCTTGTCCTGGAGGGCAGGACATCCAGACAGGAGACGCGACATGGCCAGCAACAAGGGGCCGCCGGTGAGAGGGCCCGAGCGCACGGACACCCACAGCGCGGAGGAACTGGAGCGCGAAGCCAGACACCAGCGCCCGGGCACCGAGCGCGGCGACGTGACGGACGAGGACGTAGGCGAGGACCGCATCCTCCAGAAGGGCATTGGCGGCTACGGCGCGCAGAAGGGCACGGAGCCCGCGAGGGAAGCACCACCGCTCAGCGACGACGGCGAACGGTAACGCCATCCACCAGACAGCGGGCAGGGCCTCCGCGGGCCTAGAGTGCCGCCATGGCCTCTGCCCGCCTCGTGCGTTCCTGCTGTGTGCTGGTGTTGTTGTTCTTCGCGATGCCAGGCATGGCACAGGAGGTCGCTGCTCCAGATGCGCACGCGTGGCTCGCGGGGCGCAACGCGGAAGCGGTCCGCATGAACCAGACCGCGATGGGCATCCTGTTCGGCTGGGCGGTGCTGAACATCGGCACGGGCGTCGCGGGGCACTTCGCCAGTGAAGGCGAGACGCAGGCCTTCTTCCAGGCGAACGCGGCCTGGAACGTGGTGAACCTCGTCATCGCGGGGCTCGGCTATCACGGGCAGGCGACGGCGGATCCGGCCTCCTGGGACCTGGCGCGCAGCCTGTCCGAGGGGCAGCGGATGGAGCAGGTGCTGCTCCTCAACGCGGGCCTGGACGTGGGCTACATCGCCTTCGGCGGGCTCCTGTGGGAGCGCGGGCTGCGCAAGGACTCGGCGCGCCTGCGGGGCTGGGGCAAGGGCGTGCTCCTGCAGGGCGCGTTCCTGCTGGTGTTCGACGGCGTGCTGACGTTCCTCAACGCGAAGCTGAACGGGGAGCTCACGGCGCGCCTGGTGCCTGCTCCGGATGGCGTGGGCTTGATGCTGACGTGGCCGTGAGCCTCAGACGCTCGCGTGCCATTCGAGCCCACCGGGCAGGGGCCGCGCCGCGAACTCCAGGTGGATGACCCGGCGATGCGCGGGCGCGCGTGCCGGTGACGAGGCGTGCAGCAGCAGGGGCCGCATCACCAGCAGGCCGCAGCGGGGCACGAGGCAGTCCACGGGAGCACCGCGTTCGAGCCAGCCTGGGATGCTGGATGAGGACAGACGTCCTTCACGGTGCGAGCCCGCGAGGACTCGCACGGGGCCGTTGTCCTCGCCGCAGTCGTCCAGGTGCACTCGCACCGCGACCATGTCCTCCAGCACGGACGTGGGCGGCTGCACGCAGGGCACACCGGCCTTCTCCGACCAGGGGCCGCAGCCGGGCACGTCGCGGCGTTCACGCACGGCGACGGTGAGGTCCTGATGCCAGATGACCTTCCAGTTCGCGTCCGGGGTCTTGTCGAACAGCAGGCCTCGCACCGCGAAGCAGTGCGGACCCAGGACGGACTCGGCCACTTCGCGCACGGGCGCGGAGCGGGCCAGCTCCCGCACGGCGGGCACGTTCTCCAGCAGGTTGCGCACGCCTCCGCGCCGCTGGGAGGCCGTGGATTCTTCGCTCACGGCGCGCAGCGCGTGGAGCAGGGCGTCCGCGGTGTCTGGTGGGATTCCGCGCGGGAGGATGGCGAAGCCCTCGCGCTCGATGCGCGCGGCCAGCTCCTCCGAGGTCATGTCGTGCGCCGTCGATGCGGACATCGCGGCGCACAGCATAACGGCTTCAGGCCGCCACCGGCTCACGGCGGTGGCGGGCCCGGGCGGAGACGTCCTTGCGGCGGCCCTTGCGCAGCACGTCCAGGTGGACCTCCTCCTCGGAGGCGAGCGCCATCAGCCGCTGCAGGTCATCCACGCTGTTGACCGGCCGGCTGTTGATGCCGAGCAGCAGGTCGTCCGGCTGAAGACCGGCGTCATCCGCGGGCGTGCCCTCCTGCACCTTCAGCACGCGCACGGCTCGCGGTTGTCCGGTGTCCTTCGCGAGCGCGGGCTCCAGGTTCACCGCCGTGGCGGCGATGCCCAGGAACTTCCGGTCCACCCGGCCGCGCTGGATGAGCAGGCTCGCGACCCAGGCCGCGGTGGTGGCGCTCACCGCGAAGCCAATCCCCTGCGCGAACGGCAGCACCAGCGTGTTGAGCCCCACCACGCGCCCGCGCGTGTCGAGCAGCGGCCCGCCGGAGTTGCCCGGGTTGATGGCGGCGTCCGTCTGGAGCATTCCCTCCAGGATGACGCCGTCGGGCAGCGTGATGGAGCGGTTGATGGCGCTCACCACGCCCAGCGACACCGACTGCTCCAGGCGGAAGGGATTGCCAATGGCCATCACCAGCTGCCCCACGCGCACCGTCTCCGGATCCGCGAGCGGCAGCGTGGGAAAATCATCTCCCTCCGCGCGCACCACCGCGAGGTCCGTGGGGGCATCCCCGCCCACGAGCGTGGCCCGGCGCTCCTCGCCGTTGTGGAGCTGCACGGTGAGCCGCTTGGGCGTGCGCATCACCACGTGACGGTTGGTGAGCACGTAGCCGTCCGGCGTGAGGAACAGGCCGGTGCCGTGGCCCCGAGCGTGCTCCACGCCCACCACCGCCGGAGCCGCGCCGGCCACGAGTCCTTCCAGGTCATCCGAGAGCTGCTGCAACAGTTTCATGGCCGGCTCCTTTCAAGAACGCTTGCCCACGGTGATGGGCACCTCGCGCAGCTCGCCCGCGCGCAACACCTTCGCCTGGATGGACGTGCCCACCTTCTCGCCGCCCAGGTAGCCCAGCAGGTCCTCCACTCCGTTGAGCGTCTGGCCGCCCAGGCTCACCAGCACGTCGCCCAGCAGCAGCCCGGCCTTCTGCGCGGGGCCGTCCGGATCCACGGAGAGCAGGATGAGGCCCGCCTTGGTGCCGTCGATTTCGCGCGGCAGGCGCACCGGGTAGGCGCCCACGCCCATGTAGCCGCGGCGGATGCCGCCGTGCTCGCGCAGCGAGTCCGCCACGCGCGTCAGCGTGCCGCCGGGAATCACGACCGCGGCGGTGCGCGAGAAGGCCGCAGTGGGGATGCCCAGGAAGCGGCCCTGCGCGTCCACCAGCGCGCCGCCGGAGAAACCCGGAGGCAGGTCGGCGTCGGTCTCCAGGTAGCGGTCCACCTGGCCGCCCGCGTGCGTGCGCCAGTCGCCGCCGGACGCGCTGACGATGCCCAGCGTGGCCCGCGCCGTGCGGCCCGGGCGGCCGATGGCGAGCACGATGTTGCCGACCTTCACGTCATCGAGCGGCGCGGGCGTGAGCGCGGCGAGGCCGCTGGCGTCGGCCTTGAGGAGCGCGAGGTCGGTGCTCGGGTCACGGCCGACGAGCTCGGCGGACACCGAGCGGCCGTCCGCGAGGCCCACCTGGATGGAGCCTTCGTGTTCGACGGCGTGGCTGGTGGTGAGGATGTGACCGTCGGCATCCCAGACGACGCCGCTGGCGCCCCGGCGACGGCGGGCCTCCACGCGGACGAGGGAGGGAGCGATGCGCTCGACGACGGTGGAGATGGACTGCGAGAGGGACTGGAGGGCGTCGGTGGACATGGCGTGTTCCTTTCGAGCCAGAAACTAAAGGGCTCGAAATCGCGCCACATCGGCGGACCGGGCAGGATGGCGACCTACCCGTTCAGGCAGGTCCCCGGTGCTTCGGGCAGGAGGCTTCAGCCCACCTTGCGGAAGCGCTCGTAGCGCTCTTCCAGATAGAGCTTCTTGGGCTGCAATTCCTTCGCGCGCGGCAGCTGGAGCGTCTTGCCCACGAAGCCCTTCAATGCGTGCTCCAGCGTGGGGCCGTCCCGGGTGGCGAGCAGGCTGGGCGCCAGCTCGATGACGCCGTCGGGACGGAAGCCCATCAGGTTCGTGTCGAAGGCGCCGTGGTGGAGCCGGCAGAGCGCCAGTCCGTTGGGGACCTCCGCGTGGCCGCGTTCGTCGCGGTCCGGGAGGATGTGGGCGCCGTCCAACAGCTCCGTGCGAGGAAACGCGCAGACCGCGCAGCGGTGGTCGTAGGCGCGCAGGACGTGCTGGCGGAAGGCCGCCTGGTGCAGCCGCTTCTTGGCCTGCACCGTGGTGTAGCGCCGCTCCAGGGGCAACAGCTTCGCGTCCGCGACGAAGCGCTGTTTCACCATCTCGGGATCGGAGGCCATGACGTGGAAGGAGCGCGAGGCGAGGTCCACGTCGGAGATGTAGACGGGCCACAGGGGCCGGTAGAAACCGGGCTCGATGCCGTAGAAGTAGATGAGCGGTGCGTCCAGTTGCTGTGCGCGCACGAGCCGGCGGTTGTCTCGCGCCTCCACGTCCGTGCCCTGGAACTTGTAGAGGAAGGCTCCATCCGAGGCGATGTTGTCATCGTCGTAACGGGCGACGCGCGTTCCTCGCGGCACGGTGGTCTTGATGGACAGCGCGGTCTCCTGCATCTGCCGGGGCCAGAAGATGCCGCGCGTCCGGTTGGCGAACAGGTGCTGCTCGCCGTGGAGCTGGAAGCCCTCCGCGATGCGCTCCCACGACAGCACTTCTCCATGCCGCTCCACCAACGCGTCCAAGGCGTTGAAGGCCGCCACTCGGATGGCCTGGTCGTTGTCGGAGGGCGTGGGCACGGGTCCACGACCAGGTTACCAGGCTCAGCCTCGTTCGAGCAGGGCGCCACCCGGGCCGAAACCCAGGGACAGACACAGCACGCGGCGTCCCTTCACCTGGGGCGCCCGCCGCGCGGACTCGGCCGCCAGCTCCGCGTCGTTGAGCACGAGCACCGGTCCTCCCGTGTCCGGCAGGCCTGACTGGGCGAGGATGTCCGGGACCAGGGACGCCGTGCCCTCGAAGCCGTAGGTGCAGCCTCCGGGCATCAGGTCCTCATCCAGCGGACACGGCAATGCCAGACACAGCGCGTCCGGTGGCTCACTTGTGCCCTCCGCCAGGAACGTCCGCAGCGCTCCCGCGATGAACGCCACCGTGTCCCGGATGTGATGGCCGTCAGTGGGACGCGGCTGCCCGATGAACAGCGGCGGGAGCGTGGAGAGGTTCCGTTCCATCACCCGCGTGGTGCCAGGACGCGCGAGCTTGATGCTCGTCTGGCCCACGTCCACGCAGAGCGGACTTCGCGCGCCCTGGGCCTCCAGCATGCGCAGCCCCGCGCGCACAGGAGCGAAGCGCGGTGACAGCGCGATGTGCACCGGGCAGCGCAGCGATGCCGTGGCCTCCCGCACCGCCGCGGGAAAACCGTCCAGCTCCGCCAGGCCTCCGCTCAGGTACGCCGCGTCCGGTGCGTGCTGCTTTCCCAGCAGGAAGAGCGCTTCCGCCAGCGGCAGCATCATCCGCGCGGAGAGCGTGGCTCCAGGCACTCCCGCGCGCCGGTCCTCCTCCACCCACGGCGAGCCCAACACCTCCCACAGCTCGCGCCCGAACACCGGCAGGTTCCAGACCTCCAGCGGCGAGACACCGGCGGGGTGATGCCGGCGAGGACTCCACCTGGATGCACTCATGCCACGAGCCCGGCGATGCGTTCGGCCGCGGTCCTCGCGCCATCATTCGCGCGGTAGGACCGGGAGATCTCCGCCACGCGGTCCCGCATCGGCGACTTCGGTTCGAGCAATCGCGCGATGGCCTCGCGGCAGGACTCCACCGTGAGGGTCCTCGGGTCCCTCGCGAGCCCGGCTCCGGACTTCTCCAGGAAGTGCGCCTGCACGGGCTGGTCGTTGCACACCGGCAGCAGCAGCAGCGGCACGCCCGCCGTCATCGCCTCCATCACGGAGTTGGCGCCGCCGTGGGAGATGAACGCCGACGCTCGCTCCAGCACCTGACGCTGCGGCGTGTAGCGGACCGCCACCACGTCACCGGGGAGCGTGCCCGGGAAGTCCGTGTCCGCCAGCTCTCCCGCGCACAGCACCAGCGACACGCCGAAGGGCTTCGCCGCCTCCGCGATGAGGCGGAACAGCTCCGGCTGATACGAAATCTGGCTGCCGAAGGACACGTACAGCACCGGCTTCGCGCCCAGGCGCTCCCAGGGGAAGGGCACCTCGTCGCCTCGGGGTTCGGGCGGAATGGAGGGCCCCACCAGCAGCGTGTCCGGGGGCACTCCCGCGTCCGGGCCCAGGAAGGCCTCGGTGGCGAAGATGACGTTGAGCCGGGGCGACAGGCACTCGCAGGTGCGGAAGCGCGCGTCGAAGCGGTGACGGCGGAACAGCGCCTGCCGGTCGTCCTTCAAGGCCCGCACGTTGCGCAGCAGGGGAATCTCCGGCCGGGGCTCCAGCAGCGTGAGCGCGGAGGACACGCCCGCCCAGGGGATTCCTTCCGTGTGCGCCGCCAGCACCGCCGCGTACTGCATCCCGTCCAGGGCCATCACGTCGGGACGGAAGGCGCGCACCACCTCGCGCACGGGCTCCAGCATCGCGGGGACCGAATCCAGGAGCAGGCCCCGGATCCATTTCCCCAGCGCCACGTCATCGAGCACCAGCTTCGCCAGCGCTTCGCCTCCCGTCTCGATTCCCGGCGGCGCGGCTTCGACGTGCGGCAGCCGCAGCACCTCCACGCCCAGGGACTCCAGCTGCGGCGCGGGTTCCGGGATGCACAACCATCCGACGGTGTGCCCCAGCCGGCGCAGCCATTGGGCCACGCCGACCATCGGGTTGAGGTGGCCCTTCTCGGGTGAGGTGGCGATGAGGACTCGGGACATTCAGGAGGGCGCCTCGGCGTGAGCCTGGAGCATGGCCAGGGACATGAGGCGCATCAACAGCCGATCCATCGGACCGGCCTTCGGGTCATCCGGTGGCAGGCGCATGTAGCGCTCCAGCAGGCCCTGCTCCGCCCGCGAGTCGATGACCTGGAGGGGTTCCAGCCGGGCAGGAGACAGCCACGCGCGATACAGCTCCAGCCAGCGGGACCGCACCGGGCTGGAGAGGGCGGTGTGCCCGTACCGGGGTGTCTTGCGCGCCAGGCGGACCTCCTCCGGAACCAGCGACCGCACGGCGTGCCGGAACAGCCACTTGCCGAACCCATCCCGCGACAGCACGGCCTCCGGCAGGGCCAGCGCCACCCGCGCGAAGCCTTCATCCAGGTACGGCGTGCGGACCGTGAGCCCATGGGCCCGGGCGCCCCGCAGCTCGGGCGGGAGGATGAGCTCGGTGAGCACCCACCGGGCGTATCGCAGCTCCTCGGACGGGAGCGCATCCGCCGAGGGCAGCTCCCACGGCGCGGTCCCCAGGTTGTCCACAGGGGGGCGGCGCGGGGCGTGATCGCTGTCTTCGCGCTCGGAAACAGTCCTCAAGTTGTCCACAGGTGGGGAGCCGTCGCGAGGACCCACGGTTTGATCGGAACCTGGGTTCCTGGAGGGAATGGATGGCTTTGATTCCTGATCGCCACGCCGGGCCCCGGCCCGCGGCGGTCCCGAGTTGTCCACAGCCCCGGCGGCTGTCTCATGATCGTGCGAGCCGGCCCGGAACGGCGCCCCCGAGTTGTCCACAGCCACCAGGACCCGCGCGGCCAGGGCCCGGTCCTCGTCCACGCGCGCCTTCGCGGAGGCGAGCACCCCCGGCGTGCCCTGGAGCACTTCATCCGCGCCCGCGCCGCTCAGGAGGACGGGGCCCGCGCCCTGCCGCCGGGCCTCCAGATAGAAGACGTAGCTGGCCACGGCCCGGGCGTTGAGGATGACCGTCTGGTTGGCGAGGACCGCGTGCTCGAACAGGTCCGGGAGCACGGCGTCCGGGATGTGCACGTCCACCAGCTCCGCGCCCGTCACCTTCGCCATCCGCCGCGCGTTGCCGCGCTCCACCGCGTCCGCGAAGTGCACGTCCATGGTCCACGCGCGCACCTTCCCGGGAGCATGGCGCGCGGCCATCGCGCACAGGGCCGCGCTGTCCACGCCGCCGCTCAGGCTGACTTCGTGCGTGCCCGCTTCGACATGAGCTCGCACGGTGCCTGACCAGGCGGACAGCAGCCGCTGCGTGAGCCCTTCCTCGTCCCGTGCGTCGAGTTCCCGGGCGACTCGCGGCAGGGCCACGCTGATGGGCTCCGACCCTGGCCACAGGCCCGCGTTGGACGCGCGGGCATGCAGCAGCAGGTCGCTCACCGCCCGAGGAGACAGGCCACGCGCGGGAGACACCTTGGGAGGGTGGGTCGGCATGCGGTCCGCATCATAGGGGCACGAGAGGGTGCGATATCCTCCGAAGGCGAACAGGGAAGGGCGGGATGATGCGGGACGATGCGGTGGACGTCGTGTTGCGGGAGCGCTTCGGTCTGGAGTCCTTCCGGCCCGGGCAGCGTGAAGTGCTTACGGCGTTGCTGAAGCCCCAGGGCTCCGCGCTCGCGGTGTTCCCCACGGGCGGTGGCAAGTCGCTGTGCTACCAGCTGCCCGCGCTGCTCCTGGACGGGCTCACGGTGGTGGTGTCACCGCTCATCGCGTTGATGAAGGATCAGATCGACGCGCTGGAGCGGCGGGGCATCCGCGCCGCGCGGCTGGACTCCTCCCTGTCACTGGAGGAGTCGCGCGAGGTGACGGAGTCCCTGCGCGACGGGACGCTGAAGCTGCTCTACGTGGCCCCGGAGCGCTTCAACAACGAGCGCTTCATGGGGCTCTTGAGCGAGCTGTCCATCTCCCTCTTCGCGGTGGACGAAGCGCACTGCGTCTCCGAGTGGGGCCACAACTTCCGGCCGGACTACCTCAAGCTCGCGCAGGCGGCCCGCACGCTCCAGGCCGAGCGCATCCTGGCGCTCACCGCCACGGCCACGCCGCAGGTGGTGCACGACATCTGCGAGGGCTTCGGCATCCCGGAGTCGCAAGCGGTCGTCACCGGCTTCTACCGGAACAACCTCACGCTGGAGACCACGCCCACGGGGCCGGAGGCGCGCGATGCGCTGCTCGTGGAACGTCTCAAGTCGCGCCCGCCCGGCTCCACCATCGTCTACGTCACGCTGCAGAAGACAGCGGAGCGCGTGGCGGCGCTCTTGAGCGCGGAGGGCCTGCCCGCGAGCGCGTATCACGCGGGGCTCGAATCCGAGGATCGTGAGCGGGTGCAGGAGGCGTGGACCCATTCCGCGAAGAACATCGTCGTGGCGACCATCGCGTTCGGGATGGGCATCGACAAGGCGGACGTGCGCGCCGTGTATCACTACAACCTGCCCAAGGGCCTGGAGAGCTACAGCCAGGAGATTGGCCGCGCGGGCCGTGACGGCAAGCCCTCCGTGGTGGAGCTGCTCGCGTGCCCGGATGACGTGCCCACGCTGGAGAACTTCGCGCTGGGGGACACGCCGCTGCCGGAGGCGCTGACGGCGCTGGTGAAGGAGCTGTTGGGCTCGGGGCCGGAGCTGCACCTGGACCTGTACGCGCTGGGCAACCGCCACGACCTGCGGCCCCTGGTGCTGCGCACGGCGCTCACGTACCTGGAATTGGAGGGCGTGCTGCGCCAGGGCACGCCGTACTACGCGGGCTACAAGGTGCAGCCGGCGGGTTCGGTGGATGCGCTCGTGGGCCGGTTCCAGGGGGAGCGCGCGCGCTTCGTGCAGGAGCTGTTCGCGCACGCGAAGAAGGGACGCACCTGGTACACGTTCGATGTCACCGAGGTCGCGAAGGCGTTGAATCAGCCGCGCGAACGGGTGGTGAAGGCGCTCGACTACTTCCAGGAGCAGGGCTACGCGGAGGTGCAGGTGGCCGAACCGCGCCAGCGCTTCACGCGGCTGCGCGAGCACGAGGACGCCAAGGCGCTCGTGGCCCTGTTGCAGGAGCGCTTCCAGAAGCGCGAGGCCCAGGAGGTGTCACGGGTGCGCGACGTGCTCCGGCTCGTCACGCACGACGGTTGTCAGAGCAACGCGCTGGTGGCCCACTTCGGTGAGCACCGCGAAGCGCCGTGCGGCCACTGCACGTACTGCCGCACGGGCGTGGCGCGCGTGCTGCCGCCACCGCATCCCCGGCCGGAGCTGCGCGAACAGCTGGACGCGGCCACGTTCCGGTCGCTCGTGACGAAGCACCCGGAGGCGCTGGGCCATCCGCGTCAGGCGGCCCGCTTCCTCTGTGGACTGAGCAGCCCCGCGCTCTCCAAGGCGAAGCTCAGCGGGCACAAGCTCTTCGGCGTCCTGGCTGAATATCCGTTCGCCCAGGTGCTGTCGTTCTGTGAAGGCTCAGCGGAGCGCGGCCAGCAGGCTCGGTGAGAAGGGCGGCAGGGCAGCCCGGAGCGTCTTTCCGGCCCCTTCGCGGATCGCGCGACGGAAGGGGGCATCGGTGAGCGCCCAGAACCGCAGCTCGCGCCCGAACTCCGCGTCGAGCCGCGCGGCCTTCTGTTCATCGACCTCGAGCGTGGTCGCGAGGCCCTTCAGGACGTCGGCCTCATCGAGTCCGCTGAAGGTGGCGGCCACGGTTTCGGAAGACGTCTGACGGAGCGCCGGCTCCAGCTCCGTCACGTCCGGGAGCGGAGCCTCCAGGCACGCCTTCGCGTTGACGAGGCCCGCGCCCCACGCGAGCTGGCTCTGGGGCCAGGGGTCACAGGTGGCGCGGAGCACGTGGCGGAAGACCCGCGCGAGCGTCGCCCCACCCTGGTATCGCGCGAGCAGCGAATCCCGGCCATGGTGCGCCAGCCAGAGTGCTGCGATTCCCGCGACGATGGCCGTCGCATACGAAGTGCCGCTGCTCTGCTCGACCTTGTCGACGGGCTGCGCGGTCCAGACGTTCTCGCCCGGGCCGGTGGCGTCCACCGCCTTGCCATAGGCGGAGTGGGCCCAGGGCTGGGCGCTCGCGTTGCATGCGGCCATCGCGACGACTTCGGCGTAGGCGCCCGGCCAGACGACGATGGGGCCCGTGTAGTTGCCCGCGGCGGCGATGACGATGATGTTCGCCTGCACCGCCTGCTGGATGGCCCGGTGCATTCCGGCATTGGGCAGCCACCCCAGGCTGATGCTGATGACGTGGACGCCCCGCTGGATGGCGAACCCGATGGCGTCGCGCAGCCGGTCGGCGCCCACGTTGAACAGCACGGGCGCGGGGACGAACAGCGTGGGCTTCGCGACGCGCAGCGGGATGACCTCGGCCTTCGGCGCGATGCCATCCACGAACAGCGTCCCATCCGCGTTCGGGCCGTTGTACGGGCTGGACATGACGCTCGCGGTGCCCAGCCCGTGGCCTCCGCCCGGGTTCTCCGTCGTGGGGTCGTCGTCGATGAAGTCCCAGCCGAGCTTCGGCGTGAAGTTCGGTCCCAACTCGGGGTGGGGCAGGTAGCCGCTGTCCGGATGGCCGATGAGGATGCCTTCGCCCTGGCTCGCGCCGCCGGGCAGCTGCCATGCCTCGTCCGCCTTCACGAAGCGCAGGCTCCAATCACAGTCATTCGCGTTGAACGTCCGCGCCGTGTCCCCGGCTGGACCCGGTTCCGCGTAGACCGCCTCGAACGCCGGATCCGCATCCTCCACACCCGGGTCCGCCTGGAGCCGGCGTGCCAGCTCCCACGCCTGCGCGGGCTCGATGATGCCGGGCGGGAGCAGGTCGAACGCACGGCCGGTGGGCGCATAGGGCGCCGGGCGGATGATCCACGGCTCCGTCCCGGCGAGCTCCGCCACGGCCTTCTCCAGGCTGGTCCGGTCGAAGCCCTCCCGGAGGAGGACGTCGAGGGCGCGGAGCTTCGTGGACTCGAACTGCTCGGGCGGCGGCGCCATGGTGGCGCACCTGTACCTCCAGGACTTCGTGAGGGGCTACGGACCTCCAGGGCGGTGCGGGCGTGAACAGCTGGACGTGACCATTCGCGCAGGCGCAGGCGCTCTGTGAGGCACAGGGGCGCAGCGAGTGGTCACACCGAGGTCACTGGGAAGTCGTAGGTCTGCTGGAGCGCCTTGCGCAGCTCTTCGTCCTGGCAGAGTTTGTCCACGACCGATGCAAATGAGCATCCTGCGGCATGCACATCGCGCGCAGGGAATGCCTCGGAGGCCAGTGCGCTGTTGTGCTTCGCGCCCAGGCAGACCTGTTCCTTGGGCTTCCTGACCTCATCGAGCGTGTGCCGCTCTTGCTCCCAGCGTTGGAACTGGTCGGCGTCTCGCCCACCGTAATGGCGCTCGCAAAGACGGATGGCCACACGGGTGTTTTGGAAAAGCCAGGCTTCGATGCTGTAGAACGGGACAATCCGCTTGAGGCGATTCATCCGCTGGCGCGCTTGGGCTTCGACTTCCTGCTGCGCGACGGGTGTGGCGGCGCGTGTTGCCCGGGTCGAAAACTGCTCGACGATGAGCGTGTAGACCTTTGCCTCGATGAGTTGGCTGAACTTCGCCACATTCTCACTCGAGGAACGTTCAGACCAGGGACGGTCTCCATCGAAATGGAAAAACGCCCAGCCATGATCACGCAGGAGTTGAGTCGCCAGAGTCCGGACCAACTCCACCTGGTGGCGACGGTCGCGAGCCTTTTCGCTCTTCCACACATTCGCATGAAGGGCTCTGAGCGCTTCCGCGCTTCGAACAGGTTCAAAGGAAAGGCGGGCAGGCTGCGTCTGCGTGTACGCATCGACCTGCTTCAAGATCTCCTTCGCAAGCCGCTGAAGGGTGTCGAAAGCGTCGCTCCCAGAGTCTTCACTCAAGAGAAGGACAGAGAGGGCGGGCTGCGACGGGCTCACCACAACCCCCGAGTACGCAGGATTTCGCTGACGTGCTGGATGCCCACCTGGTACGCATCGAAGAAGCCCTGGGCTTCCTCCGAGGACATGTTCTCCCAGGTCACCTGAGTCCGATCTTCCTGCGCCTCGCTGCGACAATGAACAAAGCAGGACTGGACTTCTTCAGCTGTGTCAAATGACAGGTAATCCAGGAGCAGAGGGTTCTGGCTGGTCAGGAAGGCCTGCCGGCCATTCAAGTCCTCCAGGCATGCCTCGATCCATTCGTGATGCATGCCGTTCACAAGCTCGTCGGCAACAACAACAGATGGATTGAAAGCCATTTGGTAGTAGAAAGCCAGAAGCCGTTTCTGCCCGTAGCTGAGATGGGAATAGGACAGGATGGTTCTATCCGGTCTGGAAAACTCGAAGCGAATATTCCCGAAGTCAATGTCCTCTGCGTATCCGAAGGGACGGCGGGCTGTTCGTTCTAGTTTGGCATTCGCGACATCCAGCCCCACGAGGTGGATGAACTTGTTCAGGAAGTCAGCGGTGTGATTTCCCGTACTGAGACGGATCTCGTCTGCATCCGGATACCGGCGGAGCTGAAGCTGGGCTTCTTTGAGGATGGGAACAGGACTGTTACCAAAGAATAGAAGCCCTCCCTTGCGCTCCCCAAGTGGCGGAATATTGCGCGCCGAAAAAAGGCGCGGGTTGGAGGTGGCTCCCGTTAGGAGTTCAAGCGATTCGTCCAGTCGATTGACGGAATGGTTGGCCCTGAAGATTGACAGCAGCCGCGTTGCTGTAGGTCCGTAGAACTCGTTAAGGTCTGCAGTCTGAATGTGCGAGACGATGTCTATAAGACTCGCTGTGTCGTTTGGGATGGTGAAATAGTCCGGGATTTCCTTGAGGACTTTTTCAGGCGTGCGGATGAGCACTTGCTCTATTCTGAAGCTGGCGGTGATGGGTGGCGTGAATTCGGGGCCTGAGAGGCACCCCTTTAAACATCTTCGGCACCAGTTCTCTGCGTGGAGGCGTGCTGGCTGGCGAGCAGGTGTGCGCTGCAAGGGGCTGCTCCATCGGCACGCCCTGTCCCCTGGGCGGACGGTGGCCCCTTGGCCACTCTTGGACTGGGGGTCTACCGTCATGTTCGATGCCATCGTGAAGCGCTTCGTTGCCGAGAGTCCACTCACCGTCATGGCCCGGGTGGTGCTTGAGCGAGCCTGTGACGCGGCGTGGGTAGATGCGGCGTTCCAGGAGCACCGGGGGCGACAGTATGAGCGCGAGTTGCTCTTCTCCGACGTTGTCGACCGCATGAGTTTGGTGGTGCTGGGCCTGCGCCCCTCGCTGCATGCGGCGGCGCAGCGGCATCGCCTGCCTGTCTCGGTGCAGGCGCTCTACAAGAAGGTGAACCGGACCGAGCCGGCGGTCCTCCGGGCGCTGGTGCGTGGCGCGTACGCCAGGTTGGCTCCGGTGCGCTGTGCAATGGAGCAGGGGGATGCGGTGTGCGAAGGGATGGCCGTCCGCATCGTGGACGGCAACGACTTGCCAGCCAGTGACAAGCGCCTTTCTGCGTTGCGTGGCTTCCGGGGCGCTGCGATGCCAGGCCAATCCCTCGTGCTTTATGACCCGGACCTGGACCTGGTGGCCGACGTGCTGCCCTGGGAGGACGCGCATGACCATGAGCGCTCGCTGCTGAAGCACTTGCTGCCGCACGTCGAGCCAGGCCACCTCTGGGTGGCGGACCGGGGATTCAGCACGCGCTCGATTCTCCAGGCCTTCGCCGCGCACGACGCCTTCCTGCTCGTGCGGGAGCATGCTCGCAATCCCTCACCGACCGAGGAGCGCCCGCGGCGGAAGGTGGGGCGCATCGAAACGGGGACGGTCTTCGAGCAGGCGGTGTCCATTCCAGACGGAGCAGGTGGCATGCTGCGACTGCGGCGCATCGAGATTGAACTCGACACGCCCACTGAGGACGGCGAAGCCGTCATCCGGCTGCTGACGAATGTCCCGGCGGACCGCAAGGGGGCCACAACGCTCGCACGGCTGTACCGCACGCGCTGGCGGATTGAATGTCTTTTTGGTCGCCTGGAGTCTGTCCTTGAGAGCGAGGTGCAAAGCCTTGGCTCGCCTCGGGGCGCCCTGCTTGGATTCTGCGTCGCACTGGTGGCCTACGACGTGTTGGCCCTATTGCAGGCGGCGGTGCGGACCGCGCATCCGGTGTGCAAGGAAAAGCCCATCTCCTCTTTCTACATCGCGGCCGAGTTGCGCGAGTACTACGGCGGAATGAAGGCCGCCCTTCCGGAGGCAGTCTGGCTGCCATACGAAAGCAAGACATCGGTGCAGCTGGCCCGGACGCTCGTGACAATGGCAAAGCACGTCGACCCGGCGATGCTCTTCAAGCACCCTCGCGGGCCGAAGCCAAGGAAGCAGAAGGGCTACGCGCCAGGAAGCGAGGTGCGCCGACAGGTCGCGACATCACGCGTCCTCGCTGCCGGCACCGTCGACTACGTCGAGCAAGATGTTTAAAGGGATGGGCCTGAGAGGGTGATTTCGCCAGACACGGAGGGGCGCACATCCGATGAAGCTCGAGTGAGCGCCGGGTCTCCCCAGATAGGGCCTTGCCCGCTCAGCGGAGGCAAATCCAGCGGAGAAAGCTGGAGGGTGTTACGCAGGTGGACTTCAATCTGATCCTGGCCTGCCTCCAGTTCGTATTCGAGCTGGAATGGCTCATCAAGAAGCGCAGTGAAGTCCCCGCGCAACGCCATGACGATGAGGTTCAGCAGCGTCGTCTTTCCGCTGCCGTTCTTGCCCAGGAGGAGATTGAGGGAATCACGGAAGTGAAGCTCCGTGCCCGGGGCGACGTGCCGGAATTCATCAATCTTGAGTCGTCTCAGTTTCGTCATGGGCCGGGCCACCCTACCAGGACCCCGGAGGACGGAGGGATGGGAACCCTGAGTCCAGGTGCGCCGAGGTGGAGTTGTCCACCTTGGAGCCTGGAGGCAGACTTCCCGCATGGCGACGCTGATTCCCTCCCTGAACCAGTGCCTCGGCCGGATGCAGGCCGGCGAGAAGCGGTTTGCTCGCCGGTTGGAGGAGAAGCTCGAGGACGACTACCTGCTCTGGTACGACGTCCCCATCGGGGGAACGGGGCACCATCCGGACTTCATCATCCTGCATCCGCGCCGGGGCCTGCTGGTGCTCGAGGTGAAGGACTGGAAGCGCGACACCCTCCAGAACATCGACAAGACGCGCGCGGTCCTGATGACGCCGACGGGTCTCAAGGAGGTGGCCAATCCCTTCGAGCAGTCTCGTCTCTACGCCCAGGAGATCGCGACGCTGCTCCAGCGTGACCCGATGCTCGTATGTCCGGAGGGCCCATATCGGGGGCGCCTGGTCCTGCCCTGGAGCCACGGGGTCGTGCTCTCGAACATCACCCGGAAGCAGTTCGACGAGGGACACCTGGGGAATGTGCTGCCTGCCTCTCGCGTCATCTGCCGGGATGAGATGGCGGAGGACGCTGAGCCCGAACAGTTCCAGAAGCGGCTCTGGGACATGTTCCCGTGGTCACCTGCGCAACCCATCTCCTTGCCGCAGTTGGACCGGATCCGCTGGCACGTCTTCCCTGAACTGCGGGTTGGCAGTGGCCCGCTCGCCCGTTCCGCGCCAGTCCAGGCGGAACTGGAGCTTTCGGTCCCGGACCTCATCCGCATCATGGACCTCCAGCAGGAGCAGCTGGCTCGCAGTCTGGGAGAGGGACACCGTGTCATCCACGGGGTCGCGGGCTCCGGCAAGACGATGATCCTGGGCTACCGCTGTCTTCAACTGGCCCGGACGCTCCGCCGCCCGATTCTCGTCCTCTGTTTCGGGAAGCCGCTCTATGGCTGGCTGGAGCAGATGCTGCGGGCCCAGGGCCTTTCAGGGCACGTGGTCATCCAGACCTTTCATGCCTGGTGCTACGCCCAGCTCCGCCATTTCCATGCGGGACTTCCACCCCAGGGCCTGTCGTCCGATGAGTTCTCCGAGCAGCTCGTTCAGCGCGTCATCGCCGCCGTGGATCGCGGCCTCATTCCCCGGGCGCAATACGGGGCCGTGCTCATCGACGAAGGACACGACTTCCAGCCCGAGTGGTTCAAGCTCATCTCGCAGATGGTGGATCCGAGCACGAACTCACTCCTGCTGCTCTACGACGACGCCCAGACCATCTACCCGCACAAGCGCTTCAGCTTCCGGAGCGTGGGCATCCAGGCGCAGGGACGTACCACCATCCTGCGACTCAACTACCGCAACACCGCGGACATCCTCCAGTTCGCCGCCGACTTCGCGCGTGAGGTGCTGACGCCCAGCGACGCGGACGAGGATGGTGTCCCACTGGTCCAGCCCCAATCCGCGGGTCGCCGTGGACCGGTCCCGAAGATCGTCGCATTGCCCAATCTGTATGAAGAGCTGCGCTACATCGCGGGCCGCTTCCAGCAACTCCACGCGGAAGGCCACGCCTGGAATGAGATGGCGCTGCTCTATCGCAGTGCGGACATGGGGCAGCGTGCCGTCCAGCAGCTGACCCGGATGGGCATTCCTCTGCAATGGGTGGGCAAAGGCTCCGGCCAATCCGCCTTCAAGTCCTCCGAGGCGAGCGTGAAGGTGCTGACGTTCCACTCCAGCAAGGGGCTGGAGTTCCCGGTCGTCGCCATTCCCCGCCTCAAGCGCCCAGCCGCCGAGCATCCCGATGCCAAGAAAGAAGCTCGCTTGCTCTACGTGGCGATGACCCGTGCGATGGACCAACTCGTCCTCACCGTGAGTTGAGGACAATCAGGGTTAGACTCCCGCGCCGTGCGCTACGAGCTTCACGACAGCCGCGTCCTCACCTGGTCCCTGGAGACGCACGTCACCACGCACTGCAACCTGCGCTGCGCGCAGTGCTGCCCCCTGTCGCCGCACCTGCCCGCGTGGGCCGTGTCGCCCCAGGCGCTGGCCGAGGACCTTCGCCGGCTGTCGCGTGTGCTCAAGCCCAACGTCTTCAAGCTCACCGGCGGTGAGCCCTTCCTCCACCCGGACCTGCCCGCCGTGCTGGACGGGGTGCGCGCGTCCGGCATCACCGACCAGGTGTCCGTCACCACCAACGGCTTCCTCGCCCAGAGCGCCCCCGACGCCGTGTACGAACGGCTCGACCGGATGACGCTGTCGTTCTACACGTCCGCGCCCCTGCCTGAACGCTCCATCGCCCGCATCACCGAGCGCTGCGACCAGCACGGTGTCCACCTCACGGTGAAGGCCATCGACCGCTTCCAGCGCATCACCCCGGACGCGCCCCTCGCGTCCGACGCGGAGGTCCAGGACGTCTTCGCGAAGTGCTGGCTCAAGCAGCGCTGCCACCTGGTCCACCAGGGCCGCTTCTACACCTGCACCCGGCCGCCCCACGTCGCCACCGTCCTCGCCGCCCAGCACCCGCACCTGCCCGCGCTCGCCAGGGACGACGGTGTTCCGCTCGACGACCCGGACCTCCTCACGCGCCTGCTGACCTATCTGGAACGCGACGTGCCGCTGGCCACCTGCCGCCACTGCCTGGGCTCCAGCGGTCCCTGGGAACCCCACGCGCAGCTGCCTCGCGCCCGCGCCGCTTCCTGATCAGCGTGGTGCTTGCAGGGGCAGCTCCACGGTGAAGATGGAGCCCTGGCCCAGGCGGCTCTCCACGCGCACCGTGCCGCCCATGGCCTCCACCAGCGTGCGGGTGATGTAGAGCCCCAGGCCCAGGCCGCCGTAGTGCCGGTCACTCACCGCGCGCTCGAAGCGGCCGAAGAGGCGCGGCAGGGACTCTTCTGAGATGCCGATGCCCTGGTCCCGCACCGTCAGCGCCGCCTTCCCGTCGCGCGTCTCCAGCCGGACGTGGATGGGGCGCCCCTGGCCGTACTTGATGGCGTTGTCCACCAGGTTCACCACCACCTGCTCCAGGCGCGCCCGGTCCCACGTGCCCATCATCACGGCGTCCGTGCCCTCCAGCTGGAGCACGGAGCCGGAGCGCGCGGCGGGGCCCTCGTAGGCGGCCACCACGTCGCGCACCAGCTCCACCAGGTCCATGGACACGCACTCCAGCGACAGCCGGCCCGCGGCGATGCGCGACACGTCCAGCAGGTCGTTCACCAGCTCCGCCAGCTTCTTCATCTGCCGCGAGCCCACGTCCAGGTAGCGCTCCACCAGCTCGCGCGGCACCGGGCCCGGGTTGCGGTCCAGCTCGCGCCGCAGCGCCTGGAGCTTGAGGTTGAGCGGCGTGAGCGGCGTCTTCAGCTCGTGGCTCGCGATGGACAGGAACTCGTCGCGCAGGCGCACCGCCTCTCGCGCCTCGCGGTACAGCCGCGCGTTCTCCAGGGAGAGCGCGGCGCGGTTGGCCAGCTCCTGGAGGAAGGGCAGGTCCGCGCGCGTGTAGACCCGCCCGGAGCGGTGCGTGGTGACGAAGCTGAGCAGCCCCAGCGAACGCTCCCCGACCACCAGCGGCACCACCACCAGCGAGCGGACGCGCAGCTCCTTGAGCAGCGCGATGCGCTCCGGGTCGCTCGTTATCTGGGGAAGGAGCTCGTCGTTGAAGTCCTCGATGAAGAAGGGCTGGCCGTGGAACAGCGGGGCCGCGCCGGCCAGCTTGGGGAGGCCCGACTCGTACGTCGTGCGGGACCGCAGCGGCTCCGCGAACGCTTCCGGCTCCGTGGCCGCGTGCTCCACCTCCATGCGCTGGAAGGTGCCGTCCTCCAGCGCGCTGTCGATGAGGCACCAGTCCGCCAGCGTGGGGACCGCCAGGCGCACCACGTTGCGCAGCGTGGCCTTGTAGTCCAGCGACGTGGCCAGGAAGGAGCTGGCCCCCGCCAGCAGCCGCAGGTGCTCTTCGTTGTGCGACAGCTCGCGCGCCAGCCGCTCCGCCCGGGCGCGCGCGCGCACCAGGTCCGTCACGTCGAAGCCGAAGCCCGCGATGCCGTCCACGTTCCCGTGCGTGTCGTGCGTGGGCGTGTACGTGACGTCGAAGATGGACTCGCGCACGGAGCCATCCGGCTGCGGCAGCTTGAGGGACACCTCCCGCCCCACGAAGGGCTCCCCCGTCGCATAGACGCGGTCGAGGATGCGGGCCACGCGCTCGGCCTCCCGCCTTGGCCCCACCTCGCGCACGGGCAGGCCCAGCAGTTGTGGCGGGTTGTTCAGCAGCGTGGCGTTGAGGGGGTTGGACAGCTCGAAGACGTGCTGGGGCCCGCGGAAGATGACCAGGTGCGCGGGCGCGTGCGTGAACAGCTCGTGCAGCCGCATGCGCTCGTACTCGGCGGCGGCGCGGGAGGCGCGCTCGCGCTCCAGCAGGTCCGCGCGGTCCGCGTTGGCCCGGCGCAGGCGCACGTTGAGCAGCGTCACGAACAGCGAGAGCGCCAGGAAGAAGGCCAGCGCGATGACGTTGCCCGGGTGGATCATCCAGTTCCCCAGCGGGGACAGGAAGAAGTAGTCCACCATCAACAGCGACAGGGCCGTCGCCACCAGCCCCGGCCCCCAGCCTCCCCGCCAGCCCGCGAACGCCACGGCGGCGAAGAAGGCCAGGAACGGCCCGCTGGCCATGTAGGGCCACAAGAGCCGCTGGGCCAGGAGCGCCACCACGACCGCCGTCACCGCCAGCGCGTAGCTCAGCAGCGTGGAGCCCTCCTCCTTCGGAAGGGACTCCGGTGTGCGCGGAGGCGGCGAGGAGGAGGGCGCCGGCGGGTGCGGCGGCAGGGACGGAGCGGGCGCGGTCATGCGAAGCGCAGGGCGGACGGGCCAGGGGCCCGGACGTCAGCGTGCCTCCTTCCGGGTGTCCGTCTGGAGGAAGCCCTGCATGGCGGTGGGGTAGCGCTCGCCCGAGGCCACGCCCGGCGGCGCGATGGCTTCGATGTCCGCCAGGTCCTTCTCCGTGAGCTTCACGTCCACGGCGCCCAGGTTGTCATCCAGGTACTTGCGGCGCTTGGTGCCGGGGATGGGCACCACGTCCTGCCCGCGCGACAGCACCCAGGCGAGCGCGAGCTGCGCGGGGGTGCACTGCTTCTGCCGCGCGAGCCGGTCGATGTGCTCCACCAGCTTCAGGTTGCGCTGGAAGTTCTCCCCCTGGAAGCGCGGCGAGTGGCGGCGGTAGTCGTCCTCCGGCAGGTCCTCGAAGCGCTTGAACTGGCCGGTGAGGAAGCCCCGGCCCAGCGGGCTGTAGGGGACGAAGCCCACGCCCAGCTCACGGCACGTCTGGAGGACGCCGTCCTCCGGGTCGCGGCTCCACAGCGAGTACTCCGACTGGAGCGCGGTGATGGGGTGCACGGCGCACGCGCGGCGCAGCGTCTCCGAGTTCACCTCCGACAGCCCCAGGAAGCGCACCTTGCCGGCCTTCACCAGCTCCCCCATCGCGCCCACGGTGTCCTCGATGGGCGTCTTCGGATCCACGCGGTGCAGGTAGTAGAGGTCGATGACGTCCATTCCCAGGCGCTTGAGGCTCGCGTCGCACGCCTGCTTCACGTAGTCCGGCCGGCCGTTGACGCCGCGCGACTGGGGATTCGCCGGGTCGCGCACGAGGCCGAACTTCGTGGCCAGCACGATGCGCTGGCGGTGGGGACCCAGCACGCGGCCCACCAGCTCCTCGTTGCGGCCGGGGCCGTAGGCGTCCGCCGTGTCGAAGAAGGTGATGCCCCGCTCCAGCGCGTGGAGCAGCGTGGCCTCCGACTCCGCGTCGTCACGGCCCGCGTAGAAGTCCGACATGCCCATGCAGCCCAGGCCCAGCGCCGAAACGGTGAGGCCCTGCCTGCCCAGCTTCCGAGTCTCCATGTGTCCTCCGTGCGGGTGCGAGTCCCTGGGACAATCCTCACGCGAGGCGTGGGAATCCAGGGCAAACGGCCGGGGGAAGGCCCGGCTCATCCCGCAGGCGGCAGCTCGCAACGGAAGGGGAGCGGCTTGGCGGCCGGCGCCAGCCCTTCCGCCCCCAGTACCTGCACCTCCGGCGCGCTCCATCCCAGGTTGCGCAGCGCCGCGGTGAGCCGTCCGCACAGCGCCGCCACGCTGTCCGGGGGCGCGCCCGAAAGCTCCAGCGTGAAGTGCTCACGCGCCACCTGCGTCAGCCGGAACGCGCGCAGCGGGTGGTGCTTGAACACCCACGCCAGCGACCAGGCGTCCACCGCGCGGCCGGAGGGCGTGTGGAATGCGCAGGCCCCGCGTCCGCCAAAGCCCGTCAGCGTCCAGCCGTGGAAGCCGCAGGCGCACGCGTCGCGCCGCACGGTGCCGGTGTCGCCGGGCCGGTAGCGCAACAGCGGCAGCACGCTGGGGCGCAGCCGCGTCACCACGACCTCATCCCCGTCCGGCTCCAGCCAGACGTCCGGCGTGAGCACGTGGAAGCGGCCCTGGTTCGCGTCCTCAAGGCACTCCCACGCGAGCGGCCCCGTCTCCGTGGCGGCGTAGTAGTTGAGCACCGGCGCGCCGCGCTCCTGCCGCCACGCATCTCGCAGCGCGTGCGGCAGGTGCTGCGCGGAGGTGAGCACCAGCCGGGGGGAGGGCACCTCCGGGTGCGCCAGCAGCCAGCGCAGCCCCTCCGGGTCGGAGAAGACGACCGAGGCCTTCACCCGCGTCAGGCGCGCCACCGCGTCATCGCGCAGCACGGAGACGCGGTGCAGGGCGCCGTCGTGGAACAGCGGCAGGCGCACGGAGTACTCCAGCCCGCCCGGCAGCGCGTCCAGCAGCACCACGCGCGGACGCGGCGGGGGCACGGTGCCGGTGCGCTCCGTGAAGAAGCGCAGCACGGCCCACATGAGCAGGCAGTCGCGCCGGTCGCGCAGCACGTTCACCGGGTCGCCGGTGGTGCCGGAGCTCTTCACCACCACGCACTCGTCGGACGTGGCGGGCAGCGTGGGCACGTCCTCCCAGTGGCGCGCGAGCGTGCCGCGGTCCAGCGCGGGGAAGTGCCGCAGGTCCTCCAGGCGCCGCAGGTCGTTCGGGTGCAGGCCCGACTCGCGCAGCACGCGCACGTAGTAGGGCGAACCCCACAGCGCTTCGCGCAACGCCGGCAGGCGCGCTTCCAGCTCCGCGCGGGCGGCGGCTTCGTCCACCATGGACGAGCCGCGCTGGAGGCCCGCCGCCACGTCCAGCGCCCACGGCAGGTGCGGGCGCTGCGTGTGGCTGTCGCGGCGGATGCGGGCCCTGGGCGCGACCCCGAGCGTCACTCGCGCCAGCCCCGTGCCTCGGCTTCCTTGCGCTGGGCCTCCTGGAGCAGCTCCTTGCGCCGGTCCGCCTCCTTCTTGCGCGCATTCTCCACCTTGCGCAGGTCCGTCACGGCCTGCCTGTAGTCCAGCTCCTTGAGGCGGTGCTTGGACTCGGCCTCCGTCTCGCCTTCGATGTCCGCGCCCATGGCCGCCACCCACTTGCGCAGGAACTCCTCCTGGCGGAAGACGTTGGAGCGGATCATCTCCGCGGTGAGCGGGTGCACCTCCTCGAAGAACTGCTGCAGGCGCGCCTGCGGGGTGCGGTCCGGGGTGAGGTGGAGCACCGTCTTCTTGCGCAGGTCGGACACCAGCAGCACGTGCGCGAGCATGCCCACCTGTTCGTGGAACAGTGGGTTCTTCACGCGCTGCTCCAGCTTCGCCCATTCGGGCTGGGACGGGGGCCGCTGGCTGGCCATGCGGAAGGTGTCGCAGACGATGGCCACCGCCAGGTCGTGCGGATACGGCGACAGGATGGGCATGGCCGCCAGCTGCTCACGGAGGTGGGGAATCGAGACCGCCATCATTTCTCCAACAGGGCATCGGCCAGTGCCGCGGCGGCACGGCCAAAGTCAGACATCCATTGCACGGTCGCCAGCCGGAAGCGCGGGCTGCCCAGCACCGGCGCCAGCACCTGCCGCGCGGGGCCGTCATCCGGCAGCGCGAGGAAGGCCACCACCCGGCGCGACCGGTTCATCCCTCGGACAAAGCGCGGCAGCGCGCCCTCCTGCCGCATGTTGTGGAGGAAGTCGCTGTCGGAGATGACGACGCGCAGCGCGTCCGGCCGCTCCTGGGACAGCGCGTCCATCAGCTCCACCGGGAAATAAGTCCCCCCGCCGATGTAGTGCAGGAAGAAGTCGCGCGCGGTCTCCTCGTCGTACATCCACGGGGACACGACGGGGTTGTCCGCCGAGTAGATGATGCCGCGCACCGTGGCGCCCTTGCGCAGCGCGGAGGCGGACAGCACCTGCGCGGCCAGCGTCATCGCGTTGAGGTCCTGCTGCGGGTTGGGCATGGAGCCGCTGGTGTCCAGGTAGATTTCCAGCGCGGGCACGCCCAGGTCCGACGGCGGCGGCAGGTCCGCCTCCAGCTCGCGGCGCAGCGGGTTCACGGCGGCCAGGTGCCCCTGTGCCATCACCGTGAGCGTCCAGTCGATGGTGGTCGGGTCGTCGCCGTACTCCCACGCCTCCGGAATCGTGCGCAGGTAGGGCTCCGGCCTGGATGGCGACGCGGGCAGCTTGAGGATGTACCGGTCCACCAGCCGCCGGTAGTACCGGCCCACCAGCGCCCGCCGCAGCCTGCCGCCGTCGTTGCCGGGCAGGTGCGCCGTCGCGCGGCGGATGGCCTCCAGCGGCTCCGGCTCCTTCGTGTCGTGCGAGTCGTCCAGCCACCCGTTCGCGCGGGCCTCGTTCAGCGCGTCCTCCCACCGGCCGCCGGACTGCACCGCCGCGTCCAGGTCCGCCTCGTCCGGGACGCCCAGGTCGCCGGCCAGCGGGATGCGGAAGCCCACTTCGGAGGGCAGGTCGATGAAGCGGATGAACGCGGCGCAGAAGTAGAGGAATTGCAGCCGTCCGTCGTGCAGCGCGTAGAACGTCTGCACGAACATGCGCGCCTGCGCGCGGAAGCCCGGGTAGGCCTCCTCCAGCTTCGGCAGCAGGGCCTTGGGCACCAGGTGTCCGGGCTCGCGGCGCCACAGCTCTTCGTAGATGGCCAGGTAGAAGCAGAACAGCGGTGACGGGCCCGCCGTGTCCGCGTCCTTCTTCTTGTTCCGCTTGCGCCCGTCGGGCGTGCGCAGGAAGCCCTGGTACACCTGGCACAGGGCTTCGGCGTGGGTGCGCCCCACGAACTCGTTCACCTGGAGGTCGAAGAAGAGGTTGGTGAGCGACTGGCGCAGGCCAGGGATGAGGCGCTGCTCCAGCACGCGCAGCTCCGCGTCCCAGCCCAGCGTGTGCGGGAAGCGCACGTGGTGGCCAATCTCGTGGGCCAGCACGGCGGTGAGGCTGCCGCGCGCGCCCATGCGGGTCAGCAGGTCGAAGTGGACGAACACCTGCCGGCGCACCAGGTCGATGTACGCGAGCGGTTCATCCGGCGTGGCCTCTCCGGGCCGGAAGGGCTGGTGCGGTTCGGGCGGGCTCAGTTGCACGTGCACGTCCCACAGCGCCAGCGCGTCGCGCCAGCACCGCTCCACCTCCTCCGGGGTGAAGGCCGCGCCCGCGCTCATGCCGGGAGGATGACCGCCAGCCACTGGGACGTGTGCATCGTGGCCACCGCGCGCCATGTGTTGTGCTGGGTGCTGTACCAGTCCCCCGCGCGCGGGTCGCGCTGCGCCAGCGAGGTGAGCGCCTTGGGGGGCTTTTCCGTGGAGGGCGCCAGCCGCTCGTTGCAGCCCATGGGCCCCAGCAGGATGGGCTTCTTCGCCAGCCACACGCCCTGGGTGGCCGCGTCGCGTCCGCCGGCGGCGGTGGCGCGGTGCCGGTCGTGCACGCAGATGACGGCGGGCGCCAGGAAGTGCATCTCCCCGGGCATGAAGCGCGCGTCCTCCTGGGACAGGTCCACCCAGTGCGCGGTGGACGTGTCGCCCAGCGGCTGGGTGGGCGGCTCCATGGCCTCGTTGGCGATGGTGTGCAGGTGGCCCTCCAGGTCCTCCAGCGAGGACAGGCTCGAGCCCAGGCGGCAGAACAGCCGCTGCACCCAGGGGGGCGCGGACTCCAGGTTCTCGCCCAGGTTCCACATGCGCGCGAGCGCCGGGGCCTGCTCCTCCCGGCGCAGGTCCGGCAGCAGGCGCGGCAGCAGGTCCGTCCACGCGAGCGTGAAGAAGTTCTCCCTGCCAGCGGACACCGGATACAGGTAGCCCAGGCCGATGCCCTCGGCGCCCAGCCGCAGGTAGTCGCGCAGGATCGCCTCTCCCGCCGCGGCGTCACCGCGCGTGAGCGCCCGGCCCATGCGGACCCCGTGGCCCTTGAGGAACTCGTCCCACAGCGCGCGGTCCCAGCGCACGAACCGGCCGCGGGCCTCCTTCTCCAGGTCGTCGACGAATTCGCTCATGGCTGTTGCCCCTGACCGCCCGGGTTCTCCTTCAGCCACGTCGCGTAGTTGCGGTAGCGGCTGTAGAGGGACTTCAAGTGGATGAGGTCCTCGTACACCGGACCGGACAGCTCCTGGCGGGTCATCAGTTCATTCATCAGCACGGTCACGGCGGACAGGCGCTTCTCCGTGGTGCGCAGGTCCACGCCGGACAGGCCCAGGTCCAGCTCCGCGCGCAGGGCCGCGACCTTCTGGCGCACGGGCGCGTGCGTGCCGTAGCGGGCCATGGCCATGTCGAACATGTTGCGGATCCACGCCACGCGGTCCTGGAGCAGCAGCTTGTTGCCCTTGGCTTCGAAGAAGGGGCTGCGCGCGTTGGGGGTGAGCTTCTCGTGCAGCACCCAGGGGATGATCTGCCGGAAGTCCTCCAGTTCCGTCACGCGGTGGCCCCGGAAGAACGCGAGCGCCTTCGCGAAGTGGAGGATGGTCTGGTACGCGCGCACGCTGGTGCCGTTCTCCGTCTGCGTGCAGAGGTGCACCTTCTTGTCCAGCGGGCACTGTTCGTTGCACACGGCGGACACGGTCTGGCCGGCCAGCTTCAGCGTGTCCTTGTGCTTGAACTCGAAGCGCGGGGACGCCATGCGGCAGAAGTCCAGCTGGCCCAGGAAGAAGGCCACGCGCTCCAGCACGCCCCTGGGCACCTCCACGGCGAGGATGGCGTTGTAG
Organism: Corallococcus interemptor; assembly: GCF_003668875.1. Classification (GTDB taxonomy): domain Bacteria; phylum Myxococcota; class Myxococcia; order Myxococcales; family Myxococcaceae; genus Corallococcus; species Corallococcus interemptor. The sequence continues at coordinate 68,432 of NZ_RAWM01000006.1, read as the reverse complement.
GCCTTCTCCAGCTCGCCGGGCGTGAAGACGATGTCCTTGGGCAGCAGCTCCTCCGGGGACTTGTCGGACTCGATGCGCTGGAGCAGCGTGTCCACGAAGCCGGAGTTGAAGGGCACGGCGCGCACGACGACGTCCAGGCGGTCCTTGAGCGCTTCGATGACCTGGAACGTGCCGCCGCCCTGGTCGTCGTTGGCGGTGAGGAACCAGGACGAGCGGCCGGTGTAGACGTACTGGTCCATCATCTCCGCGTAGCCCTCGCCCAGCAGCGACAGCAGGGCGGACTGGGTCTTGGTGGGGATGCGGTTGTACTCGTCGACAATCTTGACGCGCTGGGTGATCCACTTGCGCCAGCTGACCTTCACGGCGGACAGGTCCTCCGCCTTGAGCATGTCGGAGGGCAGGGGCGCGCCGAGCAGGTCCGCGATGGACAGCTGCGGGTGGCCGCGCTGGATGCCCCGGTGGACGTCCTCGCGGCCCATGCCGGAGAGCAGGGCCATGAGGATGGCGGACGTGGTTTTTCCGCGGCCCGGGCCGCCCACGAGCAGGGCGCGGCGGCAGGTGAAGAGGGTGAGCAGCGGGATGAGGACGAAGGAGCTGTAGCTCATGTCCTCGGGGAGGTGGACCTCGTCTCCGGCGGTGTTCTTGAGCGCGGCGGTGCCGCCGAACTCGATGTCGTAGTAGGGGCAGATGACGGCGTTGTTGGTGATCCACCAATACGCCTGCCGCATCTTGTCGTGGAGGCTGCCGCCGTCGCGCTCGGAGAGGTGGACGCTGAGGCCCTTGTCCGCCGACGCACGCCCGGTGAGCAGGCGCGAGACCCAATCCTGGTTGGCCATGGAGGAGCGGGAGTGTAGCAGCGCGAGCGTAAGGGCGGGGAGCAGGCGTAGGCTGCTCGCATGCTCCCGCGTGGATACCGATACCTGCTGTCCCTGGGCCTGCTCCTGACCGGCGTGGCGTGCCGGAGCCCCGAGGCCCTCCGGAAGCGCGCCGATGCACAGGTGGAGCAGGCCGCGACCCATGCCTGGGCCGGGGAGCTGGCCCGGGCCCGCAAGGAGCTGGCCGAGGTCCTGAAGGATTCTCCCCAGCATCCGGGCGCGCTGAAGGTGCAGACCTGCGTGCTGCTGGAGCTGGGCGCGCTGGACGAAGCCGACCAGGCCGTGTCCCTCCTTCAGGCGACGAGGCCCGACGCGCCGGAGATCGCGGTGCTCGCGGCGCTCGTTGAAGCGCGCCGCCAGACGCCGGTACCGGGCTGGCGGGAGGCGCTGATCCAGGCGTGGAATCGCGCGGGACGCCCGGACCTCAAGGAGTCGGCGTCATTTCCGGCGCCTCGTTCAGAAGAAACGTCCTTCGTCGGGGCGGTGTGGGAGCGAACCCAGTCTCCGGAGATCCGCTTCACCGCGATGCTGGCGGACACTGCTTCGGATGCGCAGCGGCAGTGGCTCGCGGCCCATGTGTCCGAGCTGAAGGACCCGAACCTGCTGCTCGCTGCTTATGAGTACTTCCAGGCCCGTTCCGGTGAGGACGCGCTCGCGGATGTGAGGCGTCAGGCTCGCGAGACGTTGCGGCGCAAGCTTGAGCCCATCGCCGCCGGAGCGAGCGAATCCGAAGGACCGCTGCTCCTGCTGCTGGGGGAGTCCGCGAAGGACGCGCCGCTCACGTCAGCGGACCTCCAGGCGCTGGAGCGGATCGCGGCCCTCCCGCGTTACCGGAGCCTGACGCTGGGCCAGGCGGGGGACGCCGCGAAACAACGCCTCGAATCCACGGGCATCACTCCGCCGGCCATCCGCCTCTTCCAGGCAGCCACGGCTTCGCAGGTCCTGGATGTGACGTTGATCCTGAAGAAGCGGGTGGAGGCGACGAGGGAGCGCCTCTCCCACGAAGAGCGGATCCGATTGGGCCAGGCCGTGTACACCCTGGGCGAGCGCATCGCAGCGGGCCCGGCGTTGATTGATCGCCTGGTGGGGCTCAGCCAGATGCGGCAGGGCGCGGAGTTGATGGAGGACGCGGCGAAGCTCGCCCAGGCGACCCGGGACCTCGAACATGTCCGGGCCGTGCACCAGGCCACGACTTCGCTCCAGGTCGACACATGGCCCCTGCCGTCACTCCATCGCGACTGGGTTCAGGCCGCCCTGGACGATGAATGGAAGAGTCTGAGCGCCCTCGTCACACCCTGAACAGCGAGGTACCCGTGGCTTTGCCTCATCTGGAAGTGATTCACGGTGTCATCGTGTCGAGCACACCGGAGCTCCGCATCGCGCTCCCGGACGGCAGGGACCTCGCCGTGACCGCCACGGCGGAGCAGGTGGCGCGGGCCTCTGGCTTACGAGAGGTCTCCGCGATGGTCGTCATGAGCCCCAGTCCCCGGCTCATCTGGATCCGTCAGAAGGGTGCCGACGTTCCGGTGCCTCCCGCCGGGGAACGCGACGCGCACGCCCTGCGCAAATGGAGTGAACTGCTCCGGAGGCTGGCCCAGTGAGCGACGACGCGCAGCCGTATGACCGGTTTTGTGGCCTGACCCGGCTCCAGGAATTGCAGGCCAAGGGCATCGCCGCGCACGGCGGAAGATTGGGCGTCCGCGATGCGCTGGGCCCTGGCGCGACCCTGGGCGCGGCCTGGACCGCGGAGGAGTACGGCGCTCCACCGGAAGCGGTCCCGGGGCTGCTGTTCGCCGTCTACCTGCTCTTCTACATCGCGACGAAGCAGGTCTTCGTGGATGGGAACAAGCGCATCTCCTGGCTCGCCATGTGCGAGGCCCTGGCCTGCATGGGCCTGGAGGTGGACGCGACCATCGATGAAGCGGAAGCGCTGGTGATGGCCATCTCCAACAACCGGTTCAAGGACGTCGAACCGGTATACCTCTGGGTGGTCGAGCACCTGCGCGAGCTGCGCGTCGGCACCTAGAGCGTCACCAGTCCCAGCCGTGCCGCGCGCACCACGGCTTCCGTGCGGCGCTGCACGCCCAGCTTGGCCAGCACCGCGTTCACGTGGAACTTCGCGGTGTGCTCGCTGATGTCCAGCCGGTCCGCGATGGCCTTGTTCGACAGGCCCTCCGCCAGCAGGCCCAGCACCTCGCGCTCGCGCGGCGTCAGCGTGTCCGGCCCTGGCGCTCCCGACGGCGCCGTGCTCCTCGGCGCGGCGCGCACGTGGGACAGGCCCGGCTCGAACACCGTGAGGCCTCGCGCCACCGCGTGCAGCGCGGCCCCCAGCATCCCCGGTGCCACGTCGCGGAACAGCAGGCCCCTCGCGCCCGCGCCCAGCGCCAGCTCTCCCGCCGCTTCGTCCGCCACCAGCGCCAGCACCGGCGCGCCCAGGTCCGGCGCCGCGCCCTCCTCCAGCCGCAGGCCCGTGTCCCAGAGCACCACGTCCGGCGGCTCGCCCCGCGCCGACTCCAGCTCCACCTGCGTGCCCGCCGCCACCACCGTCCAACCTTCCGCCTGGTCGCTCAGCGCCCGTGCGAGCGCACCCCGGGCCAGGGGGTCCTCCGACACGAGCGCGAGCCTGGGCGATGACGAGGGCGCATCCAACATGAGCCCCTCATCCCTAACCGCGCCCGCCGCGTTCGCCACACCGCGCGGCGCCAGAACGCCGTCGCTTCCCTCGGGGGCGCGCTCCTGTGAAGAATCGTGAAGTCCGCCCGGGAGGGGCACGCCATGACGATCCGGACAGCGCGGTGGTGGGTGGCGGTACTGCTCCTCGCGGGCAGCGCTCAGGCGGCGAGCCCCTATGCCAAGCGCGGCGAGGAGATCGTCACCCTCGTGCGCACCCGCTTCGTCGACGCGGCGAAGGGCGCCGCCTGGGCCGACGCGCACCAGGGCTACGCCGCCGGCGCGAAGGACCTGGAGGACTTCACCCGGCGCACGAACGCGGCGCTCGCGGAGCTGAAGGCCTCCCACACGGCCTACTACCCGAAGGAGAGCCCCGCCCACGCGGCGGTGACCTCCATCTTCCAGACCTACCTCAAGCAGGAGGACATCACGGCCACCGGCATCGGCGTGGACGTGCGGGAGACCCCGGACGGCTTCTTCGTCCGCCACGTCTTCGCGGACGGCCCCGGCGCGAAGGCGGGCCTCCTGCGCGGGGACCGGCTCGTCACCGTGGAGGGCAGGCCCTTCCATCCCTGGCACGCCTTCAGGAACCGCGCGGGCCGGGCCACGCGCCTCACCGTGGAGCGCGTGAAGGGCGCCGCACCCCTGACCCTCACCGTCACGCCCCGCCGCATGAACCCGCGCAAGGAATGGCTCGCGGTCCAGAAGGCCAGCAGCCAGGTCGTGGAACGCCAGGGCCGCCGCGTCGCCTACCAGCACGTCTACGCGTGCGCGGGCGAGGCGTACCAGCAGGCCCTGGAGGAGGCGCTCCAGGACACCTTCGCGGACGCGGACGCGCTCGTCATCGACTTCCGCGACGGCTGGGGCGGCTGCAGCCCGGCCTTCATCAACCTCTTCAACCCGCAGGTCTCGCTCCTCGTCAACACCGGCCGCGACGGCAAGCCGCATCCCTCCGCGCTGTCCTGGCGCAAGCCGGTGGTGCTGCTCGTCAACGGCAACTCGCGCAGCGGCAAGGAGCTGGTGGCCTTCGCCATGAAGCGCCACCGGCTGGCGACGCTCGTGGGCGAAAGGACCGCGGGCGCGGTGCTGGCCGGCGGGCCACAGAAGCTGTCCAACGGGGACCTGCTCTACCTCGCCGTCATGGACGTGACGGTGGATGGCGAGCGGCTGGAGGGCGTGGGTGTCCCCGTGGACGTGGAGGTCCCGGACGCGCTGCCGTACGCGGGCGGCGCGGATCCGCGGAAGGAGAGGGCGCTGGACGTGGCCGCCTCCCAGGTGAAGGGCTGACCTCCGTCAGCGCAGCGTGACGCCGTGCCCCGGCGCGTCCGGGTCCAGCGTCAGCCGCCCGCCCGTGTACCGGCCGCCGCCCTGGAACGGGTGGTCCGCGATGAACAGCGGCGTGTCCAGGTCCGCGTAGGTGAAGCCGCCCAGGCCCGCCGCCAGGTGCGCGGACGCGGTCATCGCCAGCACGCTCTCCACCATGCCGCCCACCATCAGCTCCAGCCCCGCGGCGCGAGCGAGGCTCCACATGGTCACCGCGTCCACCATCCCGCACTTCATCGTCTTGATGTTGATGCCGTGGCAGGCGTTCTCCCGGATGAGCCGCAGCACGTCCTTCACCGAGCGCGCTGATTCATCCGCGCACACCGACACCCGCGAGCGGCGCGTCACCTCCGCGAGCCCCGCCACGTCCGCCACCGGCTGCTCGAACAGCGACAGCGGCACCTCCGCGCGCTCCAGCTCCTTGAGGAACGCCAGCGCCTCCGCCACGTCGTAGCCCCCGTTCGCGTCCGCGATGAGCCGCGCCTTCGGGGCCTCCTGGTGGATGGCCACCAGCCGCGCCGCGTCCGCGTCCGGGTCCAGCGCGCCGACCTTCACCTTCAGCGTGTCGATGCCCCGCCCCAGGATGGCCCGCGTGGACGCCACCGCGTGCGCCAGGTCTCCGGCGGTGACCGTCATGTCCACGTCCAGCGCCGTCCCCGCCCCGCCGAAGAAGGCGTACATGGGGATGCGGTGGTGCCGCGTGAGCGCGTCCAGGAGCGCGATCTCCACGCCACACCGCGCGGCGGGCGCCAGCGCGAGCGCGTCCCCCAGCGCCTCCGACGCCGGCCGCCACTCCTGGGCGTCGCGGCCCACCAGCAGCTCGCGCACCGGCTCCAGGGAGGCGAGCGTGCTGGCTTGCGTCTCTCCGCTGACCGCCGTGAAGGGCGCCGCTTCGCCCAACCCCACCGTGCCGTCCGCGAGCGTCACGCGGACAAGCACGTTCTCCGCCGCCAGCTGCGCGCCGGTGGCGATGGCGAAGGGCTCCGTCAGGGACAGGTGCAGGGCTTCGAAGGAAACGTGCGTGATGAAGGTAGGGCGCATGGGCAGGCAGGAGTGTGGCCGACGTCCCGGTCCGGAGGGGAGTCTTTCCCATCCTTCCCGCTTTCACTCTTACGTGTCTGTAATTCGAGAAGGTTAAGAAAGATACGAAGACTTGGGCTGGCTTGAGCCGCCGTGCGATTCGTGGCGACATGCGGGCTCCCCGGGGGGTGCGCAGTGCCGGGGCTGCGAGGAGCAGGATGTCGGCGACCGAGACGACCGTGGTCCTCCCGCTCCCGGACGCGCTCCTGGCCGCGCTGGAGGAGGCCGAGCGGGAGCACCCCGAGGCATGCATGGTGCTCCGCGCCGTGCGCTCGCCGGGGGGGGCCATCCTGGACTTCGAGTGGCTGTGGGCGAACCCCGCCGCGTCGCGCGCGCTGGGCCGGGACCCGGAGTACCTGCGCGGCCGGCGCCTGGGTGAAGTGTCGTCGAAGGACGGCATCGCCGGGCGCCTGGACCTGCTGCGCCAGGTGGTGGAGTCCGGCCGTCCGCACGCGGACCACTTCAGCGAAGGGGCCGTGCTGCTGCAGGGCACCGCGGTGCCGCTGCGCGACGGGGTGCTGTTGCGCCTTCGTGACATCACCAGCGCCCAGCGGGTGGAGGAGGGGCTGCGAGAGACGCTGGACTGGGTGCGCGACGTGCTGGAGAGCATGCCGGACGCCTTCTTCACCCTGGACGCGGACTGGCGCCTCACCTACGTGAACCACAACGCCGCCGCGCTCACCGGCCGCTCTCAGGAAGAGCTCTTCCGCCGCGTGCTGTGGGACGCGTGCCCGGAATTGTGCGGCACCCCCTTCGAGCGCACGCTGCGCGAGGTGGCCGCCGAGGAGAGCTACCGCCTGGTCGAGCTGCGCACCGGGCGCGACCGCTGGCACGAGGTGCACGCCTGGTCCAGCGGCCGCAACATCTCCACCTACGCGCGCGACATCACCGACAAGAAGCGCGTGCAGGCGGAGCGCGACGCGCTGCTCGCCCGCGAGCACACCGGCCGCCTGGAGGCGGAGGCCCTGGCCCAGCGCCGCACGCACGAACTCATGGCCGCGCGCGAGCGGCTGGTGCAGTCGGAGAAGCTGGCCATGGCGGGCCAGCTGGCCGCGGGCGTGGGCCACGAAATCAACAACCCCCTGTCCTACGTCAGCGGCAACCTCCAGTTCGCGGTGGAGCAGCTGACGCCGCTGACCCGCAACCCCGCGCTTCCTGGGCTCCTTCCTGGGCTCCCTGGGCTCCAGGACGCACTGGGTGAGGCGCTGGACGCGCTGCGCGAGGCGAAAGAAGGGGCGGAGCGCATCCGCGTCATCGTGCGCGACCTGCAGACCTTCGCCCGCGCGGACGAGCTGCGCCTGGGGCCGGTGGACGTGCACGCGGCGCTGGAGTTCGGCATCTCCATGGCGATGACCCACCTGCGCAGCCGCGCCCAGGTGGAGCGCCACTTCGGCCAGGTGCCGCCCGCGCTGGCGCACGAGGCGCGCCTGGGGCAGGTGTTCCTGCACCTGCTCATCAACGCCGCGCACGCCATCCCCGTGGGCGCCTTCGACCGCCACCGCGTGACGGTCACCACCCGCCGCGAGGGCGCGTGGGTGCTGGTGGAGGTGTCCGACACCGGCCTGGGCATGACGCCGGAGGTGCTCCAGCGCGCCTTCGAGCCGTTCTTCACCACGCGCCCCGTGGGCGAGGGCAGCGGCCTGGGGCTGTCCATCTGCCTGGGGCTTGTCCGCAGCATGCACGGCGAGCTGACGGCCACCAGCATCCCCGGCCTGGGCAGCACCTTCCAGGTGCGGCTGCCCTGCGTGGAGCCCATCGTTCAGCATCCGGCGGGCCCCGTGGTGCGGCCGCGGGAGGGGGCCTTGCGCAAGCGCGTGCTGGTGGTGGACGACGAGCCTCAGCTCACCTCGGTGCTCCGGCGCATCCTGGGCCGGCAGCATGACGTGGTGGTGGCGCACAGCGGCCGGGAGGCGCTGACGCTGCTGGAGCAGGACGACGCCTTCGACCGCGTCTTCTGCGACCTGATGATGGCGGACCTCACCGGCATGGACGTGCACGCGGAGCTGTCCCGGCGCAGGCCGGAGCTGCTGTCGCGCTTCGTGTTCATGACGGGGGGCAGCTTCACGGAGCGCGCCCGCGCCTTCCTGCAGGCCGTGCCGCTGCCGCGCATCGAGAAGCCCTTCGAGCCGGGCCTGCTGCACTCGCTGGTGGAGTCCTCGCCGCCGCGCACCGGGTAGCGCACGGCGGCGAGAGGCGGTGCGGCTACAGCTTCACCTCGTCGCGCTCCGGCCGCGTGATGTACGCGGTGGTGGGGTTCGCGGGGTCGGCCAGCCGCTTCAGCAGGCTGTCCATGCCGTTGGAGCGCGCGAAGGCCATCTCGTTCTTCGTCACGCCCACCAGCGTGAGCAGCTCCACCTGGCCGCTGGGCAGGGTGAAGTGGCTGGGGCGGTTGGCGTCCTTCACGAAGACGAAGCCCGAGAGCTTCGTCTCACTGCCGGTGAGCGTGCCGTCCACCGGGTAGCGGTGCCCCATGGCGAACAGCCGCGCGCACACGAGGTTGTAGGCCATCATGTCCAGGAGGCGCAGGATGGGCCAGCGCTCCTCCTCGGGCGTGTGGATGACCATCTCGTAGCCCAGGCCGCTGCGGGCGTCGTCCGCCAGCTCCTCGCCGGGGGCCACCGTGAAGGGGTTGGACAGGCCGCTGGTGACGTAGGTCCAATACGGGTGCTCCGGGCTGGGAGGCGCCACGCGCACGCCCATGGGCAGCCAGTTCGGATCCATCTCCGTACCCTGGGCCAGCTCGCTCTCCAGCCACCCCTCCAGCACGCCGGTGCCCTCAAGGAGGTCCACCTCCTCGCGGATGGCGCCGAACAGCTTGGGGTACTCCACCTCGTCGCGGTCCGCCCAGCAGTCTTCGTACCACTGGATGAAGTCTTCCTCTGTCTCCGGGACTTTCATGGGGGCGGACTCTAGAGGTTCACCCCGATTTCACAACTTGAACCGAGCACGGACGGCCACCGGCCGGTGGGCTGGCGGACAGACGTTCAGGTTTTCAGGTTCCGGTGGACCCGGGGGCTGTTGTGGCGGGGGCCCACGGCTTGAGGCCGCAGATGCGCTCCGCCTCCTCCACGGCCGGGGCCAGCCGCAGGCGCTCCATGCGCAGGAAGCCGCGCACGGCCTTGTCCAGGCGTTTGTCGAAAATCAGGTGGGCGCTGTGCACGGCGGTGGGCTCGAAGCCGCGGGACACCTTGTGCTCGCCGCCGGCGCCGGGCTCGAAGACCTTGCGGCCGGCGCGGATGCAGTCGTCCACGGAGTGATACAGGCAGACGTTGAAGTGCAGGAAGGGGTGCTCCTCCGTGCAGCCCCAGTAGCGGCCGTACAGCCGCTCCGGCGTGGCCAGGTTGAAGGCCCCGGCGATGACCTTCCCGTCCTTCACCGCCTCCACCATCTCCACGGTGCCGGGCAGGTCGCGGAAGACGCGCTCGAAGAAGCCCGGGGTGAGCTGCACCTGGCCCCAGGAGTGGCGCTCGCAGGTGGACGTGTAGAAGGTGTACGCGCGCAGGGCGTGCTCCGGCGTCAGGTCCGCCCCACGCACGGTGCGCAGCTGGATGCCCTGGGTGGCCGCGGCGCCGCGCTCGCGCTTGAGCTGGTTGCGGCGCTTGGAGTCGAAGCGGGCCAGGTAGTCGTCGTAGCTCTTGTAGCCCGGGTTCTTCCAATGGAACTGGAGGGTGATCCGGCGCGCGAGCCCGGCCTCCTCCAGGAAGTCCGCCTCCTCGTCCGTGGGGTAGAGCACGTGCACGCCGGAGCAGTCCTGCTCCTGGGCCGTCTGGACGGCGGCCTCCAGGAGGGCCCGGCGCAAGGCAGCGGCGTCTTCTCCCGGGGCGGTGAGGAAGCGCGGCACGGTGGCGGGGGACAGGGGGCCGCCGACGAGGAGCTTCGGGTAGTACTCCACGCCCAGCTGGGCGGCGGCGTTGGCCCAGCCGAAGTCGTAGATGTACTCGCCCATGCTGTGGAACTTGAGGTAGGCGGGCGCGGCGGCGACCAGCTTCTTTCCGCGCCACAGCGTCAGGTGGTGCGGGGCCCAGCCGGTGTCCTCGGTGGCGCTGCCGCTCTCCTCCATGGCGGACAGCCACGCGTGGCGCACGAAGGGGGGCGCGCCGCCGGCGACCAGGGCATCCCATTGGGCGGCCGGGACATCGCGGATGGCATCGAGAATGCGGACCTGGAGCGGGGTGTCGGCGGGCACGGGAGCAGTCTTAACGCGGGCCTGTCTCCTTCGCTCCCGTTCGTCCCGCTGGAGGGCACCCGGGCAGGCAGGCCCGCCCGGGGCGGCTCAGGAGGCCGGCTCAGGAGGCCGGCTCAGGAGGCCGGCTCAGGAGGCCTTCTTGCGGGGCGAGGCCTTGTTCCGGGCGGCCATCACCCGGGCCACGTTGTCTTCAATCCAGGTGGTGAGCGCCTCCACGTGGACGGCGACCTCTTCACCCAGGGGCGTGAGGCTGTAGTCCACGTGCGGGGGAATCACGGGGTGGGCCTCGCGGTGCACGAAGCCGTCCTGCTCCAGGGCCTGGAGCGTCTGGGCGAGCATCTTCTCGCTGACCCCGCCCACCTTGCGGCGCAGCTCGCTGAAGCGGTGGGTGCCTTCTTCCTTGAGCGCGACGAGCACCAGCACGCCCCACTGGCTGGTGACGTGCTCCAGGACGCCGCGCGAGGGACACATGGGCGCGTACAGGTCCCCGCGCTGCTTCACCTTCTCCAGCAATGGACTGCCCTTGCGTGCCTTCATGACGGGACACTTACCATGGGGTGCGTACTTACGAAAAGTGAGTACCCCCGTTACGGTAAGCCCCAGTCCGATTTCGCGCCTGGAGCGCGGGTTCAGGAAAGGGCGGAGCCATGTTCGTTGTCACGGGAGCCACGGGGAAGCTGGGGCAGTACGTCGTCGAGGGGTTGCTGAAGAAGGTGCCGGCGAACCAGGTGGCGGTGGCGGTGCGCAACCCGGACAAGGCGAAGGCCTGGGCGGCGAGGGGCGTGCAGGTGCGCCAGGTGGACTACGACCGGCCGGAGACGCTGAACGGGGTGTTCTCGAAGGGGGACACAGTGCTGCTCATCTCGGCGAACGAGGTGGGCAAGCGCTTCCCGCAGCACTCGGCGGTGATTGAGGCGGCGAAGAAGGCGGGCGTGAAGCTCCTGGCCTACACGAGCATCCTGTTCGCGGACCGGAGCGGCCTGTCGCTGGCGGGCGAGCACAAGGCGACGGAGGAGGCCATCCGCGCGTCGGGCCTGCCGTACGTGTTCCTGCGCAACGGCTGGTACGTGGAGAACTACACGGAGCACATCGGGCCGGCACTGCAGTACGGCGTGGTGCAGGGCAGCGCGAAGGAGGGCCGGGTGGCCACGGCGACGCGCGAGGAGTACGCGGACGCGGCGGTGGCGGTGCTGACGGGCACGGGCCACGAGAACCAGGTGTACGAGCTGGCGGGGGACTCCAGCTTCAGCCTGCCGGAGTACGTGGCGGAGCTGTCGCGCCAGTCCGGCAAGCCGGTGAAGTACGTGGACCTGCCGGTGGCGGAGTACTCCGCGGCGCTGCAGCAGGTGGGCGTGCCCAAGCCCTTCGCGGACACGCTGGCGGACGCGGACGCGGGCCTGTCGCGCGGGGAGCTGAACGACACGAGCCGCACGCTGAGCCGGCTGATTGGCCGGCCCACGGCGCCGTTCGGGAAGGCGATTGGCGCGGCGTTGAAGCAGGGGTGAGTTCTGGCGGAGCGCTCACCCGTTCAGCCAGAAGTGGGTATCGGCGCTGGTGAGCGCCTTCTCCAGGAAGTCGCCGAAGGAGGCGGCAATGGGGCGCACGCCTTCGGGGAAGGTCTCGTGGTACGCGTCGAGGAGCGGGTACCGGCCGTTCACCGGATGAGCGACGTCCAGGATGACGTAGTCGGAGTCCTGGAGGTCCACTAGCGTGAACCAGGACGCAGGGCCAAACCGGTCGTCGTCTCCCGGGCGCATGGCCACTCGGGCCCTGCGGATCTGATCGAGGGGCAGCAGGTGGTAGTTCGTGTCTGGGAAAGGCTGGAAGAGGGCCGCGCCATCGCAGTGCAGGTAGAAGGCGCGCAGCTCCTCATCCAGCTCCCAGCCAACGCGCGCCTCGAAGGCGGCGAGCTGGTCGGGTGTGGCGGGAGGATTGGGGAAGTGGTGGGCGGAGATTTCGGCCAGCAGCCGCTGCATGTTCGTGGACGTCACCCGGTGCATAAGAGGCCGGGCCGGAAGCTTGGCGTGGAACGGGCGGCTTGGATAGGGTCCAGGTTCGATGCGGAACGTCCTACTTGGCTGGTTCGTTGCCTTGATGGTCCTCGTGGCCGCCCCTGTCCTGGCGGGGCCGCGTGAGCGGGCGCAGGTCCGGACCCTGGTGCTGTCGGAGCATCCGGACGACGCGGCCCATCGCATCCACGTGGCGGGGCAGATCGTCACGGTGCTCCGGTTCGAGCAGCCCTGTGACCCGCTGAAGACGAAGCTGCTCGGGTGGGAGGGCCGCTTCGAGCCGCTGGTGGTCGCGGGGAAGCGCGTGGTGATCGAGCCTCTTCGTGCCTTGGGCCCAGATGAGAGTGTTCCCCTGCTCGTGACGCTCGCGGACGGGACCGCGATGTCATTCCTGTTGCGACCGCCTTTCCAGGAGGATGGCGGCTGGACGGATCAGCAGGTGGACGTCTTCGAGGACCGGGAGAGCTATCAGGCCCTGGTCTCCGTCCTGTCGCGCACGCTCAAGGCGAAGAACGCGCTGGAGGAGGAGAACGCGCGGCTGCGTGAAGAGGAGACTTCCGCGGACCACGCGCTGGCCGCACTGCTGGTGTCGGGGGCAGGGGCGCAGACGCCGTTCAAGCGGCAGCACACGTGGCGCGGATATGACGTGGATGCTCAGCTCTCGATGACGGTCTATTCAGGTAAGGGCAAGGCTGCGGTCATGATCCGCGTGACGAACCAGAGCGAGAGCCGGACCTGGCGCTTGTCCCGGACGAAGCTTTTCGCGCCATCCAGTCGCGCGCCAAGAATCGTGGCCATCCGGGCCGAACGCGAGTCGATCGCCGTGGGCCAGACTGGTGCCATCGCGTTCGTGGTGGACCGCAGTGCGTTCCTCAACCCGGAGGGAAAGTTCGAGGAACTGGCGCTGGAGGTCTACCAGCACGACGGGCGTCTCCAGGCCTCGGTGCTGCTGGATCCCCAATTGGTGCGTGAGTAAGAGCCGGGCAATGGTCTCCAGGAAGCTCGAACGTGTGTGCTGTCTTGCCTTGTCGGTACTGGCCTCGGGGTGCGTGGGCTCGACAATGGGACGGGTGTCGCTTCGAGCCGATGGGACTCCAGGACCCGAGCGGTGCTCGGAAGAAGCGCTCGAGGCGATGCGCTATCTGCGGTTGGCGGTGGGGGCCGGCGCGCTCGTCGAGTTCGATGTGAACCAGGGCGACGCCGAACCCATCACGCTGTACGAGGGCCGGGTCGAGAGCATGCTGTTGAGTGACCTGGGAACGCTGGACTCGCCCACGCGGCTCTACGGCTACGTGTGGACAAGCGGTCCGCAGGTGGCCATCCGCTACTACGAGGCGCGCCCCCCGGATTCGGCGGCGCGGGTTCCCATCTGCGCGGTGGTTCGCATGGCCAAGGGGCAGATGCAAAAGTTGTCGGGCTCTCTCCCGGGAACCGCCGTCCTCAAGTACTCACGAGGCGGCGTCTTCATCGTGGACAAGTTCCTCTAAGATCCACGGGATGGCTTCCAGGACGTTTGAGCTCACGTGCGGTCTCTTCTGCATGGCCCTGATCACAGGTTGCGCTGGCACCGCGATAGGAAAGGTAAGCCTGCGACCCGACGGAACTCCCGGGCCCGAGAAGTGTCCAGAAAATGCGCTCAAGGTGATGCGCTATCTGCGATTGGGCGTGGGGGACGGCGCGACCATCGAATTCGATGTGAACCAAATGCGTAGCCGGTCCATCACCTTGCATGAAGGGCGTGTCGAGAGTGTGTTGATCGACGACCTGGGGACGCTGCAGGCACCGGCGCGTCTCTATGGATACGTCTGGACAACCGGACCCCAGGCAGTCATCCGCTATTTCGCGGCACTTCCACCGGGTGCATCACAGCGGGTGCCCATTTGTGCTGTGGCGCGGACGGCCAAGGGACAGATGCGGAAGCTTCCTGGCTCAGCCCCCGGAACCGCTGTCCTTGAGTTCTCTGGCGGGGGTGTCTTCATCGTGGACGAGTTCCTCTAAACCCTCGGGAGGGAATCCGGTTCCCAGGGAGGAGAAAACGAGGGTCCTGCTGAGCCTCCCGGCGGCGGCGCTTCGTACGAACTTGTCCGACTGTCGGACAGGTTTTTGGAGAACCGGCGCCGGGCGGAGGTGTAAAGCAGGGATGCCTGGGGGCTTGGAACGCTCCCTGCTATGCGCAACGCGGAGGCAACCATGATTGTCGTCACAGGAGCCACGGGCCGGTTGGGCCGTTTCGTCATTGAAGGCCTGTTGAAGACGGTGCCCGCGAACCAGGTCGCGGTGGCGGTTCGCAATCCAGACAAGGCAAAGGATTGGGCCGCGCGTGGCGTGCAGGTCCGCAAGGCGGACTACAGCCACCCGGAGACGTGGGACAGCGTGTTCTCCGCCGGGGACTCGGTGCTGCTCATCTCTTCGAGCGAAGTCGGGCAGCGGCGCAAGCAGCACCAGACCGTGGTGGACGCTGCGAAGAAGGCCGGCGTGAAGCTGCTGGCCTATACGAGCATCCTGCACGCGGACACGTCGCGGATGGTGCTGGCGCCGGAGCACCTGGACACGGAGAAGGCCATCCGCGCGTCAGGGCTTCCGTTCGTGTTCCTGCGCCACAGCTGGTACCTGGAGAACTACACGGAGGCCGCGAAGCGCACGCTGGAGCAGGGCGTGCTCCGGGGCTGCGCGAAGGACGGCCGCGTCGCTCCCGCCACCCGGCAGGACTACGCGGACGCCGCCGTGGCGGTGCTCACCGGCACCGGTCATGAGAACCAGGTGTACGAACTCGCGGGCGACACCGGCTTCACGCTGGCCGAGTACGCAGCGGAACTGTCCCGCCAGTCCGGCAGGACCGTGACGTACCAGGACCTGCCTCCGGCCGACTTCGCCGCCGCGCTCCAGCAAGCCGGCCTGCCCAAGGGCTACGCGGACGTGCTGGCCAACTCCGACGAAGGCATCGCCCGGGGCGACCTGAACGACACCAGCCGCACGCTGAGCCGCCTCATCGGCCGGCCCACCACGACGCTGGCCGAGGCGCTGGCCGCCACGCTCAAGCAGGCGTGATGTTGAGCCACTTCGCGGCATCACTCGACGGAGACGAAAGGCTCGCGAGCACCTGATGCAGCTTCGCCTCAATCTCCGCGATGGAGGCGGATAGCGCCTCGGGTGCCAGCTGAGCCACGTCTTCCAGCTCCGTCGCCAGATGGATGGCGTGACGGAGCTCGGGGGGGACTTCCATCGCTTCGAGCCGCGACAGCAGCGCTGGTCCAAAGAGCCGGCTGCATGCTCCGGCGGGAGCGATGCTCCCCAGCATCAGCGCACGGCACATACCCAGGGCCGTGACCGCCACGAAGCGCTGGACCTCTTCAAGCCCCGAGGCCTGAAGGGTCATGACTGCTCCTTGTTCGGGGGGCGCAGGATTCACAGGTTGCTCCATCCGGGTTTGACCTTGAGGTTGAAGACCTTGCCGGATGCACTTTCGAAGTAGTGAAGGGACACCTTCTCGCTTCCGACCCAGCCATCCTTGTAGACCTTGTGCCAGGTCCCAGGTTCGACTTCCCGAAGCTTCTCCAACAGGGCCTTGTTGGACACAGTGTTCCGGGTCGTCCCATTCTGGACGGCCTTGAACCCAGGAGGATATCCCGGGGCGATCTTCACACTGTCGTGGACGGAAGCGACCCCTCCTCCCTGTCCCGACGGCGAAGGGCTCCCGGTTCCCTGCCAGGCGGAAGCGGCCACGGCGGTGGACGCGACGCCGATGGTGAGTACGCCCTCCGCGAGCGAAATAGACCGAACGCCCCCGGATGCCGCGGCACTCAAGCGCAGACCTGCGTTGGTCTCCGCCGCCAGTGCCGCGCGAGCGAAACCCGGAAGCATGGGACCCTTCGTGGCCACATTCGACGCTCCGCCACCCAGGGCGGCCGTGAGTGCCAGGATGAGGAGCCGGGCTCCGCTGGTCCCCATGACCTTTCCAAAGCGATGCCCCGCGTCCTGCAACTCCTCGAACGTGACCGCTCGCCCTGCTTCCGCGGACAACTGCTCCCAGCCGCTCACGAGCTGGACGAAGTTCTCCACTCCGACGTAGGCGATGACGTACGTGGTGAGCGCGATGGCGATGAGCTTCGTCACGGGCTCGGGCGCCACCAGCAGGGCCATGTAGGCCGCCATGGCGGTGGAGATCATCGCCTTGAGCGTCAGGGGATTGATCACCTCCGCCACGGCACCCTGGACGCCATCCCAGACTCCGTCCCATGCGAAGGACAGCGCCAGTCTCCTCCGGGCGCTGGCATCCAGGAACGAGAAGCCGTCATCCAACAGGGAAAGGCATTCCGTGGGTGCTTCTTGCTGGGAGCACCATTCCCGGGGCTCCAGTTCCTGCGCGCGCGAAGCCGGGCCCCAGCTGGCGAGCTGGAGGCGGGAAGGGGGCTGTCGCTCGGATTGAAGAGGGAGGCGCATCTCCAGCACGAGCTGAAGCAGCGCCTCCCGGAATCCATCCTCGGGAATGGGAATGGGGTCTACGTTCCGGGGAGGCGTGTAGATGATGGGGACGCCATCACCCGTGTCCAATTGGACGACGCGCGAGGTTGCACATCCCGCGCAGAGCAGTCCAAGGAGCAGGAGACCCAAGCCGCGTTGCTTCATGTCGTCCTCCCGGCACGCATGCCCACGAGGAGCATGCGTGCGGGGACTGACATCCACGGCCGGACCACGACAACCGCCGGGGCGCGACAGGCCCCGGATGATTCAAGACCTCAGGCCACCTGGGCTCCGGCGCCGCTCTGGCGGGCCACTTCGCGCGGCTCCGGGTAGACGGCGCGCTGGGGCGTGGTGATGCGGATGACGCCCAGCTTGGACAGCACGCGCATCACCTGCCACGTGGGGTCGATTTCGAAGGCGCGCGCCGCGAAGTTCGGGCTGCTGCCGTACTTGTGGTGGTTGTTCTGGAACAGCTCACCCATGCACAACACGTCCACCGGCAGCGTGTTGCGCGACTTGTCCGCGCCCTTGAAGTTCCGGTAGCCGTACTTGTGCCCGCACCAGTTCACGATGGCCCCGTGCACCGGCCCCATCACGAAGTGCACCGGCAACAGCAGGAACATCCAGGCCGACGTCGCGAACGCCACGTAGAACGCCGTGTACAGCGCCACCCAGCCCAGCACCGCGAACCAGGACTGGCCCAGCGTCTCGTCCACCAGCTTCCACTCCGGATAGCCACCCTCGAAGCGCGGCTCCGGCTGGATCTTCCGCGTCAGGATGCCGGTGTAGCGCTCCTTCGTGTGCCACATCATCCGCATCACGTCCTTGAAGTAGTGCGGCGAATGCGGGTCGTTCTCCGTGTCCGAGTACGCGTGGTGCTCGCGGTGCAGGATGGCGTACGCCCGCGGCGACAGGTACGACGAACCCTGCACCAGGTAGGTGAGCAGGTGCATCACCTTCTCCGTGCGCGGCCCCATGCTGTACATCCGGTGCGCCGCGTAACGGTGCTGGAAGAAGCTCTGGAAGAAGACGCAGAGCAGCCAGTGACTGATGAAGAAGATGACGATGGCCATGACTCTCCCGTGTTTACAGACACAGGGCTAACACCCCCCCTGTCACGGCAATGTCAGCGCCCCCCATGTCACCGGCCCCGTCCCGCTCGCCCTGTCCACGGGCGGATAAGGAACCGTTGCCGGCCGCACCCGGGGAGGGCAGAAGGGCACGCGGCGCGTCACCCTCCCTGTACCCAGGAGCTTCCACCGTGGATCGGGCAACCCTCGTCGGCCTGGACAAGCAGCACGTCTGGCACCCCTACACCGCCATGGAGGCGTACATCGCCAGGACGGATCCGCTCGTCGTCGTCCGGGCGGAGGGCGTCTGGCTCCATGACGCGGACGGACGGCGTTATCTGGACGCCAACGGCTCCTGGTGGGTGTCCACCCTCGGACACCGCCACCCGCGCCTCGTGCGCGCACTCACCGAGCAGCTGGGCAGCCTGGCGCACGTCTCGCTCGCTGGCATCACCCACGGCCCGGCCGCCCGCCTGGGCGCGGAGCTGAGCGCGCTGGCCCCGGGCGCGGACCGCCCGGACGTGCCCGCGGAGCAGAAGCTGTCGCGCGTCTTCTACACGGACAACGGCAGCACCGCGGTGGAGGTGGCCATCAAGATGGCCGCCCAGTACTGGGCCCAGAACGGCCGGCCCCGCCGCACCCGCTTCATCACGCTCACCGGCGCCTTCCACGGCGAGACGATTGGCTCCACCAGCGTGGGCGGCGTGCACGAGTTCCGAGACGTGTTCGGCCCGCTCCTCTTCGACGTCATCCATGTCCCGTCCCCCGCCGAGGCCAACGGCCACGCGCGCGCCCTGGAGCAGGTGAAGGCCGCGCTCGCCCAGGATCCGGACGGCATCGCCGGCGTCATCCTGGAGCCCGTCATCCAGGGCGCGGCGGGCATGTGGATGTCGTCGCCGGACTTCGTGCGCGAGGTGCGCGCGGCCACCCGGGCGGTGGACACCTTCCTCATCGCCGACGAGGTCTTCACCGGCATGGGCCGCACCGGCGCGCGCTTCGCGGTGGACCTGGCCGGCGTGGTGCCGGACCTCCTGTGCCTGGCCAAGGCGCTCAGCGGGGGCCTGCTGCCCTTCGCCGCCACGCTCGCGTCGGAGCGCATCTTCCAGGGCTTCCTGGGAGCGAAGGACCGGGCGCTCTATTACGGGCACTCGTACTGCGGCAACCCGCTGGGCGCGGCCGTGGCGCGCGAGGTGCTGGCCGTGTACCGCGACGAGGACGTGCTGGGGCAGGTCCAGCGCAAGGCGCCGCGCGTGAAGGCCGCCTTCGAGCGCATGGCCGCCACCCTCCCCGGACTGGAGCGCCCGCGCGCGGTGGGCATGGTGGGCGCGGTGGACCTGGGCGGCGGTGGCTACTTCGCGGACAGCGGCTGGCGCGTGTACGAGGCCGCCCGCCGGCGGGGCCTCTACCTGCGCCCCATGGGCAACACGGTCTACATCGCGCCCGCGCTCAACATCCCGGACGCGGACCTGGACCTGCTGCTCCAGGGCGTGGAGGACAGCCTGCGCGAGGTGGCGGCGGGCTGAGTCGTCACTCGCCACCGGCGCGTGCCGGGCAGCCCCCTCCCGCCTTCCGGTCCTCCCAAGGCCGTCACCGTGCGCATCCGTTGAGTCAGGCGCCGTGCCGGTGCCGGCCCTTGAGGAGGGAACCGCCGTGACACTCGAAACCCACCGTCCGCGGACGGGCCCCGGCCTGCCCGCCGGGTTGACACCGGACAGCGTGGAGCTGTTCCGCGCGCAGCTGCGAGGCACGCTCATCCAGCCGGGTGACGCCGACTACGCGGAGGCGTGCCAGCTGTACAACGCGATGATCCACAAGCGCCCGGCCATGGTGGCCCGCTGCGCGGACGTGGCGGACGTCATCGCCGCGGTGGCCCTGGCCCGCGAGCGCAAGCTGGACCTGGCCGTGCGCGGGGGCGGCCACAACGGCGGCGGCCTGGGCCTGGTGGATGGCGGGCTGGTCATCGACCTGTCGCGCATGCGCGGCGTGCGCGTGGATCCGGATGCCCGCACGGTGCGCGTCTCCGGCGGCGCCGTCTGGGGGGACGTGGACCACGCCACGCACGCCTTCGGGCTCGCGGTGCCCTCCGGCATCATCTCCACCACGGGCGTGGCCGGGCTCACGCTGGGCGGGGGCCTGGGCCACCTCACGCGCCGCTTCGGGCTCACCATCGACAACCTGCTCGCCGTGGACATGGTGCTCGCGGATGGCCGCTTCGTCACCGCGAGCGAGGAGAAGCACCCGGACCTGTTCTGGGCCGTGCGCGGCGGCGGCGGCAACTTCGGCGTGGTGACGTCGTTCCTCTTCCGCGCCAACCCCGTGGACATCGTCCTGGGCGGCCCCACGCTCTGGCCCCTGGACCGCGCGGCGGAGGTGATGCGCTGGTACCGCGAGTTCCTGCCGAACGCGCCGGAGGACCTCACCGGCTTCTTCGCCTTCATCACCGTGCCGCCCGCGCCGCCCTTCCCGGAGGAGCTGCACCTGAAGAAGATGTGCGGCGTCGTCTGGTGCTACACGGGCGACCCCGCGCGCGCGGACGCATTGTTCGCGCCCGTGCTGGCGCTCAAGCCCGCGCTGCATGGCGTGATGCCCATGCCCTTCCCCATGCTCCAGACCGCGTTCGACGCGCTCTATCCGCCGGGGCACCAGTGGTACTGGCGCGCGGACTTCGTGCGCGAGCTGCCGGACGCGGCCATCGAGCGCCACGTGTCCTTCGCGGAGCGCCTGCCGTCCATGCAGTCCACCATGCACCTGTACCCCATCGACGGAGCGGCGCACCGCGTGGGCCCGCATGACACGGCCTTCCGCTTCCGCGACGCGCGCTGGTCGGAGGTCATCGTCGGGGTGGACCCGTCACCGGAGCGGGCGGCGGACATCTCCACCTGGGCGAAGGAGTACTGGAACGCGCTGCACCCGTACTCGGCGGGCGGTGCGTACGTGAACTTCATGATGGAGGAGGGCCAGGAGCGCGTGCAGGCCACCTACGGCGACAACTACGCGCGCCTGGTGGAGGTGAAGCGGGAGTACGACCCGCACAACCTCTTCCACGTGAACCAGAACATCCAGCCCGGCCCGGTGAGGCCCCCGAGCGTCGCGCACTGAAGGCGCGCGCTCAGGCCTGGGCCCGCGGAGGCAGCGGCAGGTCGATGATGAAGGCAGCGCCCTGGCCGGGGGCGCTCTTCAGGACCAGCTTGCCGTGGTGGCCCTCGACGATCCGCCGGGCGATGAAGAGGCCCAGCCCCAGGCCGTGCACGGAGCGGGGCGAGCCGCCGCGCTCGAAGCGCTCGAAGACGCGGTCCTGGTGTTCCTGAGGGATGCCCGGGCCGCCGTCCGACACGGAGAGGATGAGCCGGTCGCCGTGCTTCCGGAGCCCGATGCCGAGCGCCGTGCCCGGTGCGTACTTGATGGCGTTGGACACCAGGTTCGTCAGCACCTGCTGCATGCGCGAGCGGTCCCACCACACGCGCACGTTCAGCTCCGCCCGCAGCTGCAGGATGCAGTGGGCCTGATCCATCTGCTCGCGGAAGACGTCGAGGACCTCGTGCACCAGCTCCATCGGGTCGCTCTCCTCCATGTGGAGGTCGAGCTTGCCCGCGCGGATGCGGGAGACGTCCAGCAACTCGTCCACCAGCCGCGACAGCCGCTCCACCTGCCGCTGCGCGGACCCCACCGCCACCGTGAGCTTCTCCGGGGAGGGCGGGTCTCCGCGCTTGGGCGACAGGCGCCGGCGCGTCATCTCCAGGTGAAGGAGCAGCGCGGTGACGGGCGTCTTCAGCTCGTGCGAGGCCACGCCCAGGAAGGTGTCGCGCGCGGTGAGCGCGTGCTGGAGGTCGCGCGTCAGGGCCTCCAGTTGCTGGCGCGCGTGGGTCCGCTCGCTGACCTCCTGCACGGCGACGAGCAGCCCCTGGATGTGGCCCCCGCCGTCGCGCTGCGCGTGGATGTCCACGTCCAGCAGCAGCTCCTTGAGGCCGCCCTGGCCGTCCGGCTGGCGCACCGGCACCTCGCGGCCCACGAAGGGCTCGCCGGTGCGGTAGACGCGCTCCAGGTGCTGGAGCAGCATGCCGTGGCCACCCTGCGGCTGCGCCTCGCGCGCGGGCCTGCCCAGCATGTCCCGGCCCATCAGGCTCGCGAACAGGGGGTTGATGACCGTGAAGCGGAGGTCCGGCCCCGTCAGCACGCACATGGCCACGGGGGCCTGCAGGAAGAAGTCGGAGATCTGCTGCCGGGCCCGTCCCAGCTGCAGCTGGCTGTCCACGCGCGCCAGCAGCTCGCGCGCGGAAAAGGGCTTCACCAGGTAGTCGTCCGCGCCGGCCTGGAGCCCCTCGATGCGGGCCTCCTCGCCCGCGCGCGCGGACAGCATGATGAAGGGGATGCCGCGCGTGCGTGCGTCGTCGCGCAGCTTCTTGAGCAGGCCGAAGCCATCCAGCCGGGGCATCATCACGTCGCTGAGGATGAGGTCCGGCCTCATCTCGAGCGCCGCCTCGAAGGCCGCCTCGCCGTCCGCCACCGCGCGCACGGTCCCGTGCGCCGCCAGGAGGCCGCTCACGTACCCGCGCATGTCCGCGTTGTCGTCCGCGACGAGGATGCGCCCGCGCCTCACGGACGGAGCGAACCCCGTGCCCAGGCTCTCCAGCATGGTGGCGTCGTTCGCGGCCAGCGCCGGTTCCAGCCCGGCGTCCCGTGAAGGCACGGGCTCCTCCGCGTCCGGCAGCCAGCGCAGCGCCTCCTCGCTGAAGGCGGACCCCAGCTTGCCCGCGTGCGGAGCGCCTTCCTCTTCGTGGACCTGCTCCGCGGGCAGGTGCGCGCGGCCCAGCGGCAGCTCCACGGTGAAGGTGCTGCCCTGGCCCTCCACGCTGCTGACGCCCAGCTTTCCGCCGTGCAGCTTCACCAGCTCCTGGATGAGCGCCAGGCCAATGCCGGTGCCCTCGTGCGTGCGGCCGCGCGAGGACTCCACGCGGTGGAAGCGCTCGAACACGCGCGGCAGCTCCGCCTCCGGGATGCCGGTGCCGGTGTCCCGCACGGTGAGCTTCACCCGCCTGCCTTCGCGCTCGAGCCGCACGGTGACGCCGCCGTGGAGCGTGAACTTGAACGCGTTGGAGAGCAGGTTGAGGACAATCTTCTCCCACATGTCCCGGTCCACGTAGACGGGCTCGCCCACGTCCCGCGCCTCCACCGTGTACTGGAGCCCCGCCTTCTCCATGGCGGAGCGGAAGACGCTGGCCAGGTCCCCGGTGAGCCGCGCCAGGTCCGTGGGGTGGTAGCCCGCCTTCACGCGGCCCGCCTCGATGCGGGAGAAGTCCAGCAGCGAGTTGACCAGCTTGAGCAGGCGCAGCGCGTTGCGGTGGGTGAGCTCCTGGCGCGCGCGCCAGGCCGGCGGCAGCGGCGCGGACGTGTCCGCGAGCGACTCCTCCAGCGGGCCCAGGATGAGCGTGAGCGGCGTGCGGAACTCGTGCGACACGTTGGAGAAGAACGCCGTCTTCGCCCGGTCGATGGCGGCCAGCGCCTCCGCGCGCTGGGCCTCCGCCTCATACGCGCGCACGGTGACCACGGCGTTGGTGACCGTGGCCTGGAGCTGCTCGTGGAAGTCGCGGTAGGCGTCATCCATGGCGCGGCGGGGGCTCACGCCCGCCACCAGGTAGCCGAAGGGCTCCGCCATGCCGGGCGGGTGGATGGGCAGCACGCGCGCGTGCGCGGGCGGCTCCTCGTACGGCCCCGGCACGATGCCCGCGTCCAGCGGCGCGCGTGGCACGTCCACAACTTGCGCGCCCGCGCTGGCGAAGGGCCACGGCCCGTCCAGCCCGGTCTCCTCCGGGCTCCACGCGGTGCCCGGAGGCAGGCCCATGCCGGACACCCAGCGGACGCGCGGGGCGGCTTCGTCGCGGCGGTAGAAGAGGAGGAAGGGCACGTCCAGCGCGGCGTCCGGCTGCAGCCGCGGCAGCGCGGCGCCAATGTCCTCCACCGTCTTCACCTTGCCCAGCAGGCCGGACAGCTCGCGCAGCGTCTGCGAGCGCCGCGCGCCGAGCATCTTCTCCGTCACCTCCGTGATGGGGTGGAAGAGGCCGCCCACGCCCCCGGACTCGTCGCGGATGGGGCTGAAGGAGAAGGTCATGAAGGCCTCCTCCAGATAGCCGTGCCGGTCCAGGAACATGCGCTGGTTCTCGATGTAGGAACCCGTGCCCGTGCCCGCCTTCTCGAACACGCCGCCCACCACCGGCAGCGCCGTGGCCCAGCAGTCGCGGAAGCGCTGGCCCATGGACTCCGGGTGCTTCGCGCCGCAGATGGGCCGGTAGCTGTCGTTGTAGATTTGAACGCGCTCCGGTCCCCACGCGATGAGGATGGGGAAGGTGGAGGACAGGCACAGGCTGACGGTCGTGCGCAGGCTCTGCGGCCACGTCTCCAACGGCCCCAGCGGCGTCTTCGACCAGTCCATGGCGCGGATCAACCGGCCCATCTCACCGCCGCCGGACAGCCAGTCCATCCCCCCTTCCGTGGATGACATCGCCGTGGAGCCGGCCTGAAGGGGGATGGGGAGAGTCATGAAGCCTCGGATGTTCGATCAGGGGAGCCGTCTGGTTGATAGCGGAGTCGCGCGGCGCGTGCCGGGCCAACGCCCCGAAGTGTGCGCTTGCCTGCTTCAGCCCTGGGGGGGATGGCGCGACAGCCGCTTCTCGCGGGCATGGCGCACCGCGAACGCGACAAGCAACGCGGCCACGCCGACCAGCACGAGGAAGTGCTCCACGCGGCCCACGCCCTTCGCCACGCGGTCCACGCTCTGGGAGCCCAGGTAGCCCAGCGTCACCACCAGCGGTGAGCTCACGCACAGCGCCAGCCCGTCCCAGAGGAGGAAGCGGCGCAGGGGCATGCCTTCCGCCGCGGCCATGGCGAACACGGGCACGCGCAGCACGGACATGAACCGGCCCACGAAGACGACGCGCGGGCCGTGCTTCGCGTACAGACCCTGGATGCGCTCGCGGCGCTCTGGGGGGAACAGGCGGCGGGTGCGCCGGTGCGTGTACAGGGCTTGTCCCAGCCGGCGGGCCGTCAGGAAGAGGACGGTGTCGCCGCACAGCACGCCCACGAAGCACAGCGCGATGGCGGCCGGCAGCGGCATGGCGCCCCGGTGCGACAGCACGCCCGCCGCCAGCTGCACCAGGTCCTCCGGGAAGGGCAGCCCCAGCCCTCCGGCCACCAGCACGAGGAAGAGCAGCGGGCCGGAGCCGTGCGTCACCAGGAGCTGGAGGGGCGAGGCGTTCATCAAGGCGTGAAGCCGTTCAGGGCTCCGGCAGGACGGCCGCGGCGCGGCGCTCCTGGCGGAAGAGGAGGACCTCGCGGACGATGATCTGCACGGTGGCGGCCACGGGCACGGCCACCACCGCGCCCACGATGCCCGCCAGCTCCACGCAGAAGAGCACCGCGAGCAGGGTGACGAGCGGGTTGACGTGCACGGTGCGCTTGAACACGAGCGGCGCCATCACGTTGCCCTCCAGCTGGCCGTAGAGGAGGAAGTAGATGAACACCGCCAGCGCCTTCCACAGGCCGCCGGTGGCCAGCGTGAGCAGCGTGATGAAGCCGCCCGCGATGATGGGGCCCGCGTAGGGCACCAGGCTGGAGAAGCCGCTGGCCACGCCCAGGGGCAGGTAGAAGGGCATGCCCAGCACGGCCAGCATGGTGGTGGTGAGCGTGGCGTTGATGGCGCAGATGAGCGTGATGCCGGACAGGTAGCCGCCCGTCGCCGTGTACACGTTGCGCAGCACGCGCACGTACCGCAGCCGGTGATCCGGACGGGCCAGCTCCAGCAGGCGCCTGAGCACGCCGCCGCCGAACACCAGCATGAACACCACCAGGAAGAAGACGGTGATGACGCCGCCCAGCAGGCCCACCACGCCGCCAATGGCGCTCATCAGCAGCTCGGGCAGCGGACCCGCGAGCGCGGGCGTGGCCTCCTCCAGCCGTTCGTTCCAGCCCAGGCTGTGCAGCCGCTGGTTGAGCGCGCGCAGGATGCCGGTGCCGCGCACCTGCTTCCACAGCTGAGGCCACTGGGTGACGAGCGCGTCCACCTGCTCCACCAGGTCCGGAATCACCAGCAGGCCCAGCGCCACGATGGCCAGGAACAGCGCGAGGAGCACCAGCGTGATGGCCTGCCACCGCCTCAGTCCGCGCTTCTCCAGCCGCGACACGCCGTGCTCCAGCGACAGCGCGATGAGCGCCGCAATGCCGGTGAGCGTGAGCGCCACGCGCGTCTTGGCGATGAGCACCACCAGGGCCATCACGCCCAGCACCACGAAGCACACGGTGAGCACCGTGCGGATGGACACCTGGGACTTCTGCTGCGGTGGGACGACGACGGGCTCGGACACCGGCAAAGGCTCCCCGGGGCGGGCCACCGGCTTCGGGCCCCATGTCCTTGCGGATGCGTCATCCCGTGCCCGGCGGCAACCACTGTCATCACGCCAGGTGTGCGCGCCGGGGCCGCGCGCCGCTCAAGCGTCCTGCGGGTGACACCCGGCGCTCGCGAAGTGGCCGGAACGGACGCAATCACCGGCCGCGTGGTTCGTCACCCCGGCAGCCCCGGAATGGCCGGGCTGGCCGGGCTGGCCGCCAGGCTGTCCGTCCCCCCGAGCACGGTTGCGCGTCCGCCACGCGACGGCGCCGCGCTCGGGCGTCCAGCACCTGACGCGCTGGGACGTCGTGGAAAGAGGGGACAGCACGGTTTGCCGGGCCCGAGCGTCAGACGGGGATGGGAACCTTCGTGGGAAGGGGCCTTTCGCGGGCCGGGAGAGGACACCATGAAAAAGACGGGTGAGCAGGAACTGGAAGGGGTGCGGCGGGAGGCCCTGGAGACCGAGGCCCGGTGGCGCGCGCTGGCGGCGAAGCTGGCGGAGCTGGGCGGCGAGGAGATGGACGCGCAGCTCCTGGTGACGTTCCGGAGCGCGCGGGACGCGGGCGCGGTGCCGCCGGACGCGGGCTTCTTCCTGGTGGCGCACATCCTCACGGCGATGGCGGACGAGGCCATCGCGGAGGATCCGCGCGTGCGGATGCGGGCGCGGGAGCTGGACGCGATGGAGCGCGACTACGGCCTCACCGGCGAGGGCTGGCCGGAGGGAGAGCTTCCACCGGAGGACTGGGAGGCCCTGTGCGTGGAGTACGAGCGGGCGTGTGACGAGGCGCGCGCCGCGTTCTTCCGCGCGTACGGCGAGGAGGAGATGGCGCGGCTGTACCTGGACCAGCGCGTCACCTTCCACCACCGCTTCGAGAGCGGGCGCCGCTTCTTCCACGGGCTGCCCATGCTGCCCACGCAGCTGCACTGAGCGGGAGGTAGACTCCGCCTCCCTGCGTGCGTTTCGGGAGGCGGCGGATGCGAGCGGCAAGCCTGGCTGTGGTGGTGGGCTGTTGGGTGTGGGGCGCGCTGGCGTCCGCGGCGGTGCCCTCGCCCGCGCCCGCGCGGATGGATGCCAGCGCGACGTACGACGCGCTCCAGCGCACGGTGCGCATCAAGCAGGTCTCGCTGTCGCCGGATGGCGCGCGGGTGGCCTGGGTGGAGTCGGTGCCGGGGACCGCGGAGGCCGCGCGGCTCCAGGTGCGGGAGCTGGCGCATCCGGAGCGGGCACCGGTGCGCGTCACCGCGTCGAAGGACGGCGCGCCGTGCGCGGAGGGCTCGCTGACGTGGAGTCCGGATGGACGGCAGCTCGCGTTCCTCTCCACGGCGGGCGAGGGCCGGGCGAAGCAGCTCTACGTGGCGGACGCCTCCGGGGCGGGCGGGCCCGCGCGCCGGCTCACCACGATGAAGGGCGTGCTGGCGGCGCCGAAGTGGTCGCCGGACGGGAAGGCCGTGGGGCTGCTGGTCATTGAAGGCGCGGAGGACGCGCTGGGGCCCCGGGGCCCCGCGGCGCGTGAGACGGGCGTGGTGCAGGCGTCCCCGCCGGTGAAGCGCTTCGCGGTGGTGACGGTGGAGGACGCGCGGCTGCGGCTCGTGTCGCCCGCGGGGTTGTTCATCCACGAGTACGCGTGGAGCCCGGAGGGGGTTCGCGTGGCGGTGACGGCGTCGCTGCCGCCGGGGGATGCGAACTGGTGGACCGCGCGGGTGTACGCGGTGGAGACGGCGACGGGGGAGACGTCGCTGTTGCACGCGCCCCGGTGGCAGGTGGCGGAGCCGGCCTGGAGCCCGGATGGACGGCAGCTCGCGTTCATCGAGGGGCTGATGAGTGACGAGGGCAGCACGGGCGGGGACGTGCTCGTGGTGCCGGTGCCGGAGCGGCTGGCGGCGAAGGTGCGGTTCGGGGAGAAGGCGGCGCTGCCCGCGAAGGTGCCGCCCGCGCGGAACGTGACGGAGGGGCTGAAGGCGACGGCCACGGACCTCTTCTGGCCCACGGCGGAGCGGCTGGTCTTCGGGGCGCAGGCGCAGGGCGAGGCCGCGCTGATGGCGGTGGCGCCGGGCGGTGGGGCCGTGAAGACGTTGTGGAGGGGCCCGGAGCGCGTGACGGTGTCGCTGGGGCGGGACGGGGTGACGAGCGCGGTGGTGCGCGACTCCATCACCCAGGCGCCGGAGCTGTGGACGGGGCCGGTGGGGAAGTGGAAGCAGGTGACGCGGCTCAATGCCGGCGTGCGCGTGGCGGTGGGCGACGTGCGCAGCGTGACGTGGACGAGCGGTGGGCAGCAGGTGCAGGGCTGGCTGGTGTTGCCGGTGCCGGATGGGTCCGGGCGCAAGGTGCCCATGGTGACGGTGGTGCACGGAGGGCCCGCGGCGGGCGTGCTGCCGGGGTTCAACCCGCAGACGGTGTTGTTCGCGGCGAGGGGCTACGCGGTGTTCATGCCCAACCCGCGAGGCAGCTATGGCCAGGGCGAGGCGTTCGTGCAGGCGAACCGCCGCGACTTCGGCTTCGGAGACTTCGACGACGTGCTGGCGGGGCTGGATGCGGTGCTGGCGTCAGCGCCGGTGGATCCGGCGAGGCAGGGCATCACGGGGTGGAGCTACGGCGGCTTCCTGACGATGTGGGCGGTGACGCGGACGCAGCGCTTCCAGGCGGCGGTGGCGGGCGCGGGCATCGCGAACTGGCAGAGCTACTACGGCACGAACCACATCGACACGTGGATGCTGCCGTACTTCGGAGCCTCGGTGTACGACGAGCCGGAGGTGTACACGCGCTCGTCGCCCATCAACGGCGTGAAGCAGGTGAAGGCGCCCACGCTGGTGCTGCACGGAGAGCGGGACGTGGAGGTGCCCGCGTCGCAGGGCTACGAGTTCCACAAGGCGCTGAAGACGCTGGGGGTGAAGACCCAGCTGGTCATCTACGCGGACGAAGGCCACAGCCTGCGCAAGCCGGAGCACCAGAAGGACCGGCTCTTGCGCACGCTGGACTGGTTCGACGCGAACCTGCCGGCGGCGCAGGAGGTAAAGCCGAAGGTGCGGGCTCCCGCGCGGTGAGCTTCAGAGCTCCGCGAACAGGTCGACCGCCGCCTGGGCCAGCAGGGCCTGCTCGTCTGGAGCGAGGCTCGCCGCGTAGCGGATGACATCACGAGGGCCGGGCGCCTCCGTGCTCCAGAAGAGATGGAGCAACCGGGTCCGGAGCGCCCGCCCATCTTCACCTGCCTGCAGCAGGGAAGCACGCACGGCCTGGGGACCTACCAGCTTGACGTAGGCGAACAGGTCGAAGCTGTCCTTGGTCTTGTCAGGTCGCAGCTCACGCTTGGCGCGCTCCTTCATCGTCAGGAACCCCGTGGCATCTGGCAGCAGGATCCGTAGGGGCTTTCCTTCGAGCAGGACCACGGCGTGACCGCGGCGGAGTGCCAGCCGCGCATCGGGCAGGGGCGTCATTCCCGTGGGCAGCTCGTCGGGGGCGACGTCCTTGGGGGCGAAGAGGTCCAGGTCCATCTGGCCTCCGGGCAGGGTCTTTGACCAGCGGAAGTGCCGCGACCTCGCATATCCCCGCTGCCGGAGGACCTGTGGAAGGCGCTCGGCCATGAAGTCCGAGCCATCCACGTCGAACAACAGGTCCGGTTCGTAAGAGAAGCCCCGCTCGACCACGATGCCGGTATCGGTCTCGATGGAGATGACCCCGGTTCCACCCCGTTGGCGGGACTCCAGCGCGAGGACCTGCCCGCCAATGAGCATGATGCGGCTGGAGAGGTCTCCCAGATCGAGCATCAGCTCGCCCAACTCACCAAGGATTTCGTCGAATCGCTCTTCATCCGTCATCAAGGCTCATCCGAAAGGGGGAGGGCCCGTGCGAAGCGCCGCACCAGTTCCTCCGCCTGTTCGGTTCCCCTGCCGCCACTCTGGTGGAAGTCCACGGCCAGCTGGGGCAGCGCGACCGCTGGACCGTGCGGTAGCAGTCGCTGTGCATGGTAGATGCCGCCCGCGTCGGTCTCGGCGGCTGGCTCCGGGCGGAGCACGAAGAAGTTGTGCGGAGTCATCCGGCGCAGTCCAAAGGCCGAGACGGCTGTCTCAAGAGCGCCGGACAGGTAGATGCCGTGGGGGAGTCCGGAGACGGACCGTTCGTCGGCGTGCAGGGCGCTCGCCAGCGTGAAGGTGGAGCGGATGCCCCGGGCGGTCAGCGAGGCATGGGCCTTGTTGAGCAGCGCGGGGGTCGTGGATGGCGCGTTGAACCCTTCACGGGTGACAGCTGTCGGCTTGTCGCTCGTCAGCCATGCCCTCAGCAGGGACACCGGATCCCGAAGCCGGAAGCCGGTGCCGCGGCCTCCTTCGACGAAGCCTTCCTTCAGGAGTCGCGTGGTGACCCCGTGCGCATAGGAGTAGCTCGTCTGGGTCTGCTCGGAGAGTGCGCGAATGGTCCAGCGATGGCCGGGCGACTGGAGCAGGACGCGCACGACCCGGCATCCCTTGCCATGAAACAAGGGCTCGCGAGGTGTTCGCTCCAGCGGCCGATGCCCCTGCACCCGGATGAAGGTGCTGCCCGTGCGCAGGAAGAACGTTCCCCGCATGTCGATGAGGCCCAGTTCCTCACGCTCACAGAGTTCGATGACGCTGGCGGAAGCCGAGTCCGTGACGAGCATCGGCAGGCGGAAGATGGGCAGCGAACGCGGATCCGCGTCCCTGCGTTGAAGCTGCTCGCGCAGGGTAGACAGCTTGTCACGCTGGCTCAGCACGTCCGCCGGGAACAAGGGGGCGCGATACCCCAGCAACACCGGAACGCGAACCTCCGGGAGCTGGACCTCCGCGAGGTCATAGAGGGATTCCCCCCCAGGGCCCACCCGGGACACCACGACGGCCTCCTGCTGCACCAGCTTGATGCCACGCGGCAGCGGCGGCGGATTGCGCCAGAACTCGTCACGGAGATGGGTAGGTCCGGGTCTCATTCAATTCTGTCGATATTGGTCGGAACTCGGCAAAAAGCGCGTAGAAAGGCGCCATTCTCCGACAATATCGACAGAATTGGGACGCTTGCGTGTCAGGGCTCGGCGGGGGCTACGAGTGAGTTGAGCACGTGGTCTCGCCACTGGCCGTTGATGAGGAGGAAGTCGCGGGCGTAGCCCTCGGGGATGAAGCCGAGGCGGCGGAGGACGGCGGCGCTGCGCAGGTTCTCCGGCAGGTGGTTGGCCTGGAGCCGGTGCAGGCCCATGGCGCCGAAGGCGAAGTCGCAGAAGGCGCGGAGGGCTTCGGTCATGAGGCCCTTGCCCTCGTGGCGCTGATCCAGGCCGTAGCCCAGGTCCGCGGCCTGGAGTGGCCCCCGGCGGATATGAGCGAGCGTGGCGTTGCCAATGACCGGCGCGAGCGCGAGGGGCTGACCCCTGGGGAGGATGAACACGCGCAGGGACACGTCGTGGCGGAAGTCCTCGCGGTCCTGGGCCAGGCGCGTGCGCCAGTAGGCGGTGGAGAAGAAGGTCGGCGGCCGGGCTGGAGACACCGGGCCCAGGTGGTCCTTGTTGGCCACGTGGTACGCGAGCACCCGCTCCGCCGCGTCAGGCGGCAGCAACATCAGGTGCAGACGCTCGGTGGTGAGCAGGACGGGCGACTTGTCGATCATGGCGGACTGGCGACGATGGGCGCTTGAATCAGGCGGGGCCGTTGCCGCTCATGACGGCGTCTTCGTGGAGCTTCTTGAAGGTCTCGTTCCGGTTCGTGGAACGAACGAGCGCGTCCAGTTCCGTCGGGCCGATGGCGACGACCAGGTGGTCGTCCTTCCGGAAGGTGGCGGAGCGGGTGTGAAAGCCCTCGGTGAAGCCTCCGGCCGCGACGAAGAAGCCGAGGCGGCAGCGTCCTCCGCGGTTCCAGAGCTTGTCGCGGAAGATGACCAGTTCCCCGGGGCCGACGTGCTTCGACCAGTTCTTGCACTCGACGAGGATGTAGCTGCTGCTCTCGCGGGCCCAGAACGGATCCTGGGATTCGTTGCGGATGACGATGTCGATCTCTTCGTCCGCGCTGGTCCGGTTGGTGCTCGTGTTCATCAGGCCCGGCACGGTCTTGAAGAGGAGGACCAGGAGCTCTTCCAGCAGGCGGCCCTTGCGGTTGCCGTTGGTTTCGGACCGGCAGGCGGCCCAGAGGTCCTGGATCTCCTTCTCCCGCTGGGCGTGGGTGAGCGAGGCGAGGCGGCGCTCACGCACGGCCTCGGAGGCATTGCGCACCTTGATGCGCAACATCATGGGAAGGGTGGGGACCTTTTCCAGATAGTCGTAGGCGCCGTCCTTGAAGGCGCGCTCAATCATCTTCGCGTCGGCATACGCGGTCGCGACGATGACCTTGGCGCCCGTGAGGACGATCTCCGAGATGAGGTCGATGCCGGAGTCGCCACCGGAGGAACCCTGGAGGCGCTGGTCGAGGACGACGACGTCCCAGGATGATTCCTGGAGGCGGGCCTGGGCGGTCTTCCGGTCCGGAGCCCATTCGACGCGGTAGCCCTCGGGGACGAGGATGTCCTGGTAGGTCTCGAAGAAGGGCTTCTCGTCGTCGACGACGAGTACGGTGCCTGGAGAAGTCATCGTGGTGTCCTCTCTGCCACAGGCAGGCGCATCCGGAAACGGGCACCGCCATCGGGTTTGTCCACGCAGGCGACTTTGCCGTGCAGTTCGATCTCGACGACCTCCTTGACCAGGGCCAGACCTTCACCCGCGCCACCGGAGCGGAGGGAGATACCGCGCTGGAAGATGCGCTCGCGGTCCTCGGGACGGACGCCGGGACCGTCGTCGTCCACGGTCAGGAGGAGGTTCCGCTGGTTGTCCTCCAGGATGCAGTCGATGACGACTTGCTTCGCGCCGGCCTGCTCCGCGTTCCGCAGCAAATTGACGATGGCGAGGACGAATCGCTCCCGGTAGCCCGACAGGGAGGGGAGGTCAGGGGCTACATGAAGCTGGGTGCGCAGTGACGTGGCAACACTCGCGACCGCATCCGCCAACACGCGGAGGACATCGAAACCTTCGGGCGCACGTGCTGCCAGTTCAGAGGTCTTGAGCAGATCCGTGACGAACTTCAGTGCGCGGTCAATGCCCGGGTCGATGCGAGGGCGGAAGCGGGCGACCTCCGCTTCAACCTGACTGCCCACCACGGAGCTGTAGAGCGACCCGAGAGCGATCTGCGCCGGAATGAGTGCGTTCCGGATCTCGTGAACGACCAGTCGTGCTTGTCGAGCGGTAGCGATGGCCGAGGAGTTGAAGACCATATCGAGACCTGGCCTGCCGCCACCTTCCTTCTCCAGTGCGGTCAGCGATTCGTCCTGGCTGAGCGTGGCCGCGAGAACGGAGAAAGGCGTTTCCGTAGGCGTCAGCAGGGCTTCCAGGAGACGCTTGCCTTCGTTCAGGAGCCTGTATCCGCTGTATGGATCGGATAGGTCGTTCATGCCCTCGATGTATTCAAGGACGCCCAGCGACCCAAGCCGCCGGAGAGTCGCCCAGGAGTGCGCGAGCCCGGACTCATCCCACGTGCTCTCGAGACGAATGTCTTCTGGGATTTGGAGAAGGTGCCTGGCGGTTTCCCTGCTCAGTCGCCAGTCATCAATGGGTCCCATCGATTGAGCGACCTCGACTTGGAGAAGCCACTGGATGGCGTCTCGTCCGCTCAAGCCCAGAAGGACTTCCCCGATGGGCCCCACTTCATGGCGCTCTCCTAGTTGGCGAATGGCGCGAACCTCTATCGCGTACTTTGCGACCCCGTTGAGTTGTGACGTGCCTCGAGGAGGCCCTTGATGCCAGGCCTTGTCGGCCAGACGGTCAATCTCCAGTCGACGCGTCAGCGATGAAGCGGGCCCGTTGAACCCCATGCGACGCGTCATTCCGAGGAGCACATGCTCTTCAATGACACTGCGTGGTTCACCATGCAGAAAGCCTTCCTGGAGCAGGATGGCAAGGTTGATGGCGAAACTCACGACGCGATCATCCGAAGTCCATTTTCGATGGAGGTCGAACAGGAGTCCGGGGGGAAGTTCCCCGGGTTCTCGCTCAAAGTGTTCGACGAGTCGGATGAACTCCGCACGCACCCATTTGGCTTCTGGCACGAAGAGACTTGAGGCCGGCCGTCCGTCCTGCGCCGAGCGCACGCTCTGAAGGTACTCTTTCAGGTCCTCGATGAAGCTCATGGCTCGGCATCATTCCACCAAATGGGATGGGCCCGCCGCGTTCTCTCCGCGACGGGCCCTGGCTCTGCGCTTCAACTCAAACGGCTACTGGCCGTGGTCCATGGGCTGCTGGGGCACCTGCTGCGGTGCTGAGCCACCGCCCGTGCCCTGCTCGGGCTGGGGGCTCTGGTGGTCGGTGCCCGTGCCGTGCGGCTTCGCGTCCGTGCCGCTGCCGCCCGCGTTCTGGCCCTGGTCCTGGTCGCCCTGCGCGCCGCTGCCTCCCACGCCGCCGCTTCGCGACGGCTGCGCGCCGGCCACGTTGCGCTCCACCACGATCTCCACGCGGCGGTTGTTGGCCCGGCCCTCCGCCGTGCTGTTCGAGGCCACCGGCCGGGTCTCACCCACGCCGCGAATCTGGATGCGGTCCGGCGGGACGCCCTGGTTCACCAGGAAGTTCTTCACGCTGTCCGCACGGCGCTCCGACAGCTGGTCGTTGTAGTCCTCCGAGCCTCGCGAGTCCGTGTGGCCTTCGATGAGCAACGGGTTCTTCGCTTCCTTCAGCGCCGTCGCCACCTCCGACAGCCGGTCGCGCGCCGCGGGCAACAGCTCCGTCGCGTTCGTCGCGAACAGCACGCTGCCCGACAACGTCACCACCGTGCCTCGCGCCTCCTCGCGCACCTTCACGTTCTCGTCCTGCAGCTTCGACAGCGCCTGCGTCGCGCGCTGCTCCGCCTGGAGCCTCGCCTGACGCTCCTGCTCCAGCTCCTGCGTGCGCTGCTGGAGCTGCTGGTTCAACTCCGCCAGCCGCTGCGCTTCGGCCTGCTGCTGCTCCAGGCGCCGCTGCATGTCCGCTTCCATCTGCTGACGCTGCTGCGCGTCCGCCGTGCGCATCCGCTCGGCTTCCTGCGCACGCTGGGCCTCAAGCTGCTGGCGCTGGGCCTCGTACTGCTGACGCTGCTGCTCGTACCTCGCGCGCTCCTCCTCCTGCTGACGCGTGAGGTTCTGCGCGCGCGCCTCCTGCTCCTGACGCAGGAGCGCCTCGGCCTGCGCCCGCTGCTGCGCGGCCAGGTCCGCCTCGCCGCGCGCCTGGGCGATCTCCGCCTTGCGCAGGGCCACGTACGCCAGCGAGCGTGTCGTCACCGAACCCTTGCTCTCCGCGTACTCGTTCTCCGCCTCCTGCAGGGCCGCCCGGGCCGCCGCCACGTCCGCGGGGCGCTCACGGCCCTCGGGGCTCGTGGACACCTCGCGGTAGGCCTGGCGCGCCGCGGTCAGCTCACTGGGCGGAGGACCGTGCGCACACCCCACCGAGAGCGCCGTGACTCCCGCGACCGCAAACCATCCAAGTTTCCAACGCTGCATGACTCGCTCCTCGCAAAACTAGAGGTGGGGACTCACTGACGGTTGCGGAGGGACTCGGCCTGCTCGCTGGCCCGACGCGCCTCGTTCTTCAGGGGCACTGCCCGGGCGAGCGCCGACGCCAGGTCCGCATCCGCGGCCGCCTGACGGAAGCGCAGCTCCGCGGCCTCCTGCTCGCCCTCCTGGACCAACCGCTCACCGTCGGCGATCTGCTGACGCGCGAACTCCAGATGCCTCGCGGCCTCGGGCACGTTCGGCGCCTGCGAGTTCTCCGCGGAACGCAGCGCCGCCTCCGCCTGGACGCGTTGGTTGTGGGTGGACGTCGCAATCACCTGCTTGCCTGCACAGCCAAGGGCCGCGATGGAGAGCAGGGCGGCGGCGAACAGCTTCGGGCGCATGGATCACCTCATGCCGGTGGGAAATGCTGGGACGCTCCGGCGCGGCCCAGAGGGAGTTGGTTTGGAAAATGGGACCCGTGCACCCACTCGGCATCGGCGACCCGTCCCCACCCGGCACGCTGGCCAAGGGGGTTGACAGGCGTCGTGTAGGGAACGAGGCGTGCCCCACTGAGACGCTGTGCACGGGTTGCTGGCCGCGCGGCGGAAGGGGCGCTAGAGGGGGAACATGCGCCTGCACCTCGTGGACGGCACGTATGAGCTGTACCGGGCCCACTACTCGCCCAGGCCGGGCACCACCGCTCCGGATGGACGCGACGTGAAGGCCACCGCGGGCGTGATGGACTCGCTGCTCGCCCTGCTGCACGACGAGCAGGAGGCCGTGACGCACGTGGCGGTGGCGTTCGACAACCCCATCCGCTCGTTCCGCAACGCGCTGTTCGCTGGTTACAAGGGAGACGAGGGCGTGCCGCCAGAACTGCGCGCGCAGTTCGACCTGGTGGAGGAGGCCGTGGCGGCGCTGGGCGTGCGCGTCTGGTCCATGAAGGACCAGGAGGCGGACGACGCGCTGGCCACCGCGGCGGCGCGCTGGGCGGGCGAGGTGGAGCAGGTGCGGCTGCTCACCCCGGACAAGGACCTGGGCCAGTGCGTGCGCGGCCAGCGCGTGGTGCAGGTGGACCGGCGGCAGCAGAAGGTGATGGACGCGGAAGCAGTGAAGGCGAAGCTGGGCGTCGCGCCGGAGAGCGTTCCGGACCTGCTGGCGCTGATGGGCGACGACGCGGACGGCATCCCGGGGCTGCCGGGGTTCGGGGCGAAGGGCGCGGCGGCGGTGCTCCAGGCGTATGGACACCTGGAGGCCATCCCGGACAACGCCGCGGAGTGGACGGTGAAGGTGCGGGGCGCGGACAAGCTGGCGGCGACGCTGAAGGCATCTCGCGACGACGCGCGGCTGTACCGCACGCTGGCCACGCTGGTGGAGGACGCGCCGCTGCCGGGCACGGCGTCGCTCGCGGACCTGGAATGGAAGGGCGTGCCGGAAGCGCGCTTCAAGGCGTTCTGTGAAGGATTGGGATTGAAGAGCCTCCAGCGCCGGCCAAAGCGCTGGGCGGCATGAGGAAGCCATGAGCATGGAATTGAAGCCCCCGCCGTCTGACGGCTGGGTCCCCACGCTGGACGACACCCCCTTCACCCGCATGGGCGGCGAGCAGGCCGTCCACGCGCTGGCGGAGGCCTTCTACGACGTGATGGACGCGGAGGAGCCCGCGCTCGCGGCCATCCACGAGCTGGACGCGGAAGGGAAGGTGAACCGGGGCACGCGCCAGCGCTTCGGCATGTTCCTGGTGGGCTGGCTGGGCGGGCCGCAGCACTACAGCGCGACGCACGGCCACCCCCGGCTGCGCATGCGCCACGGCCACCTGCCGGTGGACACGGCGATGCGGGACGCGTGGCTGCGCTGCATGCAGAAGGCCATGGACAAGCAGGGCATCACCGGCGGCCTGCGTGGCTTCCTGGATGATCGCTTCGCCCAGGTGGCGGACTTCCTTCGCAACACGGAAGGATGAGGTTCACCGGGTCCATCCGCATCACCTGTCCGCGAGAGCGCGTCTTCGCGTACACGCAGGACCATGGACAGCGGCTCGTCTGGGACACGTTCCTGCGTGAGGCGGTGCTGATGGACGGCGCGACACAGGCCGGGCCGGGCGTGAAGGCCTGGTGCGTGTCGTGGCACGGGCTGGGGATGGAGACGGAGTACGTGTCCTTCCAGCCGTCCCTCGCCACGCCTGCCCAAACCGGCCGCCTGAGTGCCTGCCCGCCCGGCAGTGGCCGGACGGGCGCCGAGCCCCCACCCTCTGGTTTTCACCACCGGCATCGGGGGATGGGGTCCATGCGAACGAACACTGAACTCTGGACGGCGGCGGGCTTCGGCGTCCTCGCCGGGATGCGCAGCATGACGGCGCCCGCGGTCCTCACGCGTGAGCTGTCGCGCAAGCCGACGCGCGCGTTGAAGCGGGCCCTGCCGGGCCTCACGTCGAAGAAGGTGTCCCAGCGACTGGGGCTCCTGGCGCTCGGTGAGCTGGTGGGGGACAAGAACCCCAAGGCTCCTCCTCGCACCGCGCTCCCGGTCCTGTCCGGCCGCATCCTCTCCGGGGCCATCACCGCCGCCGCGGTGTCACGCAAGCGCAAGGGCGCGCGGATTGGCTTCGCCCTCGTCGGCGCCGCCACCGCCATCGCCTCCAGCTACTTCTTCGTCGGCTTCCGCCGGCTCCTGACACAGCGGCTGCGCGTGCCGAACGTGGCCGCGGGCCTGGTCGAGGACGGCCTCGCGCTGGCCCTGGGCTCCCGCCTCACGCAAGCGCTGCGGTAGGCCCCGCGCCCTGGCTCACCCCGGTGTCTTGCCGGCGGTGAGCCTTGCCTCCAGCCGCGCCAGCACCGCGTGCTCCGCCCGTGCCCGCTCCGCCAGGGGCGCGAAGAGCAGCCGCGAGCGCAGGCCCATGCCTTCCGTCAATTCGAACTGGCGCAGGTCCTCCGGCAGCGCGAGCAGCACCTCGCCCAGCGGGCGCACCCGGTGCAACTGGTACGAACCCGCCGCCTCCAGCGCGCGCACCACGTCCGCCACGGGCTCCGCGCGGGCCATGGCCTTGCGCGACTGTTCCTCGTACCGCAGGCCCGCCTCCACCCGCTCCTCCAGGTCCGCGAGCACCGCCGCCGACGTGCGCTGCGCCTCCTTCACCAGCCGCAGCGGATCCAACGCCCGCTCCACGCGCCTTCGCACCGCCGGGGATAGCGCCCGCGCCCGGCCCTCCACACGCGACAGCACCGCGTCCCGGTAGCTCGCCGCGAAGCAGACCACGAACAGCGCCTCTTCCAACGGCGCCCGCTCGCGCCCGGCCAGCCCTTCCGCCAGCGAGCACAGCCCCTCACCGGTCAGCACGTACCGGCGCCCCCGGGGCAGCCCCTTCACCGGAGCGCTGGTGCCCGCCTCCGCGTGGCCCGCGCGCACCAGCCGCTCCAGCGTCCGCCGCACCTGCGTCAGGTCGATGTCCTGCGAGGGCCGGGTGACGTCGTGCTCCACCCAGTTGGTGAACAGCAGGAAGTAGAAGCGCACGTCCGACACGCGAAACCCGCCCGCGCGAGCACCCGCTCCATGCGCCGCGAGCAGCGCCGCCTGCACGAAGGTGGCCTGCGTGTCGATGTAGCCCAACCGGGCCGTCAGGGTGCTGTTCCGAGCCATGCCCGGGAGGATGCCAGCCCCCGTTCCTCCCGTCCCAGCCCTCCCAGGTGACAGTGTCAGTCCGGGCGAAAGCCATCTCCCGGAAGGTCCTTCGTAGAAGGGGCTGGTCCGAAATCACGGAAGGATTCCCATGCTGCCCTGGCTCGTGCTCATCGCCGGTTTCTGCTTTCTCATTGAACAGCTGTCCCTGGGGTGGAAGCTGCCCCGCGTGCGCGGCTGGCATTCGCGGGTGGTGCTCATCAACCTGGCGCAGGTGGGCGTGGTGGTGCTGGGCGGCTACACCTGGGAGCGGTGGTTCTCCGCGCACTCGCTCTTCCACCTGTCCCGGCACGTGAACCCGGTGGTGGGCGGGGTGCTGGCCTACCTCATCGCCACGTTCGTCTTCTATTGGTGGCACCGCGCGCGGCACGAGAGCGACGTGCTCTGGCGCTTCTTCCATCAAATCCATCACAGCCCGCAGCGGCTGGAGGTCATCACCAGCTTCTACAAGCACCCGCTGGAGATGACGGCCAACAGCCTCATTGGCGGGCTGCTCGTCTACACGGTGCTGGGATTGAGCCCGGCGGCGGGCGCCATCTACACGGCCTGCTGCGCGCTGGGCGAATACTTCTACCACACCAACATCCGCACCCCGCGTTGGGTGGGCTGGTTCTTCCAGCGTCCGGAGATGCACCGCATCCACCACGAGTACGGCAAGCACAAGAACAACTACGGCGACCTCCCCATCTGGGACATGTTGTTCGGCACCTACGAGAACCCCGCCACCTGGGACGCCGCGTGCGGCTTCGACGACGCGAAGGAGCAGCGGCTGGGGGACATGCTCGCCTTCCGCGACGTGCATCGCTCCTAGGCGGTGGCACACTGGCGCCCCCTTCGCTTCATCCGTGAGGTTGCGCCATGAGCAGCTCGCGTCGGCAGTTCCTGACCCACACCGTGATTGGACTCGCGAGCACCGCCGTCTCCGCGGCGCCGGACGCGGGCACGTCCGCACCGCCGGCCGGTGCGCCGCCCACCTTCGGCGCGGGCCCCACGGTGGGCCCGGAGGTCAGCCCCACCACCTTCGCGGAGGCCGAAAAGCTGATGCAGGTGCAGCTCACGCCCGCCGAGCGCACCCAGGCCGCCAGCAACTGGCGCGTGTCGCTGGCCCCGCTGCACGAGCGCCGCACCGGACCGCGCAAGCTCGCGCTGGAGCCCACGCTGTCGCCCGCCTCGCAGTGGAACCCCTCGCTGCCAGGACTCAAGTCCACTGTCCCCGTGAAGGCCCGCTTCGTCCGGAGCCGCGACGCGAAGCTTCCGCTGCCCGCGAAGGAGGAGGACATCGCCTTCGCGCCGCTCACGCAGCTGTCGCGCTGGGTGCGGTCGCGCGCCATCACGTCGGAGCGGCTCACGCAGCTCTACCTCGCCCGCTTGAAGCGCCATGATCCGAAGCTCCAGTGCGTCATCACGCTGACGGAGGAGCTGGCGCTCCAGCAGGCCCGGCAGGCGGACAAGGACCTCGCGGCGGGGCGCTACAAGGGCCCGCTGCACGGCATCCCCTGGGGAGCGAAGGACCTGGTGGACACCGCGGGCATCCGCACCACCTATGGCGCCGAGCCGTTCAAGGACCGCGTCCCCACCACGGATGCCGCCTCGGTGGCGCGGCTGCACCAGGCGGGCGCCGTGCTGGTGGCGAAGCTCAGCCTGGGCGCGCTCGCGCTCAATGACATCTGGTTCGGCGGCGAGACGAAGAACCCGTGGCTGTTGGAAGAGGGCTCCTCCGGCAGCAGCGCGGGACCGGGCGCGGCGACGGCCGCGGGGCTCGTGGGCTTCTCCCTGGGCAGCGAGACGGGCGGCAGCATCATCTCGCCGTCCATGCGCTGCGGCATCACCGGCCTGCGCCCCACCTACGGCCGGGTGCCGCGCTCGGGCGCGATGACGCTGTGCTGGTCACTGGACAAGCTGGGGCCCATGACGCGCGGGGTGGAGGATTCGCTCCTGGTGCTCGCGGCGCTCCATGGCGCGGACGCGGGTGACGTGGCGAGCGTGTCCGTGAAGCTCGACTTCGACGCGAACGCGCCCGTGAAGGGGCTGCGCGTGGGCTACGTGCCCGCGTGGATGAAGGAGAACCCCGCCACGGACGTGGACCGCCAGGCGCTGGAGACGCTCAAGGGGCTGGGCCTGACGCCGGTGGAGGTGCGGTTCCCCGACTGGCCGTACTCCGCCCTCAACGTCATCCTCTTCGCGGAGGCCGCCGCCGCGTTCGAGGAGCTCACGCTCAGCCACGGCGTGGACGCGCTGAAGATGCAGACGCCGGACGCGTGGCCCAACCTCTTCCGCCAGTCCCGCTTCCTGTCCGCGGTGGACTTCGTCCAGGCGGACCGGCTGCGCCGCAAGGTGGCGCAGGAGATGGCGCGCATCATGTCCCAGG
Source organism: Corallococcus interemptor (assembly GCF_003668875.1). Lineage (GTDB taxonomy): Bacteria > Myxococcota > Myxococcia > Myxococcales > Myxococcaceae > Corallococcus > Corallococcus interemptor. Next base: position 26,869 of record NZ_RAWM01000006.1, on the reverse strand, counting down.
TGGACGTGCTGCTCGTGCCCTCGCTGCGCGACGAAGCCCTCACCATCACCAACCACACGGGCCACCCGTCCCTCACGCTGCGCACCGGCTTCGTGGAGGTGTCCAAGGCCCGCAGCGACTGGGCCCCGGACCCCAAGCGCCCCATGCCCACGTTCAGCACGCCGCGCCGGGTGCCCCATGGCGTGACGCTCATCGGCCAGCTCTTCGACGAGGGCACCCTGGGCCGTGTTGGCATCGCCCTGGAGCGCGCGTCCGGTGTGGCCGGGGAGCGCCCGCCCGGCTTCTGAGGCCGAGCGTCGGCTGACGCACGCCAGGGCCCTCCCCCAAGGCCGGGGGAGCGGACAGCCAGCGACCCCCGGGCCCCTGTTCCCCGGGGTGGCACACCCGCACCTTCCGCGCCGGTCAATGCAAGGGGAGGGTGTATGGGATTGCCAAAGCCGGGAGTGAAGCTGTGGTGGATGTTGGCGTTGCTGGTGGCGCCGGTGGCGAATGCCTTCACGGACGCGGACGCGGTGCGCGTCTTCACGTTCGCCCGGGCTCAGCTCGCGGACACCATCACGGAGATGCCCAGCGTGAACCGCTCTCCCAAGGCCTCCACGTCCAGCGGGACGTGGACCACGGTGGCCAACACGGACCGCATCGCGTGGACGCAGGGCTTCTTCCCCGGGAGCATGTGGTTCATGTTCCAGGTGGCCAACGAGCCCTACTGGCGCGACCGCGCGGACATGTGGACGCGTCCCCTGGAGGTCCAGAAGACCAACACGGAGACGCACGACCTGGGCTTCAAGATGTACAACAGCTACGGCAACGCCTACCGGCTCACCGGCGACCCGTACTACCGCGACGTGCTGCTCACCTCCGCCGCGTCGCTGGCCACGCGCTACAACAGCACCGTGGGCATCATCGATTGTTGTGATTGGAACTCGAACTGGAACATCCCGCTCGTCACCGACACGATGATGGACATCGAGCTGCTGCTCTGGGGCGCCCAGAACGGCGGCCCCGCGGTGTGGCGCACCATGGCGGTGAACCACGCGCTGCGCACGCTCCAGGACGCGGTGCGCGCCAATGGCAGCTCGTTCCACTACGTGGACTACAACAACAACGGCACCATCCGTTCGCGGGGCACCTTCCAGGGCTACTCCACCACCTCCACCTGGGCGCGCGGGCAGGCGTGGCTCATCTATGGCTTCACCATGGTGTACCGCTACACGGGGGATGCACGCTTCCTCACCGCGGCCCGCCGGGTGACGGACTACTACCTGGCGAACCTGCCCGCGGACCGCGTGCCCAACTGGGACTTCAACGCCCCCAGCCAGTCCAAGGACTCCTCGGCCGCGGCCGTCGTCGCGTCCGGCCTGCTGGAGCTGAGCAGCCTGGAGACGGACGCCACGCGGCGCACGACCTACCGCAACGCCGCGCTGGCCATGCTCGACTCGCTGGCGTCGCCCGCGTACCTGGCGCAGGGCACCAACAGCCCGGGCCTCCTGCTGCACGGCGTGGGCAACTTCCCCGCGGGCCAGGAGATCAACGTCAGCCTCATCTACGGTGACTACTACTTCCTGGAGGCGCTGCTGCGCTTCAACCCGCGCCCCAACTACCCCTGGTACTCGAAGCTGAGCCTGCCGCGCGGCCAGCACCTGCTGGGCACCACCAACACGGGGACGCGCATCGTGGAGTTCGACCTCACGCCCCTGGCGGACAACCTGGGCGGCGGCGTGGTGGGGTGGACGGACAGCTCCACGGAGGTGACGGCCTTCAACCGGCTGAACATGGCGCTGCGCATGAGCGAGGACGGCATCTTCCAGGTGCGCAACGGCGCGGGCTACTCGTGGATCCGCCGGGTGCCGTACGTGAAAGGCCAGACGTACCACTTCCGCATGAACGTGGACCTGCTCGCGCAGCGCTACACCGTCTGGGTGACGCCGCCCGGCGCCGCGGAAGTCCTCCTGGTGGACCGCGTCGCGTTCCGGTCGGACGGGCCGCCCATCAACGACCTGGGCCGCGCCGCGGTCATCTCCACGGTGACGGACAGCGACTTCCGGGTGAACAACCACCGCGTCTACGCGCCCACCGCCAGCGTCGCGGCCGCGCTGAACGCCCCGGCCCCGCTGCCGGAGGCCCTGTGGAAGGCGCTGGACGCGCCGGCCCCCATCTCCACGGGCCCCGCGATTCCGTCCGAGCGTTGACAGCAGGCGCCTGTCCGGTGGCCCGCCCGTCGTCGGGGTGGGCCACCGCGGGTGCATGGGAGGCGGAACGCGGTTACATCCGCCGGGTGACGAACCTGGACCTCTTCCTCCCGGAACCCGCCCCGCGCCCGGCCGCCGTGCCCCGGGGCCCTGGCCCGCTCGACCGGCTGCTGAAGGTGTCGCGCATCTACCTGGAGCCCGGCGTGCGGGAGTCCGCGCGAGGCCGGGAGATTCTGGAGCGCTGGCCGGACGCGGAGCAGGTGGAGGTGGCCTCGCACCAGCACATCCCCGGCCTCTTCGGCAACGAAGGCAACGTGGAGGCCTGGAACCGCATCAAGGGCAGCACGCTGGTGCTGGGCGTGAAGAAGACGCTGTCGTTCATCGCGAATGACCGCAGCTCGGACTTCATCGCGCCGTCCACGGCGAACGGCTGCGTGATGGCGTGCGCGTACTGCTACGTGCCGCGCAACAAGGGCTACGCGAACCCGGTCACGGTGTTCGTGAACATCGACCGCATCCAGGAGGCCATCCGCAAGCACGCGCACAAGCGCGGGCTCAAGCTGGAGCCCAACACGGTGGATCCGCACGCGTGGGTCTACGACATCGGGTGCAACAGCGACTGCGCGGCGGACGCGGCCATCAGCGACAACGTGCGGGACCTGGTGCGGCTGTTCACCACGCTGCCCAACGCGAAGGCCAGCTTCGCCACCAAGCTGGTGAACCGCGAGCTGCTCACCTACGAGCCCAAGGGCAGGACGCGCATCCGCTTCAGCCTGATGCCGCACGCGCCCGCGAAGCTGCTGGACGTGCGCACCAGCCCCATCGCGGAGCGCATCGCCGCCATCGACGACTTCGTGGTCGCCGGCTACGAGGTGCACCTCAACTTCTCCCCGGTCATCCTCCACGACGGCTGGCAGGACGCCTACGTGGAGCTGTTCCAGCAGATTGACGCCGGCATTGGCGAACGGGCGAAGCAGCAGCTGGCGTGTGAAATCATCTTCCTCACGCACAACGCGGGCCTGCACGAGGTGAACCTGCGCTGGCACCCGAAGGCGGAGGAGCTGCTGTGGCGGCCTGGAATCCAGGAGACGAAGGTGTCCCAGGGCGGCGGCGTCAACGTGCGCTACCGCACCGGGTTCAAGGGCCGCCACGTGGCGGAGTTCCAGGCCCTGCTCGCGAAGCACCTGCCGTACTGCCGCGTGCGCTACGCCTTCTAGGCAGTCCGCCTGGAAGCCAACGCGTCAGCACAGGGCCCACGGCGCGGCCAATGAGGCGCCAGGGATACGCGGCCCACCGGAGGCCGGCCTCCAGAAGCGAAGCACCCGGACCTGCCTGACACTCGGACACGCTTCCCAAATCCGCTCGCGTCACATCCTCTCCGACGTACGCCATCTCGGGCTTGCATGGAGCGAACATCGAGGCGGTAGGAGACCGAGGCGCCCCATGGTCCGGCGCCAGGTCAAGGGCTGCCACCCGGGGACAGGGCACCCCCGGGAGTGCTTCGGTGTCCCTGGAGTCATGTGCCACTGGGCCAGGGCCATGCACCTCCAGGCAGGGGCGTTCCCCTATCGCGTCATCCGGAGCGGTGGCTGCGGCAAGAGCTTCGGCTTGCGCGATGGCTGAAGCAAGCTCGCTCGGGAGTTTCTCCTGGGAAGGATGGGCCGCAGGGGAAACAGGCTCCTTGAGAGCAGGAGCAAAGGCGTCCAGCACAAGGTCGTCGCAAGCCTTCATCAGCGCCGGCAGCTCATGCTGGAGGGCCCGCGTATCGCGATCATGCAGGGCATCCTTCGCGCAGTTCACCCACTGGCGCAGCGGCTCACCTCCCAGAAGAGGCAGCAGCTGGGCCGCGCCGACCATGAAGGCCCGCTGCAGGGATTGCACGAGGAGCACATGCCCGGGCCGGTCTGCTACTCGCGCCGCCAGCCGCAGCAACTCGAATTCCACCCGGGCGCAGTAAGCCCCCGACTCCCAGCGTGCCGCGTCCCAAAGCCCGAAGCAGATGCTCCCCAGTTGGTCCAGGTCCCGCTTGGAGGCCCGTGCGCAGCAGTCAGACAGCAGCTCCACCAGCACCTGCCGCCGGAGGCTGAAGTAGCCCTCCAAGAGCCACCGGGCCTGCGGCGAGCGCGTGTCATGCAGCGCCAGGCCCAGGTTCTCCAGCGTCAGCGACTCATCCAGAGGTACCGCGCGCGTCTTGCGTCCAGGCCTCTGCACCACCAGGCCCCGTGCCGCCAGCCGCCGCAGCGCTTCACGGATGGTGCCCCGGCAGACGTCATAGCGACGCGCCAGCTTTGCTTCCGAGCCGAATCGCCCGCTCGGGTGAATCCGTCCCAACGCGATGTCGCGCTCAATCTGCGCTTCCACGTACGCCACGAGTCCGCCGTGCCCCATCCCCATTCCCCTTCCTCGTTCCAGCATCGCCATCCAACCACAGGGGTCTGACATGGACGCGTGGGGCCCACCGCCCGCGTCGGCTGACTGGAAGGGGCGCCCTCCGGAGCCGGACGAAAAAAACCTGTCCGACTGTCGGACAGGTTTTTTAGCAACCGCCCCCGGCCGGGCGCCTCTGCCCGAGGCTTGGGCCTGGCGTCCTGGCGCGCACGACATGGCGGCCTGCAGCTGTGCCTCGCGAGGTGCATCGCTGGTTCATTCGGCGCGACCTGTCCAACTGTCAGACATGTTCTTGGGCTCTGCCGGTGTCCCGCCCCTGACCGTCAGATGCGCACCTCGTCACGGCCCACTGCTGTGTTCCGTCAGGCACGCGCCTTCCCGTTGAAGCGGCGCGGACCTGTCCGACTGTCGGACAGGTTTTTCGGCGACCGCCCCGGCGGGGGCTCTGGCTCCGCGAGCTGCGCGTCATCGCGGAGCACCTTGGACCGCCGCATGGGGGGATGCGGGTGCCCGGTGCTTGCTTGAGCTGCTCAGTACTCGTGCTGGATGAGCCAGAACACCGCGGTGCGGTGCGACACGGGGAAGTACACGATGTAGAGGTTGTGGAAATCGTGCGCGCCCGCGGCCACCAGCGGGTCGTCGTAGAAGTGCGCCACCTGCGGCACCTCCGTGCCGTTGCCCAGCTCCTGCGGCAGCACCTGGCCCAGCTCCGGGAACATCCACCCGATGCGGCCCGCGAAGTCCGGGTACGTCAGGTCCGGCTGCCGTGTGAATTGCACGCGCTGATTGGACGACAGCTCCGGCAGCGTGGCGAAGGCGCCCTCCACCACCCAGTCCAGCTGCGTGGGCTGCGTGCCCGCAACGAAGGGCACGTTGAACGTCCAGAGGGACTCGTCGCAGTAGTTCTCACCCGCCTTGCACCGCGCGTGGCCCGTGGCCCGGGCCTCGTTGATGGCGTCGTTGTCCTCCAGCGCCGTGAGGGGCAGCGGGCCCGCGCCGTAGTAGCGCTGGTAGAAGTCCTTGCACACCGGCCACATCCGCGACGTGAAGGCCGCCTCGCCATTGGCGCACCAGGGCTTCTGACCGGAGGACACCGCGCACTGCGACAGCCAGGCGTCGCGCGCGTCCTGCGCGTCCGTGCACTGCGGCAGCGCCTGCGCGGGCGTCACCCCCTGCGTCTCCACCACGCTCTCGTCACACACCTCGATGCGCGTGGCCACGTCCAGGTCGCACGCGGTGAACAAATCCTCCTGCGCACAGGCTCCGTTGAGACAGCCCAGCGCCAGGCGGAACTTCTTGCCCGCGCCCGTGCCGGTGCTCACCACCGCCAGGTACTCGCCGCCCTGGGCCAACGTCAGGCTGGCCACCTTGGACAGCTGGCCGTAGCCCGCGTCGTCGTCCTGCGCGAGCACCGTGGTGCCGTAGCTGCCGCTGGCGTTTTTCGGGCCATGGATGAACAGGCCCGTGTCCAGGTACATGCTGCTGCCCAGGTGCGTCACCTCCAGGCTCACCCGCGCGCCCGCGGCCACGTTGAAGCTGAAGGACAGGTACTGCGGGTTCGTCGTGAACTGCGTCTGCACCGCGTCGTTCAGCCCCACCGGACCCAGGTACGGCGTGCTGTCCACGATGTTGTCGCTCGCGGGCACGGGGGGCGGATACAGGATGGACTGCGTGCGCTCACCGACTTCCGCGGAGGCTTCCAGCTCCTGGGATGGACCACACGCCGCCACGAGCAACGACGGCACCAGCCACCACAGCCGACTCCAGGCGTGACGCATGCAACACTTCCTTCATGTCTTGGGGGGAATACAGCCTACAGCCGGTTCACGGCTCCTGGGACAGGCCCTGGAACCAGGCGGCGTACGGCGTGTTGCGCACGAGGCGCCGGTTGAGGTCCGGCGTGCCGTCCGTCCACCAGGGCGGGCCTCGCTCGCCCAGGCCCACCTTGGCGCGGTGCACGCGGTCGCGGGCCCTGCGCTCCAGGGCCGCGTCCTTCGCGCGCTTCGCCCGGCCCACGTCGGCGCGGGCCCGCATCAGCGCGGCCACCAGCAGCTCACGCTGCCGGGGCCCGAGCGCTGGATTGCTGCGGCGCCACAGCCGCCCGTCCACCACCAGGTAGCGTCCATCCGGGGTGGTGGGGGGCGGCGGCTTCGTCACTGATTCACGGGATACAGGAAGCGCAGGATGTCACCGAAGCGCGCGCTCCACGCGGCCTCGTTGTGCTGGCCTCCCTCCACCACCGTGTACTTGAGGTCGCTGTCCAGCACCCAGCCCTTGGCCACCAGCGCGTCACGCAGCGCGTTCGCGTCCGCCACCGTCTCCGCTTCGTCGCCGTCGCCTTCCTTGGTGCCAATGTCCTCCCAGATGCGCAGCGCGGGCTTCGTGGTGAGCGCGTTCACCTCCGCGATGATTTCCCGGTCCGCCCACCACACCGACGGCGACACCACGCCCAGGCGGCTGAAGACGTCCGGGTGCTTGAGCCCCAGCGACATGGACACGAGACCGCCCAGCGACGAGCCCGCGAGCCCCGTGAATTGCGCCTCCGGCTTCGTGCGGAACTCCGCGTCGATGCGCGGCTTCAGCTCCTGGATGAGGAACTGGCCGTACACGTCCGCGCGGCCCGCGTCCGGGTACTTCGGAGCAGGCACGGGCGTGTACTCCGCGATGCGGTCAATGGTGTTGTAGATGCCCACGATGATGAGCGGCTCCACCTGGCCGGACTCCACCAGCGCCTGGGCTGTCTCGTCCACGTTCCACTCGCCGGCGAACGCGGTGTTGTTGTCCATCAGGTTCTGGCCGTCGTGCATGTAGAGCACCGGGTAGCGGCGCGAGGTGTCCGCCTCGTAGCCGGGCGGCAGCCAGATGATGACGTCGCGCGGCTTGAGGGTGGCGTCCGTGGGCGTGACATTCTGCAGATAGCGCACGTTGCCGGTAAGCGTAGGCGTGGTGTTCGCCCAGCTGCCCACCGCAATGGACACGCGCTCGAAGCCGCCACTGGTGGTGAAGGTGTGGTTGTCCACCTCAGCTCCCGTGTCGCTCTTCTCCACTGTCTTCCACGAGCCCAGCGTCATCTTGAACTCCAGGCCCGTGCCCGCCGCGAACGTGACGGCACCGGCGTAGGCGTTGTCCACCGCGGGGTAGAGCTCCACCTCCGCGCCATTCCAGTTCCCCAGCTCCGGCTGATTCCCTGTCAGCCACACCTTGGCCCCTGCCGGAGTGGTGTCCGGTACCTGGACGATGAACACGGTCCTCGCGCCTGTCTGCCCCCCCTCCGCGCCGAAGCGCTCCACCGCGAGGGCGACACGCTCCTCGTTCTCCTGGGCGGTGAGGGTGTGGTCCGCCTCCGGCGTCCCCTGGGCGTCCAGCGCCACCTGGGGCGTGGGCGCCGTCATCCGCACCGCGTAGGTGAAGGCGGTGTTCTTGGGCAGGCGGGCCTTCAGGCTGAACTGACGGCCGCCCTGGTAGACCATCTCCAGGCCCCGCCCGTCCGTGCCCTGGAACGTGGCGCTGGGACCGGTGAGGAAGATGGCCGCGTCCACCGGCGTCTCCGGCGGAACGGTGAGGTCGAACTGCACGTCGGAGAAGAGCTGCTCGACGGGCGGCTTCGGCTCGTTGGAGGAACAGCCCCAGAGGGCCGTCAGCGCCAGGACGAGCAGCAGGGTGGGCCGCGAGGGCCGGGAAGGCGACATGGGTGGGTGGGCCTCCGGGGGCGAAGGACACCGGCCCCCTGGTGAGAGCGCGCACCCTAGCAGCGTGTTCCGACATGTTTCAGTGGGGCCCGGCTACCCCGCCGGAGGCATCCCGCAGGGGTTGGCCACTTGGCAGTTGCCCGACAGTGCCTACCTTGCGCCGCGCACTGGGAACGGGGGCACGCATACTGCCAGTCCCCCCTCGAGCGAAGGAGTCACACCGCATGAAGAAGCTGACGCTGCTGGCCTTGACGCTGGGTGCCATCTCCATGGGTACGGGCTGCCACCGCAACACCCGCGAGTCCGCCAAGGACGACATGGAAGAGGCCGGCGACAAGGCGCAGGACAAGGCCGAGGACGCCGCCGACGCCACGGGCGACGCCGTGGAGAAGGCCGGCGACAAGGTCGAGGACGCGACCGACAAGTAATCGCGCCAGGCATCCGCTGACGCGAAACACCCCGGACGCCGGACCCTTCACGGTGCCGGCCTCCGGGGTGTTGTCATTGCAGGGGGATCATCCCCCGGGCGCTCAGAAGCCCGCCGCGAAGTCCACGATGCTCCAGTACAGGCTCAGCTGGTGGGCCGTGCCCTGCGTCGTGCCGTAGTCCGACACGGTCCGCCCCGCCAGCGCGGGAATCTGCGGGCAGGTCAGCTGGCCGTGGATGGCCTGGGCGTAGCCGTTGGTGGTGATGGCGCTCGCGAAGCTGGACGTGGAGGGAATCGTCACCTGGCCGGACGTGCTGACCGTGTTGTACGCGCCGGTGGCCGAGAACGAGACGGCGATGGCGTCCGCGTCGAACGCGTTGTTGCCGGTGATCAGCTGGTTGATGATGGGCGAGCCGCCGTTCACGCGCCAGGCGCCGGCCTCACGCGCGGTGGCCACGCCGCTGATGGTCGTGCGGCCGGAGACGCGGCCCATGTGGTCGAAGCGGGCCTGGCACGGCGAGGTGCAGGGCACCTTCACGGGGAAGGGGAAGCGCACCGGGAACAGCCCGCCCGGCCGGTGGATGATGAGGTCCCACCAGTAGTAGTAGCGCCAGCGCGAGCAGCTCAGGTTCAGCGACAGCTGGCTGTTGCCCGCGACGGTGCGGTTGATGGTCACGGGATACGGGGTGACGGCGTTGGCGCTCAGCGTGTGCTTCGCGCCCGGCCCGTTCCAGCCGTAGAGGCTGCGGCCCGGGTACGACTGCAAAATGGTCTGGGTGGTAGTGGGCGTGCGCGTCGTCGTCGTCACCCAGCTGCACGTGCAGGGCCCCTGGAGGGGGAACCACGGCAACAGCTGATGCGCGAAGACGATGGCCTGGCCGCGCAGCTGCGGGAAGTTCTTGGAGACCTCCTGCACCAGGTCGTACTCGCCCTGGCCATACTTCGCGTCGAGCTGCGTGACGGCGGCGCTCAGCTCGCTGCTCACGTGCGCGACGTCCGGGTCCGACGCGACGCCCGCGGACACGGTGAGGCCGCACTCCTTGTCGTTCGCGCAGTCCAGGCCCACGTCATAGGGCTGGGTGAAGAGCGGCTGGCCCTTGGAGTCCTCCAGCACCAGCTTCTGCGCCCAGCCCGTCTCCCAGGGCTTGTCCAGCGCGCCAAAGAGCTTCACCTGGGAGATTTCGCCCGCCTTCGGGGTGACCGCCACGCCCGCGTTGGCGCTGTCCTTGCCGTCATAGGACACGAGCTTCGAGGACTGCGGCAGGTCCTCCTGCCGGCCCGTCCACAGGATGCGCGCCGTCAGCTCCCCGTCCTCCAGCGCCACGTCGAGCAGGGTGGCGACGTTCGGACGCTCCTCCTCCTGCGGCTCCGCTGCATGCGCCGGCACGGCCACGAGCAGGCCTCCGAGCGCGAAGGACGAGACGGTCAGCGAGCGAAGCCAGGACGGAACGAGGCCGAAGGGGCCTCGCGGGGAGTGATGGGGCATGGGCAATCCCTTGCGAAGGAATGGGGTCCGCCCTCCGGCGCGTGGGGCCGGAGGGCGGTGTGCCTTCAGAGCAGGTCCCGTGCCAGGGATTGCGCCATGTCTGACATTGCTGCGGGTTTCCGGAGGGAAAGCGTGGCTTTCCAAGATATCTCCGGAATCGTCGCTTGCGCGGAGGCTGTATCCCTTCGCGTTACGCGAACCCCGCCGGGTGTAGCGCGGCGGGCTACAGGCCGTAGAGGAAGAAGTCCCGGATGTTCTGGTCCAGGCTGGACTGGTTGTTCATGGTGGTGGCGAAGTCCGAAACGGTGCCCGAGGGGTTCAGGCCTCCACCCGGGCACACGGCGTAGCCCCGGATGGCCATGGCGTAGGCAGCCTGCGCCTGGCCGAACGGCAGGCCCAGGGAGGGGTCACCGTTGTAGGTGTAGAAGGCCTCACCGGAGGTCTGGACGAAGCCGGAGCCGCTGCTCGTGTTGTTCGCGATGGTGGACACGTCGAAGCCGCTGTTGGCGGGCGCGTGGACGGTCTGGTTCAGCAGCGGGCTCAGGGAATTGCCCAGGTGGTACTTGATCTGCTCCGTGGCGGTGCCGTTGAGGAGCATGGTGGTGCTGTTCGCGCTCGCGTTGCCGATGATGCGTCCGAAGTGGTTGAACCGGCCGCTGCACGTCCCGGCGCACATGCTGTAGACGGGCTGGGGCATGAGCACGGGCTTCACCAGTCCGCCGGACTGCTTGATGCCCACCTGCTGGAAGTGGATTGACGCCAGCGACGTGCAGTTCAGGGTCAGGTTGATCCGGCTGGTGCCCTGCGTGGTCAGGCGCGCGTTCGAGCGGCGGTTGGGGGCCAGGGGGCCCGCGTACAGGTTGTGCGCCGCGCCCAGGCTCGTCCCCGAGGTGTTGCTGCGCGTCGAGGACGCCTGCCAGGTGCACCGGCAGCCCTCGGCGGGGCCCACGGGGCCCAGCTTGCTCAGGCCGTGGGCGTAGCTCAGGGCCTCGCCGTACAGCGTGGGGTCGCGCCGGGCCACCTCGCGCACCAGGTCGAACTCCTTGGCCCCCAGGTCCTTCTCGATGGTGTCGAGCGTGTCCTTCAGGGCACGGCTCACGTGCAGGACCTCGCGGCTGGCGGAGACGCCCGCGGTGGCCTTCAGCGCGCAGGTCTTCTCGTCCTCGCAGTCCAGGCTGACGTCATAGGGCTGGTGGGTGAGCTCCTGGCCCTTCGCGCCGAGCACGGCGAGCCGCTGGGCCCAGCCCGTCTCCCACGGCTCCTTCACCGCGCCGTACAGCGTCACCTCGGAGACCTCGCCGGCCTTCGGCGTCACCCGCTCGCCCGCGGTGAGCGTGTCCTGGCCGTCATGGGACACGACCTCCACCTCTCCGGGCAGGGACTTCGCATCCTGGGCCCAGAGGATGCGCGCGGTCAGCTCGCCGTCCACCAGGGACACGTCGAGGATGGTGGCGGGGGCTTCACGCGGTTCGTCGGCGTGGGCGGGGGCGGCCATCAGCAGGCCGCCCATGGCGAAGGAAGAGAGGGTCAGGGCGCGAAGCGAACGACGGAACATGGTGCAGTCCCTTGGGAAGAGGGTTCCGCCATTCCTGACATCCGGTGTCAGGAATGGCGGGCCGCCCAAGAGCAGGTTGTGTGCCACGCACGGCCCCGTCTGAGCCGGGGGGCCTTTGTAGCGCGGAGCGCTACCCGGCGACGGACCAGGGATTGAGGGGTGTCTGGGGTTGTTTGTGTTTGGGGGCCCTCCGCGCCATGGAATCCGGCGGGGCCGGAGCGTGCGGGGTTGCTCCCCGGTGCTAGAAGGGGCGGGTGATTCCCGCTCATCTCCGACCGGAGCGCGCGGGCGCCGCGCGGCTCGCCTTCGAGCGCTCGGGCCCCCGCACCGTGGTGCGCACCGCGCTGGCGCACAGCCCCTTGCGGCTGCTCACCCCGCGCAACCACGGCCACGCGGCGTGGGCCTACACCAGTTCCTTTGGCGGTGGCCTGGTGGACGGCGACCACCTGCGGCTGGAGGTGGACGTGGCGGACGGGGCCTCGGCGCTGCTCGCGACGCAGGGGGCCAACCGTGTCTACCGGTCTCCCACGGGCTGCCGCAGCGACCTGTGCGCGCGCGTGGGCCGGGACGCGCTCCTGGCGTGGGTGCCGGACCCCACCGTCTGTTTCACCGGCGCCCGCTATTCACAGACGCTGGACGTGACGCTGGCGCCGGGTGCGTCGCTGGTGCTGGCGGACGTGGTGACGGCGGGGCGCAGCGCCCGGGGTGAGCGCTGGGCCTTCCTGCACTACGCCTCGCGCCTGCGCGTCGCGCGGGAGGAGCGCGCGCTGGTGGATGAGCGCTGGGTGCTGGACCCCGCGCACGGCGCGCTGCCGGAGCGGCTGGGCCGCTTCGACGCGCTGGCGTCCGTGCTGCTGGTGGGGCCGGCGTTGAAGGACGCCCGTGAGGCATTGGCCGCGCGCGTGGCGGGCCTGCCGGTGAAGCCGCGCGCCCGGGAGGTGGTCTCCGCCAGCCCCCTGGGCGAGGACGGGCTGCTGTTGCGCGTGGCGGCCGTGTCGCTGGAGACGCTGCTCGGCACCACGCGCGACTGGCTGTCGTTCCTGCCGGGCCTCCTGGGTGACGACCCGTGGGCCCGGCGGGTGTGACTCAATACCGGGTGATGTCGAACGTGCTGTAGTGCGAATACAGCCGGTCGACGTGCTCCGCCGTCAGGTTGACCGCGTCCTTGTGGTTGTTCGTCTTCCACTCGGCGGTGTTCGCGCTGCACACGCCCGCGTCCGTGCCCGCGGGCAGGCCCGGCTGCTTCAGCATCGGGTGGGAACTCCGTGAGGGGGAGAACGGCGCGGGGGGCCTCCATCCTGGCCCACGCTGACGCGTCGCGCTAGGGTCCCGCGGGTCGGCGCATCCCGCACCCGGAAGAACCCAGGGAGTCGGACCCATGCATCTGTCCCCCCGTGACGTGGACAAGCTGCTCCTGCACCAGGCGGGCGTCGTCGCCCAGAAGCGGCTGGCGCGAGGCCTGCGTCTCAACTACCCGGAAGCCGTCGCGCTCATCGCCACCCAGTTGCTGGAGTATATCCGTGACGGCCGCAGCGTGGCGGAGTTGATGGACCTGGGGCGCCGGTTCCTGGGGCGCGCGCAGGTGATGGACGGCGTGCCGGAGATGCTGGCGGAGGTGCAGGTGGAGGGCACCTTCCCGGACGGCACCAAGCTCGTCACGGTGCACCACCCGGTGGTGGCGGAGCACGGGGACCTGTCGCTGGCCCTCTACGGCAGCTTCCTGCCGGTGCCACCGCTGGAGCGCTTCACCGTGCCCGCCGCGTCGCCGGAGGGGCCTCCTGGCGCGGTGCGCGCGGCGGAGGGCTCGGTGGAGCTCAACGCGGGCCGTAAGGCCATCACCCTGCGCGTCACGCACCGGGGCGACCGGCCCATCCAGGTGGGCAGCCACTACGCGTTCGCGGAAGTGAACCGCGCGCTCGTGTTCGACCGGGGGCGCGCCTACGGCCACCGGCTGGACATCCCCGCGGGCACTGCGGTGCGCTTCGAGCCCGGCGAGGTGAAGACCGTGTCGCTGGTCCCCATCGCGGGCGAACAGGTGGTGCGCGGCGGCAACGCGCTGGGCAGCGGCACGGTGTCCGACGAAGGCCGCGAGCGTCTGCTGGAAGCAGTTCGCGCCCAGGGCTTCGGTCACGAGGAAGAGGAGGGCCGCTCATGAGCCGCAAGCTGGACCGCCGCCACTACGCGGACATGTTCGGTCCCACCACGGGAGACCGGGTGCGGCTGGGGGACACCGGCCTGTGGCTCCAGGTGGAGCGCGACGCCACCGTCTACGGCGACGAGTGCAAGTTCGGCGGCGGCAAGGTGCTGCGCGAGGGCATGGGCCAGCGCGCGGGCACGGGCGACGCGGACGCGCTCGACTGCGTCATCACCAACGCGCTCGTGGTGGACTGGACGGGCATCTTCAAGGCGGACGTGGGCATCAAGGCGGGGCGCATCTCCGCCATTGGCAAGGCGGGCAACCCGGACGTCATGGCGGGTGTCACCCCGGGCATGGTGGTGGGCGTCACCACGGAGGTCATCGCCGGGGAAGGGCTCATCCTCACCGCGGGCGGTCTGGATACGCACATCCACTTCATCAGCCCGCAGCAGGCGGACGAGGCCATCGCCAGCGGCATCACCACCTGGGTGGGCGGCGGAACGGGCCCCGCCACCGGCACCAACGCCACCACCTGCACGCCGGGCGCGTGGAACCTGGCGCGCATGCTGGAGGCCACGGACACGCTTCCCCTGAACATCGGGCTCACCGGCAAGGGCAATACGTCCCTGCCAGACGGTCTGTTGGATCAGGTCCGCGCGGGCGCCATCGGGCTCAAGCTGCACGAGGACTGGGGCACCACGCCCGCGGCCATCGACACGTGCCTCACGCTGGCGGACGCGGAGGACGTGCAGGTCACCATCCACACGGACACGCTGAACGAGTCCGGCTACGTGGATGACTCGCTGGCGGCGTTCAAGGGCCGCACCATCCACACGTACCACTCGGAGGGGGCGGGCGGCGGCCACGCGCCGGACATCATCCGCGTGTGCGGCGCGCCCAACGTGCTGCCCAGCTCCACCAACCCCACGCGGCCGTACACGGTGAACACGCTGGATGAGCACCTGGACATGCTCATGGTGTGTCACCACCTGGACCGCGAGATTCCGGAGGACGTGGCCTTCGCGGAGAGCCGCATCCGCGGAGAGACCATCGCCGCGGAGGACATCCTCCACGACCTGGGCGCCATCAGCATGATGGCCTCCGACAGCCAGGCCATGGGCCGCGTGGGCGAGGTCATCACCCGCACGTGGCAGACGGCGCACAAGATGCGCGAGCAGCGCGGGCGGCTCCCCGGTGAGCAGGGGGACAACGACAACCTGCGCATCCGCCGCTACGTGGCGAAGTACACCATCAACCCCGCCATCGCCCACGGGCTGTCCCACGAGGTGGGCTCCGTGGAGGTGGGGAAGCTGGCGGACCTGGTGCTGTGGCGGCCCGCCTTCTTCGGCGCGAAGCCGGAGCTGGTGCTCAAGGGCGGCTTCATCGCGTGGGGGCAGATGGGCGACGCGAACGCGTCCATCCCCACGCCGCAGCCGTACCTCATGCGCCCCATGTTCGGCGCGCGCGGAAGGGCGCGGGGCTCCACGAGCATCACCTTTGTCTCCGGACGCGCGCTGCGCGAGGGCACCGTGCAGGGGCTGGGGCTCACCAAGCGGCTGTCCGCGGTGGCGGACTGCCGCGCCCTGGGCAAGAAGGACATGCGCCTCAACGACGCGCTGCCGGTCATCACGGTGGATCCAGAGACCTACGAGGTCCGCGCGGACGGAGAGCTCCTGCGCTGCGAGCCCGCCACCTGGCTGCCCCTGGCGCAGCGCTACTCGCTGTTCTGAGAGGGACGCGCCATGGCTTCCGGCTGGAGGGTGTTGCAGCTGGCGGACTCGGGGTTCCCTACCGGAGGCTTCGCGCACTCCGGGGGCCTGGAGGCCGCGGTGCAGGCAGGTGAGGTGCGCGGCGCGGACGGCGTGCGGCGCTTCGTGGAGGCGCTGGTGTGGCAGGCGGGCCTGGGCGCGCTGCCGCTGGTGGGCGCGGCGTGGCACCAGCCCGGCTCCGTGCCAGCGCTGGACGCGAGGGCGGACGCGTTCCTCGCCAACCACGTCGCGAACCGGGCCAGCCGCACGCAGGGCAGGGCCTTCCTGGACACCTGCGCGCGCATCTTCCCGGAGGCCGTGGGGCCCGTGCGCGAATCCGCCCGGGCCGCCAGCGTGAGGTTCCACCACGCGCCCGTGTCCGGCGCGGTGCTGCGCGCGCTGGAGGTGGAGCACGAGGACGCCTTGCGCCTCTTCCTGTCGCTCACCCTGCGCGGCGCCCTGTCCGCGGGCGTGCGCATGGGCGTCATCGGCACGCATGAGTCCCACCAGGTGCAGCACGCGGCCACGCCGCTGCTGGAGGCCGTCCTGGAGCAATGCAAGGCATTGAGCGTGGACGACCTGGCCCAGCCCGCGCCGCTGTGGGACCTGGTGGGCGCCACGCATGACCGGCTGTACTCCCGGCTGTTCCTGTCCTGAATCCAGACACGAAAAGGAAGCGCGACATGCACGACGACGACCACCGCGGCCATGGGCAGGACGGGCACGAGCACACGCACGAGGACTGGGACCACCCGGGCCACTTCGACGCGCGCGACAAGCCGCACCGGCGCGACTACTCGCAGCGGGCCTTCACCATTGGCATTGGCGGCCCGGTGGGCAGCGGCAAGACGGCGCTGGTGCTGGCCCTGTGCAAGAAGCTGCGCGACACGCACCGCCTGGGCGTGGTGACCAACGACATCTTCACCCAGGAGGACGCGGAGTTCCTGGTGCGCAACCAGGCCCTGTCCCCGGAGCGCATCAAGGCGGTGGAGACGGGCGGCTGCCCCCACGCGGCCATCCGCGAGGACATCAGCCACAACCTGCTCGCGCTGGAGCAGTTGATGGAGGAGCTGCACCCGGAGCTGCTCATCGTGGAGAGCGGCGGTGACAACCTCGCCGCGCAGTACAGCCGGGAACTCGCGGATTACACGGTCTACGTCATCGACGTGGCGGGCGGCGACAAGGTGCCTCGCAAGGGCGGGCCCGGTATTACGCAGTCGGACCTTTTGATCATCAACAAGACAGACCTCGCACCGCACGTGGGTGCGGACCTGGGCGTGATGGAGCGGGACGCCCGGAAGATGCGGGGAGAGGGGCCGTTCGTCTTCACCCAGGTCACACGGGATGTCGGGGTGGATGCGGTGGTGAGCCACCTGCTGGACGCCTGGCGCAGGCGCTAAACACTGGACGATTGTTGTTTCACCTGTCACCCGCGCCCAGCACCTGGGGGCGGGTTGTGCCAGGGTGCGCGCCGTGGAACTCCTGGAGCGGGCGCGCGTTGAGTGGTTCGCGGTGGCGGTGGGGCTCATGGTGGGCACGTCGATGGTGTTCGTGCCCTATGAATTCGGCTCCACGCTCTTCCAATACATCTATCCGCACGTCCGGCTGCTGGGGAGCCTGTTCCTCGTCGGCGCGGGGCTGATGCTCATCGCGCTGATGTATCCGGCCTGGCCCTCCTTCGTGGGCTGGATGGGGCGCGCGTTGGTGCTGGCCGCGGTGGCGGTCTACTGGTGGGCGGTCTGCATCCTGCCCGTCAGCCTCACGGGCACCGTCGTCTACCTGTTCCTGATGGTCCTGCTCGTCATGGAGCCGCGCACCCTGCGCCGGGGCCAGGGGCAGCTGCTGGTGTTCCTGGCCTGCGTGGCGCTGTGCTTCGGGCCGCTGATGCTCTGGGCGCCCCAGGACTTCGTGCGCTTCGCCCTGGCGTCGATAGGGCCCTACGTGCGGTGGGTGGGGGGCCTCTTCCTGCTGCTGGGGACGCTGCTCGCCGTGGGGCTGTGGCGCCGCGAGCCGTTGTCCTGCCGGGTGGCCCTGGGCGGCCTGTCCCTGCTGTTCCTGCACATGACGGTCGCGGTGGTGTCGCGGCGCTCGTGGTCGGGGATGAGCGTGTACGCCGTGCTGACGGCGGTGTGCGTGCTGCTGGCCGGGGTGCGCCGGTGGCCGGTCCTGGTGGGGGTGCGCTGGCGGCTGTTCCGCGGCATGGCGCTGGCGTCGGTGCTGCCCATCCTGGGCGTGGGCGCGGTGGCGTCGTACCTGGCGCAGAAGGCCCTGGAGGCGGAGCTGCACGGCAAGACGCGCCAGACGGTGGCCGCGGAGTCCGCGTGGCTGGAGCAGACGGCCGCCATGGCCAGCTCCATGCTGCAGGTGTACAGCCAGGGGCCGGCCTTCATCGCCCAGGTGCGCGCGGGCAACCGCGAGGGCATCCGGGAGCGGCTGGCGATGCTGGAGGGCCCGTCCGGGCTGTTCGACGCGGCCTGGCTGCTGGATGAGACCGGCGACACGCTGATGACCTCCGCGCGTTTCAACCGGGTGCAGGGCAACTTCGCGTACCGGGCCTACTTCCAGGAGGCGATGAAGGGCGGCGCCCGGGTGCTGCTGTCGCGGCCCTTCCTGTCCCGCGCGAACCTGCCCTTCGTCGTCATCACCGTGCCCATGGACCTGGGCGCGGGCCGGCGCACCTTCCTGGTGGGCGCGCTGTCCCTGGAGCGTCTGGGATTGCAGCCGGCGCTCGCCTCGCCCGACTACCACGTGGAAATCTTCGACCGCCGCGATGGCAGCCTCCTGCGTGAGACGGACCGGGGGAGCGTGCTGGCCCGGGCACCCGCGCTGGACCTGGTGGGGGCGGACGCGCTGACGCGGCCCCAGGGGCTCACGGAGGCGTTCGACGACTCGGGGCACCGGCTGGTGGTGGCGCACACGCAGGTGGCGGGCACGCCGTGGACGGTGGTGGTGACGGCACGGCTGCGCGAGTCGTTCGCGCCGGTGACGCGCATGGGCGCGTGGGTGGTGGCCATCGCGTTGCTGGCGGGAGCCATCTCGCTCGTGCTGTCGCATTGGGTGGGGCGGGACGTGGCGCAGCGGCTGGAGACGCTGCGGGACGGCTTCGCCGTGCTGGGCACGCCGTCACTGGAGCGGCGCGTGCCGGCGCGGGGCGATGACGAGATTGCCCAGCTCGCCCTGGGCTTCAACGACATGGCGGCGCGCATCGACCGGACCCAGAAGGAGCTGCGCGAGGCCATCGCCATCCGGGACCAGTTCCTGTCCATGGCGAGCCACGAGCTGCGCACGCCGCTGACGCCCTTGAAGGCCACGCTGGACCTGCTCGTCCGTCAGCTGGGGGCCGGGCAGGGGATGAACCCGGAGCGGCAGCGGGACACCATTGCCCGGCTGAACCGGCAGGTGGACCGGCTGACGCGGCTGATTGGAGACATGCTGGACGTGTCGCGGCTGCAGTCCGGACGCTTCACGCTGACGGTGGCGCCCATGGACGTGGCCGCGCTGGCGCGCGAGGTGGTGGAGCGCATCCAGGTCACGCGCCCGGAGCGCGCGGCGCAGCTGTCGCTGGAGCTCCCCACGTCACCGCTGGTGGGCCGGTGGGACGAGCAGCGGTTGGATCAACTCCTGACGAACCTGGTGGAGAACGCCCTGCGCTACTCGCCGCCGGAGACGCCGGTGGTCGTGCGGGTGTTCGAGGAGGCGGACGCGGTGCGGGTGGAGGTGGAGGACCGGGGCATCGGCATCCCGGCGGAGAGCCTGTCGCAGCTCTTCACGCCCTTCTTCCGCGCGCGCAACGCGGCCGAGCACTACGCCGGAGGCCTGGGCCTGGGCCTGGCCATCTGCCGCGAAATCGTGGAGCGCCACGAGGGCCGCATCCAGGCGAGCAGCGAGGGGCCGGGGAAGGGCACCTGCTTCACGGTGACGCTGCCCCGCTCGGCCGTCGCGGAAGCGGCCTGATACGCGACAGGGGCGCGCGGCGGCGACAACCGGGCCGTGCGCTCCTGCTCGGGTTGTGTACTCTGCCCCCGTGGGCATCCTCGAGCGCGCACGGGTGGAGTGGTTCGCCGCGGCCTTCGGGCTGGTCGTGGGCACCACCATGGTCTTCGTGCCCTACGAGTTCGGCGCCGCCATCTTCCAGCTCATCTACCCGTACGTCCGTCCGCTCGGCAGCCTGTTCCTGGTGGGCTCGGCGACGATGCTCGCCGCGATGATGTACCCCACCTGGCCCGCGCTCGTGGGGTGGCTGGGCCGGGCGCTCTTCCTGACGGCGATGGCGTTCTACTGGTGGGCCGCCACCGTGCTGCCCCGGGGCATCACGGGCCTCGTCCTGTACCCGCTCATCGCGGCCCTGCTGCTGCTGGAGCGGACCCACCGCTTCCGGGAGCGGGGGCTCCTGCCCGTGTTCATCGCCTGCGTGGCGCTGAGCTTCGGCGGGATGATGGTCCTGGTCCCCAGCGGCTTCCACCGCCTGTCGCTGCTGGCGTTCGGGCCGTTCCTCCGGCTCCTGGGCGTGGCCTTCCTGGGGACGGGCGCGCTGCTGGCGCTGGGGCTGGGGCGCGGCCACGAAAAGCGCTGCCGCATCGCCCTCGCGAGCCTGGGCCTCCTGTTCCTGAACATGACGCTCGCGCTGGGGTCCCGGCGCTCCTGGGCCGGGATGGGCGCGTACGCGGTGCTGACCCTGGCCTGCGTGCTGTTGTGGCGGATGCGCCAGGTCCCGGCCCTGTCCGGGGTGCGCTGGCGGCTGTTCCGGGGCATGGCGCTGGCGTCGGTGCTGCCCATCCTGGGCGTGGGGGCGGTGACGTCGTACGTGGCCCAGCGGGCCATCGCGGCGGAGCTGCGGGGCAAGGCGCAGCAGGCGGTGCTGACGGAGACGGCGTGGCTGGAGCAGTCCGCGGCCATCGCGCGCTCGCTCCTGCGTTCGCAGAGCCGCGACCCGGGCTTCATCGAGGCGGTGCGCGCCGGGGACCGCAAGGAGATGGTCGAGCGGGTGGAGCTGCTGGAGCGCGAAACCGCCCTCTTCGACGCGGCGTGGCTGTTGGACTCGAGCGGGGAGACGCTGGTTCCGTCCCTCCGGCTCAACCGCATCACCGGCAACTTCGCGCAGCGGGAGTACTTCCAGCAGGCGCTGAACGGGGGCGACGCGGTCTGGGTGTCACGGCCCTTCCTCACCCGCGCGGGGCTGCCCTTCATCGTCTTCTCCACGCGGGTGGACCTGGGGGACGGCCAGCGCGCGGTGCTGGTGGGCGGGCTGTCCCTGAAGCGGCTGGGCCGCCAGTCGACGCTGGCCTCGCGCAGCTACCACGTGGAAATCTTCGACCGGCGCGACGGCACCCTCTTGCGCGAGACCGAACGGGGCGACGTGCTCACGCGGGCGCCGGTGCTGGGGGTGCTGGCCCCGGAGGAGCTATCCGGCAAGGAGGGCCTGCTGGAGGCGTTCGATGAAGCCGGGCGCCGCCTGCTGGTGGCGCACGCGCAGGTGCCGGACACCGAGTGGACGGTGGTGGTGACGGCCGGGCTGCGCGAGGCGTTCTCACCGGTGACGCGCATGGGCGCCTGGGTGGTGGCCATCGCGGTGCTCGCGGGGGCCATCGCGTTGCTGTTGTCGCGGTGGGTGGGGCGGGACGTGGCGGTTCGGCTGGAGACGCTGCGGGACGGCTTCGCCGCGCTGGGCACGCCCGCGCTGGAGCCCCGGGTGCAGGCCCGGGGCGACGACGAGGTCGCGCAGCTGGCGGACGGCTTCAACGACATGGCGGCGCGCATCGACCGGACCCAGAAGGAGCTGCGCGAGGCCATCGCCATCCGGGACCAGTTCCTGTCCATGGCGAGCCATGAGCTGCGCACGCCGCTGACGCCCTTGAAGGCCACGCTGGAGCTGCTCATCCGCCAGGCCGAGTCCGGCACGGCGAATCCCGAGCGGCAGCGCGCCAGCCTGGAGCGGCTGAACCGGCAGGTGGACCGGCTGACGCGGCTGATTGGGGACATGCTGGACGTATCCCGGTTGCAGTCCGGGCGCTTCGCGCTGACGGTGGCGCCCATGGACCTGGCCGCGCTGGCGCGCGAGGTGATGGAGCGCATCCAGACCACGCGTCCGGAGCGCGAGGGGTTGTTGTCTTTGGAGGTCCCGGACGCGCCGCTGGTGGGCCGGTGGGACGAGCAGCGGTTGGATCAACTCCTGACGAACCTGGTGGAGAACGCCCTGCGCTACTCGCCGCCGGGGACGCCGGTGGTCGTGCGGGTGTTCGAGGAGGCGGACGCGGTGCGGGTGGAGGTGGAGGACCGGGGCATCGGCATCCCGGCGGAGAGCCTGTCGCAGCTCTTCACGCCCTTCTTCCGCGCGCGCAACGCGGCCGAGCACTACGCCGGAGGCCTGGGCCTGGGTCTGGCCATCTGCCGCGAAATCGTGGAGCGCCACGGGGGACGCATTGGCGCGAGGAGTGACGGGCCGGGGAAGGGCACCTGCTTCACGGTGTGGCTGCCCCGCGCGGCCGTCTCGGACGCGGCCTGATGCGCTACGTGGAGGCGAGCCCCTGCGCGGCGCTGGCGCCGTACGTCC
Organism: Corallococcus interemptor; assembly: GCF_003668875.1. Classification (GTDB taxonomy): domain Bacteria; phylum Myxococcota; class Myxococcia; order Myxococcales; family Myxococcaceae; genus Corallococcus; species Corallococcus interemptor. Next base: position 4,700 of record NZ_RAWM01000006.1, on the reverse strand, counting down.
AGTGCTACTGGGCACTGGAGACGTCGGGAGCGGCGCCGGCGGGCGTGCACCGGGTGCTGCCGGACGGGTGTCTGGACATCCTGGTGGACCTGACGGGCGGCGTGGGGCTGCACGTGGTGGGGGCGATGCGGACGGCGGAGGTGGTGCCGCTGTCCGCGCGCGCGGCCTTCGTCGCGGTGCGCTTCCGGCCCGGGGGCGCGCAGCCGTTCCTGCGGTTGCCGTTGCTGGAGCTCACGGACGCGAAGGTGGCGCTGGGGGACCTCTGGCCGCGCGAAGCGCGTGAGTGGCGGGAGCGGCTGGCGGAGGCGCCCGGGACGGCGGCGCGCTTCGCCCTGCTGGAGCGGCTGCTCCTGGGCCGGCTGTCTGGCGGGGAGGCCGACGTGGGGGTGCGGCACGCGGTGGACCTCATCCTGGGCGCGAGGGGCCAGGTGCCGGTGCGTTCGCTGGAAGGGGTGATGGGAGTGGGGGCGCGGCAGGTGGAGCGCCGCTTCCACGCGGCGGTGGGGCTGTCGCCGAAGGTGCTGTGCCGCATCGCCCGGATGCAGCACGCGGTGGAGCTGTCGCGGCGGCTGGAGGGCGCGGAGTGGGCGCTGGCGGCGGGGTACTACGACCAGGCGCACCAGGTGCGGGAGTTCCGGGCGCTGATGGGGCTGACGCCCGGGGCGTACGTGCGCGAGCGGGCGCAGGTCGGATTCGTCCAATCCTCCCGGGAGGCGGGTGCGTAAGGTGGGGGTGTTCCCACTTGGAGGAGGCACCCCATGTCCACCGCACCGCAGCAGGCCGAGCAGCACCACCGCATCGACTACCTCGAGCTCCCCGTGAAGGACATCGCGGAGGCGAAGCGCTTCTACGGCGCCGTGTTTGGCTGGAAGTTCGAGGACTACGGCCCGGACTACACGGCCTTCAATGACGGGCGGCTGAACGGCGGCTTCGACAAGGAGCGCGAGGTGTCCAAGGGTGGCGCGTTGCTGGTGCTGTACTCGAAGGACCTGGACGCGACGCTCCAGAAGGTGCGCGAGGCCGGAGGGCGCATCGTGAAGGACACGTTCTCCTTCCCCGGAGGCAAGCGCTTCCACTTCGCGGATCCCACGGGCAATGAGCTGGCGGTGTGGACCGAGCCCTGAGGTGTCGCGGTTCCAACACTCCCTGTCCCTCCTGAGCGCGCGGCGCGTGGGAGAGGGCAGGGAGCCGGATGATCCCGGTTCGCGTGGGCCCCAGCCGCTGCGGTAGAAATCGGCTCGGCTCCTCCCTGGGGTTGTCGACCGTGCTCGCTACCGTCAAAGCCACCATCCTCCACGTCAACGACACCCCCGCGAGCCTCTACCTGGGCACGTACTCCCTGCGCCTGGCGGGCTACGACGTGCTGGAGGCCGTCACGGGCGCCGAGGCCCTGGAGGTCGCCTTCGACTCGCGCCCGGACGTCATCGTGCTCGACGTGAAGCTGCCGGACATGAGCGGCTACGACGTGTGCCGGCGGCTGAAGGAGGACCCGCGCACGCGGGAGAGCGCCATCATCCACACGTCCGCCACCTTCATCACCGCGGAGAAGAAGGTCGCGGGCCTGCGCGCCGGCGCGGACGTCTACCTCACCCGGCCCTTCGACCCCGAAGAGCTCATCGCCACCGTCAACAGCGTCCTGCGCCTGCGGCGTGTGGAGCGCGAGGCCCTGGCCAACGCCGCCCGCCTGGAAGAGGCCGGCCGCAAGAAGGACGAGTTCCTCGCCATGCTCGCCCACGAGCTGCGCAACCCCCTGGCCGCCATCTCCGTCGCGGTGCAGATGCTGGGACAGAAGGACTCCAACGGCCTGTCGGAAGCGGACGCGCGCCGCCGGGACATCATCGAGCGGCAGGTGAGCCACCTGCGCCACCTGGTGGACGACCTGCTCGACGTCAGCCGCATCACCCGGGGCAAGTACGCCCTGCGCCGCGGCCGGTTGGATCTCAACACCGTGTTGCAGCACTCGCTCGCCGCCGCGCGGCCCGTGATGGAGGAGCGAGGGCTCATCCTGCGCGAGGCCCTTCCCACCGCGCCCTGCTGGATGGACGGCGACCGGACGCGCCTGGAGCAGGTCTTCACCAACCTGCTCGACAACGCCTCCAAGTACTCGCCCGACGGCGGCATCGTCACCGTGGGCGCCCACGTGACGGAGGACTCGCGCGTGCGCGTCTCCGTGCAGGACACCGGCATCGGCCTGCGGCCGGAGGACCAGGCGCACATCTTCGAGCTCTTCGCGCAGCTGGATGCGGGGCTCGCGCGCAGCCGGGGCGGACTGGGCATTGGCCTGACGCTGGTGCGCCACCTGGTGGAGGAGCACGGCGGCCAGGTGGAGGTCTTCAGCGAGGGCCAGGGCCAGGGCAGCATCTTCACCGTCACGCTGCCGCTGCTCACGGACGCCGCGAGGCCCGAGCCCGCCGTGGAGCGCGTCGAGTCCCGCCGGGGCGAGTGGCGCATCCTCCTGGTGGACGACAACCCCGACGCGCGCGAGGGCCTGCGCGAGATGCTCCAGATGTGGGGCCACACCGTCGCGGTCGCCTCGGACGGTCCGGAGGCGCTCGTCATGGCCACCTCCGGCACCTACGACGTCATCATCCTGGACATCGGCCTGCCGGGCCTGGACGGCTATCAGGTGGCGCAGGAGCTGCGAGGGCGAGTGGCCTCGGACGCGCACCTCATCGCGCTCACGGGCTACGGGACGCCGGAGGACCGGGCCCGCAGCGAGGACGCGGGCTTCGACCTGCACCTGGTCAAGCCGGTGGAGCTGGTGGAGATTGGCCGGGTGCTCGCGCAGCTGGGCCCCGTGAAGCGCGGCGTGCACCGCCGGCCCCAGGCGAAGAGCGCCTAGAGGCCCGGCGCTCGCGGATCCATGCCCGCGCGGGTTTCTGAACGCGTTGATGCGCGAGCACGCTCAGGATGACCGACCCCACCACGAACACCGCCACCGCCCAGGCGGACGTGGGGGGCTCGCCCAGCCGCTTGAGCACGGACTTCCAGGCGAACAGCACCGGCATGTGCAGGAGGAAGAGCGCGTAGCTCGACTCACCCAGGATGCGCAGCGGTCGTGAAGCCAGCGCTCGCGCCACGGCTCCCTGGCTCCCCGACAGCAGGATGAACAGCACCGCGAACACCGGCGCCAGCAGCCCGTTGTGCAACAGCGGGAAGGGCAGCCACGGGCTTCCCAGCAGCGCCGCGATGAGCAGTCCTCCCACCACCGCCAGCGCCACCGGATGGGTGGGCGCGTCTGCCCGGAGCAGGAAGCCGCGCGCCGCGAGGATGCCCAGGATGAACTCCGGCAACCGCGCCAGCGGGTTGAAGCGCAGCGCCAGCATCCACGGGCCGGAGTTGTAAGCGGATGCGGTGCCCCCGGTGTGGTCCGGATCCGCCACCATGTAGAGCGCCGGGAGCACCATGGATGCGGCGTAAGCCACCGCCGCAGCCACCCCAAGCGCCTTGGGCCCCAGCAGGCCCAGCCTGCCGGCCAGGAAGGGGAAGGCGGCGCAGAAGAACGCGCCCACCGCCACCGGCCAGCCCGAGCCGTTCCACGCCATCGCGGTCCACGGCGTCCAGCTCTGGAGCAGCAGGGGCGTGAGCACCAGGGCCTCCGCGTGCTCCATCCCCCGCCAGGGGTCCACCGTCCAAGCGTCGCGCAGTCCCTTGAGGTACGAGGGCGCATCAAGCACCAGGCCCAACGCATAGACAGGATAGATGCGCGCGAAGCGGGCCACCCAGAACGCCTTGCGAGTCTCGTACGAGTCCGGAGGCCGCTCCAGGTGGTGGTAGCCAAGGAGGAAGCCCGACAGGACGAAGAAGAAGCCGATGCTCACGTACCCGCTGTCGAGCAGCCCATGCAGTCCCGGCGGCGCCTCCGTGCCTGTGAAGCCCAGGTGATACACGTGGTAGGCGACGACGTGCGCGGCCGCGAGGAACCGCAGCCCGGTGAGTGCATCCAGGTACTGCCGGGAAGAAGCCATGACGGCCAAGAGTCTCGCCGCTCCCCGCGCGCGGCTCAAATCGGGCCGCCACCGGCGACTGAAGTCCGACTTGGTGAACACCGCGATGAGCCAAGAAGGTGGACGTGAGATCCGTTTTCGCCAATGACGCCGCCAGTCGAGTGGGTCTTCAGCCAGGAAACGATGGGCCCCCTCCGGCCGCGCGGTCTCAAAACCTGTCCGACAGTCGGACAGGCTCAAACCGAATGAAACCAGGCCGAGGACGCGCCATGTGAGGCGCAGCGGTCGTGCAGCCACCAGGACCAGCCCACAGACAGGAGTGCCGCCCAGGCACGGTTGCCTGAAAACCTGTCCGGCAGTCGGACAAGTTCCCGCCAACTCAAATGGGAAGGAACGTGCCTGTCGGAACGCAGCGATAAGCAGTGACGTGGTGCGTACTCGAACGAGCATGCCACCCGGGCGCGCAGTTTCAAATCCTGTCCAACAGTCAGACAGGTCCGCGCCGAATGAAACCGTGGACGCGCCTTGCAAGGCGCAGCGGTGTCGCACGTGCGGACCTCAGGTCAGGGCCAGGCTACAGACAGATGTGTCCGCCCGGGCGCGCAGTTTCAAAACCTGTCCGACAGTGGGCGTGATCCGCTCCAGTGGACACCAACGAAGAGGCAGATACGGTGTCCGACATGGTGGAAGAGAAGAAGCCACGCCGCCCGCGGCGCAGCTACACGGACGAGTTCAAGGCCGGGGCTGTCCGGC
>NZ_RAWM01000069.1 GCF_003668875.1 Corallococcus interemptor | reverse complement strand
CCCTGGCGGTGCTGGGCGCCACGCTCGCCGCCCTCTTCCTCGTGGTGGTCGTCACGCCCACTTCGGTGGGACCCACCGCCCCCACCGCTCCGGCCGAACCCGAGTGGAGCGTGCGGGGGGCCGTGCATGACCCGGCCCCGCCCACCACGCCGCTGGCGCAGCCCGTCCTGCGCGTCTTCTGCGCGGCGCCCGGCCAGTCCCTGCGCGAGATGCGCACCGGCAAGGAGTGCACCCCGGGCGCCACGCTGGCCTTCGCGGCGGGTGCCCGTCCGCCCTACACCCACGTCGCGGTGCGCGTGCGCGCCGGCGGCCATGAAGAGGTCAACGGCCCCTTCCCGCTCAGCGGCAAGGCCGGCGAGGAGCGCCCCCTGGAGCTGACGGTCGCGCTGCCCGAGGGCTCCGATATGGCGGAAGTCACGGCCACGTTCTCCGAGCACCCGGATGCCACCCTGACGGCCCTGCGCGGAGGGACGACAGAGGGGGTGGTGGTGCTCAGGCAGGAGGTCCGGGTAAAGGATTCTCCATGAAGAGGCTGGAAGTCCTCCTGGGGGCGGCGCTGCTGATGGCGGCGCCGGAGGCATTGGCGGACAACACCGTGCGGCGCGCGCTCGTCATTGCCCACAACGGCAGTGACGATCCGGCGTTGGCGCCGCTGCGCTACGCGGACGACGACGGCGTGCTGTGGGCGGAGACGCTCAAGCGGCTGGGCGTGGAGACCACGCTGCTGGTGGATCCGGACGAGCCCACGCGCAAGAGCGGCAGTCTGGTGCTGAAGTCCGCGCGGGCACCCACGCGCGCGGCGGTGGAGCAGGCCGTGAAGCGGCTGCAGGCGGCGACGCTCGGGGACCACGCGGCGGGACGCCAGACGGACGTGCTCATCGTCTACGTGGGCCACGGCAACACGGACGACGCGGGCCGCGCCTACTTCACGCTCGCCGACGCGCGCCTGGACAGGAGCAGCCTCTATTCGGAGGTCGTGGATCCGCTGGGCGCGGACTACGTGCACGTCATCGCGGACGCGTGCCGCGCCTCCGGCGTGGTGGGCAGCCGCGGCGGCACGCCGGACGCGGCGGTGCTGGCGGAATTGCGCGGGGTGCTGGCGCGCGAGCAGCTGGCGTCGCGCCCGCACGTGGGCGCCCTCTTCGCGGAGAGCGAGGACGGCGAGACGCACGAGTGGTCCCGCATCCGCGCGGGCGTCTTCAGCCACGTGGCCCGCTCCGGCCTGCTGGGCGGCGCGGACATCAACGGCGACGGGCAGGTGGAGTACAGCGAGCTGGCCGCGTTCGTGGCCGCGTCGCTGCACGGCGTGAAGGGCATGCCCGCGCGGCTGTCCGTCAACGCCTTCGCGCCCACGGCCGAGCCCCGCCGCCCGCTGGTGGGCCCCGCGCCCGAAGGGCCTCGCGTCACCTTCCCCGCCGGCTTCGAGTACTCGCGCCTCTCCGTGGAGGACGCGGACGGACAGCGGCTGGTGGACGTGCGGCGCGAGCAGGACCAGTGGACGCAGATTTTGCTGCCGCTGCGCGACGTGTACTGGGTGCGCACGCCGGACGCGGAGGCGCGCGTCACGCTGGCGCAGCTGTCCTCGGGCACGCCCCAGTTGCACCCGCGCGAGCTTCAGGAGCGCGGTCCCGCGGAGGAGGCGCTGCGCCGGGGCCTGTTCGCCGTGCCGCTGGACCGGTCGTTCTACGACGACTACGTCGCCGCCGTGGGGCTGGTGCCGGTGGACTTCAGCAATCCCTTCCAGCCGCCCGTCATCGGCGGGGCGCGCTCCCCGCTGGCCGTGGCGGCGCCGTCCGACTGGACGTCCCGGCTGGAGCTGGGCCTGGGCGCGGGGCGCTCGCCGCTGGGGCTGGCGAAGTTCGCCACCGGGCCCAGCCTGTCGTGGCGCACGCCGTCCTCGGTGGACCTGCTCTATTACGGCGTGCGCGGGGCGTACGGCGTGACGCCGCTCGCGACCCCGGACGGCATCCGGCTGCACCGCTTCACGGTGGAGGGGCTGGTGGGGCTGGAGCGCCCCGCGACCACGCCGCTGTTCACGGAGGTGGGGCTGGGCTGGGGCCTGCTGGGCCTCACCGCGCCGGGCTTCCGCCAGGCGGACCCCGCGCTGCTCACCGGCCACGTGGCCGCGGGCGTGATGGGGCGGCTGGCGGGCATGCCCCTGCGCCTGTCCGCCCAGGTGGGCGCGGACCGCGTCACCGCCAACGGCCAGACCGGCATGGACCTGCAGTACGGCCTGGAAATCTCCCTGAGGCGCTAGCCCCGTGCCCCGCTCCCTCCTCGTTCACACCGCGCTGTCGAGCGCCGCCGTGGCCTCGGTCCTGCTGACCGGCTGCGACCCCATCTGCACGAACGGGGTCTCCAAGCCCGGCCAGGGACAGGTGACCCGGAGCGCCTCCGGCACCTGCGTGCAGCTGGTGGTGAGCCGCCCCGACGCGGGCACGGAGGATGGTGGGGTGTGTGGCGCCGGGCGGGGCTGGAGGACGCACGTCCTGGACGAGGGCATCAACTCCCTCACCTCCACGTTCCTCTTCGACGCGCAGGGCGTGGGCCACTTCGCCTATGCGAAGGGCCTGGACCTCTACGTGGGCACCACGCGGCCGGGCGACACCCCGTCGCGGCTGGGAGAGGCGTGGGCCGCCATCGACGTGCACATGGCGGTGGCCCCGGACGGCACGCACCACGTGCTGTACCAGCAGAGCGAATACGCCGGCTACGCGACGGACGCCCGAGGCACCTGGGACTTCAACAACATGGGACGCGGCTGGGCGAGGGCCATCGCGCTCGATGCCCAGGGCCAGGTCCACCTGCTCATCGCCCGGCCCGCGCCGCAGGTGGGCTACCTGCATGCCTTCAAGGCCTCCAACGGCGCCTGGCTCATGCCGCCGCTGGAGGAACTGGGAGCGGCAGGCGACCGCGAGCGGATGGTCGTGGACGCCAACGGCCACCTGCACATCGCGTTCGCGCGCGGGCGCTCCTCGAGCCAGGTCCTGTACGCGAGCAATGCGTCGGGGACGTGGGTCGTCGAGCCGCTGGACTGGGAGATTCCCATCAGCTCGCCGCGCCTGCGCATCGCCCTGGAGGTGGATTCAACGGGGCGGCCCTCCCTGCTGGGCTCCGATGACCGGGGCGCATGGCTGTGGGTGAGGGAGGACAGCGGCTGGAAGTCATACGGCATGGGCGCCTTCCGGAGCCGGGGGCCCGCGCTGTCGCGAGACCCCTCCTCCCCGGACATCCGCCACGCCCTGCTGGACGACGCGGAAGCGGACGCGAACGCGAACGGGGGCACCAGCCAGCTGAGCGTGAAGACGCTGGACGGCACGGACGTCGCCGGCTCGACGCCGCCCCTCGTCCTGGAGACGCTGGACGGTGGGAATGCGTTTCCCGGCCTGTCCTCCATCCACGTGGACGAACAGGACGTGCTCCAGCTGGCCTTCTCCTACGTGCACTACGACTACCCACCGGACGGCGGCCTGCCGCTGACGACGACGCGCGGCCTGCGCTACGCGCGCTATTGCCCGTGAGAGCCGGCGGTTGCGGGGCACGGAAGCGGACGCCTACAGTCGCCGCGCCTTGAGCGAGTCCGCCCCCTCCCTGAGTCCTCCGCCCGCCGTCTCCACGTCCCACCGGGCCCTCGTCGTGGCGCGAGCGCTGGCGGTGCTCGGCGGGCTGGCCTGGTTCCTGTGGCTGGGCGGCGGGCCGGTGCTGCCGCCCACGCGCATCGACTGGATGATGCGCGAGGACTGGGCCGCGCACATCTTCGGCTGGCTCTTCTTCCGCAACGCGGACTGGACGCTGCCGCTGGGCTCGGCGCCCAACCACTTCTATCCGTACGGCTCGTCGGTGGCGCTCACGGACGGCAACCCGTGGCTGGCGGTGCTCTTCAAGCCCCTCTCGCCGCTCTTGCCCGTGGACTTCCAGTACACCGGGCCGTGGCTGGCCCTGTGCTACGCGCTGATGGGCTACTTCGGCGCGCGGCTGGTGGAACTGGTGTCCCCGCGTCCGGTGCCCATGGTGCTGGGCGGCACGCTGCTGGCGCTGTCGCCGGTGATGGCGGCGCGCTTCAGCCACCCCACGCTGTGCGCGCACTGGCTGCTCCTGGCCCTGCTGTGGCTCAACCTGCGCGACATCCCGGACGCGCGCGCCGCGGCGCGGAGCCTGGGGCTCGCGGCGCTCTTCAACGCCATCGCGTCCGGCACCCATCCGTACTGGGTGGCCATGCTGATGCCGCTGACGCTGACGCTCGGGGTGCGGCTCGTCTGGAGCCGGAAACTCGGCCCCGCGCGCGTCGCGGCGCTGTGCGCGGGCATCGCCGTGCTGGACGTGGGGCTGTTCGCCCTCTTCGGCTACTTCGGCGGCAGCGGGCTGGGCGCGGAGGGCTTTGGAGACTTCTCCGCGGACCTGGCCACGCTGGTGAACCCCATGGGTTGGGGGCGCCTGTTGCCGGACCTGCCCGCCGCGCCCCGGCAGGGCGAGGGCTTCGGCTACCTGGGCGCGGGGGCGCTGCTGCTCGGCGTGGCCGCCTGCGTGAGCCTGCTCGTGCACCGGCGCGAGGCGCGCACGCTGGACTGGCGCCGGGTGCTGCCCGCGGCCGTGGTGGTGCTGCTGATGGCCGTCTACGCGCTGTCGTCGCGCGTGACGTGGCTGGGCCAGCCGGTGGCGGACCTGGGCGGGCTGTACGCGCCGCTGACGAAGGCGACGAACGCGTTCCGCGCGTCCGGCCGCTTCGTCTGGCCGTTGAACTACCTGCTCGTCGTGGGCGCGGTGCTGCTGGTGGTGCGCCTGTGGCGCGGCGTGCCCGCGGTGGCCGTGGCCGCGTTGACGGTGGCGCTGGCGGTGCAGGCGTACGACGTGCGCGAGGAGAAGAGCGCCCTCCTCAAGCCCGTGCACTTCCAGCGCCTGACGTCCGCGGACTGGGACGCGCTGAAGGGCCCCTATCAGCACCTGGCCCTCTTCCCGCCGCAGGTGCAGTGGGTGTGCCGCTATGACGAACCGCTGGTGAACGCGCTGGCGTTCCAGGCGTACCGGCTGAAGCTCACGTTCAACAGCGGCTACGCGTCACGCACGCCGGAGGCGCTGGCGGCGGAGTGCCACGCGCGGCTGCCCACGGGCGGCCTGGACGCGAGCACCGCGTACGTGGTGCTGCCGCAGCAGGTGCGCCCCTTCCTCGACGCGGGCGCGCGCTGCGGTGTCGTGGAGGGGCTGCCGGTGTGCGTGGCGGGCGGCAACACGGATGCGTTCGCGCAGGGGTTCGCGCTTCAGCCCATTCGTTGACACAAGGCAGCACTGAAAACCCTTTCAGCCCGCTCCAGGTCCGCTGTTACCTTGCAGGTAGCCCCGGTCTGCCGCCGGGGCCGCGACTTGCGAGGGGAGCGACGATGCCTGCGATGACGAAGCACGCTGCGGGGACGGTGTCCTGGGTGGACCTGATGGCCTGGGACCTGCCGAAGGCCCAGGACTTCTACGGGGCGCTGTTCGGCTGGACGTTCCAGGAGGGCTCGAAGGAGAACGGCCACTACACCATGGCCTTCAAGGGGGCCCACCCGGTGGCGGCGCTGATGCCGCGCCCCAGCGACGCGCCCTTCCCTCCCATCTGGAACACCTACTTCGCCGTGGAGAGCGTGGACCGCTCCGTCGCCCGCCTGAAGGAGCTGGGCGGCAAGGTGATGATGGAGCCCATGGACGTCATGGACGCGGGGCGCATGGCCTTCTGTACGGACAACACCGGCGCGCCCTTCGGCTTCTGGCAGCCGAACCAGTTCCACGGCTCGGGGCTGGTGAACGAGCCCGGCGCCATGGCCTGGTTCGAGGGCAAGACGCACGACGGCGCCAAGGCCGTCGCCTTCTACAAGGACCTCTTCGGCATGACGGCGGACAAGATGCCGGATGACCGGATGCAGTACTGGGTCCTGAAGAAGGATGGCAGTGAGGCGGCCGGCGTGATGCAGCTGGACGACAAGACGTCCGCCAACGTGCCGGCCCACTGGATGATCACCTTCTCCGTGGCCAACACCGACGAGGCCGCCACCACCGTCAGCGCCAAGGGCGGCAAGGTCATCATGCAGCCGTTCGATTCACCCTACGGCCGCATCGCCATCGTCGCGGACCCGGGCGGCGCGGCCTTCGGCATCATCACCCTGGCCCGGCCGGCGTAAGGGCCGCCATCGCGGCGGCCATCACCTGCTTCACCGGCACGCCCGCGGCACGGGCCAGCCGGACGCAGTCGTCGAACTCCGGGTGCGCGTTGAGCACCCGGCCGTCACGCAGGCCGCGCTTCACGCGGACCCTGCCCCACGGCGTCTGCACCTCCACGAAGTCGCGCTCCAGCGCGTGGCGCTCCACCCGGTGGTAGCGCACGCCCAGCGACGTGGACTCCGTCAGCAGCGCGTCCACCACCGCCTCGCGCAGGCCGCCCTCCACCAGCGCGCCCAACAGGTGCGCGGGCCGGCCCTTCTTCATCACCACCGGGGACACCCACGCGTCCTTCGCGCCCACCTCCAGCAGCCGCTCCACCAGGTGCGCCAGCAGCTGCGGCGTGGCGTCATCCAGGTTGGCCTCCACCACCCACAGGCCTTCCGTGGCCTGCGTCTCCACGCGGCCCAGCGACGCGCGCAGCACGTTGGGCCGGTCGCGGAAGTCCTTCGTCCCCACGCCGTAGCCCACCTTCTCCACGATGAAGTCCGGAGGGTGGCCAATCTTCGTCAGCACCTTGAGCAGCGCCGCGCCCGTGGGCGTCGTCAGCTCGCCCACGCCCTCGAAGCGCACGGGCACGTCGCGCAGCAGCTCCAGCGTCGCGGGCACGGGGATGGGCATCTGGCCGTGCGCCACGCGGATGGTGCCGCTGCCCAGGGGCGGCGGCGCGGCGTGCACCTCCGGGTCCCCCAGCAGCTCCAGCACCACGGCGGCGCCGCAGATGTCCACGATGGAGTCCACCGCGCCCACCTCATGGAAGTGGATGGCGTCGATGGACACGCCGTGCACCTTCGCCTCGGCCTCGCCGATGGCGCGGAACACCGCCAGGGCGCGGGCCTTCGCGCGCTCCGGCAGCGTGGGCGCGGCCTCAATCAGCTGGCGGATGTCCGCGTAGGCGCGGTGCGGGTGCGCCTCCTTCGCGTCCAGCACCACGTCCAGGTGCGTGCCGCTGATGGCGTGGCGCACCGCGCGCGACACCGCCAGCCTCCAGCCCGGCACGTTGAGGCCGGACAGCGCCTGGGCAATCGCATCCGGGGACACGCCCAGGTCGATGCCCGCCGCCAGGAACATGTCCCCGGCGATGCCGCCCACGGGCTCCAGGTAGAGGATGCGTCGCATGGCGGCTCTCAGCTCCGGCCCTTGGTGCGGGAGATGAGCGCCGCGTAGAAGCCGCCGCCAAACCCGTTGTCGATGTTCATCGTGGCCACGTTGGACGCGCACGAGTTCACCATGGAGAGCAGCGCGGAGATGCCCCCCAGGTTCGCGCCGTAGCCCACCGACGTGGGCACCGCCACCACCGGGATGCCCACCAGGCCGCCCAGCGCGGACGCGAGCGCGCCCTCCATGCCCGCCACCGCCACGGCGACGTGGCACTCTTGAATCTCGTCACGCCGGCGCAGGAGCCGGTGGATGCCCGCCACGCCCACGTCGTAGACGCGCCGCACCTCCGCGCCCATGGCCTCCGCGGTGAGCGCGGCCTCCTCCGCCACGGGCAGGTCGCTGGTGCCGCCCGTCACCACCGCGACGCGGCCCGCCTTCACCTTGCGCTGGGGCAGATGGAAGATGCGCGCCACCGGGTGGTACTGGCCCTTGGGGAAGCGCGCCACCAGGGCCTCCGCCTTGTCCGGCTGAAGGCGCGTCACCAGCACCGTCTGCTTGCGCTCCACGAGCACGCTGACGATGCCCAGAATCTGCTCCACCGTCTTGGGCTCGCCCAGGACGACCTCGGGGAAGCCGAACCGCAGGTTGCGGTGCGTGTCCACCGTCGCGTAGCCCAGCTCCGCGTACGGCAGGTCCTTCAGCTTGCCCACCGCGTCGTCCAGGCTGACCTTGCCCGTCTTCACCTGGCCCAGCAGGGCCCTGAGCGCCTTCTCGTCCATGGCGGAGCGGTCTACCCCAGCCGCCCCCGGTGCTCCAGGCGAACAGCGGCGGAGGACTAGAGGCCCAGCCGGGACAGCAGCGCCTGGGCGCTCGCGCGCTCCAGCACCAGCAGCATCTGGCCGCCCAGGGCCGTGGGCCCGGAGGTCTCGAAGCGCGCGGCCAGCACCACGCCCGGCCCCGGCTCCACGTCCCCCAGCACGCCCGCCAGCACCGGCCGCACGGAGCCGCGCTGGAGCTGGGGCACGGAGGGCAACAGCCGCCAGCCCGTCAGCCGCCCGATGGCGGACAGGCACGCGCTGGCGAGGATGTTCGCGGCCTCCGCCAGGGCGCTCTCGCGCTCCTGGGGGGACGCGGGGTGGCCTCGCAGCAGCGCGGACTCCAGCGCCTCCGCGTCTCCGGAAGGCATCGCCAGCACCAGCGCGCCGCGCAGCTCGCCCGTCATGCCCAGGCGCACGGCGACGGCGGGGGCTTCGTCCGCGAAGAGCGCGGGGCCCTGGATGGCGTCCGTGACGCGCACGTCCGGGACGGACAGGTCCACGCGGCCACCCACGAGCCGGGCCAGCGCGTTGGCGCCGTGTCCGCAGCCGATGTTGGCCACCTCGCGCAGGGCGTCGAGCTGCGCGTCACTGGGCAGGGGGGGGCTCACGCGGTCAGTAACCTCGGGACGTCCAGGATGAACACGGGACGACCGCTGCCCAGGATGGTCACGCCGGACAGTCCCGGCAGCAAGTCCAGGGGACGGGACAAGGGTTTGAGCACGACTTCCTCCTGCCCCAGGAGGCGATCCACCGCCAGCGCCACCTTGCCGGTGCCGGCGTCGCCCTCCATCACCACGAAGGGCCGGTAGCCGGGCTTGGGCGCGGCGGGCACGCCCAAGAGCGACTCCAGCGCGTGCACCGGCAGCAGGCCGTTGCCGTGCGGCAAGAGCGCCGTCTCCCGGCTCTTGCTCAGGGCCTGCGGATCCGCCTCCGTGGCGCCCACCACCTTCGCGATGGGCAGGCCGAAGACCTCCTCGCCGACCTCCACGAGGAGCAGGTGCACCACGGCGACGGTGAGCGGCAGGCGCAGGGTGAAGGTCGTGCCCTGGCCCCGCACGCTGTCGATTTCGAGCGTGCCGCCCACGCTCTCCACCACGCGCTTCACCGCGTCCATGCCCACGCCCCGGCCGGAGATGTCGGTGATGTCCTTGGCGGTGGAGACGCCCGGCAGGCACGACAGGAGGAACGCGTCGCGGTCCGCCATGCGCTGGGCGGCGTCCTCCGTGATGAGCCCGCGCTTGAGCGCGGAGGCCTTGAGCTTCGCGGGGTCCATGCCCCGGCCGTCGTCCTCGATGTCGATGATGACGCGGTCGCGCGCGCGGCGCACGGTGACGGTGACGCGGCCGCGCGGGGACTTCTTCGCGGCCATCCGCTCGTCCGGGGACTCCAGGCCGTGGTCGATGCAGTTGCGCAAGAGGTGCAGCAGCGGGTCCGCCAGCTCGTCGAGGATGGCGCGGTCGAGCTCGATTTCGGCGCCGGTGATGACCAGCTCCACCTCGCGCTCCTTGCGGCGGGCCAGGTCGCGCGCGGCGCGGGGCAGCCGGTCGGTGATGAGCGACAGCGGCGTCATGCGCGCGCTCATGACCTTGTCGTGCAGGTCCTTCACCAGCGTGTGCAGCCGGTAGACGCCCTCCTCCAGCGCGGGGCGCGTGTTCTCCGGCAGCACCTTGCCCACTTCGCGCAGGCGCGCGGTGGCGAGCATCAGCTCCCCCACCGTGTCGAGGAAGTAGTCGAGCAGCTCCGTGCGCACGCGCACCGTGCGCGAGCCCGTGTCCGCGGTGGCGCGCGCCGCGTCCGACGTGGGCGCCACGACGGGGAGGGCGGGCGGCTCCGGGACGGAGGGGGAGACGGAGACGACCTCCACCTCCGCCACGTTGCGCAGGGCGGCCTGGATGCCGGTGTCGCCGACGCCGGTCTCCACGTCCACCTGGATGTAGCCGTCCGGGATGCGGCCGGCCTTGAGTTCCTCCAGCGGCGGGCGCAGGTCCACCAGCGTGCCCAGGGTGGACAGCCGCTTGTGCACGAGGAACGCGCGCACACCCGGCACCTGACAGGTGGGAGAGATGCGCAGGCGCACGGACCAGCGGGGCGCGCCGGACTTGCCATCCGCCACGCTGGTGACGGCCTTGAGCCCGGAGGTCAGCGCCGCCACGGGCGAGGAAGGGTCGCTCTCCGGCATCACCGCCAGGGTGCGCGCGGAGGGGGCGCCATAGAGGGCATCCGGGCCGCTCAGGTCGCGAGGCGGCATCAGCGTGGCCGGAGGCATCACCGCCAGGGCGGAGGGCACCGTCGCACCGGAAGCTCCCACGCCCGTGTCACCGCCGGACGGACCCGCGCCCGAGGCCGGGGCCGCCGAACCCGACGCACCGGCTCCCGAGGCACTGGCCGCACCGCCCGGACTTCCCGAGCCCGAGGCCGAGCCCGAGCCCGAGGCCGGACCGGCCGCGCCGCCCGGACTCCCCGAACCCGAGGCGCCTGACGGGCCCTCTCCGCCTCCCGAGCCCTCGCCGTCGTCTCCGGACGGGGTCGCGGGCTTGAGCGCGGTGACCTGGGCCACGCGGGTCGCGGCGGGGGCGTGGCCGGTGAGCGCCTCCACGCGGGCGCCCAGCTGCTGGAGCAGCCCCGCGGCCTGCTCCGGCTCGCGGCTGGACGCGACGGCGCGCACCTGGGCGGTGAGCGTGTCCGCGGCGTTGAGCAGCAGGTCCACCAGGTCCCGGTCCAGGAGCTTGCGGTCCTGCCGCACCGCGTCCACCAGGTCCTCCACCCGGTGCGCCAGCATCGCGATGGGCTCGAAGCCCATGGACGACGCCATGCCCTTCACCGAGTGGGCGTGCCGGAACATCGAGTCCACGGTGCTGGCGGTGGCCTCGCGCTCCAGCGCCACGAGGTCGCGCCCGAGCGCCTCCAGGTGCTCGGTGGCCTCCGAGATGAAGAGGCCCAGGTACCGGGACATGTCCATCGTCATGACCCGGCACCTCCTTCACAGGCGGAAGGCAAGGCCGCGACCCGGGCGGGAGCGGCCCCCTTCGCCCCGGTTCAGGCCTCGCCCAACACCTTCTTGACGACCGCCAGCACGTCCTCCGCCCGGAACGGCTTGACGATGAAGTCCGAGGCACCCGCCTCGATGGCCTCCATCACCAGGCTCTCCTGCCCGAGCGCCGAGCACATGATGACGACCGCGCTGCTGTCGGCCTTGATGATTTCCCGCGTGGCTTCAATGCCGCTCTTGAAGGGCATCACGATGTCCATCGTCGTGAGGTCCGGCTTCAACTCCTTGAACTTCTCCACGGCCTCCAGGCCGTTGGCCGCCTCACCGACGACCTCGAACCCTCCAGACGCAAAGATGTCCTTGATCATGTTGCGCATGAAGATGGCGTCGTCGACGACCAGCACCCGCTTAGCCATGTGAAGAACTCCGCCTCCGTTTCAGGCCTAGAGGGAGCGCACCCTATCACCGGCCGTTTCCGGGGGGCTACTCACTTGGAGGGAGTGAACAAGGCAACGACCGCCGCATCAAGTCCTTCCGGATCCAGCACGGTCACTCCCAGACCGCCCAGGCGGGCAACGCCGCGAACCGCGGGCATGACCTTGCCCGGCGCGGCGCTGACGCGCTCCACCGCCTCGATGCCGTCCACGTCCGTCACCAGGAGACCCAAGTCCCTGCGACCCCGGTCCAGTAGCACGACCCGGCACAAAGGCGTGGGACCTTCTGGCAGGTGTAGCAACTGGCGCAGCTCCACCACCGTCACCACCCGGCCGCGCAGGTTCATCACCCCGGTGATGGCGGCGGGGGCGCGGGGCACCCGGGTATAGCGCTCCGGGGGCACGACGACCTCCCGGACGGCCGACAAGGGCAACCCGTAGCGTTCCTTCTCGACCCGGAAGATGACGTGCCGCACGGTGAGGGCCCTCGTGCCGGAAGGACGGGGGCGTCAGGGCCCCAGGCGGAAGCTGCGCACCACGCTCTGCAGCTCCACGGAGAGGTTGGTCAGCTCGCTCGCCAGGGACGTCATCCGCGACACGGCGGCCGTCTGCTCCTGGATGACGGCCTGGATGGCCTCCGTGGAGCTGGCGTTGTTCTTCGCCACGAGCTTGATCTCCTCGATGGCCTTCACCATCTCCTCGCTGCCCTTCATCTGGTCGCGGGTGCTGTCGGAGATGAGCGTCACCTTCTCCGCGCCCTTGCGGGCGGTGTCGGTGATGGCCCCCATGGAGCGCATGATGTCGGTGAGGTCCTCACGGCCCTCCGCCAGCTCCGCGATGCCTTCCTTCATGGCGCTCACGACGGAGGTGGACTGACCGGAGATGTCGCGCGCCAGGCGCGAAATCTGCTCCGCGGAGCGGCCCGCGCTCTCCGCCAGCTTGCGCACCTCATCCGCCACCACCGCGAAGCCGCGGCCGTACTCGCCCGCGCGCGCCGCCTCGATGGTGGCGTTGAGGGCCAGGAGGTTCGTCTGCTGCGCCACCTGGGTGATGGCGTCGACGATCTTGGAGATCTCCTGCGTCTTCTCGCCGAAGGCGAACACCTGCTGGCTGGCGGACTCGATGCGGTTGAAGACCTTCTTCACCTTGTCGCCCGCGAGCCGCGCCGCCTTGGAGCCGTCCTCCGCGCTGCTGCTCGTCTCAGCGGACGTGCGGGCCGCGTCCAGGGCGCTGGCCGCCGTGCGCTGGATGCTGCCGGCCATCTCCGTGATGACCTTGGAGGCCTGCGACACGAGCTGGGACTGGGTCTCCGCGCCGCTGGCGATCTTCTCCATGGACGAGCCCACTTCCTCCGTGGACCCGTTGACGTTCTCCGCGCTGCGCTGCAGGTCGATGGCGGTGTCCGCCACGCTCTTGGCGGTGTCCTGAATCTTGCCCACCAGCTCGCGCAGGTTCTCCTGCATGCGGGAGATGGCGCCCGTCAGCTCGTCGATTTCGTCGCGGGTGCTGTGCACCTCCGCGGCCACGGGCTTGGACAAATCCCCCTGCGAGATTTCGAAGGCGGAGCGGCTGAGCACCTTCACGCGGGTGACGCGCGCCAGCAGCGACGGCAGGAACGTGGCGCCGCCGAAGGTGATGAGCACGCCCACGCCCACGCGGATGATGAAGGCCCAGCGGCCCCAGGACGCGTCGAAGATGCTCTCCGTGCAGAGCAGCCACGTGCCCAGCAGCAGGCCCAGCAGGATGTAGCCGGTGGTGATCTTCCGGTGCAGGGACTGCTCGCGGACCACCTTGGGGCCCTCGACGGCGCGCAGCAGTCGCTGCACCGGCTCGCGTCGGGGGGTGAGGCCAGAGGAGGGGTCGTCGCGAAGGGGGCGGCGCACGGAGTGCTTTCAGCTGGGAGGGGCGGAAAACAGCCCAGGGGTTTAGCCTTGCTGTCCGGTACGGGTCAATCATCCGGCCGGATCTGCCTGCCTGACCGGGCGAAGTGGTCGAATCCCCCTGGCGGGGTCAGAACGTGCCCCCCCACGTCCCGGATTCGCAACGTCCGCTCCCGGGTGAGCACGCCCATGCGCGTCACCTCCTGCCCGGAGCGGGCGCACGCCCGCTCGAACGCCTGCCTGCGTGAAGGTGGGACGGCGAGCAGCAGCTCGTAGTCCTCCCCTCCCCGCAGGGCACCCTCCGGCCCCAGCGCCGCGCGCACGGCGGGCGACAGGGGCAGCCGGTCCAGCGCCAGCTCCGCGCCCACGCGGGACGCGGCGCACAGGTGGCCCAGGTCCTGCGCCAGCCCATCCGACACGTCCATGCCGGCGGAGGCGAAGCGCGCGGCCAGCTTCCCCAGGGCGATGCGGGGCTCGGGGCGGCGCTGGCGCTTCACGGCCAGGCCCCGGCGGACCCCGGCCTGGAGCTGCTGGAGGCCCAGGCGCGCGTCGCCGAGCGTTCCGGAGACGTAGAGGAGGTCCCCGGGCCGGGCGCCCGAGCGGGTGATGGGCGCGTGGGACAGCTCTCCGGTGACGGTGAGGGTGACGGACACCTCGCGCGCGGAGGTGAAGTTGCCGCCCACGAGCATGATGCGGTGGGCCTTCGCGAGCGCGGCCATGCCCCGGCCCAGCGCGGAGACCTCGCGGGCGGGGAAGTCCCGGGGCAGCGCGAGCGCGCAGACGAACCAGCGCGGCGTGGCGCCCATGGCCGCCAGGTCCGACAGGTTCACCGCGAGCGCCTTGTGGCCGATGTCCGCGGCGGAGAACGTCGCGCGGGTGAAGTGCACGTCCTCCACCACGGCGTCGGTGGTGACGCACAGCGCGCCCCTGGACGGAGCGAGCACGGCGCAGTCGTCCCCGGGCCCCACCGGCACCCGCGCGCGCGGGAAGCAGGCGAGGAAGCGTTGGATGAGGTCGAACTCGCCGGGCATGGCGCACTGAAGACCACGCCCGCGCCGGGGGACGCAATGACGACCCGCGAACGGGCGGGCGCCGGCAGGCCCCATTGCGTTGACGGTGTCAGGGGGCCCAGGCATAGGACAAAGAGTGTCTTCCTCCGCCACACCCATGGACCTGCGCCGCCGGCTGGTGACGGAAGCGCTGGGGTGCGCGCTGCTGGTGGTGGCGCTGGAGGGCTCTCACCACGTCGCGGAGCACCTGGGCGCGAGCGCCACCGAGGGACGCCTCTTCATGTCCCTGTCGTGCGGCGCGGTGCTGGCGTGCCTCCTGTGGGTGCTGCGTCCGCTGTCGGGCGCGCACCTGAACCCGGCGCTCACCTTCGCGGACGCGCTGGGGGACCGCACCCCGTGGCGCGAGGTGCCGCTGTACGCGCTGGCGCAGCTGTCCGGCAGCCTGGTGGGGCGGCTGGTCGCGCACCGCATGTGCAACGAACCGCTGCTGCTCACGGCGAAGATGCCCGCGGCGGACGGGGCCCGGTTCCTCACGGAGATGGTGGCCACGTTCGGGCTGCTGGTGGTGGTGCGCGGCTGCGTGCGCACGCGCCCGTCGGCGACGCCGCTGGCCATCGCGGGGTACGTGGCCGCGACGGTGTGGTTCACGGACTCGCGCTCGCTGGCGAACCCGGCGCTGGTGCTGGCACGCGCGGCCAGCGCGCACGTGGGCGTGATGAGCCCGTGGGAGGTGGAGTCCTTCATCGCGGCGCAGCTCCTGGGCGCGGCACTGGCGGTGTTCCTCTTCCGGTGGCTCCTGGGCAGCCCGCGGAAGGCCGCCGTCACGGAAGTGGAGACCCTCGTCTTCGAGTGCGCCGAAGCAGGCCCCGCGCACCTGGCCGCCGCCCTCTTCAACACGCTGGCGCATCCGGACCGGGCGCGAGCGGTGGTGTCGCCGCCGCCGGGCGCCGGGCTGGATGACGGACCGCCACCGGCCGTGGACGCGCTGATGCGGGAGGCGAACCTGCGCCCCGCGCCCCTGCGCGACCGGACCGTCCCCGCCGCCCACTACGTCCTCATCGACGTCACCGGCCACGCCCCGGGCATGGACGCGCGCGTTCGCGAGCGCTGGTCGCTGTCCACGCTGTCGCTGAAGGACGAGGCCGGAGCGAAGGCGTTGCAGGCCGCGCTGCGGCCCCGGCTGCACCAGCTGCTCGCGAAGCAGGGCTGGGAGCGGCTGCACGTCATCAGCGGCGGCCCCGCGCCTGAAGGTCCCCGCGCCCTCACCTGACGCGTGACGGGGTGCGGCGTTGACGTCCGCCCCACAGGCGAGCAGAGAGAGATGGGAGAGGGATTTCACATGATGGAAGGACTGCCCCCCGTCGTCTCCTGGCCCCCGCTGCAGACGCTGATGCGGCTGACGCTCGCGCTCGCGGTGGGGCTGTTCGTCGGCCTGGAGCGCGAGTGGCGTGGCAAGGAGGCCGGCCTGCGCACGTTCGGCTTCGCGGCGCTGCTGGGCGGCATGGGCGGCCTGCTGGGCCCGAACTTCGCGCTGCTCAGCCTCGCGCTGCTGGGCGTGCTGCTGTGCTTCCTCAACTGGCAGTCCCTGCGCGCCAACGGCGGCGCGGAGCTGACCACGTCCGCCGCGCTGCTCGTCACGGGCTTCGCCGGCGTGCTGTGCGGCCTGGGCCACACGGTGACGCCCGCGGCGGTGGGCGTGACGACGGCGGGCCTGCTCGCGTGGAAGGAGCGGATGGCCACCTTCAGCCACAAAATCACCGCCGAGGAGCTGCGCAGCGCCATCCTGCTGGCCATCCTCGCCTTCGCCATCTACCCGGTGCTGCCCGCGCAGCCGGTGGACCCGTGGGGCCTCATCGAGCCGCGCGCCGCGTGGGTGACGGTCATCCTCATCGCGGCCATCGGCTTCGTGAACTACCTGCTGTGGAAGATGTTCGGCACGAACGGCGTGGAGGTGACGGGCTTCCTGGGCGGGCTCGTCAACAGCACCGTCACCGTGGCGGAGCTTGCCAACCGCGTTCGCGAGACATCCGGGCGCCTGCTCGACGTGGCCTACCGGGGCGTGATGCTGGCCACCGCCGCCATGGCGCTGCGAAATGCCGTGCTGCTGGGGCTCCTGTCCTTCCGCGCGCTGGTGGACTCGGCCATCCCGCTGGTCCTCATCCTCCTGTCCAGCACGGGCCTGGCGCTGATGCGCTCACGCACGGAGGCCATGCCCGGCGCCGAGCCTCCCGCCCTGCCCCTCAAGTCGCCCTTCTCCCTGCCGTCCGCGCTGAAGTTCGGCCTCATCTTCCTGGCGCTCCAGGTGGTGGGCACGGTGGGCCAGACGCTGCTGGGCCGCTGGGGCTTCTACGCGGTGAGCGCCGTGGGCGGCCTGGTGTCCAGCGCGTCCGCGGTGGCGTCCGCCGCGTCGCTGTGCGCCAACGGCACCATCTCCCCCACGACGGCGGGGGTGGGCGCCATCATCGCGTCGCTCGCCAGCGCCGCCATCAACTTCATCCTGGTGGCGCGCGTGTCCGAGCAGCGCTCGCTCACGCTCCGGCTGGGCCGCGCGCTGGGCGTGGTGATGCTGCTGGGCCTGGTGGGCGCGCTCGTGCAGACGCGGCTGCCGGAGTTCCTTCCGAACAATCCGGGCAGCCCGGGGCTCATCGAGCCCCACCAGCCCTGAGCGTCAGAAGCGGTCCGGCTCCGGCATCGGCGGGGCGGCCGTCAGCCCGCGCTCCTGCATGGGCGGGTGCAGCGGCAGCTGGACGATGAAGCGCGAGCCGTGGCCGAACTCGCTCTCCACGCGCACGCGGCCGCCGTGGCCCTCCACCAGGCTCTTCACGATGGCCAGGCCCAGCCCCGCGCCGCCAAACTCGCGCGTGGAGCTGCCGTCCACCTGGTAGAAGCTCTGGAAGATGCGCTCGAACTCCTCGGCGCGGATGCCCACGCCGGTGTCCTCCACGCTGATGCGGTAGCCGGGCACGCCCAGCTCCTGCTGCATCGCCGCGTCGGACAGCGTCACCTTCACCCGGCCGCCCGCGGGCGTGAACTTCACCGCGTTGGCCAGCAGGTTCACCACCACCTGGCGAAGCTTGTCCAGGTCCCCCGCCAGCCGGGGCTGCGGCGTGTGCGGCAGCCGCACCTCCAGCTCCAGGCCCTTTCTCTGCGCCTGCGGCAGCACGCTGGAGACCGCCGTCTGGATGACGTAGCCCGGGTCCACCGGCGCCATGGACAGGCGCAGGCGGCCGGCTTCAATCTGGCTCAGGTCCAGCAGCGAGGAGATCATCGAGAGGAGCGTCTCGCCCTTCTCCACGATGGTGCGCACGTACTGCAGCTGCTCCGGGTTGAGCGGCCCGGCCAGCCCCTCCGCCATCATCTCCGAGTAGCCCAGGATGGACGCGAGCGGCGTGCGCAGCTCGTGGCTCACCGTGCCCAGGAAGGTGGACTTCAGCCGGTCCAGCTCCTTGAGCCGCGCGTTCGCCTGGAGCAGCCGCGCGTTCTGCGCCTCCAGCTCGCGGTGCACCTCCAGCGTGGACTCCAGGTGCAGGTGCGTGGCCAGGTACGCCTTCTGCCCGCTGGCCACGAGCGCGCCCAGCACCTGGCCGAAGTGGCCCAGCACCTGCGCGGCGGTGCGCTCCGGCACGCGGCGCACGCGGCCCAACAGCTCCTGCGCGCGCTCCAGGTCCAGCCCGTGGATGCTGGTGAGCGTCTCCGGGAAGTCCGTCAGCTCCTCCGGCGTGAAGGGCCCCAGGATGACCCGGCCCAAGAGGTCGCCGTCCCAGCGCACCGGCATCACCACGTAGCGCAGGCCGGTGAAGCAGGTGAGCGCGATGAGGCCCGCCGCTTCGGACACGTCTCCGTCCGCCACGCGCCCGCCGGCCTCCGGCAGCACGGGGCCGTCCTTCACCCGGCCCACCATGGCGGTGCACGCGTGGCGGCCATCCGGGAAGGAGAAGACATAGGCGCAGAAGTCGCCGTGGCCCACCTTCACGTCCGCCAGCTTGTTGCCGCGCGTGTCCAGGACCTTGATGCCCACGCGGTACAGGTCGCTGAAGCCCTTCACCACCTCCGTGAAGGACGGCAGGTCCAACAGGTCCCCGAGCGTCAGCCGCCGCTGGAGCGCGGACTCGCGCCGGGGCACGCTCGCGGTGTTCCGGGGTCCTCCGCCTGACGCGCCGGTCATGGCGCCCTCCCGCTCTCCCTGCCGCCGGGCACCGCGCCGGGACCGTACCGTCCCTCCAGCGCCGTGCCGCTCAGGTCGATGTGACGGAAGATCTGCCCCAGGAATTCCTCTTCGCTCAGCCCCACGTTGCGCGACAGCTGGGCCCGGCCCTCCAGCGCGCGCCAGGCCGTCTGCACCACGGCGTGGAAGGTCTCCACCACGCCCTCGCCCCGCACGGCCACGGAGCCCACCACCGGCTGGCTGCCCCGGCGCTGCACCTCCGCCAGCTCCTCGTCCGTCAGGCTGTCGGGCAGGTCGCGCTTGTTGAACTGGATGACCACCGGCACCTGCGTGGGGTCCAGCTCCATCTCCCGCAGGTTCTCCTGCAGGTTGCGCCAGTAGGCGTTGTTCTCCTGCGCCGCCCCACGCCGGCTGTCCGCGATGAAGACCACCGCGTCCGCGCCCTGCAGCACCACCCGCCGCGTGGCGTTGTGGATGACCTGACCGGGCACCGTGAAGAGCTTCACCTTCACCTTGAAGCCCGTGGAGGTGGAGAAGAAGACGGGCAACAGGTCGAAGAAGAGCGTCCGGTCGTCGTGCGTATCCACCGACAGGAGGCGCCCTCGCACGTCCGGCCGCGCTCGCGCGTGCAGCTTGCGCAAGTTCGTCGTCTTCCCGCTGAGCCCGGGGCCGTAATAGACGATCTTGAGCGTCAGCTCGCGCTGGGCGTGGTTGAGTTGCAAGGGGAAGAACTCGGACCGAGGGGGACCCGGACAGGGGTTTTATAATGGCCCCACGCGCCGCGCGGAAGGCCGCTCGCAGTCCTGCCGGCGAAGCGGAACGCGTCTTCCCGGAATGACGCTCCCGCGGGTGCCGTTTCAAGAAGTTCCCGCTCCCCGCCCGGGAGGAGGACGTCTCCCCACACGGAAAACAGGACAATGCGCGCGGAATGATCGCGTGCATGGGTACGGGGGGACCGGTTAGGATCGCGGACGCGACGGAGGAGCAAGGCGATGACGATGAAGCAGGTGGACCCTGGCGTCGAGGTGGTGGCCCCCACGCCGGTGCTGGAAGGAGCGACGCTCCCCAACGATGTGGTAACCGGGGTCAAGTTCGGTCCGCCCACCGACGAGGACCTCACGACGGTGTCAGGCCTGCGCGCCAACTCCGAGCCCTGGAAGGGCCGGGGTGAGACGCAGGAGGAGAGCCTCAAGGCCCTCACCCAGCTCAAGCCGTTCCTCCACGTGGCGCGGCTGCAGAACCAGGTGGTGGGTTACGTGACGGTGGAGCGCGACGGCCCGGTGCCCGGCGCGGCCTACCTGCGCAACATCGTGGTGAAGCCGGAGCTGCGGCGCCACGGCGTGGGCGCCATGCTGCTGGACAAGGCGCTGGACGTGGCTCGTGACATGTACCGCAAGACCATCGCGCTGCGCGTGGACCCGGCGAACGCGCCGGCGGTGGGCTTCTACCGCAAGGCGGGCTTCACCACGGTCGCCACGGTGGTGTCCAAGAAGTCCGGCAAGCTGCGGCTCCTGATGTCGCGCGAGCTGTAATCCGCCGCACCCCACACACCCAGGGTTGGATCCAACGGGAGGGGCCCTCACACGGCCGCTCCCGTCGTGCGTTTGGGCACATGCCCCCAAGGTGACCTGGAGCGCGGCGGTCGACTATCCTCGCGGGAGTTTCCACCCCGCCGGGCCTGACGCGCGGCAGCGGTGGGGCCTCCCCCCTGAATGAAACCGCTCGCGGAACTGCTGCGTCATCTGTCGCGTCCTGGAATCACCGAGCTGGCCCTGGCCAGCGGCCGTCCTCCGATGGTGCGCGGCGCCAGCGGCTACGAGCCCATTGATCCCGGCGCCCTCTCCACCGAAGAGCTCGCGAAGGCCCTCCAGGCGATGGTGGGCGCGGCGCGCGCGTCCACCGTGTCGGAGACGCCGGTGCAATGGACGGTGAACGCCACCGGCCTGGGCGCCATCACCATCGCGGCGGTGCGCCGGGGTGAGCTGATGAACGTGCGCCTCACGCGCGCCGCGGAAGGGGCCGCGCAGGCGGCGGCTCCGGCGGCCGCGGCGGCTCCAGCACCGGCTCCGGCTCCAGCGGCCGCGCCCACGCGCACGCCCTACGCGGGGATGCCCGCCGTGTCCGCGCCGGCCGCGCAGCCCGCCGCCGCCGCGCGAAGTGTTCCCGCCGTCACGGCCCCGGCGCCCCAGCCGGTCGCGGCGAGCCCCGCCTCCGCCCACGCGAGTGCCCCCGCGCGGGTCATCCCCATCTCGCGCGCGGCCTCCGCGCCGGGCCGGGACCTGGCCGTGCTGCTGGAGCAGGCGCGCAGCATGAACGCCAGCGACCTGCACCTGGTGGCGGGACGGCCTCCGCTGATGCGCCTCGCCGGTGAGCTGCTCCCGCAGGACACGCCGCTGTCCCCGGAGACCGTGGAGCGGCTGCTGCTGCCCATCATCCCGGAGCGGCTGCGGCCCGTGCTGGAGCGGGACGGCAGCGTGGACTTCGCGCTGGACTCCGAGGACACCGGCCGCTTCCGCGTCAACGTGGGCCGCCAGCGCACGGGCCTCAAGGGCGTCTTCCGCGTCATCGCCCGCGAAATCCCCACCCTGGAGTCGCTGGGCCTGCCCGCGGACATCGCCAAGGCCACGCACCACCACCAGGGCCTCATCGTGCTCACCGGCCCCTCCGGCCACGGCAAGACGAGCACGCTCGCGGCGCTGGTGGACATCATCAACCGCGAAACCACGCACCACGTGCTCACCGTGGAGGATCCGGTGGAGTACGTGCACCCGCGCAAGCGCGCCCTCATCAGCCAGCGCGAGGTGGGCACCAGCACCCGCACCTTCGCCAGCGCCCTCAAGGGCAGCCTCCGCGAGGACCCGGACGTCATCGTCGTGGGCGAACTGCGCGATACGGAAACGGTGCGCATGGCGCTCGCCGCCAGCGAGACGGGCCACCTGCTCATCAGCACCATGAACACGCCCAGCGCGGCGAAGACCATCGACCGGCTCATCGACCTCTTCCCGCCGGGAGATCAGCAGCAGGTGCGGCTGTCGCTCTCCAGCGGCTTGCGCCTCATCGTCAGCCAGCGGCTGATGCCCGCCGCGGACGGCAAGTCCATGGTCGCCGCGGCGGAGGTGCTCACCGGCTCCGTGGCCCTGGGCAACCTCATCCGCGACAACAAGACCTTCCAGATCCCCTCGCTCCAGCAGCGCGGCAAGTCGCTGGGCATCATCCGCTTCGAGGACTCGCTCGCGGACCTGGCGCGCTCCGGCAAGGCCACGCTGGAGACCGTGAAGGGCTTCGCGGAGAACCCGGACGAAATCGAGGCCATGGTGACGGGCCGCCGGCCTGGAGCCGCCCCCACCGTGCCCCCGCCCGCCTCCGCCCAGGAGGGCGCGCGGATGCTGTCCAAGGTGGGCTCACTGCTCGGCAAGAAGGGCGCCTGACATGACCGACACTCCCCGCATCGCCGCCTGGTTCGACGTCCTGCTCGACAGGAAGGGCAGCGACCTGCACCTGAGCGTGGGCTACCCGCCCCTGGGCCGCATCCGCGGCGAGCTGGTGCCCCTGCGCGACGAGCCCCTCTCCTCCAACGAGCTGGAGTCGCTGCTCTTCGAAATCTGCTCGCCGGAGCAGAAGCGGCAGATTGTCGAGGAGCTGGACCTGGACTTCGCCTACGGCTACGGCACCAAGGCCCGCTTCCGCGCGAACTACTTCTACAAGATGACCGGCATTGGCGCCGTGTTCCGCACCATCCCCAGCAAGGTGCTGTCGCTGGAGGACCTGAAGACGCCGGAGGTGGTGCGCAAGATGGCGGACCGCCGCAGCGGCCTGGTGCTGGTGACGGGCCCCACGGGCTCCGGCAAGTCCACGACGCTCGCGGGGATGATCAACCACATCAACAAGACGCGCGCCGCGCACGTGCTCACCGTCGAGGACCCGGTGGAGTTCGTGCACGAATCGCTCAAGGCCCAGGTCACCCACCGGGAAGTGGGCCCGCACGCGTCCAGCTTCGCCACCGCCATCCGCTCCGCCGGCCGCGAGGACCCCAACGTCATCCTCATTGGCGAGCTTCGCACCAACGAGACCATGAAGCTGGCGCTCCAGCTGGCCAGCTTCGGCGTGCTCGTCTTCGCCACGGTGCACACCAACAGCGCCCCCGCCACCATCGACCGCATCATCAACTCCTTCCCCGCGGACGAGCAGGGCCAGGTGCGCGGCATGCTCGCGGAGTCGCTGGCCGGCATCGTCGCCCAGCAGCTGATCAAGACCGCGGACGGCAAGGGCCGCGTCGCCGCGCTCGAAATCCTGGTGGGCAGCGCCGCCATCGCCGCCATGATCCGCGAGGGCAAGGTGTTCCAGATTGCCTCCAAGATGCAGGCGGGCCAGGGCCAGGGCATGCAGACCCTGGACATGCACCTGGAGCGGCTGGTGAAGGACGACGTCATCCTCCCCGAGGCCGCCCTGGAGAAAGCCCAGGACAAAGAGAATTTCGTGAAGGTCATCCAGCGGCTGAAGCCGGACTGGCAGGTGCCGGAGACGCTGAAGGCCTGAGCGGCCAGCCGCGACAGTGGGGAAGGAATTTGCTTTTCGCCCCCGACTTCGCCTTTGTTCGGGAGTGAACGTGGACCCGTCCTCCCAGGAGGGGTCCCAATACTTCCGAGGGGGAAGTCATGGACGAGCAGCAGCTGGAGATGATGCGGCAGATGCAGGAGCAGCAGGCGGCGCAGCCCTCCGGGGCGTTTCTCGCGCTGATGTCGGTGATCTATCTCGCCGTCCTCGTCGTCGGCATCGCCTCGTTGTGGAAGATCTTCGTCAAGGCGGGCCAGCCTGGCTGGGCGGCCATCGTGCCCTTCTACAACCTCTACATCCTGCTCAACATCGTAGGCCGGCCCATCTGGTGGATGGCGATGCTGCTGCTGTGTCCGCCCGCAGCCTTCATCGCGTCCATCATCCTGAGCATCGACCTGGCCAAGTCCTTCGGCAAGGACACGGGCTTCGGCATCGGGCTCTTCTTCCTCGGCATCATCTTTGGTCCGATGCTGGCCTTCGGCGACGCGCAGTACCAGGGCCCGGCGGCCGCCTCCGGCGGTGGCATGGCCGCGGCGTAGTCCCGCACGGCTTTCGGGCCGTGAACGGCGGCGGTGGAGTGGCCTTCCGGTCGCTTCACCGCCGTTCGTGTTTCTGGGGCCCGCCGGTTCGGATAGAGCCGGGACATGGCCTCCGCTCTCCGCCCCTTTCGTGTCCTCGCGCTGGCGCTGCTCGCCGCCACGGCCTGTGATTCCCGAGGCTGCGCGCGGAAGACCGGGCCGCTCGTGTACGTGAGCAACGAGGGCTCCGACGACCTCTCCGTCATCGACGCGGAAGCGAACCGTGTCATCGCCACCATCCCCGTGGGCAAGCGGCCCCGGGGCCTGCGCCTGTCCGCGGACGGCCAGCGGCTCTACGTGGCGGTCAGCGGCTCCATGCGGGCGCCACCCGGCACGGACGAGGACACCCTGCCCCCGCCGGACCGCACCGCGGACGGCATCGCGCTGGTGGACACGAAGACGCACCAGGTCCTGCGCGTGCTGGAGAGCGGGGACGACCCCGAGTCCTTCGACGTGTCCCCGGACGGCCAGCGCCTCTACGTCTCCAACGAGGACGCCGCGAAGGCCTCCGTGGTGGACGTGGCCACGGGCAAGGTGACGCACGCGGTGCCCGTGGGCGGCGAGCCCGAGGGCGTCACGCTGCGCCCGGACGGCCGCTTCGCCTACGTCACCAGCGAGGAGGACCACCACGTCTACGTCATCGACACCGGCACGCAGGCGGTGGTGGCGCGCATCCCGGCGGGAGGCCGTCCGCGCGCGGTGGCCTTCACGCCGGATGGCGCGTGGGCCTTCGTCACCGCGGAGCAGGGCCGCACCGTCACCCGCGTGGACGCGAAGACACACCAGGCGAAGGGCACGCTGAGCTTCCCGGAAGCAGGCGCGAAGCCCATGGGCGCGGTGGTGTCCCCGGACGGCCGCACGCTGTACGTCACCACCGGGCGCGGCAAGGCCGTGGCCAGCATCGACGTGGCGGCCTGGAAGCTGCTGCGCACCGTGGAGGACGTGGGCGAGCGTCCCTGGGGCGTGGGCATCACGCCGGACGGCCAGCGGCTCTTCACCGCCAACGGCCCCTCCAACGACGTCTCCGTCATCGACCCCGCGACGGGCCAGGTGCTCAAGCGCATCCCCGTGGGCACGCTGCCCTGGGGCATCGCGGTCTCCCGCTGAGCAGGGGCGTTGGGACTCGGGTCCCATGCCTGCGTCTGGCGGTGGACAGAGCGTCGTCCCTCCATCGGATGTCCAACGGGGCATGAGCCTGATTGGCGCGACAAACCCAGCGGGTTCCCTAGGGTGTCGCGCATATGCCGTATCGAAGCTGCGTGTCGTCGTGGGTCCTGGCCGGCCTCTTCCTCCTGACTCCGGGTTGCAAGAAGGAGGGAGGCGCGCACCCTTCCTCCGCGCAGGGCTCCAGCAACCTTCCGGCCGGAGCGACGAAGCCGGACGCGTCGAAGCTGGCGGAGGACGACGGGCAGTGGCTCACGGCGTCCAAGGACGCGGCCAACACGCGCTACAGCCGGCTCAAGGACATCCACGCGGGCAACGTGAAGGACCTGAAGCTCGCCTGGTCGTGGTCCACGGGGCTGGTGCGCGGGCATGAGGCGGCGCCGCTGGTGGTGGGCTCGACGATGTACGTCGTCACGCCCTTCCCCAACCGGCTGGTGGCGCTGGACCTGACGAAGGAAGGCGCGCCGGTGAAGTGGACGTACGAACCGGCGCCGTCGCCCTCGGCCCAGGGCGTGGCGTGCTGCGATGTCGTCAACCGGGGCGCGTCGTACGCGGACGGGCGCCTCTTCTTCAACACGCTGGACGCGCACACGGTCGCGGTGGACGCGCAGACGGGCAAGGAGCTCTGGAAGACGAAGCTGGGGGACATCAACAAGGGCGAGACCATGACCATGGCGCCCCTGGTGGTGCGCGACCGGGTCATCGTGGGCAACGCTGGCGGAGAGCTGGGCGTGCGCGGCTGGGCCGCCGGCCTGGACACGAAGACGGGCGCCATCGCGTGGCGCGCGTACAGCACGGGCCCGGACGTGGACGTGCTCATCGGGCCCAACTTCAAACCCTTCTACGCGTCCGACCAGGGCAAGGACCTGGGCGTGCGCACGTGGCCGCCGGACCAGTGGAAGATCGGCGGCGGCACCGTGTGGGGCTGGGTGTCGTACGACGCGGCGCTGGACCTGGTGTTCTACGGCACCGGCAACCCCGGCCCGTGGAACCCGGAGCAGCGGCCCGGGGACAACAAGTGGACGTGCGGCATCTTCGCGCGTCGCCCCTCCACGGGCGAGGCCGTCTGGTTCTACCAGTGGAGCCCTCACGACCTGTACGACCACGACGGCATCAACGAGTCCATCGTCGCGGACCTCACCGTGAACGGGAAGCCGCGCCAGGTGCTCATCCATCCGGGGCGCACGGGCTACGTCTACGTGCTGGACCGCGCGACGGGCCAGGTGCTGTCCGCCACGCCCTTCGGGCACATCACCACCAGCACGGGCGTGGACCTGAAGACGGGCCGCCTCCAGCCGGTGCCGGGCATGGAGACGGGCTTCGACAAGACGATTCGCGGCATCTGCCCGGCGTCCCCCGGGTCCAAGGACTGGTCGCCCTCCGCGTTCAACCCGGAGACGGGGATGCTCTACATCCCGGGCAACAACCTGTGCCAGGACGCGCAGGGCTACGAGGCCAACTACATCGCGGGCACGCCATACGTCGGCATGAACGTGAAGATGTACGCGGGGCCGGGCGGCAACCGGGGCGAGTTCATCGGCTGGGACGTGGCCGCCGGCAAGAAGGTCTTCGGCATCCCGGAGAAGTTCCCCGTGTGGAGCGGCGTCGTGGTGACGGCCGGCGACGTGGCCTTCTACGGAACGATGGATGGCTGGTTCAAGGCCGTGCACGCGCGCACGGGCCAGGAGCTGTGGAAGTTCAAGGTGGGCAGCGGAATCATCGGCCAGCCCATCACCTTCCGGGGCCCGGACGGCAAGCAGTACGTGTCCGTGCTCTCCGGCGTGGGCGGCTGGGCGGGCGCCATCGTCGCCGGTGAGCTGGACCCTCGCGACGACAACATCGCGCTGGGCTTCGGTGCCGCCATGAAGGACCTGCCGCAGCACACCACGCGCGGCGGCACGCTCTACACCTTCGCCCTGCCCTGAGCCTCCAATGAGTGTCCTTCTTCCATGGACCGTGGGCCTGCTCCTGTTCGCCAGTGGCGCCGGGCCCACTCCGTCTGAACCGAAGCCCGAGCGCGTGCTGCGCGTGTGCGCGGACCCCAACAACCTGCCCTTCTCCAACGCGCGCGGCGAGGGCTTCGAGAACCGGCTGGCGGAGCTGCTGGGCCGCGAGCTGAAGGCGCGCGTCGAGTACACGTGGTGGGCGCAGCGCCGGGGCTTCATCCGCAGCACGCTCAAGGCGAACCTGTGCGACGTGGTGATGGGCGTGCCCTCGGAGCTGGAGATGGTGCTGCCCACGCGGCCGTACTACCGCTCCACCTACGTGTTCGTGTCGAAGAAGGACGGCGGGCCGAAGGTCCGCTCCTTCGACGACCCCGTCCTGCACGACGTGAAGGTGGGCGTGCACCTGGTGGGGGATGACTTCTCCAACACGCCGCCCGCGCACGCGCTCACCCGGCGCGGCATCATCCAGAACGTCGCCGGCTACACGCTCTATGGCGACTACACGGAGGACAGCCCACCGTCCGCGCTGGTGGAGGCCGTGCGCAAGGGCGACGTGGACGTGGCCGTGGTGTGGGGGCCGCTCGCCGGTTACTACGCGCGCCGCCCGGGCGTGCCGCTCACGCTGACGCCCGTGACGCCCCAGGTGGATCCACCGGGGCTGGTGTTCGCCTTCGACATCGCCGTGGGCGTGCGCCGGGGAGACAAGGCCCTGCGCGATGAGCTGGACGCGGCGCTGACGCGGCGCAAGCGCGAGGTGCGGGCCCTGCTCGCGAGCTACGGAGTGCCGTCACCATGAGCCGCTGGGTGCTGATGGGTGCCCTGCTGTTCCTCACCTCCTGCGAGCGCGAGCAGCGCCGCTTCCAGGAGCTGCCCGCGGCCGCGCGTCCCGCCGCGCGCGACGTCCAGCAGTCGGAGCTCCAGGCGGGGCCCGTCGCGCCTGCGCCCCCCACGCCGCCCACGCGCGCCGCGTCCGAGGACAACGCCTACGACGTCAGCCAGGGCAAGCGGCTGTTCGTCTGGTTCAACTGCTCCGGGTGCCACGCGGCGGGCGGAGGCGGCGGCATGGGTCCGCCGCTGATGGACGCGAAGTGGAGATACGGCAGCGAGCCGGAGAACATCTACGCCACCATCGTCGAGGGACGGCCCAACGGCATGCCGTCCTTCCGGGGAAAGATTCCGGACACGCAGGTGTGGCAGCTGGTCGCCTACGTGCGCTCCATGAGCGGGCTCTTGAAGAAGGACGTGGCGCCCGGCCGGAGCGACACGCTCAACACCCGGCCCTCGGAGTCCAGCAAGGCGCGGGAGACGCCTCGCCCCGAAGAGGTGGAGCAGCCGCGATGAAGCGCCTGCCGATAGTCCTGTGGCTCTGCACCGGGTGCGGCGGCGGGCTGCGCATGCTCGATGCGCGGGGGCCGCACGTCGAGCGCCTGCGCTCGCTCTGGGACCTGCTGTTCCTCATCTCCGCCGTCGTGCTGACGGCCGTGGTGCTGGCCATGCTGGGCGCGCTCCTGCGCCGGCGTGGCGGTTCGAAGGCGCAGGTCCCGGAGGTGGAGGCCCACTCCGTGCCGCCGGACGGCGCGGGGGCCCGGCCGGTGGACCCGGCCCGTGAGCGCAGGATGGGCCGCGTGGTGGGCCTCTGCGCTGGCCTCACGGTGGCGGTGCTCTTCGTCATCACCGTGGCCAACGCGAGCACGGGCGCGGCGCTCGCGCGGCTGCGCAGCCCGGAGGCGCTGGAGATTCAGGTGGTGGGGCACCAGTGGTGGTGGGAGTTCCGGGTGCAGGACCCGGACCCCTCGCGCATCCTCGTCACCGCCAACGAGCTGCACGTGCCGGTGGGCCGCCCCGTCATCCTCAAGCTCAACTCGCGTGACGTCATCCACAGCTTCTGGGTGCCGGAGCTCACCAACAAGCGCGACCTCATCCCCGGCCAGCAGAACACGCTGGAGCTCCAGGCGGACCGGCCCGGCACCTTCTTTGGCCAGTGCTACGAGTTCTGCGGCATCCAGCACGCGAAGATGGGCTTCGTCGTGGTGGCGGAGAGCCCCGAGCAGTTCGAGGCCTGGCGCAACCACCAGCTCCAGCCCGCGCCCCAGCCCACGGCCCCCATGGCACAGCGGGGCCAGCAGGTGTTCCTCCAGGGGCCGTGCGCGCTGTGCCACGCCATCAGCGGCACCGGCGCCGCGGCGTCCACCGGACCCAACCTCACCCACGTCGCCAGCCGCTCCACGCTGGCCGCCGGCGCGCTGCCCTTCGACCGGGGGCACCTGGCCGGATGGATCCTCAACTCCCAGAGCCTCAAGCCCGGCAACAACATGCCCGCCCTCACCCTGCCGCCGGATGACCTCCAGGCGCTGCTCGTCTACCTGGAGTCGCTGAAGTGAGCGCCCCCCTCCCCACTCCGCCGGAGCCCCCTCCCGTCCGCGACGACGAGGCCTGGGAACGGCTGTACCTGGAGCGCACCTGGGCCCCGAAGAAGGGGCTCATCGGCTGGCTGAGCGAGGTGCACCACACGGAGATCGGCAAGCGCTACATCATCACCGCGTTCGTCTTCTTCCTCCTGGGAGGCATCGAGGCGCTGCTGATGCGCTGGCAGCTCTCCGGCCCGGAGAAGCAGGTGATGGGACCGGACCTGTACAACCAGGTCTTCACCATGCACGGCAGCACCATGATGTTCCTCTTCGCCGTGCCGATGATGGAGGGCGTGGGGCTGTACCTGGTGCCGCTGATGATTGGCACGCGCAACGCGGCGTTCCCGCGCCTCAACGCCTTCGGGTACTGGACCTACCTCATTGGCGGCCTGCTGCTCTACGGCGGCTTCCTGCTCAACGTGGGGCCGGATGCCGGGTGGTTCAGCTACGTGCCGCTGGCCGGGCCGCAGTATTCGCCGGGCAAGCGCGTGGACATCTGGGCGCAGATGATCACCTTCACGGAGCTGGCGGGCCTGGCGGGCGCGGTGAACCTCATCGTGACGGTGTTCAAGCACCGCGCGCCGGGCATGTCGCTCAACCGCATGCCGCTGTTCGTGTGGGCCATGCTGGTGAAGTCGTTCATGGTCGTCTTCGCCATGCCGGCGGTGATGGTGGCCAGCACCTCCCTGGCCATGGACCGGCTCATCGGCACGCACTTCTTCAACGCGGCCGAGGGCGGCGACGCGCTCCTCTGGCAGCACCTGTTCTGGTTCTTCGGTCACCCGGAGGTCTACATCATCTTCATCCCCGCGCTGGGGATGCTGTCCTCCATCCTGGCCGTCTTCACGCGCCGGCAGGTCTTCGGCTACCTGCCGGTGGTGCTGTCCATGGTGTCCATCGGGTTCATCGGCTTTGGCCTGTGGGTGCACCACATGTTCGCCACCGGCCTGCCGCAGCTGGGGCAGAGCTTCTTCACCGCCGCCAGCCTCATGGTGGCGCTGCCCAGCGGCGTTCAAATCTTCTGCTGGCTGGCCACGCTGTGGGGCGGACGGCTGTGGCTGAAGCTGCCCCTGTACTGGGTGCTGGCCTTCTTCGCGGTGTTCGTCACCGGCGGCCTGACGGGCGTGATGCTGGGCACGTACTCGGTGGATCAGCAGGTGCATGACACGCACTTCGTGGTGGCGCACTTCCACTACGTGCTGATTGGCGGCGCGGTGTTCCCGCTCTTCGGCGGGCTCTACTACTGGTTCCCCAAAATCACCGGGCGGATGCTGGGCGAGCGGCTGGGGAAGTGGAACTTCTGGACCTTCTTCCTCGGGTTCAACCTGACGTTCTTCCCGCTGCACTTCCTGGGGATGATGGGGATGCCGCGCCGCGTGTACACGTACGGCGTGGAGCGGGGCTGGCAGCCGCTCAACCTGCTGGCCACGGTGGGCGCGGTCATCATGGCGGTGAGCATCACGCTCCTGCTGGTGAACATCTTCTGGAGCCTGAAGCGCGGCGAAGTGGCGGGGAACGACCCGTGGGGCGCGGACACGCTGGAGTGGGGCACCACGTCGCCGCCGCCCTCGTACAACTTCCTGCACCTGCCCACGGTGCGCGGGCGCTATGCGCGGTGGACGGCGGCGGAGGACCAGCCCGTCGTCACCGGCGTGCGCAGCGACCGCAAGGAGGTGCTCGTCACGCGGCTGCTGGACGCGGCGCCGGACCACCGCGCGGAGCTGCCCGGGCCCACGCTGTGGCCGCTGTGGGTGGCGCTGGCCACGGGGGTGATGTTCATCATGGTCATCTTCACGCCCTGGGGCATCGTCGTGGGCGGCGTGCTGCTGTTCATCACGCTCACGGGCTGGTTCTGGCCCCGGCCGCCCTACAAGGAAGAGCTGGCCCCGGAGCAACCGTCATGAGCCCTCCGCGCCGCACGCTGGACGTGTCGCACCTGCCCACCTTCGCCTTTGGCCACCGCGATCCGCTGTGGTGGGGCGTCACCGGGCTGATGGCCATCGAGTCCACGGCCTTCGTGCTGATGCTCGCGAGCTACTTCTACATCCGGGGCAACTACGCCCACTTCCCGCCCACCGCGCTGCCCTTCTACGTGAAGGTCGTGGCCGCGGTGATTACGGGCGTGATGCTCTTGAGCGCGGTGCCCATCCACTACGCCAACCGCGCGGCGCTGAAGGGCAGGCTGCGCGGGATGCGCTGGGGGCTGGCGCTGGGGAGCCTGCTGGGCTTCGTCGTGGTGGCGCTGCGCATCGTGGAGTTCCTGTGGATTGGCTTCCGCTGGGACACGCACGCCTACGGGTCCATCTTCTGGTTCATCGTGGGCATGCACACGGTGCACACCCTCTCCGGCTCGCTGGAGGACCTGCTGCTGTTGGGGGTGCTGTTCAAGGGACCGGTGGAGGAGAAGCACCTGGTCGACGTGCACACCAACGGCCGCTACTGGTTCTTCGTCGTCGCCAGCTGGCTGCCCATCTACGTCATCCTCTACCTGGACCCCGCGGTCCTCGCGAGCTGAACATGTCACACGCGACTCCGGATGACGGCGTGGGCACCGGGCGCAACGCGGCCCTGTGGGCGGGCGTGCTGCTGCCGCCGTTCGCGTGGCTGCTGGCGCTCCAGGTGACCTACAGCCTGGTGACGTCGAACTGCCAGAAGGCCCGGCCCGCGCTGCTGCACGGCGTGCTCGTGGGCGCGGTCGTGCTGCTGGGACTGGGGGCGTTCTCCGCGTGGCGCTCGTGGCGGGCGCTGCGCGGAAGGCCGGGCACGCTCGAGGACAGCGGCGTGGGCCGGGCCCGCTTCATGGCCGCGTTCGGACTCCTATCGAGCGCGCTGTTCACCCTGCTGCTCGTGGCCACCGCGATTCCCACCTTCCTGCTGAGGCCCTGTGACTGAGCGCATCCGACGGCTCTTCTGCCTCTTTCTGGGCGTGCCCTGCGTGGCATGGGCCCACGGCGGCGAGACGCACCACCTGAACACGCACGACGTGCTGCGCTGGTGGACCGTGGATCCGCTGGTGCTGGGGATGCTCGCGGTCTCCGGCGTGCTGTACGCGTGGGGCCTGCGGGCGCTATGGCGGCACTCGGCGCCGGGCAAGGGCGTGCGTGGGTGGGAGGCGGGGATGTTCGTGCTGGGGTGGCTGACGCTGGGCGTGGCGCTGCTGTCGCCGCTGGACCGGCTGAGCGACATCCTGTTCTCCGCGCACATGACGCAGCATGAACTGTTGATGCTGGTGGCGGCGCCATTGCTGGTGCTGGGCCGGCCGCACCTGACGGCGCTGTGGGCGCTGCCGGAGGCGTGGCGTGCTCCGGTGGCGCGGGCGTTCCAGGGGCCGAAGGCGCGGTCGGTCTGGCGCGGGGTGACGGGGCCGTTCGTGGTGCTGGTGCTGCACGCGGTGGCGCGCTGGGTGTGGCACGTGCCCGCGCTGTTCGAGGCGGCGCTGGAGAACGAGGCGGTGCACGCGGTGCAGCACCTGTGCTTCTTCGGCACGGCGGCGCTGTTCTGGTGGGCGCTCTTGCGTGGGCGTTATGGGAAGGCGGGGTACGGGGTGGGGGTGTTGTTCGTGTTCGCCACGGCGGCGCACACGAGCATCCTGGGCGCGCTGCTCACGTTCGCGCGGTCGGTCTGGTATCCGCTGTACGCGCGCAGGGCCGTGGAGTGGGGGCTGGGCGCGCTGGAGGACCAGCAGCTCGCGGGGCTCATCATGTGGGTGCCGTCGGGGGCGCTGTTCCTCGCGATGGGGCTGGCGTTGTTCGCGGCGTGGCTGGGGGAGTCGGAGCGGCGCGCGGACATCGCCGAGGGCGAGGCGTCAGCGCCGAGGGAGACGGTGCCGTGAGGGCTGTGTTCGTGGTGGGGGTGTTGCTGCTGGGCGGCTGCAAGCAGGCGGCGAACCAGGACGCGAAGCAGACGGCCATGGCCATCACGGGTGGCGACGTGGAGCGCGGCAAGGAGGCGCTGCGGCACTACGGCTGCGGCGGCTGTCACGTGATTCCGGGC
Source organism: Corallococcus interemptor (assembly GCF_003668875.1). GTDB lineage: Bacteria > Myxococcota > Myxococcia > Myxococcales > Myxococcaceae > Corallococcus > Corallococcus interemptor. The sequence goes on along the minus strand of NZ_RAWM01000069.1, from coordinate 11,736 downwards.
GTGCCGGGCGCGACGGGACAGGTGGGCCCGTCGCTGGAGGGCATCGCGCTGCGCACGTATCTGGCGGGCCGGCTCCAGAACGCACCGGAGAACATGGTGCGGTGGGTGCAGCATCCGCAGTCCATCGAGCCGGGCAACGCGATGCCGGAGCTGGGCGTGAAGGACGGGGACGCGCGCGACATCGCGGCGTATCTGTACACGTTGCGATGAAGGCGACGTCACCGTTCGCCGTGCTCGCCCGGAGGCCCGACATCCAGTAGAGCGGAGCGCGATGCCTGGACCGCGCGCCTCTTCCCGACTGTCGTTCTCCTGCTGGCTTGGACTGGCATTGCTGCTGCCCGGAGTGGCCAGCGCGCAATCGGAGCCGCCCGCTGAGAAGGAGCCCGAGGAGGAACAGGTTCCCAGCGAGACGCGGACGGTCGTCACGGCCACGCGTTTGCCGCGTCCGCTGCGCGACGTGCCCGCCACCACGGTGGTGATTCCTCGCGCGGAGATGGAACACAGCCCCACGCTCACGCAGGACGCGCTCATCCGCACGCTTCCTTCCGCGGCCACGTTCCGCCGCACGCCGTCGCTGGTCGCGGACCCCACCGCGCAGGGGCTCAACCTGCGCGGGCTCGCGCCCTCGGGTGTGGCTCGTGGGCTCGTGCTTCTGGACGGGCTCCCCTTCAACGACCCCTATGGCGGCTGGGTCTTCTGGCGCGCCCTGCCCCGCCTGGGCCTGGACCGCATCGAGGTCGTCCCCACCGGCGGCTCCGCGCTCTATGGCAGCGCCGCGCTGGGCGGCGTGGTGCAGCTGTTCTCCCGGCCCATCACCGGCCCGGTGCTCGACGCCGACGTGTCCGCGGGCAACCTGGGCACCGGCTTCGCCGCCGCTCGCATCGCGGACCGCTGGGGCCGCGTGGGCGCGTCGCTGGAAGTTGAAGGCCTCACCAGCAACGGCTACCGCATCGTCCCCGAGAATCAGCGCGGCCGCGTGGACGCCGACACCCCGTCCAATCACTTCAGCGCCCAGGCGCGCGTCGAAGCCGAGCCCACCGACCACCTCGCCCTCTCCGCTCGCGCGGGTGTGTTCCGCGAGGTGCAGAACGGCGGCACGAAGTACACCGTCGCCAGCGTGGACCTGGCGTGGTTCGCCGCGAACGCGCGCCTCCGCACGGACGGCGCCGGCGCCTTCGAGCTGGGCCTCTACGGCCGCACCCAGGACTTCTCCCAGGACCGTGCGCGCGTCAGCTCGGACCGGAACTTCGAGGCCTTCTCCGCCTACCAGGACGTGCCCGCGAACGACCAGGGTGGCTCACTCGTCTGGACCGGTCCGGAGCTGAAGATGGGCGGAGCCCACGTGCTCGCCGCGGGCGTGGACGTGCGCCGCTCCGCCGGACACGCGGACGAAGTGCTCTTCCCCCTCACGTACACGCCCACGACGGTCTACGCGCGCACCACGCGAGGCACGCAGCTGTCCGGCGGCGTCTTCGTGCAGGACCTCTACACCGTGTCCCCCGCGCTGGAGTTCGCCGGCACGCTGCGCTGGGACACGTGGCGCAACTTCAACGGCAGACAGCTGGTCAGCGTCGCGAGCGGCTTCACCACCGCCACCGAGTTCGAGCCCCGCACCGCCAGCCAGCTCAGCCCGCGCCTGGCCGCGCGCGTGCGCCCGCTCGACTGGCTCACCCTGCGCGCCTCCGCGTACCGAGCCTTCCGCGCCCCCACCCTCAACGAGCTCTACCGCCCCTTCCAGGTGGGCACCATCCTCACCGCCGCGAACCCGGACCTGGGCGCCGAACGGCTCTGGGGCACCGAGGCCGGCGTGGAGGCCACCGGCCCGCACGGGCTCACCGGCCGCGTCACCGGCTTCTGGAACGTGCTGGACGCGCCCATCACCAACGTCACCCTCGCCACGCCGCTGCCGGACGGCTCCACCCGCCAGCGCCAGAACCTGGGCCGGGCCCGCGTCCGGGGTGTCGAGCTGGGCGCGGACTGGCGCGTGTCGCGCCGGTGGACCGCGCTTGCGGCGTACACGTTCGTGGACCCCGTCGTCACGCGAGCGCCCGGCCAATCTGGCCTCGTGGGGCGTCAGCTTCCGCAGGACCCCAGGCATCGCGGCTCGCTGGCAGTCACGTTCGACGACCCGTCCATCGTCTCCGTCACCGCGCAGCTGCGCGTGTTCGGTCCGCAGTACGAGGACGACCTCAACACGCGCGGCATGGGCGGCGCGGCGGTGGTGGACCTGTTCGTGAGCCGTCACCTGTTCTGGAAGGTGGACGCCTTCGGCGCGGTGGAGAACCTCTTCGACCGGCAATACCTCGCCGGCCGCGCGGGCGTGGACACGCTGGCCCCGCCCTTCCAGGCCCGCGTGGGCCTGCGCCTGCGAGACGTGTTCAGCGAATCGAGCGCACGGGCGGCACCGGTCGCACCGGCCCGTTGAACCAGCGGCTCAGCTCCGTCGTGTCGTCCATCCGCTTCGCGGGCGGCAGGCTGGACAGGAACACGCGGCCGTAGCCCTTGGTCACGATGCGGCGGTCCAGCATCGCCACGATGCCCCGGTCCGCCTGCGTGCGGATGAGCCGCCCGAAGCCCTGACGCAGCGCCAGCGCCGCCTGCGGCAGCTGGTACTGGTCGAACGGCTCCTCGCCGCGCGCCTGAATCTGACGGATGCGCGCGGCCACCAGTGGGTCGCCCGGAGAGGCGAACGGGAGCCGGTCGATGATGACCAGGCTCAGCGCGTCCCCGGGCACGTCCACGCCCTCCCAGAAGCTGTGCGCGGCGAAGAGCACGCTGGGCGTCTGGCGGAAGGCGTCCAGCAGCTGCTGCTTGGGCCGCTCTCCCTGGAGCAGGGCTTGATAGGGCAGCCGCGTGGCCGTCAGCTCGTATGCGCGCACCATGTTGCGCAGCGACGTGAAGAGCACGAACGCGCGCCCTCCCGTCACTTCACACAGCTGGATGATTTCCTCCGCCGCCGCCTCGATGAAGCCCGGGGCGCTGGGGTCCGGCAGGTGCGTGGGCAGGTACAGCGCGGACTGGCGCGGGAAGTCGAACGGGCTGGGCACCGCCAGCGTGCGCACGCGCGTCACGGGCTGGCCCTCGTCGTCGTACATGCCCATGCGCTTGGCGAAGAAGTCGAAGCGGCTGTCCGCCGCCAGCGTCGCGGAGGTGAACACCACCGTGTCCAGCGCGCCGTAGAGCCGGTCGCGCAGCTCCTTCGCCACGTCGATGGGGTTCGCGCGCAGGAACAGCCCCTTGCCTCGCGCCTCCGCCCAGTACACGTGGTCCGCGGACTCGGACTTCTCCAGGAACGTCAGCTGCTCCGCCATCTCCTCCGCGCGGCGGTGGATGGCGGCCAGCTCCGGCTCGCGCTCGCTGCCCGCGAAGGACGCGAGCGCGGCCAGGCCCTCGCGCACCTGCTCCAGCGCGCCGGACAGCTTGCCCATGGTCTCCGGGCGCAGCGCCACGGCGGACTCCTGGCTGGACAGCCCCAGCGCGCGCGGCGCCTGGAGGAACAGCGCGTCCGCGTGCGAGCGCACCCGCTGGGCCAGCGCGGAGAGCGTCGCGTGCCGCTCGTCCTTCGCGGGCAGGGCCGCCACCGCGTCGCGCGACAGCTCCTCCAGCCGGTAGTTGGACACGCTGCAGCCGAAGTGGCTGCTGGCCGCGTCCTCCAGCGCGTGCGCCTCGTCGAAGATGACCGCGTCGTAGAAGGGCAGCACGCCCTCCGTGCGCTTGCCGGAGCTGCGCAGCGCCAGGTCCGCGAAGAACAGGTGGTGGTTCACCACCAGCAGGTCCGCGGTCTCCGCGCGCTTGCGCATCCGCGTGACGAAGCACGTCTCATACTGCGAGCAGCGCGAGCCCAGGCACGTCTCCGACGTGGTGGACAGCCGCGACCACGCGGCGAAGGACTCCGGCAGGTCCAACTCCGCCCGGTCCCCCGTCTCCGTCTGCGTCACCCACTTCTTGAGCAGCGGCCACTGCTTCGCCTCTTCCTTGGAGACGAACTGCGGGTCCTTCTCGAAGGCGTCGTAGCGGTGCAGGCACAGGTAGTTGCCGCGCCCCTTGAGGTACGCCGCCTCGAAGCGCATCCCCAGCTTCTCGCTGAGCAAGGGCAGGTCCTTGAAGAACACCTGGTCCTGCAGCGTCTTCGTGGCCGTGGACACCACCACCTTGCGCCCCGACAGCAGCGCGGGCACCAGGTACGCCAGCGTCTTGCCCGTGCCCGTGCCGGCCTCCGCCAGGAGGTAGCTGCCCTCGGAGAAGGCCCGCTCCACGGCGCGCGCCATCTGGAGCTGCTCCGGGCGGTGCTCGTACGCGGGCAGCGCCTCTTCCAGCGCGCCACCAGGACCCAGCAGGCTGTCGACAGAAGGGGGACGGGGCGCGGGCGCGGACATGCGGCGGTTCGGGGGCAGGAGGACGGGAAAGGCGGCCCCGCAGGATAACAGCGCGCGACGCCCCCCGCGCGTTCCCTGATGCGGCCCCGAGGCCCTGTCTCCCGCCCGCCGGGCAAGCGGGCCGGCCAGCGCCCCCGGTGCCCTTCCCGCCTAGAACGCCCCGCGCATCACCTGGAAGAGCACCAGCATCAGCGCCAGGCACACCACCAGCACGGCGCCCATCACCATGCTCTTCACCTTGCGCCCCAGCGCCGGTGACGGTCCGTCCGAGGTGAGCGGCACCGCGGTCGTCACCCGGCGGACCACCTCGTCCCGGCCGCGCAGCGCCTGGGCGTCGTCCGGCGCCCGGGCCAGCCGCATGCGGTACAGCCGGCCCACCATGGCCAGCTCTCCCCGCCCCATCGCCTGGGACAGCAGCCGGTCGTGCGCGTCCCAGTCGTGCCACGTCTCCAGGAGCGCGTGCCACTCCCGGGCCAGGATGCCGGAGGGCTGGTGCTCGTCCGGGATGAAGTTGGCGAAGACCAGCCCGCACCCCGCGCAGGACGTGGCGTCCTCGCGCATGGGCGCCACGCACTTGGGACAGTGGCCCGGCGGCGACTGGAAGGGGTCACCGTCCAGCGCGGACGGGGCCACGACGGGCGCGTCCGTGCGAATCACGCGCAGCGCGGTGAGGCTGGGCCGCGCGGGCGGCACGGGCACCGAGACCGGCTCCATCGATGGCACCGCCACCGCCGCGGAGACCGAAGGCGCCGCCCGCGTCACCGCCGCGCAGGCCGGGCACACCACGGCCAGCACTCCGCCCTCGAGGGAGTAGGTCTCCACCTTGACCAGCCGGTCGCAGCTCTCGCACTGGTACTTCATGACCACACCTCGCGCAGGGGGATGGGCATCGCGCACCCTACCAGCGCCAGCAGGCACAGCGCGCAGATGACCTTGCGCGAGCGGCTCAGGGGCTCCTCCGGCCGCAGGACCTCCGGGTGGCCGAAGCCCACCACCTTGCTCGCCACCACCAGCCACAGGCCCCACGACGCGGTGACGAACACGGTGAGGAAGAGCAGCACCACCGCCACGCCCTGCCCCACCCAGCGGGCCCTGGGCCCCAGCACCGCGAACGTCAGGTGCCCGCCGTCCAGCTGTCCCACCGGCAGCAGGTTGAGCAGCGTCACCAGCAGGCCGAACCACGCGGCCATCACCACCGGGTGCACCACCACGTCCTTGCCCTCCGGCAGGGGCCCCAGCGCCAGCCACGTCAGCGCCTTCATGATGAGGTTGTCCCCGAAGAGCGTCTGGTGGCTCGTGTACACGGGCGCCATGGCTGGCGGCGCCTGCGTCACCTTCTCCATCACCCAGTGCAGGAGCTCCTGCCCCAGCACCCACAGCGACGACTCACCGGGGAACGCGGACGGCACCGGCGGCGAGTCCACCACCGTGGAGTGCAAGAGCCCCCAGTAGAGCAGCGGCAGCGCCACCACCAGGCCCGCCAGCGGCCCCGCGGCGCCAATGTCCACCAGCGCGTTGCGCGTGGGGATGCGCCCGCGCAGCCGGATGACCGCGCCCAGCGTGCCCAGGCTCCCCGGCACCGGCAGCGGGATGAAGTACGGCAGGGACGTGTCCACCCGGTGCCACCGCGCCAGCACGTAGTGGCCCATCTCGTGCGAGCCCAGGATGGCCAGCAGCGACCCGCTGAAGAACAGCGCCTGCGTCCGGTCCTCCGCCAAGAGGCCCGCCCCGCTGAAGGGAAATGAGCGCCCGAAGAGCAGCAGGTAGGCGAGGAACGTCGTCCCCAGCGTCACCACGAACAACAGCAGGTGCAGCCAGACGCGGGCCGGGGCGGGACGTGGGAGGGAAGCCGGATGCATGCGCGAAGATGCCTCACGTCCGCGAGCGGGGCGACCGGTTCCGCGCCGCCCGGCGGATGAAGTGTCAAACACAACTCGGATTACTCCGCCCCGGGTCCTTGACTTGAAAAAGCCTTCTGCTACGAACCGCGCCGCTTGAGGTTTTACCGAACGGCAGGGCGCCCGTCCGGGCCGTCCCGCCACCGTCCAAGCCACCGCCAGTTGGGGAGATAAACATGAAGAAGTTCATCCTGTCCGCCGTCGCCGCCGCCTCCCTCGTGGGCTGCACCAGCGTCGAGTCCGCCGTCGTCTCCGGCTCCGAGATCGCCGCCAACGGCGAGGCCGTGGCCGTCATCCAGGGCAGCTCGCTGGGCCTGACCGCGATCTTCCACATCATCGACATCGTCCAGAGCGACCTGGACACCGTGGTGAACAAGCTCCTCATCACCGAGGCGAAGGCCATGGGCGCCTCCAAGGTCGACCTGAAGTCGGCCTCCACCACGCCCCGTCACGGCATCTTCGCCCTGTTCGGCACCATCATCGGCATCACCAGCTCCTCCGCGACCGGCGTGGCGGTGAAGTAGTCCCAAGCTGCCTCCTCACCGAGGCAGTCCGAAGGCCCCCTGGGAACAGCGGGGCCTTTTCCATTTCCAGCCCCTGGATTTCCCCCCATGCGCGCCCTCCTCCTCGTGCCCCTCGTGTGCGTCCTCGCCTGCCGTTCGTCCTCGTCCGGAGGCGCGAACGACGCGGAGCTGATGGCCCAGGTGCGCGAGAAGCTGGCCGCGCGCGACGCGAAGCTCCTGGCCTACCAGCTGGAGGGCACCCAGACGGAAGGGGCTTCCGTGTCCGCGGGCTTCAGCTTCGCGTACCGCGCGCCCCAGAAGATGCGCGGCACCGTGTCCGCGCCCCAGGCCCGGCAGGTGTGGTGGGACGGCAAGCACCTGTACGAGCAGGTGGAGGCGGCGAAGCAGTTCACCACCTTCACGTCCCAGGTCTCCGCGGAGAAGCTGTCCGCGTTCCTCACCGAAATCTTCACCCCCTTCGTCCCGGAGGGCTTCCGCGCGCCGCTGCTGTTGCGCAGCGCGAAGGCGAAGCGCGTTACCGGCCTGCCCCAGGCGAAGGAGGCCGTGGAGCTGTCCATGGCGCTGGAGGGCGACGCGGCCGGCGGGCTGGAGGTGACGTACGTGCTGCGCTGGCCCTCGCTGGACTTCCTGGCCAAGCGGACGCGCGCGCCGGACGGCACCCAGGGCGAGGTGCGGATGGAGGAGGAGCACTGCGACGCGTCCCTGGGGCTGTGCGTGCCGAAGAAGCTCACGCGCTGGCTGGGGAATGAGAAGCAGGGGGAGACGGTGCTGTCCAAGGTGGACCTCAAGACGTCCCTGCCCAACGACGCCTTCACCCCCACGGCTCCGGACGGATACAGCGTGCAGACCCGGACACTCGTGGACAGCGAAGCGCAGGAGAGTGGACCGAAGTCGCCCACGGACGGTTGACCGGCCCGCCCCCCAGCCCCACCTTGGGCGGCGGAGGTTTGCCGCGCATGGTCGAAAACGTCATCTTCGACGTGGATGGAACGCTGATCGACTCGGTGGACGAGCACGCCGAGGCCTGGCGCCGGTCGTTCATCGAGTTCGGGCGGGACATCCCGTTCGCCCACGTGCGAAGCCAGATTGGCAAGGGCTCGGACCAGCTCCTGCCCGTCTTCTTCAACGACGAGGAGCTGGAGCGCTTCGGCAAGGACCTGGACGAGTACCGCTCCGCGCTCTTCAAGCGCGAGTTCCTGCCCAAGGTGCGCGCCTTCCCGCGCGTGAAGGAGCTGTTCCAGCAGCTGCGCAAGCGCGGCCGCAAGATTGCCCTTGCGTCCAGCGCCAAGGACGACGAGCTCAAGCGCTACGTGGAGCTGTGCGGCATCGACGGCCTGTTCGAGACGAAGACGAACAAGGACGAGGTCGACAAGAGCAAGCCGCACCCGGACATCTTCGAGGCGGCGATGACGAAGCTGGGCAAGCCGGACCCCGCCACGGTGGTGGTGGTGGGCGACACGCCCTACGACGCGCTCGCCGCGGGCAAGCTGCACCTGGCGTCCGTGGGCGTGCTGTGCGGGGGCTTCCGCGCGGAGGACCTGCGCACCGCCGGCTGCCGCACGCTGGTGAAGGACCCCGCGGAGCTCCTGCGCCGGCTGGAGGAGGACCCGGAGGCCTGGCCCTGGGACGCGGCGTCGCGCGACACCTCCAAGGACGAGGAGTCGCGCTGAAGGCCCCCAAGGTGGCCACGACCTCGTGGCCACCGGTGGAGCCCTGCTGAAACGCTACTTGCGCGAACCGCCGCGCTTCGCGCGGGAACGGGACGCGGTGGACTTGCGCGTCGTGTTACGGCGCGCGGTGCTCTTGCGGGCCGTGGAGCGCTTGCCGGCGGTGCCGGTGCGCGAGGTGGCCTTGCGGCCGGTGGTGGTGCGCTTCGCCCGGGCGGGCGCGGCCCTCTTGCGGCTGGAGGTCGTCTTCTTCGCGGTGGCGGCGCGGCGCTTGCCCCCCACGCTTCCGGCCTTGCGCGCGTTCTTGCGGGCCGCGGGGCGCCGGCGGGCCGCCTTCGCCTTGCTGCCGGAGCCACCCTTCGTACCGCCACCGGTGAGCTTGTTCACCGTGGCCCACGCGCGGGCCTCCGCGGTCTTCTCACTGGTGCCCTTCTTCTCGTAACCCTTCTCGATGTGCTCGGCCATGCGCTTCTGCTTCGCCGAGTACTTGTCCTTGCTTCCACGCGCCATCATCACCCTCCTGGAGAACGGTCCCGGCGCGGGTCCTGGCATGGAGTCCGCGTCGCCTGGAAGGTGAACACGCCTCCCCAGGGAGGGAACCCGTTGGCCCCCTACCCCTGTCCATTCGCGGAAGCATGCGGTGGGACGACGCTGGGGAATGGACAGAGGCCCTGCCCTTTCCGCTCGGGTGCCGCTGGTGCGCGCGCCCCGTCGTGCGCAGCTTGGAGACGCCGTACAGAAAGCCGAGGTTTCCTCTGGAACCCGCACTCAACGCGCCTCCGCGCCTTCGTCACCTGGATGAAGGGCCCGCGGTCCTGGTGGTGAACACGCGCTCCCGCTCGGGGCGCGACGCCTTCGAAGACGCCCGCGAGCTGCTGGCCGCCCACGGCATCCCGCTCATGGCCGCGCACGCACTGACGCGGCCCAAGCGGCTGCGAAAGGTGGTGGAGGACGCCATCGCCCAGGGCGCCCGCCGCGTCCTCGTGGGAGGAGGCGACGGCACCATCAGCTGCGCGGCGCAGGCGCTGATGGGCCGCGACGTGACGCTGGGCGTGGTGCCGCTGGGCACCGGCAACGACTTCGCGCGCTCGATGGGCATCCCGGACACGCTGGAAGCCGCGTGTGACGTCATCGCCGGCGGCTACACGGCGCGCGTGGACGTGGGGCTCGTCAACGGGCGGCCCTTCCTCAACGCCGCCAGCCTGGGGCTCACCACCGCCATCGCGAAGCGGCTGACGCAGGAATTGAAGCAGCGCGCCGGCAAGCTGGCCTACCCCATGGCCGCCGCCGCGGAGATGCGCACGCTGCAGCCCTTCCACGTCCGGCTCCAGGCGGACGGCCAGACGCTGGAGGTGGACGCGCTCCAGCTGGTGGTGGGCAACGGCCGCTACCACGGCGCGGGGAACATGGTGGCGCCGGACGCGACGCTGGACGACCGCCGCTTCCACGTCTACGCCATCACCGCGCCCTCCATGGAGGAGGGCGGCGAGCGCACGGGGCTGGGCCACCTGCAGGACGTGGCCACGCTGGCGCGCGTGGCGCTGGGCATGAGGAGCGGCGCGCACCTGGAGCACGAGTCCGTCGTGCACCTGCACACGTCGCGGCTCGTCGTGGAGACGGATCCGCCCATGGAGGTGAACGCGGACGGGGAGAACGTGGGCACGACGCCCATGCGCTTCGAGGTGGCCCCCGCGGCGCTGCGCGTCTACGCGCCCGCGCCGCAGTAGGGGGCGTTCGTCAGACCTTCTCCAGCACGCTGGAGAGCACCTGGGCGGTGAAGTTCACCAGGGGAATCACGCGCCGGTAGTCCATGCGCGTGGGCCCGATGACGCCCACGGTGCCCAGCACCGCCTCCGCCGTGCCGTAGGGGCTGGCGATGACGGTGACGTCACCGGCGGCGGAGAACTCGCTCTCCGCGCCGATGAAGACGTGCATCTCCTTCGTGCGCTGCACGCGGTCCAGCAGGTGCAGCAGCTTGTGCTTCTCATCCAGGGCGCGGAAGAGCGCGCGGATGCGCTCCACGTCCGCGAACTCCGGCTGCTCCAGGAAGGAGCCGGTGCCTTCAATCAGCACGCGCTCGGGCGTCTGCAGGTCGGTGGCGGCGGCGCCCAGCTTGAGGGCCTTGGCGGTGAGCGCGTTGTAGAGGGCCTGCTCCTGGTCCATCTCCGCGCGGATGCGCTCGCGGGCCTCTTCCAGGGGCACCTGGTGCAGGAGCTCGGAGAGGTAGTTGCTGGCCTTCATGAGCTCGTCGGACGTCACCGGGAAGTCCACGGTGAGGGCCTTGTTGTGCACCTGGCCGTTCTGGCCCACGAGCACGGCGAGCACGCGGTTCTCGCGCAGGCGCAGGAACTCGATGCGCTGGAACACGGCGGCGTCGGCGCGGGGCGTGAGGACGACGCCCGCATGGCGCGTGAGCGAGTGCAGCACGCGGCTGGCCTCCGACAGGATGTCGTCCAGGTTGGACTCGTGGACGAGGCCGGCGTGGATGAGCTCGCGGTCGCGGGGGGCGGGGTCGCGCAGCTTGACCAGGGTGTCCACGTAGAAGCGGTAGCCGCGGTCGGTGGGCACGCGGCCGGCGGAGGTGTGGGGCTTCTCCAGGAAGCCCAGGGCCTCCAGGTCGGCGAGCACGTTGCGCATGGTCGCGGAGGACACGTCGAACTCTCCGCGACGCGTCAGCTGCTGACTGCCGACCGGGCCGCCGGTGGTGATGTACTCCTGCACCACGGCTCGGAGGACTTCCTTTTCGCGCTCACCCAATTCGTCGGGCATTCCCGCTCACGCTCCGGAAGCCGTCGGCCCGCCCTCCGGGTCTCCATGCCTCCTGTAGAATTCTAAAAGGGACGCCCCGGGCATTCAATTGGGAGGGGTGTGCAGGAGGGCAGGCAGGCGGGGCGCTGGTTCTCCGGCCTGCGTGGGGCGGCGGGTACGGCAAAGCGCACATCGCCCTGGAGGGTGGTGGGGGTTAGAAGCCGCCGCCGTGACGACCGCGACCGCGACCTCCGACATAGCCGAGTCCGCGCCCCACCGGGGCCGCCTGCTGTTCAGCCTCTTCGCGCTCTACGTCATCTGGGGGTCCACCTACCTGGCGATGCGCTTCGCGCTGGCGGGCTTTCCGCCGTTCCGGATGGCGGGGATGCGCTTCCTCCTGGCGGCACGGGCCCTGTCGGGTGCGCGTGACTGCTGGACGGGCGCGGGCCGGGGGACCTCGCCCACTCCCGCGCTTCAGGCGTACCACGTCGTCCCGAACGCCCAGTTCGGCGCCCAGCACGTC
>NZ_RAWM01000068.1 GCF_003668875.1 Corallococcus interemptor | reverse complement strand
CGCCACCCACAACCTTCTCAAGCTCTTCCGCGCGACGGCCGTGTAGCCGTCCGCCGCAATATCGAGCGGCGGGCCTCATGCCTCGTCCGCTCTCGCCCCTCAACCCGTTACCGCCACAGACTCCTAGGGGAGGGCACACGACGTCTTCCGCTTCCGAGGCCCACCATGAAGCTCCGCTCCTCCTCCTTCTCCGCGCCGTCCCTCCCCTCCGGCTCCCGCACGCGCAGCCCCAGTGCGCCCCCGAAGCTGGAGACGGTGAAGCCGCAGCGGGCGCCCACGGCGCTGGAGCTTCAGGACGGCAAGAACAAGCTCAAGCCTGCGGACCACGGTGTGGTGCACCCGGACCTGTCGGGCATCCGGACCCGCCGCGACAGCCGTCAGTCCGGCGCGGACTTCGCGGACTTCACGCAGGACGCGCGCAACTCCACGCACAAGCTGATGAGCCGCCCGGTGGGCAACCAGATGCTGACGGAGCTCAACGGCCGCACGCCGCAACTGAACCCCGGCGCGACGGGCACTCCGCAAAAGCCGCTGACGGTGGCGGACATCTACTCCGGCCGCAACGAGTCCATGCCGATGTCCCACCGCCCGCGCCACGACGGCACGCTCCAGTCGCTGCGCCCCGCGTACCGTCAGGACGGCCAGGCGGGGACGGGACAGGCCAGCCGCATCAACTACGACGAGACCCAGCCTGGCCCGCGCTTCAACAGCCTGGGCCACGAGTCCGTCCACGCGTGGCGCGCCGCCAACGGCACGCAGGTCAGCCCCCTGGCCGTCAGCAAGCACTCGGACGCGGAGGTGTTCAAGCGCTACCCCAGCCACTCGGCCCCGATGAAGGACACCGTGGAGACGCGCCTGCAGCTGCAGGAGGAGTTCGAGACCGTTGGCCTGCGCCCCACGCCGCGCATGCCGAACGCCCCCACGGAGAACCGCATCCGCGCCGAGCACGGGCTGCCCGCGCGCCAGGACTACTCGGGCTTCCGGCCCGGCGCGAACTCGAACCAGCAGAACTTCGAGAACTTCGACGCGGGCTCGGATGACCGCAGCCGCTTCCAGAAGTTCATGGGGACGCCGTCGCCGCTGGGGCGCATTGTCGGCGACCTGGAGAAGTAGTCGCGAAGCAGGCGCTCGCGCGCCAACGCGTCCGGGCGGATTGCCGCGTGCGCGAAGTCCCCCCACCGTTCCTTGAAAAGAACGCAGGCCGGGGGGGCCTCATGCGCGCGCATCTCCTGTTCATCCTCATCCCGTCGTTGATGGCACCGGTGACGTTCGCCCGGGCGCCGGAGGACAGCGCGGCCCAGCACGGGGCGCACGGCAAGCCGTCCGCGCTGTCGAGCCTGGGTTCGCTCGCCCAGGGCGCGGTGCTCTTCGACGACCTGGGGACCTTCCAGCGCAAGGTGACGACCCGGTCGCCCGAGGCGCAGGCCTTCTTCGACCAGGGCATGCGGCTGACGTATGCCTTCAACCACGACGAGGCCGCGCGCTCGTTCGCCCGCGCCGCGCAGCTGGATCCGTCCTGCGCCAGCTGCTTCTGGGGCGTCGCCCTGGTGCTGGGGCCCAACTACAACGTGCCCATGCTGCCGGACCGGGCCGCGCTCGCGTGGACCGCGCTGCAAAAGGCCCAGGCGCTCGCTCCCACGGCGTCTCCCGAGGAGCAGGCGCTCATCGGCGCGCTGTCCAGGCGCTACGGCGGACCGGAGCCGCGCACGCCGGAGGAGATGAAGCCCTTCTCGCAGGCGTACGCCAATGCCATGCGCGACGTGGCGAAGCGCTTCCCGGACGACCTGGACGTGCAGGTGCTCTTCGCCGAGTCCCTGATGAACCTCAACCCGTGGAAGCTGTGGACGCTGGACGGCAAGCCGGAGCCGGGCACGGAGGAGATCGTCTCCCGGCTGGAGTCGGTGCTCGCGCGCGCGCCAAACCACCCGGGCGCCAATCACTATTACATCCACGCCGTCGAGGCGTCGGACCACCCCGAGCGCGCGCTGGCCTCCGCGGACCGGCTGCCGGGGTTGATGCCCGGCGCGGGGCACGTGGTGCACATGCCGGCGCACATCTACCAGCGGGTGGGCCGTTACGCGGACGCATCGGAGAGCAACCGCCGGGCGGTGCAGGCGGACAATGCCTATCTGCGCCAGGTGGAGCCCATCGGCTACTACCCCATGTACCTCGCGCACAACTGGGGCTTCCTGTCGTTCTCGTCGTCCATGGAGGGGCGCGCGGGTGAGTCCATCCGCGCCGCGCGCGAGTCCGCGAAGGTCCTGCCGCCGGAGATGCTGACGGCGATGCCGGGCATGGACTTCTTCGCCTCCGAGCCGCTGCTCGCCATGGTGCGCTTCGGGCGCTACGACGCGCTGCTCAAGGAGCCCCGGCCGGACGCGAAGTACCCGGTGCTGACGGGGATGTGGCTGCACGCGCACGGGCTGGCGCTCGCCGCGAAGGGAGACTTCGAGCAGGCCCGCGCGGAGCACGCGGAGCTGGTGAAGCTGGCCGCCAGCGTCCCGGACACGATGACCGCCGGGAACAACCCGGCGAAGGACGTGCTGGACGTGGCGGCGCGCGTGCTGGATGCCTCCATCGCCGAGCGCCAGGGCTGCGCCGACGCGCTGACGCGCTGGGAGGACGCGGTGCGCGCCGCGGATCAGCTGGCCTACTCGGAGCCCAGTGACTGGTACTACCCCGTGCGCCACTTCCAGGGCGCGGCGCTGCTGGACGCGAAGCAATACCGGGCCGCGGAGGCCGTCTACCGCGAGGACCTGCGCCGCAACCCCGGCAACGGCTGGGCGCTCTTCGGGCTCGCCGAGTCGTTGAAGGGGCAGGGCCGCACGGCCGAGGCCGCCGCCGCGCGGCAGCGCTTCAAGACGGCCTGGGCGAACTCGGACATCGTGCTGCTCACCCGCACGGCCTTCTGACGTCAGCGGGCGCGGCGTGGGCGGAGCGTCATCCTCGCGCGGACGCCAATCCGCCCCGTCCTGACTCCCGGCGTCAGAAGCGCGCCTGGAGCAGCACGTTGAAGCCCACGGAGTTGGCGGGCTGGTAGACCGGGTCCGCGATGCCCGTGACGTCATCCTCGAAGCGGGTCCGGTTCGGGTCGTGCGTGTAGGAGACCTCCGCCAGCACGCCAGCGACCTTGCCCAGGTCCCAGCGGGCCGTGGCCTTCACCGTCACCACCAGCCCCGGGTCGTCGCCCGAGGGCAGCAGGGTGATCATGTTGGGCCCCCGGAACACGGCGGTGTAGTTGCGCTCCGGGAGGCCCACCGGCGCGCTTCGGAGCGAGGCGGGGCGGGTGAAGCGCACGAGCAGCCCGGGCGTCAGCCCCCAGTCCTGGAGGTGGTAGTCGGTGCTCAGCGTGCCGGACATCTCCGCGCTGGCCTCCGCGTCGTCCTGGAAGTCCTGGTACGGGGGGAACCCGGGCACATCGACCTGGATGAAGGAGAGCGTGCGGACATAGGCCAGGGCGTGCGCGCGCCAGAAGCCCTGCTTCACCCGCGCCTCCAGCGCCCCCGCGCCCCCCGTCTGCGTGGTCCGCTGGCGGAAGGACTCTGGATCCAGCAGCGCCTGCGACACGTAGCTGCCCTCCAGCGACACCGACGCGGCGAACCCGCCCGGATACGTCTCCGGCTGGAAGAAGCGCTCGAAGAAGGTCGGGTCGCCCTGGTACAGCGCCAGGTCGACGTTGTTCCCGATGGGCGCGCCCCGGTGCCAGACCGCGCCCAGCGAGGCCCCGCGTACGGGCTGGTGCAGCTCGGTGCCGGAGACGCCGTTGGTGGGAATCTGCCCCCGGTCGAGCACGGTGCCCTTCAAGGCCAGACGCAGCTCGGGCGTGACGTCCAGGAAGCCGCCCGCGAGCAGGGCGTAGCGGCGGGAGTACTCCAGCAGCAGGTCATCAAGCACGGCGGCGGACTTGACCGCCACGAAGGCCTCCCACCGCCGCCGGGTCAAGCGCAGCTCCAGCGCGGACTCGTTTCCCGCGCGGCGCAGGAAGGCCTGCCGTTCCCAGGTGACCGGGTACGTGAAGCCCATGTACAGCCGCGACGTGGTGATGGGGTGCACCGCCACGGCGAGCCCCTCTCCGGACTCCCAGCCCGACGGCCGGTAGCGCAGCCGCACGTTGCTGCCGAAGTCCTGCAGGGTGATGCCCGTGGTGGCCGGCGCGGAGAGGAAGAACGACAGCGTGGCCTCCGCGCGCAGGCCCGACGCGAGCTCCGGCGTATGGCCCTCCAGCGCGGCGTGGAAGTACGTGGCCGACCCTTCGACGTCGATGTCGTCGTCGAAGCCCTGGAAGGACAACCGCGCCTGGAAGGGCGGTTCGGTGGACGTGACTTCAGGGGACTGTCCCAGGCACAGCAGCAGGGGAAGCGTCAGGAGTGGAGACGTCATGGGCGCGCGCGTCTAGCACGTCCCGCCCGTGACAGGAATCAAGACGCCGCGTCGATGCGGCTGTGGCGCTGCGTGTCTGGCATCACCGTGTAGACGAGCAGCGAGCAGAAGATGCAGGCCGTCACGTACCAGAAGAACCACGGCTCGTGCCCGGCCAGCTTCAGCCGCGTGCCCACGTACTCCGCGGTGCCGCCAAAGAGCGACACCGTCAGCGCGTAGGGCAGCCCCACGCCCAGGGCGCGGATGCGCGCGGGGAACAGCTCCGCCTTCACCACGGCGTTGATGGACGTGTAGCCGGAGAGGATGACCAGCGCGGCGAGCACCAGCATGAACGCGGTGAGCGCATCCCGCGTCCGCGTCAGCGCGGTGAGCAGCGGCACCGTGCACAGCGTGCCCAGGATGCCAAACCCCATCAGCACCGGCCTGCGACCCACCTTGTCGGAGACGTAGCCCAGCACCGGCTGGAGCAGCATGTAGAGGAACAGCGAGCCCGCGGAGATGAGCGTGGCTTCGTCCCGCGTCAGCCCCACCGAGTTCACCAGGAACTTCTGCATGTAGACAGTGTATGTGTAGAAGGCCAGCGTCCCGCCCATGGTGAGCCCCACCACCACGGCGATCTCCTTCGGGTGGCGCAAAAGCTCGCGCATGGGATGGTGCCCGGTCTTCTTCGCCGCCTCGCGGGTGAAGGCCTCCGTCTCCACCATGTTGCGCCGCATGTAGAAGCCGAAGATGGCCAGCGCCGCGCCAATGCCAAACGGGATGCGCCAGCCCCACGCCTCCAGCTGCGGACCCGTGAGCAGGAGCCGCTGCAACACCAGCAGCGTCAGCGTGGCCAACAGCTGCCCCATGATGAGCGTGACGTACTGGAAGGAGCTGTAGAAGCCCCGGTGGCGGGAGGTGGCCACTTCGCTCAGGTAGGTGGCGCTGGTGCCGTACTCGCCGCCCAGGGAGAGCCCCTGGAGCAGCCGCGCGAGCAGCAGCACCACGGGCGCCGCCACGCCGATGCGCGCGTACGTGGGGCAGATGGCGATGACCAGCGAGCCCAGGCACATCAGCGTGACGGACAACGTCAGCGCGGACCTGCGGCCCTTCTGGTCCGCGTAGAGCCCCATCAGCCAGCCGCCCACCGGCCGGATGAGGAAGCCCAGCGCGAACACGCCGGCGGTGTTGAGCTGTTGCACCAGCGGGTCCGCGTCCGGGAAGAACGCGTGCGCGAAGTACAGCGAGAACGCCGAGTAGACGTAGAAGTCGTACCACTCGATGAGGTTGCCCACCGAGCCGCCGAAGATGGAGAGCAGGCGCTGCCGCACGGGGGACATGGGGCGTGCCGCTCAGGCCTTCAGCGTGCGGCCGAACAGCTCCTGGAGCCGCGTCCAGTGCGTCTCCGCGACCTCCGCGTTGAACTGGGGCGTGCCCGGCACCGAGTAGCCGTGCTGCGCGCCGGGGTAGAGCTCCGAGGTGTACTTCACGCCCGCGTCCTTGAGCGCCGCCTCCAGCGTGCGGATGGCGTCCGCGGGCATGGAGTTGTCGTTGTCCGCGTGGCCGAAGTACAGCTCCGCCTTCACCTGGTTCACCAGGCGGTGGGGGCTGTCGGGCGCGTCCGTGGCCAGGCGGCCGCCATGGGACGACGCCACCGCGCCGATGCGGTCCGGGAAGTCCGCGCCCATGCGCACGGCGATGCCGCCGCTGAAGCAGTAGCCCGCCACGCCCGCCTTCGGGCCCTTCACGAACGGCTGGCGGGAGAGGAAGTCCAGCTGGGCGCCCGCGTCCGCCTTCAGGCGCTCCGGCGTCAGCGTGCCGATGAGCGCGTAGATGCGCTTGCGGAACGCCTCGTCATAAAAGGTGCCCTTGAGGTCCAGCTTCGACGACGGGGCCTCCCGGTAGAACACGTTGGGCAGGAGCACCACGTAGCCGGACTTGGACAGGCGCCGGGCCATGTCCTCGAACACGGGCCGGACACCAAAGGCATCCGGAAGCATGATGACCGCTGGCCACGGACCCGAGCCTTCCGGCTGGAACAGCTTCGCGTCCATCACTCCATCCGCGGTCTTGATGTCGACGTCCTGCATGGTGTGGGTGACCTCCATGGCGGGCGGTGCATGCGCCCGGCCTGGAGGTGACACCACACGCGCTGCCGATGCGCCATCCGTTTCGCACGGCCCCCCCTCGCTCCGTGCGAAACGGACACTGGCTTCCCTTGCGGGAAGGCTACTTGACGCAGTTGCCCCAGCCGCGCTTGCTGTTGCTGACGGTCATCTCCCAGTAGCGGGTGCCGGCGTTGTAGTCGATGGTCACGCCGTCGTCGTAGTCGCTGGTGCTGAAGTTGCCGCCGATGCCGGACAGCATGCAGGCCACGCCACCCGGATTGTAGGCCAGGTTGTGCGTGAAGGTGCCCGGGTTGCCGGCGATCCACAGCCAGCCGCCCGCATCCGAGGGCACGTCCACGCAGAGGGCGCGCGCTCCGCCCGCCGCGCCCAGGTTGCCGCCCAGGTACCAGTTGTAGCCGTCATTCCAGACGCGGGCGTAGTCGGCGTTGGCCGTGAAGCCACCCGCGGCCTCCACCTGCGTGAGGAAGCAGCGGCGGGCCGAGGTGACCGCGCCCAGCAGCTTCGCCGCCTGGCCGTCGTACCAGGAGACCTCCGGGGTCCGGTTGGTGGCGGTGTTGATGCACTGGACGTCCGTGCGCAGCGCCTTGCTGTTGCTCTGGTTGATGAAGATCTCCCAGTTGCCGGCGTACTGGAAGACGCCCGCGCCGGCCCAGCTGGTGCCCTTCAGGTTGCCCCGGATGCCGCGCAGGAAGCAGGTCCGGTTGGTGGCGGTCCCGATGGTGGTGGACGTCAGGCCGTTGGCGGAGGTGCCCCACCAGTACGTGCCGCCCAGCCCGATGCCCTGCTCGCTCGTCCCGAGCGCCGCGTCCTCGGGAGCCGAGGGAGCGGCGGCCTCGGTGGCACCTTCGCCCGTCATGGACCCGTCCATCATCGGGTCGCCGCCGCAGCCCACCGCGAAGAGGCAAAGGGGCGCCGCCAGGAACAGCTTCCGCGCGAAGTGATTCGTGTGCATGTCGTTTCTCCGTTCGTCGTTCAGGGAATGCCAGCGATGCGTCCTGCCTTGCCGCCAGCGGGGAACGGAACGGGACATGAGCAACGCGGATGCCAACGCCGCGCCCCGGGAGGAGTGCCAGGGGAACGGCAAGCCTTGCGCGTTCCCGGTGCCCGGGACGTGGCAAGGCTTGCACGGACGGCAAGAGTTGCATGGCAGGTGTGCCCGGGCGGGGCTGCTGGCAGGATTCCCCCCGGTTCATGGAGTGGGAGGACAAGGTGGGCATGCATCACGAAGGCGCGGCCGTGGTCCGGACCCTGGTGCTGCTGGGCGCGTTGTTCGGCGCCGGCGCCCGGGCGGAGGTGACGCGCGCGGAGTTCCTGGTGCCCTCCGAGGAGGGCGTGGAGGTCTCCGTCCGCGAGGTGAAGGACACGGGCATGCAGGTGGCCAACCTGCCCCCGCTCATCCTCCTGCACGGCGCGCGGGTGCCGGGGCGGGCCTCGTTCGACCTGCCCGTGGAGGGGGGCTCCATCGCGGCGGAGCTCGCCCGCGCGGGGCACGCGGTGTACGTCATGGACGCGCGCGGCTATGGCGGCTCCACGCGGCCCCTGGCCATGAGCACGCCCGCCAGGGGCCGGCCGCTGGTGAACTCGCACGAGGTCGTCCAGGACGTGCACGCGGTGGTGGGCTGGGTGAAGGCGCGCACGGGGCAGCGCCGCGTGGGGCTCTTCGGGTGGGCCACGGGAGGCCACTGGGCGGGCATGTACGCCAGCCTGCACCCGGACAACGTCAGCCACCTGGTGATGCTCAACGCGCTGTACGCGGGCAGCGCGGAGCACAAGATGCTGGGGAAGGGCACGGACTTCGAGGACCCGAAGCGGCCGGGTCGGTTCAACGCGGAGGGCATGGGCGCCTACCGGTGGAACACGGGCGCGTCGCTGATGGCGGTGTGGGACCGGCAGCTGCCCGCGGAGGAGGCGGAGCGGGCGAAGTGGAGGGCCCCGGAGGTGGCGGCGTCGTTCCAGCGCGAGGCCGTCACGAGTGATCCGCTGGGGCCGTCCCGCACGCCGTTCGCGTTCCGGGCGCCGTCCGGGGCGCTGGAGGACAGCTTCTACCTGGCCACGGGCCGGCAGCTGTGGGACGGGGCGGCCATCACGGCGAAGGTGCTCCTCTTGCGCGCGGAGAACGACTTCTGGAGCCGGCCGGAGGATGTCACGCGCCTCCAGGAGCACTTGCACCACGCGGCCAGCGTGAAGGCGGTGGTGCTCCCGGGCGCGACGCACTTCGTGCACCTGGAGCGGCCGGAGCATGGCCGCCGTCAGCTCATGGACGAGCTGCTGCGCTTCACCGGCGCCCGCGTCACCCCCGCGCCGAAGCCCCCGAAGCCGGCCACGCCGTGAGCCGCTGGACTTGAGCGAACGATGATTTCCATCCGGAGACTCGAACAGGCGACCCCCGAGGAGCTGCGGGCGCTGGCGGAGCTGCTCATCGACTCCGTGGAGGGAGGCGCGTCGGTGGGCTTTCTTCCGCCGCTCTCGCTGGAGGAGGCGGCGGAGTACTGGCGGGGCGTGCTCGCGGCGCTGGGGCCGGGGCTGGTGTTGTGGGTGGCGGAGGTGGACGGGCGCATCGACGGCACCGTGCAGCTCGCGCCGTCCCTGCGGCCCAACGGGCTGCACCGCGCGGAGGTGCAGAAGCTGCTCGTGCACTCGCGGGCCCGGGGCCAGGGGCTGGCGTCGCGGATGCTCCAGGAGGTCGAGCAGTACGCCCGGAGCGCGGGGCGGACCCTGCTGGTGCTGGACACGCTGGCGGGCTCGAAGGCGGAGGCCGTGTACCAGCATTGTCAGTGGCAGCGCGCAGGAGAGATTCCGGACTGGGCGCGGCACACCGACGGTGCGCTGCACCCCACGGTCCTCTTCTACAAGCGGCTCGACCCCTGAAGCGGGGGCGCGGAGGCACGCCTTCAGGGCTGATACGGATACCGCGCCAGGACCTTCCCTTCGGGTGACACGGCATACAGTTCGTACCAGTGCGCGGAGGGATTGAACCCAGGGGTCGCCCAGCCGCACTTCTCGACGCGCCGCTTGATCTCCACGAAGTACAGACCGCCATGTTGGGCCACGGAGACTTCCATGGCCTTGGCGGTATACGAACAGTCCTTCGCATACTCCTTGGGAAAACCCGCCAGCAGCCGTTGCAAGGCCGCATGGGCGGCGAGCACCGCCGGACCGTCCAGCGTTGCGAGGGGATGCAGGTCGTCAGGCCATTCAATCCCCACTGCGACGATGGGAGCGCGAGGAGCGGTGCCTCCGTCGCCGTTTGCCGCGACGGGAGAGGACACCGTGCTGCCTCCATCCCTCGCGGTGGTGCTGGGAGAGACAGCAGGCGTGCCGCCATCCAGCAGGAGCGTCAAGAGAAGGATGGAGTGCGGAAGTTTCATCATCGGGACGTGCTCCGGGAACTTCTACCACTTCAGCTCAGGCGAACAGCGCGGTAGCAGCATGCGGGGGCTGCGCATCCCGGAAGCCTCTTGCGGATGACAGTTCGCCTGGAACTCCCAGCGGGCCGTTGCCTCGTTCCATTGAAAGACCTCCCCCGCAGGGTTCCACTTGTATAAGCGGGGCTCGTCCTTGTGGCCCGTGGCGAGCCAGGCCCATGCGGGAATCAACCGGTTCCGTGAATCACGCGCAAGTTGGCCATCCGGGCTTGCGGCGTAGGACACCATCGTCCACAGCCCATCCGCCATCTTCACAGCGGGAAACTGGGTCAGGTCCTCGCTGCTCATTCGCGTCGCGCACGGGTGATTGTGCGCGAAGCCGATGATGAATGGGCTCCGGCCAAAGGATTCATCGTCGACGCCTCCAAAGGGCGGCTGGCACGAACTGCGTTCCTTCACCAGGTTGCGAATGGGCCATGAAACACGCCAATCCTGCGGCGTCTTGTAAAGAGCGACGCAGTATTCGGCCGCGTCCGGTCGCGGACCTCCGGTGTTCGGGTCGCAGGCATCCACCGCGCCCGGCAAGGTCATCAGGGCCCGGAGCGTCGGCAGCACCAGGTCATCTGGAATCGTGTCCGTGTCCGCTACGACGGTCGGAATGTCCTGATGCGGCCATGGCCCAGGGGCTACCGCGAGATCGAACCGCCCTTCCAGGATGGGGAGTTCGGATCGCAGGTAGTAGAGCCTGGGGCCCGCGCATCCCAAAACCAACGCGAACAAGAACGTGGAGGTGCGCCAACCTGCGGAATGCCTTCCTGGAAGCGCTTTCAGGCACTGATATTCGAAAAGGTGCGCGGGCATCGCGGCTCAGGATAGCAATTGCCAGCCTCGTGCCTGAAGTCACTCCGCCCGGAGCACGACCGCGGGGGGCACGTGCGCGGCCCTCCGCGCGGGCAACAGCGCCGCGAGGAACGCGACCGCGCCGAGCACCGCCACGACCAATCCATACGTCAGCGGATCCGTGGGCCGCACCCCGTTGAGCAGGTGCGACAGCGCGCGGCTGGCGCCCCACGCGAGCCCGAGCCCCAGCACCAGGCCCACCGCCGTGAGCCGCAGGTAGTGGCTCAACACCATGCCCATCAGCTGGCCTGCTCGCGCGCCCAATGCCATGCGGATGCCCAGCTCCCGCGTGCGCTGCACCACCGCGTAGGCCACCACGCCGTAGAGCCCCACCGCCGCGAGCACCAGCGCCAGCCCCGCGAAGACGCTCGCCAGCAGGAGATAGAAGCGCAGCGGCGCCACCGTTCCATCCACCACCGACGCCAGCGTCCGCACGCTGCCCGACGCGAGGTTCGCGTCCACGCCCCGGACCTCCGCCCGCACCGCCCGGGCCAGCGCGAGCGGCTCGCCTGTCGTGCGCAGCACCAGCGTCATCTCCGTGGAGCGCGCCTGCTCGTAGGGGATGAACACCTCCGGCGCGGCGGGCGCGGCCAGCCCCTCCGTGGCCAGGTTCGCCACCACTCCCACCACCCGGCCTCCGAAGGCGCCGTTGCCCCAGTCCATGTCCGTGTCGAGGGTGCGGCCCAGCGGGTCCTCTCCTGGCCAGAAGCGGCGCGCCGCCTCCGCGTTGATCAACACCGCGCGTCCACCGGCGCCCCGGTCCTCCGGTAGGAGCCCCCGGCCCCGAAGCACCGGCACCCGCAGCGCTTCCAAGGCCCCCGGCGTGACGACGCGGATGCTGGCCTGCCAGGGCTCCATGCCCGGCGCCACCGGCCGCCGTGGATCGCGCACCGCGAGCGTCCACCGCTTGCCCTCCATGGGCAGGCCCCCCATCGCGCCCGCCACGCTCACGCCCGGCAGGGCCCGCAGCCGTTCGAGCAGCCCGTCGTAGAAGGCCGCGGGCGCCGCGCTGCCGAAGGCGTAGCGGATGGGCGGCAGCTCCAGCTTCACCGTCAGCACGCCCTCCGGCTGGAAGCCCGGGTCCACCTGCCGCAGGTGCACGAAGCTGCGCAGCAACAGGCCCGCGCTCACCAGCAGCAGCACCGCCAGCGCCGTCTCCGCCACGATGAGCGCCGCGCGGGTGCGGTGGTGGTGCGCGGCGCCGCCCGCGCCCTCACCCGAGGCCCGGAGCACGCGCGCCAGCTCCACGCGCGACGTCTGCCACGCCGGCACCAGACCGAAGAGGAACGTGGTGAACACCGACAGGCCCGCGGTGAACGCCAGCACGGTGCCGTCGAGCGACACCTCGTCGATGCGCGGAATGTCCCGGGGCCCGAACGCCGCCAGCGCATCCAGCGCCCACATGGCCGCGAGCAGTCCGGCCCCGCCCCCCAGCACCGACAGGAGCGCGCTCTCCACCAGCAGCTCGCGCGCGATGCGCCCCCGGCTCGCACCCAGCGCGAGCCGCACGGACGTCTCGCCCTCGCGCGACGCGGCCCGCGCCAGCAGCAGGTGCATGAGGTTGGCGCACGCGATGAGCAGCACCAGCCCCACCGCGCCCAGCAGCAGCAACAGGGAAGGACGCACCGGGCCCAGCAGCACGTCGCGCAGGGGCTCCACGCTCGCGCCCATGTCCGCGTTCGTCGCCGGGTAGCGCGCCGCCAGGCTCCGGGCCACCGCCGCCGCGTCGGCCCTCGCCGTCGCGAGGCTCACGCCGGGCGCCAGCCGCCCATACACCTCCAGCCAGTGCGCGCCGCGCGCCTCCGGCTTCGTCATGGACGCGTCCTGCACCACCGGCGTCCACAGCTCCGCGTGCGAGGGGAAGTCGAACCCCGGCGCCATCACGCCCACCACCGTCCAGGGCAGCGGGCCGCCCAGGTTCAGCGCGCGGCCCAGCACGTCCGGGCTGCCACCGAAGCGGCGCTGCCAGAGCGCATGTGACAGCACCGCCACCTGGGGCGCGCCCGGCGCGTCATCTCCCGCCTGGAGCGCCCGGCCCAGCTGCACGCGCGGGCCCAGCACCTGGAAGAACCCGGCCGTCACCAGCCCGGCCTGCACCTTCATGGGCGAGGCCTCCGTGCGGTCCGCCCCAAGCGTCACCATCGCGGGCGCCACCCCGGCCAGCCCCTCGAAGGCGCGCGTCTGTTCGCCCAGGTCCTTCAGGTCCGGAGGCGAGGTCGGCCCCGGGCCCTGCCGGCCCACGCTGAACAGCCGCACGAGCCGCGCGTCGTCATGCAAGGGCAGCGGCCGCAGCAGCACCGCGTGCACCACGCTGAAGATGGCGACGTTGGCGCCAATGCCCAGCGCCAGCGTGGCCACCGCCACGACGGTGAACGTGGGGCTGTGACGCAGCCGCCGCAGCGCGAGCCGGAGGTCCTGGAGGAGGGAAGCCATGGCGGACGCCGTGAGCATGGCCCATGCCATGGCGGCCGCACAGGCACTCCCTGACGACACGAACGCGAGCACTGACCGGCGCTGGGAATCCGCATCCCGCTTCCGGACACGCGCGGACGAACCTTGCCGCACCCTGTCATCGCCGCACCGGCGCGGCAGGGGGAAGTGGGAGGGCGTCCAGCGCGGGCGCCCTCCCGCTCGTG
Source organism: Corallococcus interemptor (assembly GCF_003668875.1). Classification (GTDB taxonomy): domain Bacteria; phylum Myxococcota; class Myxococcia; order Myxococcales; family Myxococcaceae; genus Corallococcus; species Corallococcus interemptor. The sequence continues at coordinate 32,931 of NZ_RAWM01000068.1, read as the reverse complement.
TTTCAGCTCACGCGCGAGCGCTTGCGCCGGGCGGCCAGCGCGGCCAGCGCGAGCCACGCGAGCGGCGCCACCGGGGCCGCGCCGCAGCCACAACCGGAGTCCTCCTCGGGCGGCGGCTGGCTCGTGCCCGCGTCCGGGTTCCCCGTGCCGGCATCCGGCTCACCCAACTCCGCCGTCACGGTGAGGGTGAAGCCCAGCTCGGCGTCCGGCGGCACGCCGTTGGTCGCCCGCACGAGCACGTCCACGGTGCCCACCGCTGACGGTGTCCAGGTGATGAGGCCGCTCGTCGCGTCGATGCTCATGCCCTGCGGCACGGTGCCCACCAGCGAATAGGTGGGCGCGGGCCGGCCCCGCGCGATCACGGTGTGGCGGTACTCGACGCCCACCACGGCGGTGGTGACCGGCGGGGAGTTGATGGAGGGCGGGAGCGGTTCGTCGTCCACCTCCACGGCCTGCACGGTGCGCGCGTCCAGGCCCGGAATGGCGAGCGTGATGGTGGCCTCACCATCCACGTTGTCCGCGTCCTGCGCGGCCCGGAGCGTGACGGTCCGCGGCGTGTTCCAGTTGGACGTCGTGAACGTGAGCGTGGACGCGGAGTCCACGGTGAGGTCCGCGTCGCCCTGCGTGGACGCCACCGTGACGGTGACGTTGGACGTGGGCCGCTGGGACAGGGACACGTCGAAGGTGGCGGTGCCGCCCTCGGGCACGGCGAGCCGCAGGGCGGTCAGCACCAGCCGGGCCGAGTTGTTGTCGATGGTGGTGGCCACCACCGCCTCGTCCTGCAGGCCCTCCGAGGACACCGTGAAGGTGGCGGTGTCCTCGTCCGTGTCCGCGTCGTCCATCGCCTCCAGCACCACGGCCTGCGGCACGTTCCAGTTCAACGCGTTGAAGACGAGCGTGTCATTGCTCGCCACGCGCAGGTCCTGGGAGCCGCCCAGGGCCCGCGCCACCCGCACCGTCATGGGCGCGGCGGGTGCCTGGGCCAGGCGCACGGTGAAGGCCGCGCGGCCGCCCTCCATCACGCGCGGATTGAGTCCGGAAACGACCAGCTTCTGGGCGGTGGCGGTGGGCGTCACCCGGACCACCCGGCCGCTGGTGACGGACACCGTGTAGAGCGCGCCGTCCGGCCCCACGCTCATGTCCACGTTGGCGCCGAAGCCCGTGCCCCACTCGTCCACCGTCGCCACCGAGTTGTCCGCCGCCAGCGTGGCGCGCGTCAGCTGGCCGCTGTTGTAGTCGCCGAAGAAGTAGCTGCCCCGGTACTCCGGCGGGAACAGGGTGGCGTCATAGAAGACGCCGCCGGTGATGGAGCCCCCCAGCGTCTGCGTCATCGCGCTGCCGCCGCCGCTGGTGGCGTCCGGCAGGCCCGGTTGGGCCACCGTGAAGGTGGTGGTGCCAGGCGCGTTGTTGGCGCTGGCGACGTAGAACTCGCCGTTGAAGCTGGCGTCCGCCACGCCTTCGAGGAGGAGCTTCTCTCCCTTGCGGAAGCCGTGCCCCGCCGTGGTGGTGAACGTGGTGACGCCCCCGCTGCGCACCGCGCCCGTGGCGGTGAGGCTGCGCGTGTCCGACCCGTTGGTGCGGTACTTGATGACCGGGGTGATGTAGTCGTTCCCGAGCGGCTGGTTGTTCTCGTAGTCGTTGTAGCCAGCGTGGCTGCGGCGGCCCACGACGAAGACCTGCTCATAGCCGGTGCCCACGCCGTTGACCCACAGCTGCCCGGTGGTGGGCTGGAAGGTGAAGGTGAACGGGTTTCTGAGGCCCCGCGCCCAGATGTATTCGTTGTTGGGGCCCACGCCGTCGTTGAACGGGTTGTCATTGACGGGCGTGCCGTCCAGGTTCGCGCGGCCCACCTTGGCCGCCAGCGACGTCAGGTCACTGTCCACGCCGGAGCCGTTGCCCAGGTCGCCAATGGCCCAGTAGAGCTTGCCGTCCGGCCCGAAGCCCAGCCCGCCGCCGTCGTGGTTGTTGCCCGCCGTGGGCAGCCGCGTGATGACCTCCGTGCGCGCGATGCCCGTACCGTTGGCGTCCGTGTAGCGGACGATGCGCTGCTCGGAAGGGGAGACGGTGACGAAGAAGTAGACGTACCGGTTGACCACGTAGTTCGGGTCGAACGCGATGCCGATGAGGCCACACTCGCTGTTGGTGTGGACCGAGGGCTCCGTGGCGAACGTGCGCGTCACCAGCGTGGAGGTGCCCGGCTGTGTCTCCAGGACGCCGTCCTTCAGGGCCACCGTGCGCACCACGCCGTTCTTCTGCGTGATGAACAGGCGCCCCGAACCGTCCGGAGCCCACGCCATGCCCGTCGCCGGGCTCAGGCTGCTGGACGAATAGCCCGTTTCCGCGAAGCCGGCCGGCACGGCGGCCCGGGCCGGCGCGGACATCATCAGGCACAACAATGAAGCCATGAGGGGAGTACGCATGGCCCCCGACCCTACTTCACTCGGAGGAATCCCTACCGCGTCGCGGTGAACTTCCGCTGGATGAGGCACTTCACGCTGCCGTCCTCGACGGCGAAGATCTTCAGCATGTACTCGCCCTGGATGACCGACCTGTCGGTCTCCTTGCGGGGTGAGGGCGCGGCGACCGTCGACTTCATCTCGAAGCGGCGCTCGAGCCCCTCACCAATCCTCTGCGCATAGCTGAAGTCGAGCGTCCGCGAGGGCTCGCCTTCGTAGTAGGTCGACAGGTACTGGTCGTCGATGTTCCCGCTGACGTAGCTGTCGGAGGTGGTCAACACGAGCGGCCCCTTGGGAAGCTCCAGGCCCAGGGCCACGCATCCCTCGCCTGGCGGCGAGGTGTCCTCGAGTTGGAACGTGTAGGTGCCCCCGATGGCACAGCCCTCATCACATTCAGGCGTCGAGCTGCTACAGCCCGGGTTCCCCATGCCGCTGCCCATCGTCATCATCCCCACGGCAATCAGCACGGGGATGCGGAGGAACGTCACGGCCTTCGGGGAACGGGCGCTGCGCGGGGATTCGACGTGCATGGAAGACTCCAGGTGGAGCGGGAGGCGGCAGGATAGGCCAGGGCCTGCCCCCTTTCACACCTGGAGTCCGTCGAACTCCTTTGTGACGTCAGGGCTTGCGGGACGCCACCGCGGGCGCGGCGCTCATCGCCTGGCTGAGCTGCCGGGCACCCTCCGAGAAGGCGCCGCGAGCGAGCTCCTGCCCGGCGGTGCCGAGCACCTGGGCGAACACGCGGTCGAAGCCCTTCGCCAGACCCATGGACTTGTGGGGCTCGCCCTTGGAGTCCGCGACCATGTAGAGCGACGAGTCCAGCTCGGCGGGCGGTGCCTCGCCCTTCTGCCGGTACAGGTCCTTCATGGCGGCCAGCGACTCGTCGTGGCTCTTGCGGATCTCTCCGCGCGCCATCCCCTTGAAGAGGCCCGGGACGTCGCGCAGGTCCACGTGGATGACGACGATGGGCTTCTTCTCCCGCACGCCGTAGATGAACTGGGAAGCGCGCTGGCGCAGCTCTTCCTTGGTGCTCTTGTTGGCATACAGCACCAACGTGGGACGACCCTGCCCGATGGGGACCTCCTTGCCGAACACATCCTTGAGTTCAGCGGCGCTGGCCGGGAGAGCTCCCAGCAATCCGAGCAGGCAGGTCAGCAGGGCGGTCTTCTTCATGCAGTGGCTCCGAAGGGTGAAGAATCGCATCGGGTCCACCAACATCGTCCTCTCCGGTCTGAATCCCGGCGGATGCATTCAGTCCACCGGTGCGGATGAGGGGCCGGCGTAGCGAGCCCTGGGACGCAACAGCTGCCCCATGGCGTGTCCGCGCTGATGGGGACGTGGTGACAGACGGCAGGTCGCCCGGTGTTCCAGGCCCCAGCACCTGTTTCGCTGGAGGCCAGAGACCATGGGCATCACACTGGACCGTCGCTCCCTCATCCAAGCCAGCCTGGGTTTGACCGGTGGGCTCGCGCTTCTCAAGAGCGCTCCCGCAGCCGCTGCTACGCCCTCCGGGGAGCCCCGGCCCTGGTGGGAGCTGGGGCTGATGGCGGACCCCATCATGGAGAGCCAGCTGCTGCACTTCCTGGCCGGGACCTACAGCGCGCAGTCGGACATCAGCGAGGTGCTGGACACCGCGAGCCGCATCGTCGCGGGGGATGACTGGAGCTGGCCCAACGAGTGGGTCCGCACCGCCGACCGCATCCGCGCCATGGGGGACGTGAGCCTGTCGCGCCGCCACCCCATCAGCGCGGGCAACGCCTACCTGCGCGCCGCCAACTACTACCGCGCCGCGCTCATCCACCACCCGGAGCCCACGCACCCGAGCGTCGTCGCCACGGGGCGCAAGGCGGTGGACGCGTACAACAAGGCGCTCCCGCTGCTGAAGATCCCGGGCACGCCCGTGCGCATCCCGTACGAGAACACCACGCTGCCCGGCTACTTCTTCCGCGCCCCGAGCGCCCGGAGCATCGCGCCGCTGCTCATCTTCCAGCAGGGCCGGGACGCGTGGCCAGAGGAGTCCAAGTACGTCATCGACGCGGCGCTCGCGCGGGGCTACCACTGCCTCATCGTGCACGCGCCCGGCCAGGGCATGGCCATCCGCGAGCAGGGGCTGCCGTTCCGTCACGACTGGGAGCAGGTCATCCGCCCGGTGGTGGACTTCGCGCTGTGCATCGCGGGTGTGGACTCGCGGCGCATCGCGCTCCTGGGCTGGAGCATGGGCGGGGCGCTGGTGCCTCGCGCCGCCGCGTTCGAGCGGCGCATCAAGATCCTCATCCCCAACCCCGGCGTCCTCAACTGGGGCGATGCGTCGTTCGAGCAGTTCAACATGTACTTCCCGGAGCTGATGCCGCTGCTGGACAGCGACCCCCAGGCGTTCGACGCGGCCATGGGCCAGCTGATGCAGCAGGTGTTCCTGTACCGCTGGTACATGAAGGACTCGATGTCCAAGCACGGCGTCAGCACGCCGTCCGCGCTGCTCTTCGAGCTGCGCCGGTACAACAACGAGCCCATCGTCCACCGCATCCGCTGCCGCACGCTGGTGATGGACGGCACGGCCGAAGCGTTCTCCCAGGGCCAGGCCCGGCTGCTCTTCGACGCGCTGGAGTGCCCGAAGGACTACATGCTCTTCACCGCGCAGGACACGGGGCTCCTGCACTGCCAGGAGGGCGCGCAGGCCGTGGCCAACCACCGGATGTTCGACTGGCTGGACGAGTACCTCTAACGGCGCTTCACCGCAGGCCGCTGCCGAGCACGGCCCGGAAGACGGCCTCCACCTCCTGCGCGTCCACGCCCAGCTCCCGGGCCCACGCGCGGCGCACGGCGAGCAGCGTCTCCGTGCGAGCGGGTTCGTTCCCTTGAGCCTGGGCGCGGCGCTGACGGCGGGCCAGTTCCTCGCGACGGGCCAGCAGCTCCACCAGCTCCCGGTCGAGCGCGTCGATGTGCTCGCGCGGCTCCCGGGGCGCGGGTGCTCCCGGCTCCAGGCCGGGCGCGGCGACGCCGGAAACCTCCGGCGCCCGTGCCACCTCGGGGGCCGCATCCAGGTCGCGGTGGATGTCCTGGAGCGCCGTGAGCAGGCTCCCTCGCGCCTCCGTGGCGTAGGGGTTCTCCTGCTGGATGGCGTTGAAGAGGTGGCCTGCGTCCGCGCGTACGGTCTCGATGGTGCGCGACAGCGCCTTGAAGCTGGCCGGTGCGAAGGGCACGTCCGCCGCCGCGCCGGAGTCCACCATCCCCTTGGCCACGAAGAACGTGAGGGCGTGCGTGCGAGCCATCACCCGGTCATGCCCCTCCGGCGTCTGCTCAATCACCTCGCAGCCCAGCCCCTCGTAGAAGCGCCGGGCGCGCGGGGCGGCCTCCGGATGCAGCGGGTTGGGGCAGAGCACCACGCGCATGGGGCGCTCCGCCATGGCCAGGCTCAAGGGGCCGAAGAGGGGATGCGTCCCCACCCAGGGCACGCCGGAGCCCAGCACCTCCGTCAGCGCCTCCACGGGCTTCACCTTCACGCTGCCCACGTCCAGCACCAGGTGCTCCGGCCGCAGGTGGGGCTTGAGCGAACGCAGCACGTCCCGCATCTGGGGCACCGGCACCGCCACCACCACCAGCTCCGCGCCCTCCAGCAGCTCCGGCACCGAGCGCGCGCGCAGCGGCTCCGGCACGTCCGCCACCGGGTCCAGGGCGCGGTGCTCCACGCCCACCGCCTCCAGCAGCGTTCCCAGCGCCCGTCCAAAACGTCCGTATCCCACCAGCGCGACATGCGGCATGCGCCGGAGTCTACGCGGGCCCGCGGTGGAGAAACGACCGCCGGGTCCCTCGTGAAGAGGAACCCGGCGGGGGACGGCGTGCCAGGGTGGAGGCCCCTGGACTACCGCTTGAGGAGCATCTGCTCGGTGAGGCAGGAGTCCGTCTTCTCCGGGACGACGAAGAAGGGCTGCTGGCGGCTCAGGCCCTGGGTGGTGCCGAGCCAGCCGTCGCCAATCTGCCCGGCGCCGTCGTACACCAGCGCCAGCCAGTCATTCTGCGACGCGGGGAAGAAGTCCACGCTGTCGGAGTCGCGGTTGAAGTTGTACGCGTAGGACGCGGTCTGGATGGCGCCGCTGCCGTTGATGTCCAGGTTCGCGCTCGCGGTGCCCGCGCGCTGCACGCCGTTGACGCGCACGCCGATGCGGGCCAGGTCCGCCTCCGTGGTGGGGGCGATGGGCGCGAAGGCGGACACCTCGTTGACGGACGTCTCGCTGACGGAGGCGACGCGCACGCGCGAGTAGTCCAGCACGCTGTCCACGCCGTCGATGCGCAGGCCGACCGTCTGGTACTCGTAGTTCATCACGCTCAGGTAGTTGGGCTTGTAGTTGGCGTCGTCGTTGCCGCCGTGGCGCAGGCCGATGTTGTGCCCCAGCTCGTGCATGAGCGTGCCGGCCTGCTGCAGCTCCGTGCCGCCCGGCGTGGACCAGCCGCCCAGCGTCACGATGAGGTCATGCGCGGGGATGCCGCGCGACAGGCCGCTGGAGCTCGTCGTGCCGTAGGTGTTCGCGAACAGCGCGTAGTGGAAGAAGGGCGCGCGGCGCGGCCTGAAGTACTTGGCCTTGATGGAATCCACGCCCACCCAGCCCGTGTCCAGGTTGGAGATGGCGTCCGCGGCGGCGATCTGCGAGTCCAGCACCAGGTGCAGCGCGATGCCCGTGGAGCCGTTGGGGTTGGACACCGGCGCGTTGGCGAAGGCCGCCGTCACCATGTCCAGCGCGCCCTGCGAGGGCTTGCGGTCCGCGTAGTAGTCCACCTCCACGAACACGTCCTTCTTGAGCGGGTTCGCGCCCCAGTAGCGCAGGTCCACGCCGCCGTAGCCGTACAGCTCCGCGTAGTCGCTGATGCGGTCGCCGTCCGTGTCGGAGTTGTTGGGGTTGGTGCCGTACTGGTTCTCCGCCGCGTCGCAGATGCCGTCGCCGTCCGTGTCCACCGCGTTGAGCGCGCACAGGTACACGGACTGCACCGCGGAGACCTGATAGTCGGTCCCGTTCTGCGTCATCGTCTCGTACTTCGGCCGGTGGTAGACGCTGACGGAGCGGTAGCCCGCGCGGGAGTAGACGAGCCGCAGCGCCTCCTCGCCGGACGCCGGCATGACGAGCTGCACGTGGTCGTCGCCGTTGTGGTTGCCGTACGCGTCGAAGACGTAGAGGCCGGACGAGTCCGTCGTCTGGTACGGGGTGCCGGTGCCACAGCCGCTGCCGGAGCAGGTGCCGGAGGCGACGAAGACCGTCACGCCTTCCACGGCGCTGCCGGTGGCGGAGTCGTAGATGAAGCCGTAGACACACCCATTCAAGCCGACGAGAGCCATGGAGGCCGTCAGCAGGCTCTTGTGAAACGTGGACATACATCCCCCTCGGAGGAATCAGGGGCTGGCTTCCGTCGCCAGCCGCCACATGTACGGCGGGGGTGGCGGATATTCTTTCGGGGTTTATTTCAGGGATTGGGAACGCGCGGGGCCGTCGGGTTGACAGGGGTCTTCGTCTGTCTTACTCCTGTCTCATCATGAGGCCCGTCTCCATCCATGCCCTGCCTGTCCTGAGCGCCTTCGCGCCGGCGGCGGACGTGCGCCTCGCCCCCCGTCACGAGGTTCTGCTCGATATTTGAGCAGGCGGACCGGGCCCTCCGGTGCGCGCCGTGGCTGGTTGCCCGCGTGCCGTGAGCTCCGTCTCCGCCCGTCCCATCCCGGGGAGTGTCTTCGTGTGTCCTCGCGCGTTCCCGCCACGGCCTGACGTGCCGTCGCGGTCCCGCCTGCGCGGCTGAAGACAGCCCCCGGTCCATTCCTCTCATCCAACCGGCGTCTCAATCCAATACACCCGCGGGCCTCGCTGCCCGGACGGGAACGGGAGTCTTCCATGCCTCGCACCACGCGCATCGAGCGGTACCGCAACATCGGCATCATGGCCCACATCGACGCGGGCAAGACGACGCTCACCGAGCGCGTCCTCTTCTTCACCGGCCGCATCCACTCCACGGGAGAGGTGCACGCGGGCTCCACGGAGATGGACTGGATGGAGCAGGAGAAGAAGCGCGGCATCACCATCACCTCCGCGGCGACGACGGCCTTCTGGCAGCCCCGGCACGGGCGGGAGGCCGGCGTGCCCCACCGCGTCAACATCCTGGACACGCCGGGCCACGTGGACTTCACCATCGAGGTGGAGCGCTCGCTGCGCGTGCTGGACGGCGCGGTGGCGGTGTTCGACGCCAGCCAGGGCGTGGAGCCGCAGTCGGAGACGGTGTGGCGTCAGGCGGACCGCTATGGCGTTCCCCGCATCGCGTTCATCAACAAGATGGACAAGGTGGGCGCGGACTTCGCCGCGAGCGTGCAGTCCATGGTGGACCGGCTGGGCGTGCGCCCGGTGGCGGTGCAGTACCCCGTGGGCGACGGCGCGGACTTCCGCGGCTTCGTGGACCTGGTGCGCATGCGCTTCGTGCGCTTCCAGGACGACGAGGGCCACTTCGACGACGACGCGCCGGTGCCGCCGGAGCTCATGGAGGCGGTGCTGCCGTACCGCATGCGCCTCGTCGAAGAATGCGCGGACGTGGACGCGGGCGTGATGGAGAAGTTCGTGGACGGGCGGGTGGAGCAAATCACGGCGGAGGACCTGGAGCGCGCGCTGCGCCTGGGCACCCTTTCGCGGACGCTGGTGCCGGTGCTGTGCGGGTCGGCCTTCAAGAAGAAGGGAGTGCAGATGCTTCTGGATGCGGTCGTCAGCTACCTGCCGTCCCCCGCGGACGTGGCCACCGTGGAGGGCTTCGCGCCCGTCACCGGCGAGCGCGTCAGCCGTCCCGTGTCGGACGCCGGTCCGCCAGCGGCGCTGGCGTTCAAGCTGATGAGCGACAAGGCCGTGGGCGGCATCGTGTTCCTGCGGGTGTACTCAGGGACGCTGCGCGCGGGCACCGTGCTGCTCAACCCCGTCACCGGACGCAAGGAGCGGGTGGGGCGCCTGATGTTCATGCACGCCAACCGCCGTGAGGAGGTGGCGGAGGTGCACGCGGGCGACCTGTGCGCGGCGCTGGGGCTCAAGGGCGTGCGCACGGGCGACACGCTGTGCGACCCGGAGGCGCCGGTGGTGCTGGAGGCTTTGAACGTCATGGAGCCCGTGGTGCAGCTCGCCGTGGAGGCGCGCTCCCCCGCGGAGCTTCCGAAGCTGGAGGAGGGCCTGCAACGGCTGGCGGCGGAGGATCCGTCGCTGCGCCTGGGAGTCGACGCGGAGAGCGGCCAGGTGCTGCTGTCCGGCATGGGTGAATTGCACCTGGAGGTGGTCGTGGACCGGTTGAGGACGGAGTTCGGCGTGGAGGCGCGCGTGGGACAGCCGAAGGTGGCGTACCGGGACACGCTCCAGGGCGCGGTGCGCCAGGAGTACCGCCACGTCCGCCAGTCCGGCGGGCCCGGCCAGTACGCGCGGGTGGTGCTGGACGTGGGACCGGCGCCGCGAGGGGCGGGGCTCGTCTTCGTGGACGCCACGAAGGGCGGCACCATCCCCCGCGAGCTGGTGCCCGCGATTGAGAAGGGCGTGGCCGGGGCCATGGCGCGGGGCGTGCGGGACGGCGTGCCGCTGGTGGACGTGGAGGTGCGGCTGGTGGATGGGGACACGCACGTGAAGGACTCCACGCCGCAGGCCTTCGCGGTGGCGGGCTCGCTGGCGCTCCAGGAGGCCGCGCGGCGGGTGGGCGTGCAGCAGCTGGAGCCGGTGATGGAGGTGGAGGTGGTGACGCCGGAGGAGTTCCTGGGCGACGTGCTGGGAGACCTGGCGTCGCGGCGGGGACGGGTGCTGGGGATGGAGGCGAAGGGGCCGGCGCGGTGCGTGTCCGCGCGGGTGCCCATGGCGCGCCTGTTCGGCTACGTGACGGCGCTGCGCGGCCGCACGCAGGGACGCGCCCAGGCCAGCATGCGCCTGGGGACGTACGAGCCGGTGCCTGAAGGGGCGCAGGCCTCCAGCGCCGAGGCGCGGGCGTAGGGTGACGTGACGGCCTCGGGCATCTCCATACGGGGAAGCCCGGGGCCGTGTTGCTTTTCGCGGCAAATCGCACCCCGTGTCGATTTCCGGGGCGCCCATTCGACGTGCATTTGATTGAGTTCGCGCCGTGACGGTTTCCAAGGCGCAGGCCGCGGTGCACGCGGTGTGGAGAATCGAGTCCGCCCGGCTCATCGCCGGGCTTGCGCGCATGGTGCGCGACGTGGGTCAGGCGGAGGAGCTGGCGCAGGACGCGCTGGTCGTGGCGTTGGAGAAATGGCCGGTGACGGGCGTGCCGGAGAACCCGGGCGCGTGGCTGATGGCCACCGCGAAGCGCCGCGCCATCGACGAGATGCGCCGTCACAAGCTGCTCGCGCGCAAGCACGAGGAGCTGGGGCACGGGCTGGAGGAGGCGGAGGTGCCAGACCTGGACGCGGCCCTGGACGACGACGTCGGCGACGACCTGCTGCGCCTCATCTTCACGTCGTGCCACCCGGTGCTGTCCCCGGAGGCACGGGTGGCGCTGACGCTGCGGCTGCTGGGCGGCCTGACGACGGACGAAATCGCCCGCGCGTTCCTGGTGCCGGAGCCCACGGTGGCCCAGCGCATCGTGCGCGCCAAGCGGACGCTGGCGGAGAAGGGCGTCCCCTTCGAGGTCCCCCGGGGCGAGGAGCTGGAGGCGCGGCTCGCGTCGGTGCTGGAGGTCGTCTACCTCATCTTCAACGAGGGCTACTCCGCCACCGCGGGCGATGACTGGATGCGCCCGGAGCTGTGCCAGGACGCGCTGCGGCTGGGGCGCATCCTCGCGGAGCTGGCGCCGGAGGAGCCGGAGGTGCACGGGCTGGTGGCGCTGATGGAGATTCAGGCGTCGCGGGCCCGGGCGCGGGTGGGGCCTTCCGGTGAGCCCGTGCTGCTGCTGGAGCAGAACCGCGCGCTGTGGGATCAGCTCCTCATCCGTCGCGGGCTCGCGGCGCTGGAGCGCTCGGAGAAGGCCGGGCCGGCGGGGCCCTACACGGTGCAGGCCGCCATCGCCGCCTGCCACGCGCGGGCGCGCACGCCGGAGGAGACGGACTGGCAGCGCATCGCGGCGCTCTACGCGGTGCTCGCGCGGCTGGTGCCGTCGCCGGTGGTGGAGCTCAACCGCGCCGTCGCCCTGTCCATGGCCTTCGGTCCCGCGGCGGGGCTGGAGTTGGTGGATCAGCTCGTAGGCGAGCCGTCGCTCAAGCACTACCACCTGCTGCCGAGCGTGCGCGGCGACCTGCTCCAGAAGCTGGGGCGCCTCAAGGAGGCCCGCGCGGAGTTCGAACGGGCGGCGTCGCTCACGCGCAACGCGAAGGAACAGGCGCTGCTGCGCGCGCGTGCCGCGGCCTGCGTGGGAGACAAGCCGTCGTAGTCAGGGGCGCGGCGGGCACCCGCGAAGCATGCCCGCCGTCCCATGCGTCACGCGCTTACGGCCGGGGCGACAGCGCCAGGTTGTCGAAGTTCGTGTCCCAGCCGTTGGACGTGATGACCGTGAGCAGGGCGCAGGGCTCCGTCCACGTGGGGACGAGGTGCGTCACCTCTCCCGCCGTCAGGGGGAAGGTGAGGATGGGCAGGTCGATGCACTTCAGCGTGACCGTGGCGCCGCTGTCCCACGTGAAGGCATCCAGGCCCAGGATGCGGCGCTGGCCGACGATGCCCAGGTTGGCCTGGGTGAGGCCGCCGCCGTTGAAGGAGATGCTCCTCGTGTCGAACCCACCCCAGGGGGACGCGATGTACCAGCGGTTGAGGCCGTACTGGACGGGGCCATGGGAGCCGTTGAGGGTCTCATCCTGGCCGGGGACGTCCTCGAACGTCACGAGGTTGGTGGACGGGCCCACGGGGATGGTCAGCGCGTGCGTGTTGTTGCCCGGCACGAAGTCCGACTCCGAGGAGGAGATGGTGGCCTGGCTGATGAACGTCCCCGCGCTCAAGGGGATGGCCTCCACGTGGATGGTGAAGCTCGCGCCCGGCGCCAGGGTGGGGGCTTCACACTGCAGGTCGCTGAAGAACCCGCAGTGGCTGCCGCTGATGCCCGGCGTGTTCGCGGAGTAGAAGAAGTAGCTCAGGCCCGTGGGGATGGGGACGTCGAGCACGACGTTGGTGGCGGCCGCCGGGCCGTTGTTCGTCACGGTGATGTCGTAGAAGAGGAAGTCACCGTTGGCGCCCGTGCCCGCGGGGAACGACTGCGTCACGGCCAGGTCCACCGTCGAGGGACCGGTGGGCGCCGAGGGGACGAACGTCACGTCCACCCAGAAGTTGGTGTTGAGCCACGCCTCCGTGGGGAACGCGCTGCCGTTGAGGTTGCGCACGCCGTTGCCGCTGGCCTGCAGGGTGGAGGGCGCGTGCAGCGGGGGCATGTCCACGCCCGCGGTGCTGAAGTAGTACGGGGTGATGGCGTAGCGCCCGCCGGTGGCGAAGTACGACACGACGTAGGTCGTGTTCGCGGTGAGGCTCACCGGCGTGGGGAAGGACAGCTCACGCCAGCCGAAGCCCGACTCGGCGGGCGTCGTCTCCGTGGTGGCCAGCAGGGTGCCGGTGGCGCTCCACAGGTGGCCCACGTGCGGGCCGTTGTCGGTGCTGCCCTTGTAGTAGCGGACCTTCGTCACCGTGCCGGCCACGTCGGTGCGGAACTTCACGCCGATCTCCGCCGGGGTGGTGTCGGCGTTCTCGTACTGCGGGTTGCCGGTCGCGCTGGTCCACAGGCTGCAGGGGTTGCAGGCCATGTTCGGGAGCGTGGTGCCGGTGACGACCGTGGAGGACGGGCTGAGGTTGCCGGCGGCGTCACGGCCGCGCACGGCGTAGTTGTACCCGGTGGAGGGATTCAGGCCGGTGTCGCGGTAGCTCAGGGTGTTGCCGGGCAGCTCCGCGATGAGCACGTTGTTGCGGTACACCAGGTGCCAGCGCGCGTTGCCCTGCACCTCACCCGAGCCGTCCACGGATGGGTACCAGGTCAGCTCGATGGCGCTGGACGAGCCGGGCGTCGCCACCAGGTTCGTGGGCGCTGTCGGGGGCGTGGTGTCGTTGGGCTGGAAGGCCACGTCCACCCAGTAGTTGCTCGCGTTGAAGGAGTTGGTGGGGAAGCCGCTGGTGCCGTAGCGGTAGAGGCCGTTGGAGCCCGCCTCGGCGTGCAGGGGCGGCACGTCCAGCGCGGACGCGAAGCCGTTGCTCGTCACGGCGTAGTGCCCCGCGGGCGCGTGGTACGAGACGACGTAGTTCGTGTCGGCGGAGATGGTGACCGGCGTGGCGAAGCGCACCTCCTGCCAGCCGGAGGCCGTCTCGTTCTGGAAGGTGGCGGTGGCGAGCAGCGAGCCGGACGCCGTCCACAGGCTGCCGGTGTGCGTGCCGGTGTTGCCCGCGCCCTTGTAGAAGCGCACGCCCATGATGCGGCCCGGAGCGTCACTGCGGAAGCGCACGCCCAGCTCCACCGCGCCGCTGTCATCCGCGGCCGTCACGGCCGGGAGCGCGGTGGTGCCCAGCAGGGACCGCTCACCGGCCAGCAGCGGCTGCTCGGCGGACGCGGTCTCCGGTGTCTGGGGGGCGGGCGGTTCAGCGGGGGCACAGCCTGTCTGGATGAAGGTGAGACCCAGCACGAACGTCGTCACCCAGCGTGATGCATGTCGAAACACGTCGAACTCCTTCGATGAGACAACCGGCGGTGGCTTTGCCTGTTATCAAACAGGAATTCAAGTGTTCCGAGGCGATTCTACATTTCTTGCGTGGTTGACGGAAAAAGGTCAGGGCGTTGGGGACAATTCCGCCAGGAATTGAAACAGCGCCTTTTGTTCATCCGGTTGTGACAACAACCACGTATGCCCCTGGCCAGGGACCTCGCGCGAGTCCAACCGCAGCCCGGCCGCGCGCCAGGCTTCGAGCGCCGTCCGCCACAATGGAGCGCTGCCGTCCGTCTCACCGATGAAGGACAGGAGCGGCACCCGGGAGTGCGCGGGGCCGTGGGGAGGATGGAGCTCGTCGCCGCGGGACAGGCGCGGGGCTCCGGCGACCAGCACCAGCGCGCGAAAGGCCTCGGGGCGCGCGGCCCACAGCTCCAGCGCCATCTGCGCGCCCGCGCTGAAGCCCAGCAGCACGGGCTGTTCCGCGTCCACGCCGGGAACGCGAGCCACCTCCGGCAGCGTGCCGAGCATCACCCGGTTCGCGTCCGCGCCGCTCCAGCCCGCCACGGCCCCTCGGGGGAACGTCAGCAGCGCGTACCCCCGCGCGTTGAAGGCCTCCGCCAGGGGCTCCACCAGCGCCAGGCCGTCCGTGCCCGTCGGATGAAGCCAGATGATCAGCCGGTGCGGATGTTCCGGCGTGGCCGCTCCGGAGACGAAGAGGCGGTAGGGCAGGCCGTTCGCGGGAGCCCCCGTCCGCGTCGGCGCGACCGCCGCCGGCAGGGTGGCGCACGCGGTGGCCAGGGCCAGCGCGAAGAGCCCTGAAGCCAGACACCTCAGCGCAGCAGGGCGTTGAGGCTGCTCGTCAGGATGAGGAACAGGAGCGGCCCGAACATGAAGAGCAGGATCAGCCACGCGATGACCTTTCGCTTCCGGCCCCGGTGAACCTGGGCGCCTGGGTCCTTGAGCTCGGCGCAGTCCTCACAGAGGCCGGCGCCGGCGCCCTCACAGGTGTCGCACAGGAAGTTGCCGCAGCGCCCGCGGATCCGCGTGGCGCGCTGGCCGTGCACCGCGCGGAAGGCCTTCTCGGTGCTGCTCGCCCTGGACGATGCACGGGATGCCGTTCGCTTCGAGCAGCCCCCGTGCGATCGCGGCCTCGGCCTCATCGCCGCAGGTGGTGAGCAGCTGGAAGCCGGGATCAGGGATTCCCAAGCGGGGCTCCAGTGGGGGCCCCCAGGGGCCTGTAGGCGTTGGATGCACACGAGTCTCCCGCAGGACGGAAGCCCCGGGCAAACGGGCGGGTTCTCCCCGGGGAGGCACCGTGTCTTCACGCGCCGCGAAGGAAGTTCCACTGCTGGACATCCGGCGGGCGGGAGGCCGTCGGCGGGGGGTTGTGGGCCTGGGGTGCGTGCCTAGGTTGGCCGCGTCCATGACGAACGAAATGCACCCGAAGGCGCGGCCTACGCGCGTGGCTCACGTGATGTATGGCCTGGAGATGGGCGGGCTCGAACAGCTGGTGGTCCGGCTGTCGCAGCATGGCCGCGAGCGGGGCATTGAATCCGTGGTGCTGGCCCTGGGGCCGGACGGCCCGGTGCGCGAGCTGCTCCAGCGCGCCAACGTCCCCACGGTCTGGCTGGGAGGCCTCGCCGGCATGACGCCCGCGGCCATCCGCCGGCTGGCGCAGGAGGTGGACGCCTTTGGCGCGGACGTGGTCCACGGCCACGACGTGGGGCCCTGGCTCAACGCCGTCGCCACCCGGACGCTGCGTCCTCGCACGCCCGTGATGGGCACCTTCCATCAGACGGTGGAGCCGCAGGGCAAGCTGCGCCCCGCCGCCATGGCCGCCGCCATGTTCACCAACTCCCTGGTCGCGTGCGGCAGCGAGGTGCGCGCCAGCCTGGAGCGCTGGAGCCCGAAGCTGCTCTCCAACGTGGTCACCATCGAGAACGGCGTGCCGCTGGAGGTGGCCACGGGCGCGGAGGCGCGCCATGCCGCTCGCGAGCGCCTGGGCCTTCCGCAGGACGTGAAGGTGGTGGGCTACCTGGGGCGCCTCTCCGAGGAGAAGGGCCCGGACCTGCTGGTGGACGCCTTCCTGCGCCACTTCGCGGAGGAGAAGGACACGCACCTGGTGATGATTGGCCCCGGTCCGATGGAGGCCGCGCTCAGGGCTCGTGCCGCCGCGTCTCCGCTGGCTGGACGGATGCACTTCACGGGCGCGCTGCTGGAGGCGAGCAAGCTGCTGCCCGCGTTCGACGTCTACGTGCAGCCGTCCCGCCGCGAGGGCCGCTCGCTGTCGCTGCTGGAGGCGATGGCGGTGGGGCTGCCCACGGTGTCACACGCGATTCCCGCCATCCGCGAGGTGCACAGCGATGGCCAGACGGCGCTCCTGGTGAAGTCGGAGGACGTGGATGCGCTCGGCGGCGCGGTGAAGCGGCTGATCCACGACCCGGAGCTGCGCTCCCGCTTGGGCGAGGCCGCGAAGCGCGAGGCGCAGCGCTACTCGCTGTCCACGATGGTGGACACGTACGCGAAGCTCTACCGGGGGGCCGCGGCTCGCGCCCAGGCGTGAGCGGGCACGAAGAGGACCACGCGTGGCGCACTCCACCATCCTCCATGTGCGCAGTACCTGCGGCCTGTATGGCGCGGAGCGGGCGCTGCTGTCGCTGGCCGCGTCCACGCCGTCGCCCTGGCGGGCGCAGGTGTGCAGCCTCATTTCACCCGGACGGGTGGACGTGCTGTCGGGCGCGGTCCGGGAGCAGGGGCTGGACGCGCTGACGCTGGAGGTGCCCGGCCGCTTCAGCGCGATGGCCGTGGCGACGCTCGCCTCGGAGATCCGCCGGCGCGGCGTGGGGCTGCTGCACGCGCATGACTACAAGTCGCTCACGCTGGGCGCCGCCGCGAGCGCGCTCGCTGGGGTGCCGCTGGTGGCCACCTACCATGGGGACACCGGCGCCACGCCCGCGTTGATCGCGTACGAGGGATTGGCGCGCGTGCTGGGCAACTGCACGCACGCGGTGGCGGCGGTGTCGCGTGAATTGACCGCGCGCCTGCGCCGGTATGTCCACCGCTCGCCGGTGGTCTACATCCCCAACGCGCTGCCGCTCGCGGACATGTGCACGGACGAGGAACGCCTCCAGGCCCGTGAGGCCCTGGGGCTCGCGCCGGAGGGGTCCGTCATCGCGATGGTCGGACGCCTGTCGGTGGAGAAGGGGCCGCAGGTGCTGCTGGATGCGATGCAGCGGCTGGCCCGGACGCCCGGCGCGACGGTGCCCACGCTGCTGCTGGTGGGTGATGGCCCGCTGCGCGAGCCGCTGGAAGCGCAGGCCCAGGGGCTGCCGGTGCGCTTCCTGGGGTTCCGCTCGGAGGTGCGCAGCGTTTACGCGGCGGCGGACGCGGTGGTGATGCCGTCCCTGCGGGAGGGCATGCCGCTGGTCGCGCTGGAGGCGATGGCTCTGGGCCGTCCGCTGGTGGCGTCTGGAGTCGGTGAGCTGCCCCATGTGCTGGGCACGGGGCGCGGGCTCGTGGTGCCACCGGGGGACGCGGGCACGCTGGCCTCGGCGCTCGCGGGACTGCTCACGGCGCCCGGCTGGCGCACGCGGATGGCGCAGGCCGCGCGCGAATACGTCGTGACCCACCATGCGCCAGAGCGGATGGCCAGGCGCTACATCGAATCCCTGTACCTGCCGGCCCTGATGGACTCGCGCGAAGCGCAGGTCGCGGCCGGGTAGGGCGTGGCCGCTGAAGGACCCTGTCCTCAAGCGCCGTCCGCGACTCCCGGTACGACGCAGGTCCCCCACAGAGGCTCCGGCCCCGGTCGTCCAAAACCTGTCCGACAGCCGGACAGGTTCGTGCGGTGCGGCTTCGGCGGGCGAGCCCTGGCGCGGTGTGGGTCCACCGCGCCAGGCCGGCTCCTCAGTTCGCTTCCGTCCCGGACGGCGTCTTCCCGCCATTCACCGCCACCGCGTTCAGGTACAGCTCACCCAGCCCCGCGCCGATTCCGTCCCACGCGAAGGCCTCCGCCATGCGGCGGGCGTTCTGCGCGAGCTTGCTGCACAGGTCCGGATCCTTGCGCAGCCGGCGCAGCGCGGCGGCGAACTCCTGGGGGGACTCCGCCAGGAGGACGTGCTGCCCCTCCACCACCGGCAAGCCCTCCACCGCCAGGCGCGTGGCCACCACGGGCACGCCCGCCGCCGCGGCCTCCAGCACCTTGAGGCGCGTGCCGCTGCCCGCTCGCAGCGGAATGGCCGTGGCCAGCGCTCGCGCCAGGTACGGCGCCACAGACGGCACCGAGCCCGTCACCACCAGCCGCTCGTTCTCCAGCGCGCGCACGGACGCGGGCGGACTGCGGCCCACCACCATCAGCTTGCTCGTCGACAGGTCCGACGACACCAGCGGCCATACCTCGCGCGCCAGCAGCAGCACCGCGTCTTCATTGGGCCACCAGTCCATGGAGCCCACGAACACGAGGTCGTCACCCGTGCCCTCGCGCGGCGCGAAGTCCGGCAGCTTCACGCCGTTGGGCACCACGTGCACCCGCTTCGCCCCCATGGCGCGCAGCTGCTCCGCGTCCACCGACGAGCACGCCAGCACCGTGTCCGCCTGACGCACGCACTCGCGCTCCAGCCGCTCCACCCGCTTGAACTGCCAGTTCAGGAACGGCCGCATCGGCGCCGGGCTCAGCGGCGCCATGCGCGCCAAGAGCTGGCTCTCCACGTTGTGCTCGTCGATGACCATGTGCGCGGTCGGATTCAGCTGCCGCGCCAGCGGCAACAGCTGCGCCATGTGCAGGTGGTCGAAGTGGATGATGTCGAAGGGGCCTCGCTCCGTCAGCACCCGGCGCAGGGCGTCCTTCAGGCCCTGGCGCGCGAAGCGGACGTAGGTGAGCGGCGTGCCCTTGAGGAAGGCCCGGCCGCTGTTGAGCGTCTCCCGGGGCGCCACGCGCGGCAGGTCCACCAGGTGCAGCCGCGAAGCCGGCACGCCGTGCTCCCCCAGCCAGCGCTTGAAGCCCTCGGCGTCGTTGCCCGCCCGGTGCACCGCGAACACGTCCAGCTCGAAGCGCGAGGCAAGGGCACGCACCAACTCGAGCGTGCGCAGGGTGCCGCCCGTATCCGAAGGCAGCGGAACGTAGGGAAGGATGGCGAGAACACGTCGCACGGTGGGAAACCAGGCCTGCTCTGGAGACGGGTAAAGCCGGCCGCGTGCTCCTCACCGCGGCCACCGGCTTGGTAAGCACCGCCGCGCCCGAGGCCCAGGCCCTCGCGTCGCTTTTCCACCAATGGACAACACATCCCCCATCCCCGCCCCAACGGGATGCTGCGCCGCGTCTTCCGAAGAGCACCCGCATTCCCAGGAGTCTTGACCCCGCGCGTGGACATCCAGCGCGGGAGGGCCTTGGAAATGGGGCGCGGTTTCCGGCATGAGGACGCTCGACGCAACGACGGAGGAAGCCATGGGCCAGGGGCAGACGCAGGGGGCCGCGGCGCGCGAGCGCATCGCGCGGCTGCGGCAGGTGATGCGGGCGCGCGGGGTGGCGGCGGTGTGGGTCCCGACGAGCGACCCGCACCTGTCCACGTACCTGCCGGCCCGCTGGAAGGGGCGCGAGTGGGCGTCTGGCTTCACCGGCTCGCTGGCCACGCTGGTGGTGACGGAGGACGACGCGGGCCTCTGGGTGGACAGCCGCTACTGGGACCAGGCGGACGCGCAGCTGATGGGCAGCGGCATCGCGACGGTGCGCACGACGAACGCGCCCGGGCAGTCGCCCCTGGACTGGCTGGCCGCGAACGTGCCGCAAGGGCAGACGGTGGCGGTGGACGGCGCGGTGCTGGGGCTGGGCCAGGCCCGTCAGGCGGCCTCGCAGCTGTCCGCGGCGGGGGTGGTGCTGCGCACGGACCTGGACGTGCTGGCGGAGGCGTGGACGGACCGGCCGCCCCTGCCCGCCGCGCCCGTCTTCGCGCACGCGCTGTCGCCCGTGTCCCGCACGGACAAGCTGCGGGCCGTGCGCGCGGAGATGCGCGTGCTGGGCGCGACGCATCACTTCATCTCCACGCTGGATGACGTCGCGTGGCTCACGAACCTGCGCGGCGCGGACGTGGAGCACCTGCCGCTGTTCCTCGCGCACCTGCTGGTGGAGCCCGGCGGGGCGCGGCTGTTCATTGGCGAGGGCAAGGTGCCGGACGCGCTGCGCGCGGCGCTGGAGGCGGACGGCATCACCCTGCACCCGTACGACGAGGCGGCCCGCGCGCTGGGGGCGCTGCAGGAGGGAACGCGGCTGCTGGTGGATCCGCGCCGCATCACCCACGGCCTGCGGCAGGCGGTGCCCCGGGGCGTCACGGTGGTGGAGGGGCTCAACCCGTCCACCGTGGCCAAGTCGCGCAAGACGGACGCGGAGCTCGCGCACTTCCGCGACGCGATGGAGCAGGACGGCGCGGCGCTGTGCGCGTTCTTCGCCTGGTTCGAGTCCGCCCTGGGCCGCGAGCCCATCACCGAGCTGACCGTGGACGAGCGGCTCTCCGCGGAGCGGGCGAAGCGTCCGGGCTTCGTGTCGCTCAGCTTCTCCACCATCGCCGCGTACAACGCGAACGCCGCCATGCCGCACTACCGGGCGACGCGGGACTCGCACGCGACGGTGTGCCTGCCGGGCCAGACGCCGCAGGGCCTGCTGCTCATCGACTCCGGCGGCCAGTACACGTCCGGCACCACGGACATCACCCGGGTGGTACCCGTGGGCGAGCCCACGCCCGAGCAACGGCGCGACTTCACGCTGGTGCTGCGCGGGATGATCAACCTGTCCCGCGCCCGCTTCCCCCGGGGGACCCGCTCCCCGAACCTGGACGCGCTGGCGCGCGCGCCGCTGTGGGCGGAGGGCCTGGACTACGGCCACGGCACCGGCCACGGCGTGGGCTTCTTCCTCAACGTCCACGAGGGGCCGCACGGCTTCTCCCCGACGATGCTCAACGACCTCACCACGGCGATGGAGCCGGGGATGATCACCTCCAACGAGCCCGGGCTCTACCGGCCGGGCCGCTGGGGCATCCGCATCGAGAACCTCATCGCCGCGGTGCCGGACCGGAAGACGGAGTTCGGCGACTTCCTGCGCTTCGAGACGCTGAGCCTCTGTCCCATCGACACGCGGCTGGTGGACGTGGCCCTGCTCTCCCGGGACGAGGTGGACTGGCTCAATGCCTATCACGCCACCGTGCGTGAAAGACTCCAGCCCCACGTCCAGGGCCCCGCGCGCGACTGGCTCCTCCAGCGCACCCAGCCGCTCTGAAACGCACTGCTCACGACCCGACGGACAATTGAAAGGACTTCGCATGCGACTGACCCGAATGCTGCTCCCCCTGTTGATGGCGCTCCCCCTCCTGGCCTGTGGCGACAGCACGGGAGGCGTGGGGGAGATCTGCGGCGACGAAGGCTGTGGCTCCGGCCTCTCCTGCCGCAGGGACTTCCCCGGCACCTTCTGCGCGCAGGACTGCACCGAGGAGGGCGCGGGCGGCGGCTGTCCGGAGGACACGCTGTGCACGCGCCAGCTCGATTCACTGATGTGCTCGCCCGTCTGCGATTCGTCGTCCGACTGCCGGGAGAGCTACGCCTGCAACGGCGTCAGCAACACCAACCTCAAGGCCTGCCAGGTCAAGCTGTAGCCCATCCGCACAGACAGTGTCTGTCGCCAGGGAGTGGCCATGGGCCGCGACATGGGATGGATTCCCCCCATGTCCAAGTCCCGGCCGCCGAGCAGTTGGGTGCTGAGCGCCTTCATCCTGTGGATCCCCGGCAGCGTGCACGTCTTCCCGCTGCTGGGCGTCTACATGCTGATGTTCAACAAGGCGTACCCGTACGCGATGCTCGCGGGCTTCGCCGTCACGGGCGCGGTGCTGGGGCTCATCCAGAGCTTCATGCGCGGCCCCCGGGCGCTGCTGTTCACCCCGGCCAGCTTCCTCGCGGGGTGGGCCCCGCTGCCCCTGCTCATGGCCGTGGACTGCCCCTTCATCGTCGCGGGGGCGCTGACCCTGCTCACCTCCGCCGGGTGCATGTGCCTGGGCCAGTGGGCGCTCAGCTCGGAGGCTGAGAATCCATCGTCCCCGGGGGCATGACGCAGGGGGACTCCGGTGGAACTTCCATAGCGGCCGGTATGCCCGCCCGCGTCATGCGGGGACCGCGCAATCCATGTAACCCGCAGAGCGACACCTTCGTATCGGGTCCATCGCCTCGGGATTCACGGTTTGCGGAGAGTCAGGCAACATTCGCCGCGAAATGTAGAGAATCCCGAGGCATTCTCGATTCTCGAAAAGGTAGGAGTTCTGCCCATGTCCACCCCCATTGATGGTTCCGCCGCCGCCGCTGCCGCCGCCGCCCGGGCCGCCGCTGAAGCCGCCGCGCGCGCCGCCGCCGAGGCCGCTGCTCGAGCCGCCGCGAAGGCCGCCGCCGAAGCCGCCGCGAAGGCCGCCGCCGAGGCCGCCGCGAAGCAGCAGCAGCAACAGCAGACGAAGCAGCCCACGGTGAAGCTGTTCCAGGATGATCAGTTCACCGCGGGCAGCTCCTCGCAGAACCGCAACGGGGTGAACCGGCTGACGGGCGAGTCCACGAACCCGTTCGCCACGCCGCTGTCCACCGGCAATGGCTCCGCGCGCCCGGTGAACGCGCAGGTGACGGGCAACGCCAATGGCACGGCCCCGGCGGCGGATCCGAAGCCGCCCCACGCGGAGGCGCTGCCGGACAAGCCGGAGGAGCTGCCCAAGCTCTTCCCGGAGCTGAAGGACGCGAAGAAGGAGGACCTGAAGAAGGCCTACGACTCGCTCAACAAGCTGGGCACCGGCTCCTTCTCCGAGAAGGCCACCGCCCTGGGCGAGCTGGCCTCGCAGTTCCCGGAGACCGTCCCCAACGCGCTGGAGCGCCTGGGCGTCAAGGACGAGAAGCTGGCGAAGCTGGCCACCAACTCCGACGCGCTCACCTCGCTGGGCAAGCTGACGGACCCCAAGGCGAGCAAGGTGGACAAGGCGCAGGCCGCGCTCACCCTGGCCAAGGCCACCGGCGACACCTTCGCGCCCGAGGACCTGAAGGGCGTGCTGGACACCGCGCTCAAGGGCCTGCCCGCCGCGGAGAAGCTGGTGGGCGCCATTGGCAAGTGGACGGACCCCAACGCCTCCGCCACGGACAAGGCCACCGCCACGCTGGAGCTGGGCAAGGCGCTCAAGGACTTCGCCGGGGACAAGTTCCCCGCGCTGGCCAATGACCTGCGCAAGCTGGACGGGTCGCTGCGCGCCGCGGGCGCCGCCATCACCCTGGTGGACCCCAACGCCTCCACGCAGGACAAGGCGCTGGCCGCCGCGCAGCTCTTGGCGGAGGCCCCCGACCTCAAGAAGGACCTCAAGGCCTTCGCGGACGTGCTCAAGAACGGCGGCGTGAAGAACGCCACGGAGGTGGCCCAGCAGGGCTCGCAGCTGGCCAACGTGAAGGTGAAGGGGCTGGATCCGCAGCTCGCGTCCAAGCTGTCGCCGGATCAGCTCAAGAAGCTGGACGCCGCCGCCACCAAGCTGGGCGGCCCGGAGTCGCTGGAGGGCGCGCTCAAGGGCATCACCGACCCCAAGGCCCTGGACAACCTGGTGGGCCAGCTGGGCAAGGCGGACGCCGCGGCCGGCAAGCGGCTGGTGAGCGCGCTGGGCGGCATGGAGCACAAGGTCCTCAACGAGGTCCTGTCGGATCCGAAGACCACGGAGCAGTTCGCGAAGCTCGCGGGCAAGCTGGACGATGACGCGGCCAAGGTCGTCTCCAAGCTGGTGACGGAGATGGACTCCGGCGCGCTCAAGGCGATGCTCAAGCTCACGGACGGCCTGGGCGCGGACGCGCTCAACACCACCGTGAAGGGCCTGGGGCCGCTGCTGGACAAGGCGGGCAGCAAGCTGGTGGGCCAGGGCCTCAAGGTGATGGACAAGGTGCTGGGCAAGATCGGCGTGGAGATCACCGCCGACGTCGCCGGCAAGGTGTTCAAGAACCTGGCGAAGGTCGTCCCGGTGGCGGGCGCGCTGCCCAACGCCATCGACGCGGCGAAGTACGAGAAGGAGTCCCTGGAGCTGCACGGCAAGAACAACGACCTGGGCTACTTCGCGCACACCGCCGCGGCGCTGAACGTCGCGGACGCGGGCCTGGGCATCGCGCTGGACCTCACCGGCGTGGGCGTGGCCGCGGACGTGGGCGCCAGCGTGCTGCTGGGCGCCGCCGAGCTGGCGATGGACATCGGCTTCAGCCAGGAGAAGGCCAAGTTCGAGGCCGACCCGGACGGCTACGAGGCCCCGGGCTGGATGAAGGCCGTGAACCTGGCGGGCGCCGCCGCGCAGGGCCCCGCGGGCCTGGCGCACATGGCCGCGTACTACGGGCCGGAAGGCACCGCACAGCTGATCCAGTGGGGCGTGGAGAAGGCCGCCAAGGGCGCGGTGAAGGCCGCCGAGTTCGTGGGCGTGTCCCAGGCGGAGCTGGCCGGCGAGGGCCTCAAGGGCGCCGCGAAGGTCATCCACAAGCTGGCGGACGTGGTGCGCAACCCGTCCAAGTACGGCGAGGCCGCGGTGAAGGCGGCGACGGAGGCCTTCAACACCGCCATCGAGAAGGGCGGCGAGCTGGCCAAGGAGGCCAAGCAGGTCCTCGACAACGTCATCGACGGCGCGAAGCAGCTGGGTGAGAAGGGCCTGGAGACGCTCAAGTACATCGCGCAGAACCCGGGCGAGGCCGCGAAGAAGGCGCTCGAAGGCATCAAGAGCGTCGTGGACAAGGGCCTGGACCTGGCCACGGACGCCGGCAAGGCGCTCTACAAGCAGGCCGTCTCCACGCTCAATGACCTGAAGGCCGGCTACGACAAGCTCACCGGCGCCGCGAAGGAGAAGGCCAAGGAGCTCATCGACGGGGCGACGACGCTCGTCTCCAACACGGTGAACAAGGCCAAGGAGCTGGGCGAGAAGGGCCTGGAGCTCTTGGCCTGGACGGCCCAGAACCCGGGCGAGGCCGCGGCCAAGGCGAAGGAGGCCATTGGCGACGCCCTGGCCAAGGGCGGCGAGCTGGCCAAGAAGGCCTGGGAGTCCGTGAAGGACCTGGGCGCCAAGGGCGCCGAGCTGGCGGAGGGCCTGGTGAAGGGCCTGGCCAACGCCGGCGAGAAGGCCGTGGAGACGCTCAAGTACATCGCGGAGAACCCCGGCGAGGCCCTCACCAAGGCCGGCGAGTGGGTGGGCGGCGCGCTGTCCGACATGGCCCGCAAGGGCGGCGAGCTGGCCACCAAGGCGGCGAGCGCCATCAAGGACTTCGTCGACAACCGCGTGACGTGGGCCAAGGACTTCGCCCGTGACCTGCTCAAGGACGGCGTGGAGTCCTTCAAGAACGTCGCCAAGGCCTGGAAGGACAACCTGACGGAGGGCGGCAAGGAGCTGCTCATCGCCGTGGCGGACCTGGGCGACGCGGGCGTGGACGCGCTCAAGGACCTGGCCGGCGCGGGCGGTCAGCTGGCGGAGGCAGCCGTGGGCCACCTGGGCGATCTGGCGGACAAGGGCATCGATGCCGCCAAGGACGCGCTCGGTGCCCTGAAGGACCTGCCCGGCGAGGTGGGCGACCTGGCCGGAGACATCTACGGCGGCCTGAAGGACTTCGTCGGGGGCCTCATCCCCGGTTAGTCCCTCACGTCACAGGCCTGTAGCGCCGCACGGGGTCTGTTCCTTCACGGGGACAGGCCCCGTTTTCGTTGCCCGTTCGTGACAAAGGCCATAGGCCAGACAAGTTTGAGCGGAAAATTGCGAACACATTAAACTTGGAGATCTTTATTTCCGGATCTCACGCAACTCGCAGGGAGGGGTCTGGATAATCGGGGCAGGAATCACAGCCGCCAACGAGGAATCCCCGAATGAGCCTCTCCGCGACCACGTCCCAGCGCACGAACTCTGTCTTCTCGAATCGTTCCCAGGCGCTGACGACGAGCGCGGTTCGCACCAGCGCGAACCCCAACGCCATCCTGTCGCAGTACCAGCCCACGGGCGCCTCCGCCCGCACGGCGCGGCAGGACGGGCTGCAGCCTGGCGTGGCGGCGTCCACGAAGATGGCGCAGGCGGATCTCGCCCGGCTGCAGAAGTTCAAGGGCAACATCGAGGCGGCGGCGGCGAAGCACGGCCTGCCCCCGGCGCTGCTGGCGGCCATCGCGAGCCGCGAGTCGCGCGCGGGCGGGGCGCTGGATCGCACGGGCCACGGTGACGGCGGCAACGGCTTTGGCGTGATGCAGGTGGACCACCGCTTCCACACGACGAAGGGCGGCCCCACCAGCGCCGAGCACATCGACCAGGCGGCGGGCATCCTCAAGGGCTACGTCAACGACATGAAGAAGGCGCACCCGGACTGGTCCGAGGCGCAGCAGCTTCGTGGCGCGGTGGCCGCGTACAACTCCGGGCCGGGCAACGTGCGCACCATCCAGGGCATGGACGTGGGCACCACGGGCAATGACTACTCCAACGACGTCTGGGCGCGCGCGCAGGCGCTGGCGCCGCACTTCGGCGGTGCCTCGACCCCCGGCGCCACCAATACGAACACCAACACCCCCACGCGCCCGTCGCAGACCGCCGACACCTTCGAGCCCGCGACCCCCCAGCAGCGGCCGGGGGCGAAGACGTGGACCGCCGCGCCCTCGATGGACCAGGTGAAGGTGCGTGGCAACAACCTGCGCGAGGGCATGCAGGGCCCGGCGGTGAAGCAGCTCCAGGAGATGCTGGGCGTCCCGGCGGACGGCAAGTTCGGTCCCGTGACGAAGAAGGCCGTGGAGGACTTCCAGCGCGCGAACGGCGTGCGTGCGGGCGCCAACGCGGGCCAGGTGGGCCCCGACACGCTCAAGGCGCTGCAGGGCAACCGCCCCAGCACCACGAACAACACCGGCGGCACGAACAACACCCAGGGCACGAACAACACCCAGGGCACGAACAACAACGGCGCGGTGCTGGGCAACGGCGTCCGCATCGACACGAACAACGCCACGCTGAAGAAGCTGGCCACGTCGCGCCTGAACAACGGCCAGACGGGCTACTGCGTGCGCACCACGCTGGACAACATGAGCCGGCTGGGCATCCCGAACACGCCGGCGGCGACGGGCAACGACCCGAACAACCCCCGCGGCGGCATGGCGCAGATGCTGCGCAACGGCTGGGAGTCCATCCCGTTCCCGGGTGCCCAGCAGAAGGCCATCAAGAGCCCGTACGGCAACGCCACCGCGAACGTGGTGACGGCGGACCAGTACCGGAAGCTCGTCGCGGACGGGAAGGTGCCGGACGGCGCCATCATCTTCCAGACGCGCCACGGCTGGGACTACAGCGGCGGGTCCAAGGGCAACGACATGGGCATCGTGCGCAACGGCGGCAAGACGACCCACAACTACCAGGACATGAACTCCATCATCTATTCGGACTGCAAGGAGGTCGTCATCCTGGTCCCGAAGGGCGCCATCCAGCGCGACTGATGATGTCCTGAGGCGGGGAGGGGGCCGGGCTTCAGGCCCCTTCCTTCGTCAGCAGCTCCGCGCCCAGCTTCCTGGCCGCGTCCAGGAACTCGTCGCCCAGCTTCGTGCCGCGCACGGCGCGCGCCAGTGACAGCGCGCCGTACATGAGCGCGATGGCGGCCAGCGCCTTGTCCCGGCGCCGTGCCCCGGCGGGCAGGAGCTCCGCGTACGTCCGCACGAACTGCTGCAGCTCCGCCTCCAGCGCGCCCCGGTAGGGCTCACCCGTCCGCGACACCTCCGCGGTGATGCTGGGCAGCGGGCAGGTGGGCGTGGCGGCGTCGCGGTGCTTGCGCGACAGGTAGCGCTCCAGCACCTTCAGCGCGGGCGCGTCCGGAGCGTCCTCCTTCGCCTTGCGCAACAGCGCGTTCCACGCCGTGCGGGCGGTGCCCCGGAGGGTCTCCGTGAACAGGTGCTCCTTCGATTCGAAGTGCCCGTAGAAGCCGCCCACGGTGAGCCCGGCGCCCTTCATCACGTCCATGATGGAGCTGGCCTGGATGCCCCGCTCCAGGAGCAACGCGGCGGCGGACGCGAGGATGGCGTCGTGCGACTTCTGCTTCTGCTCCGTCTTCTGGGTCATGATGGATGATGGCAGTAATATTGCCGCCATCCTCCGTCAAGGTGGCGCTCCCTCGGGCGCCTACTGCTTCTTCTTGCGCGAGCCGTCCTCGTAGAAGGCCTCGTCCTCCACGAGGCCGCCGTCGGGGTTCCAGCGCTTGCGCTCGGTGACGTGGCCCTTTGACCACTGCGAGTCCTCGATGAGGGTGCCGTTCTCCGCCCAGATCTGGCGGCGGCCTTCCGCCTTGCCCTTCACGTAGTGCTCGCGGCTCGCCGGTCCGCCGTCCGGGAGGAAGGTCTCCGTGACGCCGTCGGGGTCGAAGCCGTTGTGGAAGTCACCCCGGATGAGGTTCTTGCGCTCGCGCAGCGAGCCGTCGTCCTCGAAGGAGGACTCCACCGCGCGGTCTCCCGTCACGACGAGCTCATGCTTGCGCTCGCCATTCTGGAAGAACTCCACGAGCTTCACCTGCTGGCGCTTCTGCCAGGTGATGACCTGCTTCTTGCCGCCGTCCTTGAAGAACTCCGTCTCGTCGCCCTCCCGCTCGCCCTTGACCCAGGTGATTGAGGTGAGGGCCTTGCCGTCGGCGTAGCGCGTGGTCACGCCGTGCAGCAGGCCTTCCGAGAACGCGTTGGTCGCGGTGCGCTGCCCGTCCTTGTCGAAGAGCTCCGTCACGCCGTCGCGCTTGCCGTTCTTCAGCGGGATGACGGCGCGCTTCTGGCCATTCGGATGGAAGAACACGAGCGGGGAGGGCCCCTTCCAGACGCAGTCCTTCAGGCCCGCCTCCCAGGACGTGCGCAGGCCACAGCCCGCCTTGGTGAGCCGCCCGGCCTCGTCGTAGTCCGCGTAGGTGCTCCGCGCGTCCTCCGGCTGCCGGTCCACGCGCCGGGACACCTTGCCGTTGGGGTAGTAGCGCAGCATCTCGCCCTGCTCGTTGTCGTCCACGTAGTGGGACGTCTCCACGAGCCGGCCTTCTTCGTAGCGCTTGAAGCCGCCTTGCCGCTTGCCGGCCTTGTACTCCTGTTCAATCGCGCGGCCGTCGGACCAGCGGCGCACCTCCCAGCCGTCCTGCTGGCCGTTCTTGAACGCGACGGTGCGCGTCTCCTTCTTCGTGTCCTCGTCCACGCAGCGCACGGTGCCGGTGAGGTTCGCGGTCGAGTTGCCGTTGTCCAGGTTGATGGGCTTGCCCTGGAACGAGCAGTGCTCCACGGCCCACGCGGGCGCGGAGAAGAGGGGCACGGACAGCACGAACAGCTGCATCATGAAGGGCGCGCGCATGGGTGGCTCACGAAAGGGATGACGCGTGCACCGTAGCCGTGCGGACCCGGGTCCTGGAACGGCTTCCGGGCCCGCACCCGCCATGGACATGGCGAGGGGGCCCGGAGGGAGACCGCGAGGCTGTGACGCGGTTTTCAGCGCGAGGCGACGGGCTGCGTCTCCGGCTTCGGCTGCACGGTGGCCTTGGCCGCGTCGATGGCGGCCTGGATGTCCAGCTTGCCGCCGGTGATGACCTTGCCCTTGAGGTCCGGGTCCTGCTCCACCGTCTTGAGGATGAGGTCGCGCACCTGCACGGCCGTCAGGTCCGGGTTCTCCGCGAACATGCGCGCGGCGGTGGCGGCCACGGTGGGGGTGGCCATGGAGGTACCGCTCATCTCCTCCCAGTCGTTGCCGGGCACGGTGCTGAGCACGTCCTCGCCGACCGCGGCCAGGTCCACCACCTTGTCGCCGTGCGACGAGAAGCGGGCCAGCTTGTCGTTGTCGCGGTCCATGGACGCCACGGTGAGGACGTTGGGCAGGTCCACGTTGGCGGGCATGTCCGGCACGTTGTTCATGTTGCTGCCGTTGCCGTTGGCCGTGGCCGCGAGCAGCAGGATGTCCGCGTCCGCCAGCTTCTGGATGGCGGCCTCCCAGCGCTTCTGGGACGCGGCGTCGCGGTAGGAGTCACCGAAGCTCGCGTTCGCGGCGCGGATGTTCACGCCGTGCTCGGTCTTCATCTTCACCAGGTAGTCCACCGAGCGCTCGAAGTTCGTCAGCAGGTCCGCGCCGTCGTACAGGCCGCCCACGCTGAGAATCTTCGCCTTGCCCGCGGCGATGCCGGTGTTGCCCTCGCCGTTGTCCTCCGCGGCGATGATGCCCGCCACGTGCGTGCCGTGGTCCGTGCCGTCGCCCTTGAACGGGTCGCCCTTGCCGGTGCCCACGTTGAAGCCGTGGATGTCGTCCGCGATGCCGTTGCCGTCGTTGTCGATGCCGTCCCCGTCCACCTCACCGGGGTTCGTCCACATCGCGTCGTCCAGGTCGGAGTGCTTGTAGTCCACGCCGCCGTCGATGACCGCGATGACCGGCTCGCCCGTGAGCTTCGGCCTGGGCTGGGACGGATCCACCTGCTTCGCGTCCACGACCTTGTTCGCGCCCGGCTTCACCGCGACGTTGGAGGACCCGAAGGCAAACGCCGACGCCGGCACGCTGGCGCCCGGGGTCGCGGGGCGGCCCGTGGGGCGGTCCACGAAGTTGGAGGGGCGCGCGCCCTGGGAGTCGAAGCCGTCACGCACCGTCAGGGGCTTCGCCTTCGGCGCCTGGGCGCGCGAGGTGGCCGTGTTGGCGGTGGGGGCGATGGAGGCGGGCGACTTGCGGTTGATTTCCATGGTGTTCCTCTCGGGGGATGAGGAGCGCGGCCTACTGACTCCTACATTGTCGCATCGCGCTCTTTTAAGTTTCGTCCCCAATGGTTTTTCAGGAGGAACCCCTCGGTGCACCGGACGCACGGCCTTCGTGCGCCCGGCGCGGGTGCTGCGGTGCTACCAGACCTTCACGCGCTGCTCCGGCGTCAGGTAGAGGCCCTGGCCGGCCTTCACGTTGAACGCCGGGTACCAGGCGTCCAGGTTGCGCACGGTGGCCGCGCGGAACATGCCGGGCGAGTGGCCATCCGTCACCAGCAGCCGGCGCAGCATGGGTTCGCGGAACTTGGTGCGCCACACCTGCGCGTAGCCCATGAAGAAGCGCTGCTCGCCCGTGAAGCCGTCCAGCGTGGGCGCCGGCTTGTCCCCCAGGGACATCACGTACGCGTCATGCGCAATGGAGACGCCGGCCACGTCGGCGATGTTCTCGCCCAGCGTCAGCTCGCCGTTCACGTTCATGTCCGGCAGCGGCTTGTAGGCGTTGAACTGCGCGGCCAGCGCCTTGCCCGCGGCCTTGAACTGCTCCAGGTCCTTGGGCGTCCACCAGTTGGCCAGCTTGCCCTTCGCGTCGAACTGCGCGCCCACGTCGTCGAAGCTGTGGACGATTTCATGGCCGATGACGGAGCCGATGCCGCCGTAGTTCACGGCCGGGTCCGCGTTCGGGTCGAAGAACGGGGGCTGGAGGATGGCCGCCGGGAAGATGATGGAGTTCTGCTGCGGCGAGTTGAGCGCGTTGACCTCCTGGGAGGTCATGAACCACTCCTTGCGGTCCACGGGCTTGCCCAGCTTGGCCAGGTTGCGCTTCGTCTCGAAGAGCTCCGCGCGCTCCGCGTTGCCGAAGGCGTCTCCCTTGACGATCTCCAGGGCGGAGTAGTCACGCCAGGTGTCCGGGTGGCCAATGCCCACCTGCACCGTGCCCAGCTTCTCCTTGGCGCGGGCCTTGGTCTCCGGCGACATCCACTCGAGCGCGTCGATGTGACGGCCCAGCGCGGCCAGGATGTTCTTCACCATCTGGTCCGCCTCCGCCTTGGCGGCGGGCGGGAAGTGCTTCTCCACGTAGCGCTTGCCCACGGCCTCGCCCATGGCGAAGTTGGTGAAGTTCACGCCGCGCTTCCAGCGGTCGCTCAGCTGCTGCGTGCCGGAGAGCGTCTTTCCGCTGAAGTCGAAGCCCGCGTCCACGAACGCCTTCGACAGGTACGGGGTGCCGTGCATGATGGCGTGGAAGGCCAGGTAGTCCTTCCACGTCTGGAGCGGCTCGCTGCCCACGAGCTTCGCGATGCCGGTGATGGCGGACGGCTGCCAGACGATGAAGTCCTTCTGGGACGCGAGGCCGGCGCTCGCGAAGTACGCGGCCCAGTCCATGCCGGGCGCCTTCTTCGCGAAGTCCGTCTGCTTCCAGGGGTTGTTCACCTTCTCCACGTCCTGCGTGTCCTGCGCCGACCAGTGGATCTGGGCGATCTTCATCTCCAGGCCAAAGATGGCGCGGGCCTTGGCCTCCGCGTCCGGGATGCCGGCGTTCTTCAGCTGGGCGGCGATGTGCTGCTGGTACTTCTCACGCACCTCTTTGAAGCGCGGCGTGTCCTTCAGGTAGAAGTCGCGGTCCGGCAGGCCCAGGCCGCCCTGCAGGAGGTACGCGGCGTAGCGGCTGGGGTCGTTCAGGTCCTCCGCCACCCAGAGGCCCAGGAGGCGATCCGTGGTGGCCTTGCCGGTGTTGAGCGGATCCACGTCGCTGCGCAGGGTGGTGCCCAGCAGCGCGGCCAGGGCCTTGCGGTTGGCGACGGCGTTGATGCGATCCAGCTCCGGCTTGAGCGGCGTGGCGCCCTTGGCCTCGATGGCGGCCTCGTCCATGAAGCTGGAGTAGAAGTCCCCCAGCTTGCGGTCCTCGCTGCCGGCGGGGGCGTCCGACTTCGCGGCGGCCTCCAGGAGGTCGCGCGTCTGCTTCGTGGCGTCCTCGTTCAGCCGCGTGAACATGCCGAAGGCGGAGCGGTCCGGAGGAATCTCCGTGGAGTCCGCCCACTTGCCGTTGACGTAGCGGTAGAAGTCGTCGCCCGGGGCGACGGAGGTGTCCATGCCCGGCGTGTCCACGCCGAAGCTCCCGAAGAACGGCTTGGGCGCGGCGGGGGCGGCGGGGGCAG